>NZ_CAMZNA010000028.1:0-1150 GCF_947311885.1 Vibrio sp. St2 | reverse complement strand
AACGTTGGTACTATCGGCCACGTTGACCACGGTAAAACAACTCTAACTGCTGCAATCTGTACAACTCTATCTAAAGTGTACGGCGGTGAAGCGAAAGACTTCGCATCAATCGATAACGCTCCAGAAGAGCGTGAGCGCGGTATCACAATCGCAACATCTCACGTTGAGTACGACACTCCAACTCGTCACTACGCACACGTAGACTGTCCAGGACACGCGGATTATGTTAAGAACATGATCACAGGTGCTGCACAGATGGACGGTGGTATCCTAGTTGTTGCTGCGACAGATGGCCCAATGCCACAAACTCGTGAGCACATCCTACTAGGCCGTCAGGTTGGTATCCCATACATCATCGTATTCATGAACAAATGTGACATGGTTGACGATGAAGAACTACTTGAGCTAGTAGAAATGGAAGTTCGTGAACTTCTATCTGAGTACGATTTCCCAGGTGATGACCTACCAGTTATCCAAGGTTCTGCACTAGGCGCACTAAACGGCGAAGAGCAGTGGGAAGCGAAAATCGTTGAGCTAGCAGAAGCACTAGACAACTACATCCCAGAGCCAGAGCGTGCAATCGATCAGCCATTCCTAATGCCTATCGAAGACGTATTCTCAATCCAAGGTCGTGGTACAGTAGTAACTGGTCGTATCGAGCGTGGTATCCTAACAGTAGGTGACGAAGTAGAAATCGTAGGTATCAAAGAGACTACAACAACTACTTGTACTGGTGTTGAGATGTTCCGTAAGCTTCTAGACGAAGGTCGTGCGGGTGAGAACGTTGGTGCACTTCTACGTGGTACTAAGCGTGACGAAGTAGAGCGTGGTCAAGTACTAGCGGCTCCTAAGTCAATCAACCCACACACTAAGTTTGAGTCAGAAGTATACGTACTTTCTAAAGACGAAGGCGGCCGTCATACTCCGTTCTTCAAAGGCTACCGTCCACAGTTCTACTTCCGTACAACTGACGTAACTGGTAACATCGAGCTACCAGAAGGCGTAGAAATGGTAATGCCAGGCGATAACATCAAGATGACTGTAGAGCTAATCGCACCAATCGCAATGGACGAAGGTCTTCGTTTCGCGATCCGTGAAGGTGGCCGTACAGTAGGTGCTGGTGTTGTTGCTAAGATCTTCGACTAATTCT
>NZ_CAMZNA010000027.1:0-1201 GCF_947311885.1 Vibrio sp. St2 | reverse complement strand
GGCTGCACCACTGACTCTAAGTCAGCACCCACTCCAGCCTGACCCGATACGTCTTTATATCCCGCCATCACAGACGTCGTGACCGTATCAGAGTTAGCGCTCAGAGCAATAACGTTCTCCGTTTCACCAGACCAAACCGATGATGGTGAATCATTATCATTAGTGAATGACACATTCACACCATCAACCTGTGCTTTCACGTCAGTCACCGGCTCATCAAAAGTGACCGTAATGCCTACCTTCTGGCCGTCTTGTGGCGCTCCCGATGTCACCGAAATACCACTCAAACTAGGGACCTGCTCGTCCAAATACTCTACATCTATATCGGCTGTCGCAGAAACGCCAATCTGGTTATTCCCCGTTACCTTCACGTCAATCTGACCACTTGGCCAATGGCGAATGTTCTGTGGCGATGACTCCCAAGAGCCATTCTCTTTCACAGTCACATTCACATTCACTGGCTCTATACTCGTATCCGAATCACGGCTGAGCGTCAACGACAGAGTATCGTCCTTCATAAAACCTTGCGTTGTACCCGTAATCACAACATTGCTGGCACCTGATTCGTTAATCGTGTCATGTGGGGTAATGCTAATAACTGGCTGCACATTGACTTGCGTATTGTAAACTGCACCGTTGTTAGGGACCGCCGCCGTATCACGATACTGAGTCACCGAGATTTGTTTCTGCGTCTCACCTACAACCACACTGATTGGCGATGAAGTCTCGCCTGTCCATTCAGTATGCGCACCAGATTGGCTATCTATTGATACCTCAACATCGCCCACTTGAGCCTTTACATTGTCCACTGGCTCACTAAACCTAAACGTCAACGTCACTGTCTTATTGTGTTCTAGTGGGGTGTTCGATGTCACCAGAACTTCCGACACTTCCGGCGCAACATTGTCTGTCAATACCACCGTCTGAGAAGCCTCCACCGTCTGGTGCTTACCTGGCTCACCATTCTTACCACTCACCTTAATCGTCAAAATGCCCGACTTCCAACCCGATAGGTTCTGCGCCGTCGTCGACCAGGTGCCATCTGTCGCCACCGGTGCAACAAGCGTAGGCATACTGTCAACGCCATTGTCACTCTCTATCACAACTGACAAGTTCGTATTCGCTTTAAAGCCCAACGAAGTCCCTGACACCATTAACGCCTTCGCTCCATCGCTGCCCGTCAGCAAGTCAGCTATTTCCG
>NZ_CAMZNA010000026.1:0-1536 GCF_947311885.1 Vibrio sp. St2 | reverse complement strand
GCAGACAACTTTGGTTGTTTAAACAGAAGACCCTTTGGGGTTGTATGGTTAAGTGACTAAGCGTACACGGTGGATGCCTTGGCAGTCAGAGGCGATGAAGGACGTATTAACTTGCGATAAGCCCAGATTAGACAGTAAAAGTCATTTGAGTCTGGGATTTCCGAATGGGGAAACCCAACTGCATAAGCAGTTATCATTATCTGAATACATAGGGTAATGAGGCGAACCGGGGGAACTGAAACATCTAAGTACCCCGAGGAAAAGAAATCAACCGAGATTCCGAAAGTAGCGGCGAGCGAAATTGGACTAGCCCTTAAGCCTTTAATGCGTCAGGTGAAAGTTCTGGAAAGTTCTGCGATACAGGGTGATAGCCCCGTAACCGACAGCGCATTTTAGGTGAAATCGAGTAGGGCGGGACACGTGATATCCTGTCTGAATATGGGGGGACCATCCTCCAAGGCTAAATACTACTGACTGACCGATAGTGAACCAGTACCGTGAGGGAAAGGCGAAAAGAACCCCTGTGAGGGGAGTGAAATAGAACCTGAAACCGTGTACGTACAAGCAGTAGGAGCACCTTCGTGGTGTGACTGCGTACCTTTTGTATAATGGGTCAGCGACTTATATTCAGTAGCAAGGTTAACCATCTAGGGGAGCCGTAGAGAAATCGAGTCTTAACTGGGCGTCGAGTTGCTGGATATAGACCCGAAACCAGGTGATCTAGCCATGGGCAGGTTGAAGGTTGAGTAACATCAACTGGAGGACCGAACCGACTAATGTTGAAAAATTAGCGGATGACTTGTGGCTAGGGGTGAAAGGCCAATCAAACCTGGAGATAGCTGGTTCTCCCCGAAATCTATTTAGGTAGAGCCTCGGACGAATACTACTGGGGGTAGAGCACTGTTAAGGCTAGGGGGTCATCCCGACTTACCAACCCTTTGCAAACTCCGAATACCAGTAAGTACTATCCGGGAGACACACGGCGGGTGCTAACGTCCGTCGTGGAGAGGGAAACAACCCAGACCGCCAGCTAAGGTCCCAAATTACAGCTAAGTGGGAAACGATGTGGGAAGGCTTAGACAGCTAGGATGTTGGCTTAGAAGCAGCCATCATTTAAAGAAAGCGTAATAGCTCACTAGTCGAGTCGGCCTGCGCGGAAGATGTAACGGGGCTAAGCTGTAAACCGAAGCTGCGGCAATGCATTTTATGTATTGGGTAGGGGAGCGTTCTGTAAGCCGTTGAAGGTGAGTTGTAAAGCTTGCTGGAGGTATCAGAAGTGCGAATGCTGACATGAGTAACGATAAAGGGGGTGAAAAACCTCCTCGCCGGAAGACCAAGGGTTCCTGTCCAACGTTAATCGGGGCAGGGTAAGTCGACCCCTAAGGCGAGGCCGAAAGGCGTAGTCGATGGGAAACGGGTTAATATTCCCGTACTTCTTACAATTGCGATGGGGGGACGGAGAAGGCTAGGTGGGCCTGGCGACGGTTGTCCAGGTTCAAGTGCGTAGGCTTGAGAGTTAGGTAAATCCGGCTCTCT
>NZ_CAMZNA010000025.1:0-11428 GCF_947311885.1 Vibrio sp. St2 | reverse complement strand
TTATAGATATGTAACGTTACACATCACTAAGTATTTACGTAAATACTTAGTGATGTGTAACGTTACATATCTATAAATAATGATGCATTATAAAAGTGTAACGTTTAAGCTTGCCGTGATTGAACTTGTACATATTTATTGTTTTGTAACTTTTTATTTGTAATGATTTGACACAATTTTGTGTTATGAGATGCTAATCATCAAAAACCAGCCTTTTTATCTAGTTACTTAGATTTCATACTTCTATTTCCCCTCTTCCTAATTATGTATAAGTGTCTGATTTAAAAGAAAATAAAACCGGAAATAGCAAAGAGTTGATTGTTAGAGAAACAAAGACAACATTCTGAATGGTTAATGCTGGCCATTTTTTGAGAGTTAAATCACAATAAGTGCACTACTGTAGTTTGCAAAAATAAAAGTAGTTTACATAAAAAGTACAAACTATTATATTTAGCGCAAACCGCTAGAAATGGAGATACGAAATGTCACAAACACTTTCTGAGCAGATGCAGGCGTGCATCGACTCATTCAACGACTGGTCAAGAGCAAGAGCCAAGAAGAAGTTTGGTGATGACTCGCCACAAGCCAGAGTTCTAAATCGTCGCTTTGGTATAAATGAAGCTGCAGACATGATTGGTGTTACAAGCGAAGCTATCCGCAAGGCCGAGAAAGAAGGTCGCCTGCCGCAACCGGAATACAAGGAATCCAACTCACCTCGCCCAATCAGATTGGGTTACACGCTGGGCCAAATAGACCACATGCGTGATGTATTTAAAAAGCAACCTTACCAGCTAATGGAAACCTACCCAGTCACGGTATCCGTTCCTGGTGGTAAAGGTGGTTGCTGGAAAACCTCGACAGCCGTTCACCTGGCACAATGGTTATCACTAAAAGGCTATCGCGTTCTGTTCGTTGACATCGACCCACAAGCGCATGGTTCTATGTACTTTGGATACCATCCAGAGCTGAATACCGATATAAACGACACAGTGCTGCCGTTCATGCTAGGCGAGAAAGACGACCTAACATACTGCATAAACGAAACTGCATGGCCAAAGCTAGAGATCATCGCAAGTAACCTGCAGCTGCAGCGTATCGAAAGCGAACTGCTTGATGCGGATATCGAATATCCAGCCGATCAAATGTTACGAGCCGGTCTAATGACTGTGCAAGATAGCTACGACGTTATCATTATTGATGGCCACCCTGATTTGGGTCTAGGTACAACCAATATGATCTGCGCAAGCGATGTGGTACTTATCGCAACATCTGCCGAAGTGAACGACATGAACTCGACTTGCCAGCTTATGGGTTTGATTCGAGATATATACCAACCTAACGGTCCAGAGCAGCTAGACGAGCCATATGTGCGCGTATTACCGACCAAACTAGGTGCTGAACACAGCTCAAGCCTAAAGAACGTGCAGGACATGCACCGATTCTGGAGCGGAATGCCACTAAACAGCGGCGTTTACTTCACCGATGAAGTGGGGAAAGGTCAACGCAAGGGCGTCACTATCTACGAGCAAAATGGCGCATCTGAGCGAAGCTCTCCATCGGCTTGGAAACGTGCAACGGCAATTTATGACGCACCATTCAATGAGATTCTAGACACTATCTTAAAACCGATGTGGGAGGCTGAATAACATGAAAAACGATCTCGATGTTGAAATAAAAGAGTCCAGCGTCTCAACGGCTCGAATCAGAGGTAAGCGCGACAAAAGCGCACCTGTAAAAATATCTGAAAAGCTAGACGAACAGGTAGGAAACACACTCACTAAGCCTGTTAAGGGCGTCGAAGTTACTTTTACGCTCAAGAAGATTCCTGCCAAAAAAGTCGACCTATCGACCATGGTTTGGCTAGAGAACGAGCGTGATCAAGAGCTACTCGATGAGTTCGCCATTTCAGATATTTTGCCAACATTTAAAGAGTACGGACAAGAAGTACCCGCTTTCGGCCGTGAAGAGTGTGGTGTTATTCAGGTAGCTGACGGTAGCCGACGTCGTTTTACTGCCATAACAGCAAAGAGTGACTTTTATATTTGGGTTGGCGACCTATCAGACGATCAGATGAATTACCTGAGCGAAGTCGGCAACAATTACCGACCAACCTCGGCATATGAACAAGGTCAAAAGGCATTACGTTTATTGAATAGTGGCAAAAGCCAAGAGGAAGCATCCGAAGCTGTAGGCAAAGGTCGCCGTGCAATGATGCGAGAAGTGTACACCGCTATGCTTCCTAAGCCATTCATCAAAGCTTTACCTAGCCCTAATGACTTGAGCGCCAGACAAGGTGAAACGCTATTCAAAGCATACAAAAAACTGGATGAACAGCAACAGGATGGGTTGATCACTTTCTTTGAAGAGTGGTGTAAAGAGAAAGGAAAATACAACGCTGAGGAGTTGGTGGAATTCTTCATTAAGAAATGTGGCATTAGCAAACCTGAACCAGTGAAACCTCGCGAGCTGGCAATGGGGACCACGGTCGCATTAGTTAATGGCAATGCCAAGATCAACATCCCTAATATTTCAGATGAGTCTTTAAAAGCAATAGAGGCATTCATTGACCAAACGCTCTCAAAAGAAGCGTTAGAAAAATGCTAAATAAGGAGTAAGAGTATGCTTTACCCATGTAATAGTGAAACAGAAAAAATGAACCAAGCTCAATTGGCCGCTTACTATGATGGTGCTAACTCTGCATTAAATGGTGGCGATAACCTTGCAAGTCGAGCCTATGAAAGCCCATCAGTAGAAATCGCAGACGCTTATCGCAAAGGCCACGCTGCTCAAAAGAGCGCGATGGCAAACGACTCAAGCATTATTTAACTATAAAAAAGCAAAAACCCACTGCGGGAACAGTGGGTTTGTGTGACACAACCAAAACCGCCAGGAGATGACTATGTCTAAAGAAGACTATACCTTTATTCGTTCGCAAAAACTAGCCGATTTAATACACTTACCAGCCCACATGGTAATTGAGTGGCTAGAGAATCAACATCAAGGCATGGGTGAAGCTGTTGCCAAAGCTTGTTACCAAGAGTTAGCAAGAGGCTAATATGGATTCACTAAAAGAATTATGCTGGATAACCATTGTTACGCTTATAGTCTTAGCGATAACCCTATAAACAAAGGCTCCTTATCTAGGAGCCTTTTTTATTGAGTGCTTTAGCTAAATTTATCAAATACTCTAAATGGATAAGTCGAACATCATGAGGTAGAAATTTGGCAACTGACTCCATATCTTTAGATAGTGTGTAATTGCCATTCTGAACAGCAACCGCCAGATCAAAATGTGTAATATTAAGCGCGACAAGATACTTTTCCATATCTCCGACCCACATATCCACTTCACCAGACTCAAACCTTTCTATTACACGAACTCCAATCCCTGTTTCCTTGGACATGTCTTCACGACTTTTTCCAGACAACTCTCTAAATCGCCTCAGAACAGCAACAGTGCTTGAAATCTTCCCCATACTACACCGCCATATTTGGAGATTTAGAACATAGATTTACCCAAATCTGGAGAAGTGAGTTCATTTTGTGTTCTAAACCCGTTTCATAGGTAAGGTTTATAGTTATGATCCTTTGCCAATGACGTGCCAAATAGACATGTCTTATAAAAACAAACACTTAGGCTTAGGTGTTGATTTGTGATTTCTTTTGATTTGCAAACTGAAACTCAAATTTATAATCAAAACGTTAGTTAGTGATAATTCTATGAATAATACTATTTTAGAAAGAACTCATGCAAAAGTTCAAATAACCCACCTCTTTACCGTCCTCTATAGGCGATCAGCTGATATCCAATTCCATTTGATATAACAGAAATCGCAACAACAATCGGCGGCTCTCCAAAACGCCGTATAAAAAGTCTACTGAGCATACTTAGGAAATAAAAAAGCTCTGGTAGGGTTACTTATACCTATAAAAATAAAGGGAACGGAATGAATAAAGAGATCATTGGCAAAGCCCAGCTCCTTATGGTTTCACTCGAGCCTGGGATGGTAATTGACGAAGAAGTATCAGAAGTAGCAATAAAAACTATTGAAGAATTAATTAAGATTGCAAGAAAAGAAAAGGGAGAGAACGTGATAAAGATGTGCAGCTAAATAGCTGGTGGCGATTACTTTATCACGTTGTGATTAGACTGGAATCGTCGCTTTTACGCTGATTCGATAAGGAGTTTGAGCAGACCAACGAGCAGTGACTTGATCACATGAATAAGTACCTTGTGAGTGCTCTGGCCATGTAGAATCTAATTGAATAAGACCCTCACCAACTACATGAGGGTCTCCTTCCAAATCAATTCGTAGTGTTCGACCTTTACGGTCATTTTCTCTCAGTGCAGACTCTGCTTCTGCTTCTGCTTCTGCTTTGCTTGAGTAAACGTTAGGAAGCTTTTTAAATGGCTTGCTACCTTTCGTCACCTCTTCTTCTACACCAGAGTTTACGTTTTGCCATCGAGCTATCACCCCTTTGAATCGAGTTCGACTAGGGTTGTCCGTTGAGGCATTAACAAAACCCGTTTCAGTAGGGATATTACTCTGAGGAACGGAGACTTCTTTAACTGGAGCATCCTGTCCAGTTATTGTTTTCACTTTTCCACGTCGAGCTAACACATACAACCCATCAACTGGCTTAGCAACCGCATCGTATTTTTTAGCAATACGTCGAAGAAACGCTGGGTCCGTTTCATCAGTCTGATTGATATGCTCAATGTTGATGCTATCTAGTGTCGGATCGACCCGAGGCGAAAATCCATGAGGCTTCACAACCTCTCTGAACAAATCACCGAGTGAAATATTTTCCCAGCTATTAGAGCGACGCTCTTTGATGCCTGTTTGGTCATCAGCCTTAAATGGGGCCGCGGTCGCAATGATCGTCACTTGAGAAGGAAAGAGTTGGGGGATGATTCGGGTGATAGTGAATAGCCCCTTATCCACCTCACCACCCAAATATCCCTCATACCATCGAATTTCAGCGTCTTCTTTAGGAATACCATCAAGTTCTGCTGTGCTTACAACAATCTTTAAGGTGTCTGATTTATTACCTGGTGCATCCTGCCTTTCGAAAGACATAATGTTTGCGTTGATTATGCTTTCACCAGGTCCAGAAATATAACAGCTTGGCTTTAATCCCATATGTTCACCGCTTTAGCTGGCTTCTTCACAACTATATCCGGTAATAAAATCTCAACACCTGCAGGCAATGTTGCTTCAACACCAATGAGATCATGAAGATGAGGATTCAAGTCATAAACCTTATCCTCAGTTTCATCATCATCGAGGCTTAATTCTCGCCATGTAATGTCACTAACCGTATCACCATCAATAGAACGAACTAATTTACTCATCCGGTGATTCCTCTAGTGTTATGGTGAATGAAGCTACCTGAGCTAAACCATCACGACCAATTTTGGTTTGAGTTTCAGTGATTGATTCTATGGTCCAAAATCCCATATTAATTCCTTGACCATTAGAAAGAACATGGGATTCAAAACGCATAGAACGCAGTTTATCGAGAGCGCCTTCCGCATCTTCACCAAACCACTTGCCTTTAATTGTAATGGTGTCCAGAGGGATCTCTGAAAGATGCTTTTTAGCTTTCTTCCCGACTCTAGCTTGTTTTTTCCAACCAGAGGAACTGGTACGAACCAGCTCCTCATATTGGGTTTTTTTAGCAACCGTAAAAGGAAAGTCACCAAGAATTAACTGTGGTGTCATGATACATCTCCCAATGTGGTACCTAACGCAACGTCATAATCTGGTGGGGCAACGTTAGCCACTGCCATTGCCGTTTTCTGAGCAACATCTTCACCTATTCGTTGGTCATATTCATGGTTGCCTGTCGGCTCTATCTTAACTTCAACGCTAATTTGGCGATTGTCTTGCTTGGTAGATGAAGCATTCGCTAGCTGAGTGAGTTGCTTTTGCTCATTACCAGACGCTGGAGTGTCGGTTTTATCCGAGCCAAACCAGCCACCAACTTTAGCACCAACCCATTCACCTAAAGCACCACCACCAATGCCACCAATCATGCCGCCTATGGCGGTACCAATACCTGGTAAAATCATGGAACCAAGGGCAGCACCTGCCATTGCTCCTCCAAGTCCACCAGTTACATCACCTGCAGCACTGCCAACATCAGCAGCATCGCCATTCTTGATCGCGTCAACCAATCCTATAGAGCCAGCGACAACACTCAATGGTCGTACTAGCTTGCCAGCAAAACTACCTGCTTTGGCTAACATACCTGCTTTAGGGGCAAGTCCTGCAAGCCCACCAAATCCATCAATCAGATCACCGCCCATAGTTAGCGTGTCTGCTGCCATTGCTGCGCTAGGAGCCATGGTAAGAGCTGTAGCACCCGTCAAGAAACCAAGCCTACGAGCCCATTTGTTTCGTCCTAAGCGACGACCTGCTGACGCAACACGACCGCTTTTACCTGAGCGACGACCACTATAACCACCAGCACCTGATCCACCACCTAAGCCGCCTAATTTCCGATTAAGTCTATCAATCGAGCTAGACGCTCGGTCTGCTGCATTCTTGGTGCCTGACAGCGAACTGGTAAGTTTTTTCTCGCCTAATAAGTCCTTCCCTGCGCCTAATAGGTTTTTACCTAGCTTCCAACCAATCATGGCGGTTTTAAGTGCAATGACACCACCTGTGACAGCCATGATGCCTGTCGCAACTTCTGGGTAAGCTTCTAAACCACTTGCAAGAGCATTCGCTACGGTAGTAACCATTGGTGCCGCGACTTCGATAATAGGAATGAATCCATTACCAAATGCAGTAACTAGACGATCAAGAGATGAAGTAGACTGATCCAGTAAATATTGTGAACTCTTTCTTCGCTTATCGAGTTCACCCTGCCAAGCACTAGCCGCTTTCGAGCTGCTACTAGCTCTTTCAAGCGTATTAATCAACCCTTGCTCACCATGCATGGTGTTAACTAGTTTACCGACCGCACCTTTCACTTCCTCGCCAAACAACTGAGAAATAATGGCGCCTCGATCAACATCATCAGCATCTTCAATAGCCTTAAAGACTTCCAACAATGTTCCGGTTGCATCTTCCTGCATGCCTGCTGCGACACTATTAGCATCTAACCCAAGCATGGCATAGGCTTCTTTCTGTGAACCTGTTGCAGCAAAACCTTTAGTTAATGCACCAGTGATGTTTTTAAGCGCTGTAGACGATACCTCTTCACTGCCTTCTACTGAGAAAAGAGAGCCTGCCAGAGCTGCCGCTTCAAACTCATTCAAGCCAGCCATCATTGCCGTTGAACCTTGACGAGCCAAAACTGCAGCGACGTCTTTTGCTTCGGTATTGGCTAAATTATCTGCCAGCAAGTTGGAAGTCTTAGCCAGACCTAAAGCTCTATCACCCTCTAAGCCCATTGTGGATTGAAAGCGAGCAAGAGTGTTTCCAGCTTCAGCCGCGGTAACATCAAATGCGATAGCCATTTCAGCCGCTTGAGCTGCAAATTTCAGTAGGTTCTCTTCACCTTTGATACCGGAACGGCCAGCAGAAGCCACAATTTCTGCCATGCCGATTTGATTCATCCCCGTGTTAACAGCGAGGGCTTTCATCTTTTGCTGGAACGCAGCCTCTTGCTCTGCGCTTTCAAAATCTACTACCTTACGCACATCAATAAATGCGCTTTGGTAATCAACAGCTCGTTTGCCTGCTGCCGCTAACGGTGCAGCAGCGACAATCGTACCTACCGCTTGGCCAGCTAACTCTCCACGTTCTGCAGAGCGTGCTTGTTTACGTGCCTGAATAGCATTCAGCTCTTTTAAAGATTGCTTTTGCTTATCAAGCGCAGCCGTGGCCGACTTGGTTTGTCTTGCTAGGCGCAACTGTTCTGCACCTAACGCATCCACATTCAAACCAGCCGAGGACAGTTGCTTACGCAATTGACCGGCTTTCGCAGATTGGTCTGCGAACTGTTTAGAAACTTTATCGACTTGTCTGTCTGCACGACGCAGTTGATTATCAAGAGAACCAACTTGCTTAACCTGAGCAGCATAAGCCTTATCAAGCTGTCGAACCTGCTGTTCCGCTTGTCTTAGTTCAGCTCTTTGAGCCTTGCTGACCTTTTCCGATTTTTCGGTTTCACTACGTAGGCCAGCCAACTTTACTCGAGCAGCTTCCAGCTCTTTCTCTTGACCTTTAAGAGCTGCTCGGTTTTGGTTTAACTCCTGAGACAAACCTGCACTGGCGACTTTTGCCGCCTGCATTTCACCTCGGGTTTTCTGCAAGTTGGTCTGCATCCCTTGATACTGACCAATTTGCTTTTGCTGAGATTCGAATTTCTTCAGCTCGTTATTCGCACTGGATGTATCAGTTTCCAGCTTGCGAATAGTTTTCCCTGCAGCCGCTAACGGGGCAGATAAACGGTTTACACCGTCTAAAACAATGCTGAACTTCTGCTTATTGTCTGCCATTACTTAATTCCAAGTTTTGCTTTTGCTAAGCGATAACGACGCAGGGCGTTTTCATTGGTCCAGCCCAACATTTCTGATTCACTGGTGTTGTACACCAGTGGGATCAGGTCAATCATTCGCTCGATGTCGGTTGGCGAAAGTAATCCGCCGGACGTGACAAAAAATCGGTGAGCCTGTTTTGCAGGTAAGTCCAATCTGGTGTGGTGAGCTGGTAAATCTGGTCGTGCTTAAAGTCGGTACAACCAGCAGTAATAGTAAAGGTTCGCTCATCATCGGTTTTCTGAGCGTTCATCGCTTTGGTTAAACGACCAGTCGGATATTTCAGCGCGTAGCTATCACAGTTCTCAAGAGGCTGAAGCAAGCGAGGGTTCATATCATCACCCACTGTCCATGGTTCATCACCAATCTTGAGCTCGAGCAAACGAGCAACGGTCACTGAATCTTGAGTCGTGAAAACATGATTCCAATATTCAATGGTTGTGATGTCTGGTTGAGAGAGTTCAAAGAAGCCTCTCTCATCAATACCTGTCATTTTGAAAGAGCGAAGCTCTAATAGCTTTTCAGCATTGATTTTGACTTCGCCTTTTTCGTCTTTGATTGGGTTTCCCTGATCATCTTTCTCAGTGGCCAGTTCAACAAGTTGCGCGTCTTCTTCGTAACTAAGAGCGCGGATAACAACTTCGGTTTTACCCAAAGCAGGAACAAGAAGTGTGTGCGTCTTTTGAATTTTCATAGGGGCTTATCCAAAAAAAAGCCCTCGCATCAAACGAGGGCTTGTGGGTTTAACTTTCAGTTTACGGCTGACCAGTGTTGCGACGATGATTCACCATCACATCACCATCACCAAGATCGTACTCGTCAGTAAGAGCGTTACATTGGTACTCAATCTTGCCATTAACGATCTTTTCAGCTTCATCCAAAGCGGCAAAAACAAGCTCGCGAGATGACAATGCAGAATCGCCACCTGTCGCTTTTGCACCTGTTTCAGCAGCCGATTTAAGAATGCCTTCCCAGTTGTGCTCTACTTTGTATTCCGTACCGCGACCATCTTCCATTGAGTCAAGAATGTTCACTGGAACCTTCTGGCCTTTATGCAAACCGAGGTTAGCTACAAGCTCTGGTGTTGCACCTTTTAGCGTAAACTTGGCGTCGGTCATGGCTTCCATACCCACCCACACTTCACGCTTACCGAAACCACCACCTTCAATAGAAGCCATAACCTTTTCGATTTTAGGCTCTTGAAGCTCAGTGATTTCCAGCTTAACCGGAATACCGTTAATCAGCGCAGTGCGCTGAAGCAGGACCATATGTTGATGCATTACAAGATACTCCCTAGAAATTCGTCAACAATGCCATCATCCTCGTCGAGGACATAAATCATGTGCTCATTTGGAGAATAACCAGCATATTGAATAGCAATCGCCCAGCGACCGCTCTTGTAGTTTTCAGTGCTGTTAAGAGTTGGGTGAAGAAAAACTTTACAACCCATCAAAGCTTCTTCAACAATCATGGCACTGAGCATACTGTTTACCGACTTAACTTTTTGCTTCATAAAGCGTTCAGTTAAGTTTTTAGCCATGTCGCGTTCTGAGGTAGCTGCGAGCTTACGAATGATCGCGTATTCCAGACCTTTCTTGTTAACAAAGTCACCGTGAATACAACGGTTACCTTTGAGCTTCTTACCTTCGCTGGTATCGGTAATGACCGAAACACCGTTCTTCATCAGCAAGTTAGCCTGAGAAGATTGGTCCATGATGTCGTAATCGACTTGACGCGATAGAGCTTCAATCAATACGCCACCGTTAGACGCTGGACTTTCCCACGGAAGAACTCGTGCAAAACAAGTTGCTGCCATGGTTGATGCTGGCACTACAACATTGCTGGATTCTGCTTTGCTGTAAATATGAGGCCAGTTATCAACAAGGTAGTAAGCTTCATAACCTGTGCCTGGTGCGCCTAATGTACCGCGGAAAGTGATCGCTGCTTGGTCTGTGGTGTTTGGACCATCACCAACTGGAATGGCATACATTCGCTTACCAATTGCTACCATCTCGTCAGCAACCGGCTTATTGCTTGAATAACCTGGTACAAAAATATGAGTCGGCTTTTCGGTACATTCTGTTAGGGCATGAACACCCGTTCGTTGACCATCTGCGGCTGTGCCACCAATAATTGCATTGATAGTATCGGCTTCCGTATCACCTTCTTTTTCAATAACTACGTAGATAGGCACTTGAGACACTTTTAGTACCTGTTCACAGAAATCAACAAGCGTACCTAGACCAGAGCCACCCATATCCAAGTAAGCTGCATCACGAGGTGTTGCAACTCGAAAAGGCTTGCTCTTTGGAATTAGTGGGTCAGCGTTTGGGGCAGTACCCACTGCACCGAGAACCGTTTTACCTAACGGCCCATAAGGAGCTGGTGAACGTTGCGATCGAACTTCCGCACCGTTATGAACAAAATCTTGAATAGGGTCCATTATTTATCCTTTACCGCTTTAGTGGTGGATTTAACAGGCTCTACCTTTTTGATTGAGCCCAATGTTAGGTCACGTGCTTCGCGAGCGGTAAGCTCAACAGTTTCGCCTTCTTTCACCCAATGCTGAGTGCGAGGATGACGGAACCCAAACAGCACTTTGTGAGGCGTTGTTTTCTTCTGTTCCATAGGTTTTCCTAGTAAAAGAAAACCCAGCACAAAGGCTGGGTATGAGGTTTAAATAGGTACAAAAAAAACCTGCTGAATTAGCAGGCTTTATTTAGTTGGTGGTGTTGGCCACGGGTTTTCTGTTTGGATTTTCTCTCGCTCTTGAACAGCCAAATCCATCAGTCGATCATATTCAGACTGCTCACCCATATGCTTTTTGATTTCAGCCTCTTCTAAATATGGTCTGACTCGTTGGGTGTATTCAGATTGACGTTTATCATCCACAGCTTTGTATTGCTCTTGATAAACATCTTTTTCGGTTTTCAA
>NZ_CAMZNA010000024.1:0-14726 GCF_947311885.1 Vibrio sp. St2 | reverse complement strand
CTGAAGGCGCTCCCCTGCTAAGGGAGTATGCGGTTTGTAGCCGCATCGAGGGTTCGAATCCCTCCCTCACCGCCATTAATTGGCCTATGGTCAATTTTTTTGTTTTAAAGAAAAATTAGCGTGATATACTTCACAACTCTCTTTTGAGAGAACATTGCGCGCTCGTAGCTCAGCTGGATAGAGTACCTGGCTACGAACCAGGCGGTCGAAGGTTCGAATCCTTCCGAGCGCGCCACTATTTCGTTTAGCAAGTTTAAAACTTGTTGAACACCCCGTGCGTCCTTAGCTCAGCTGGATAGAGTACCTGGCTACGAACCAGGCGGTCGGAGGTTCGAATCCTCCAGGACGCGCCACTAATTAAGGTCACTGACCTGATATTGATTGTATTGATATCAAACATTGCGCGCTCGTAGCTCAGCTGGATAGAGTACCTGGCTACGAACCAGGCGGTCGAAGGTTCGAATCCTTCCGAGCGCGCCACTATTTCGTTTAGTAAGTTTAAAACTTGTTGAACACCCCGTGCGTCCTTAGCTCAGCTGGATAGAGTACCTGGCTACGAACCAGGCGGTCGGAGGTTCGAATCCTCCAGGACGCGCCACTCATTAAGGTCACTGACCTGATATTGATTATATTGATATCAAACATTGCGCGCTCGTAGCTCAGCTGGATAGAGTACCTGGCTACGAACCAGGCGGTCGAAGGTTCGAATCCTTCCGAGCGCGCCATCATATAGAAGCCCTGCTAGAAATAGCAGGGCTTTTTTTGTTAACATTTCATTATCATTCTATTAACTTTATTTTTACAAGTTAATGTTTTCTAAGAACTTTTTTAGGAAACATTACCCCTATCGCAGTAATCATCCGATTTATCTAATAACGTCATAAAATCGGCAGTTATTTATCCTTATATCGTCTCATATTGCAGATTTATGTGATTTGTATGACGCAATCATCCCTAGAAATGTGCAATATCATCAAGACTGCTTTAAACAAAATTGACAAAGTTTAACCAATCGAGATAATCCTAGACCTCTTATCAGGATATTTGACTACTTTTCCTGAAAGAAAACGTCAGCACAGAACTGACGTCAAAAAGGTCATTTAGGACACGAAGTCCCAATAATTGAATGGCCAATATCTTGTCAGGATGACAAAGAAAGGATGCTTAAAATGGAAAATATTGGAAGCCTGCTAGTAGATGCTGCAACCCTGATGCTTACAGGGATGGCCGTAGTATTTATATTCCTAACTATTCTCGTCTATCTCGTTCGGCTAATGTCTAAGCTGGTGCCAGAAGAAGTGCCAGAGCCGATCGCTACACCGAAACAAAATAATAAAATTCAACCAACCTCTTCTGCTATTAGCCCCAAGGTAGTTGCAGCGATTTCTGCTGCGGTGCATCAACATCGCACTTCTACTGCTAAGTAGCATTTAAATTGATTAAAAGGAGTTAATGAGCATGTCTAAACCACTAGCTTTAACCGACGTGGTGCTTCGTGACGCCCATCAGTCGCTGTTTGCTACTCGTATGCGTCTTGAAGATATGTTACCTATCGCAGCGGAGCTCGATAAAGTGGGGTACTGGTCTTTAGAAACCTGGGGCGGTGCCACCTTTGATGCATGTATCCGTTTTCTAGGAGAAGACCCTTGGGAACGTCTACGCGCGCTTAAAAAAGCGATGCCCAATACACCCATGCAAATGCTACTTCGTGGCCAAAACCTGCTAGGTTACCGCCACTACGCAGATGATGTGGTTGAAAAATTTGTCGAACGTGCGCACGCCAATGGTATGGATGTGTTCCGCATCTTTGATGCAATGAACGATGTGCGCAATTTCCAGAAAGCGGTCAAGGCAGCAGTCGATGTAGGCGCTCACGCACAAGGTACGCTTTCTTATACTACTAGCCCAGCTCACAATACCGAGACTTGGGTTGATCTAGCGAAGCGCCTTGAAGATCTTGGTTGCCACTCTTTATGCATTAAAGATATGTCAGGTTTGCTTAAGCCGTATGAAGCGGAAGAGCTGATCTCTCGTATCAAATCATCGACCGATATTCCTTTAGCACTTCACTGTCACGCAACGACTGGCCTTTCTACTGCAACAGCAGTCAAAGCAGTCGAAGCTGGGGTCGATATTCTTGATACTGCGATCTCCTCAATGAGCTGTACATACGGCCACACTCCGACGGAAACTGTGGTTGCGATGCTCCAAGGTACAGAGCGTGATACCAACCTTAAGTTGGACCAGATCGAACCAATAGCCGCCTACTTCCGCGAAGTTCGTAAAAAATATGCGAAATTTGAAGGTCAATTAAAAGGGGTCGATTCGCGCATTCTGATCGCTCAGGTGCCTGGTGGCATGCTAACTAATATGGAAAGCCAACTTAAAGAACAGGGTGCGGCAGATCGTATTGATGAAGTATTGGACGAGATCCCGCGCGTGCGCGAAGATTTGGGCTTCATCCCTCTGGTTACACCTACTTCTCAGATTGTCGGTACGCAAGCCGTGATTAACGTGCTAACGGGTGAGCGTTACAAGAGCATCACCAAAGAGACGGCGGGTGTCCTAAAAGGCGAATACGGCGCAGCTCCGGCAGAAGTAAATGCGGAACTACAAGCAAAAGTACTGGATGGTGCTGAAGCCATTACTTGTCGCCCTGCGGATCTGCTGGAAGCTGAATTGGATACCCTTACTGAAGATTTGCTTGCTAAAGCGAAACAAGATGGTATTTCATTGGCTGAAGATACGGTCGATGATGTCTTAACCTACGCACTATTCCCTCAAGTTGGCCTGAAGTTCCTTAAAAATCGCCATAATCCTAATGCTTTCGAGCCTGCTCCAGGTAAAGAAGAGCCAGTGGCAGCACCTGCTCCTCAAGCTGCTCAGGGTGGGATTGAGACTTACAGTGTGAAAGTCGATGGGCAGGTTTACGACGTAGAAGTGGGCCCGCAAGGTCAATTGACATCGGTTGCTCCGGCTAACTCAACGCCTCAACAGGCTTCGCCAGCTCCTGCTGCTCAGTCTGGTAATTCAGAGCTGGTACCTGCGCCATTGGCAGGGAACATTTTCAAAGTGAATGTTCAAAGTGGAGCTCAAGTGGAAGAAGGTGAAGTACTTCTGATCCTCGAAGCGATGAAGATGGAAACTGAAGTTCGCGCAGCCCGTGGCGGTATCGTTCAAGACCTTCACGTTAAGGAAGGTGACTCAGTGACGGTCGGCGCACCGCTATTGAGTCTGGCGTAAGGGAGTATCATGGACGGATTAATGACCTTATGGTCAGAAACAGGGATTGCTAACTTCGAGTTTGGCCAGATATGTATGATTCTGGTTGGTTGTATCCTGTTGTTTTTGGCCAT
This sequence comes from Vibrio sp. St2, assembly GCF_947311885.1. Classification (NCBI taxonomy): domain Bacteria; kingdom Pseudomonadati; phylum Pseudomonadota; class Gammaproteobacteria; order Vibrionales; family Vibrionaceae; genus Vibrio; species Vibrio sp. St2. The sequence goes on along the minus strand of NZ_CAMZNA010000024.1, from coordinate 11,370 downwards.
TCGTAAAGGCTTTGAGCCCTTACTTTTATTGCCAATTGGCTTTGGTGCCATCTTGGCCAATATACCTAATGCGGGTTTTACCGATGAAGGTGGTTTGCTTTACTACGTCTACTATGTGGGGATTGAATCGGGGATCTTCCCGTTACTGATCTTTATGGGCGTAGGGGCTATGACCGACTTTGGTGCTTTGATTGCTAACCCGAAAACCTTGTGGTTAGGGGCGGCTGCGCAATTCGGTATCTTTGCTACGTTGTTTGGCGCGATTTTGCTCAACTACGTGCCGGGTATGGAATTCAGCATGCCTGATGCAGCTTCGATTGCCATCATTGGTGGTGCTGATGGCCCAACCGCTATTTTCTTAGCAAGCAAGTTGTCACCGGATCTTCTCGGTGCCATTGCAGTAGCGGCGTACAGCTATATGGCACTGGTGCCTATCATTCAGCCACCAATCATGAAAGCGCTGACAACACCTGAAGAACGTAAGGTGAAGATGGCTCAGCTGCGCCATGTCGGCAAAGCTGAAAAAATTCTCTTCCCACTTGCTGTGTTGTTGATGACGATCTTGTTCCTACCTTCCGCGACCCCGCTGGTTGGTATGTTCTGTCTTGGTAACTTGATGCGTGAAGCTGGTGTGGTGGATAGATTATCGAAAACAGCGCAGAACGAGTTAATCAATATTGTCACCATCTTCCTTGGTTTAGGCGTTGGCTCCAAGCTTCAGGCAGAAGAGTTCCTCAATGTTGAGACCTTGGGTATTCTTGCCTTAGGTGCCGTTGCTTTCAGTATTGGAACTGCGGGCGGTGTCTTAATGGCTAAGCTGCTCAATAAGTTCTCCAAAGAAGATATTAACCCACTGATCGGTGCAGCTGGAGTTTCTGCGGTACCTATGGCTGCGCGTGTGGTGAACAAAGTTGGCTTGGATGCGAATCCGCAAAACTTCCTCTTAATGCATGCAATGGGGCCTAACGTTGCTGGCGTTTTAGGCTCTGCCGTCGCAGCGGGTATTCTCTTAGCATTGGTGAATTAACGTAAGTTATTAGTCAATTTGAGAATAGGCAGTTAACTTGCTGGCAATAAATGGTATATATTCAAAGGGATGCTTTCGCATCCCTTTTTCGTATCGATAGGGAAATGATGAAATGGAAAATAAACAAATCGCGATAACTCAATTTGGTGATCCTGACGTTTTAGCCGTTCAAACTAATGCGGTACCAGAACCTCAACAAGGTGAGGTATTAGTGAAAGTGGCCTTTGCTGGTGTCAACCCTATCGATGTTAAAACTCGCGCAGGTCTCGGCTGGGCGGCCTCACAGAACAAAGATAATCTACCTTGGGTGCCGGGGTACGATATTTCTGGTGAAGTGGTGACATGTGGAGAGCAAGCAAAGCGATTTGTTGCAGGTGACAAAGTGGCTGGCTTTATTGGCTTCCCACTCCAAGGCGGCGGTTACAGTCAGTACGTATGTGTACCGGAAGCAGAACTTAGCTTAGTGCCTGAGTCGATCACTCTAGAAGCCGCGGCGGTGCTACCTTTAGCTGGGCAGACTGCAGTTCAGGCTTTGGATAAAGCCAGTGTTCAAGAAGGACAAAGAGTGCTAATTCTCGCTGGTGCCGGCGGCGTTGGTCATATTGCCATTCAAGTTGCTGTGGCAGCTAAAGCAGAAGTATTCACGACTTGTAGTGAAGCAAACCTTGATTACATGGCAACGTTAGGTGCTCACGCCGTGAACTACCAATTTTCTCCTGTTTCCGAACGTGTCGAGGAAGCAGACGTACTGATTGATTTAGTAGGTGGTGATGCTGCACTGGATGCGCTCAAGTGTCTGAAAGATGGTGCTAAAGTGGTTACTGTACCGACTATTACAGCAGAGCTGATCTGTGAAAAAGCCAAATTGCTTGGTTTTGAAGCGACCGGCATGCTAGTTGATCCGAACCCTGAGCAGTTAGATGCGTTGATTTATATGGTCAGTGTTGGGCTGCTTAAGACAGAGATCCAGCATATCTACCCAATGGATCAGGTGATGGACGCGCATAAACAAATTGAAACAGGGCATACGCGAGGCAAGATCTTGCTTGATATGCAATGCTAGAGGCGTTTAACGCCGCGTTTGAAAGTATCGCTCTGTGGTTTTCTGATTCTGCACTCTGGGTTTTATTTCTTTCTGGTTTCCTGAGTGCAACGCTACTACCCGGGGGCTCAGAAGCTGGACTGATCGCTACTCTGAGCCTCAATCAATTTTCTACTCTTTCTATCATCATCGTAGCTACTGTGGGTAATACTCTCGGTGGTTTAACTAACTACTGGCTGGGTTTATGGCTGCCAAATCGAACTCAAAATGAAAAACATGGTCATAAAGCACTACAGTGGTTGAGCAAATACGGCTATTGGTCCCTTTTATTTAGTTGGTTGCCCGTAATTGGTGACCCGCTTTGTTTGGCTGCAGGTTGGTTACGCATGCGCTTCTGGCCCTGTTTGTGGCTGATCATGATTGGTAAAGCATTGCGATACAGCCTGTTAGCAGCCCTTTATTATGGTTTTTTCTAGGAGATGTCATGAGAAAAATCTGGCTAGGTGCATTTTCTCTCGTTGCTCTTTATGGTTGTGCAAACAATCCACTCTCTTCTGATTCTCATTTATCTTCGCTTCCTCAAGGTGTCTCTTTGATTGAGGAAGTGAAAGCTGAACCGGGTAAGGCGATGATCCCTTACTCTAAGTATCAGCTTGATAATGGCCTGACGGTCATTCTTTCTCCCGATGGTTCTGATCCTTTGGTTCACGTGGATGTGACCTACCATGTGGGTTCAGCACGTGAAGAAATTGGTAAATCAGGCTTTGCCCACTTCTTTGAGCATATGATGTTCCAAGGCAGCGAACACGTTGGTGATCAGGAGCATTTCAAGATCATTACTGAAGCTGGGGGAACCCTTAACGGGACTACGAACCGCGACAGAACCAACTATTTTGAAACCGTGCCTTCAAATCAGCTGGAAAAAATGCTGTGGCTGGAGTCGGATCGAATGGGCTTCCTGCTTGATGCCGTTTCACAACGTAAGTTTGAGATCCAGCGTGATACGGTGAAAAACGAACGTGCACAAAACTTTGATAACCGACCATATGGCCTGATGTGGGAAAGGATGGGTGAAGCGCTCTACCCAGAAGGTCACCCGTATTCTTGGCAGACAATTGGTTATGTTGAAGATTTAGACCGTGTTGATGTCAACGACCTCAAAGCCTTCTTCTTACGCTGGTATGGGCCGAATAATGCTGTACTGACGATTGGTGGTGATATCAATGTTGAACAGACGCTGCAATGGGTGAACAAATACTTTGGTTCCATTCCGAAAGGCCCGGAGGTTAAGCAGGCACCAAAACAGCCAGCGGTGCTGAAAGAAGACAAATACATCACCTTAGAAGACCGTATTCAGCAACCTATGGTTTTGCTGGGATGGCCAACTACTTATCGCGGTGAGAAGACAGAAGCGTCTCTGAACGCATTAGCCAACGTGCTAGGAAAAGGTGCCAATAGCCTGCTTTATCAAGAGTTGGTCAAAACTCAAAAAGCCGTCGATGCAGGTGCTTTCCAGGAATGTTCTGAGCTGTCATGTAACTTCTATGTGTATGCGATGGCCCCATCAGGAGAGAAAGGCAAACTGAAACCGCTTTATGAAGAGCTGATGCAGACGTTGCAGAAGTTTGAAGACCAAGGGGTAGATCAGGCTCGCCTAGATCAAATCACTGGCATGGCGGAAGCGAGTGCCGTATTTGCGCTGCAAAGCGTGAGAGGTAAAGTGTCTCAGCTCGCTGCTAATCAGACTTTCTTTGGACAGCCTGATCGACTGCAAACTCAGCTAGAACAAATACGTGCGGTTTCGCCAGAATCTGTCATGAAAGCTTATGAAGACTTCGTTAACGGTCATCACAAAGTGACATTGAGTGTGGTACCTAAAGGCAAGCTTGATTACGTTGTTAAACCCGCGACTTTCATTACACCAGAAAGAACTCTACCTGAGCATAAGAAGATCAAAGATCAAGATCTCGCTTATCGTCGTCCAGTCGATAACTTTGATCGTTCAGTGATGCCTGAAGTTGCTGAAGCCGTGAAGGCGCAAATGCCTAAGCTGTACAAACTATACTTCGATAATGGCGCTGAGCTATTGGGTACCCAAAGTAGCGAAACGCCTACAGTTCAACTGGAAATTCGTTTCCCAGCTGGTGAGCGTTATGTTCAACAAGGCAAAGAAGGGCTGGCGAATCTAACGGCAGCGATGATGGAAGAAGGGACGTTAGATTCAACGGTCGAACAGCTGCAGGCTAGACTCGATAAACTGGGTAGTACTGTATCTATCAGTGCCGCGAACTACACGACCAGCATTTCCGTTTCTAGTCTTGAGAAAAACTTACCTCAAACCTTGGCTATTGTTGAAGAGGTGTTATTTGAACCTGCGTTTAATGAATCCGACTTTGAACGTAATAAACAGCAGATGCTAGAAGGTATTGTTTACCAGCATCAGAAACCAAGCTGGTTGGCGTCTCAAGCTACAAGACAAGTTTTGTTTTCTGGTTCCATCTACCAACGCCCAAATGATGGAACGAAAGAGTCTGTTTCAGCATTGACTCTGGATGACGTCAAAGCGTTTTATCGCCAACATTACACTCCCTATGGCGCTCAGATTGTCGTGGTCGGCGATATAACCAAACGCCAAGTGAAGAATGAATTGGCCTTTTTGGAAAACTGGCAAGGGCAGGAGGCGCCTCTACTACGACCTCAGCTCATGAATGAAAAGGGCCCGCAGAAAATTTACTTGATTGACAAGCCAAGCTCACCACAAAGCATTGTTCGTTTTGTACGTCAGGGCTTGCCTTTTGATGCGACGGGCGAAGTGTATTTAACGCAATTGGCGAATTTTAATTTGGCAGGCAACTTTAATAGTCGAATAAATCAGAATTTGCGCGAAGATAAAGGCTATACCTACGGTGCAAGTGGCTACTTCGCGGCGAACCGAGAAGTTGGCGCCATTGTTTTCTCTGCTCAAGTTCGTGCCGACTCAACGATTGCTTCTATCAAAGAGATAGAAAAAGAGTTGAGTCAGTACAGTGAAAAAGGCATGACAGATGAGGAAATGAAATTTTTACGCTTAGCAGTCGGTCAACAAGATGCTCTGAAGTATGAAACGCCTTCACAGAAAGCACAGCTGTTAAGTAGTATTCTGGCTTACAGTCTGGACGAAGACTACCTCAAGCAGCGCAATGAAATTGTCGATACGGTGAGTAAAGATACCTTGAATCAGTTGGCAGCCAAGTGGTTTAGCCCTGATGCATATCAGATCATTGTGGTAGGAGATGCAAAATCGCTAAAGCCTCAGCTAGAAAGTTTGCAAATCCCAGTAGAAGAGCTTGAAATCGTCCGCTAGAGTACACATAAATTAGAGCATGAGAGAGGGGTTTGGGAAGTTCCTGCCCTCTGATAATTCAAACGGTCCAGAAGTAGTTGGGCCAGGACTATAAGCGAACCATCATTTTGACTGATTTTGCTGCGCGACTGGAGCGAGTTGCACAAACCCCTGATGTTTTTCAATCCTTTGGTCGTGGTGTAGAGAGAGAAACTCTGCGTTATAAAAAGGATGGCAGGCTGGCTACGACTCCTCACCCAAAAGAGCTGGGCTCTGCTTACGCGAATGATTGGATTACGACAGACTTTTCTGAATCGTTGCTGGAGTTCATCACGCCTGTATCCAGTGACATCAAAACTCTGACTGCGCAGTTAGAGGACATTCATCACTTTACTCAAACTAAATTGGGTGAAGAGAAAATGTGGCCGCTTTCCATGCCGTGTTATGTCAGCCAAGAAGATGACATCAATCTTGCGCAATATGGAAGCTCTAACTCCGGCAAGATGAAAACTTTGTATCGAGAAGGCTTGAAGCGTCGCTATGGTAGCCTGATGCAAATCATCTCTGGTGTGCACTTCAATTTCTCTTTTCCAGAGTCATTTTGGGATGCGCTGCACGGCCAGCAATCTGAACAAGAGCGTCAGACGACTAAGTCTGAAGCATACTTTGGCCTTATCCGTAACTACTACCGCTTTGGCTGGCTGATTCCTTATTTCTTTGGTGCTTCGCCAGCGTTATGTTCTTCCTTTATCCAAGGAAGAGATACTAAGCTGCCTTTCGAAAATATCGGTGAGACCTTATACCTTCCTCATGCGACTTCATTACGTATGAGTGACTTGGGCTACACCAATAGTGCTCAGAGTGTGTTGAAAATTGGCTTCAACAGTTTGGAAGAGTACTTGGATGGCCTTAATGCAGCAATTCGTACCCCGTCTGCTGAGTTTGCTGAAATTGGCGTTAAGGTAGATGGTGAATATCGTCAGCTAAACAGCAACGTCTTGCAGATTGAAAATGAACTGTATGCGCCAATTCGTCCTAAACGCGTTGCAAAAGGTGGTGAGAAACCATCGGAAGCTTTATCGCGTGGTGGTGTTGAATATATCGAAGTGCGAGCATTAGATGTTAACCCATATAGTCCGATCGGTATTGATGAAGACCAGATTCGCTTCTTAGACCTATTTCTGACTTGGGCGGCGATCACTGAATCAGAGCCGATGGACTTCTGTGAGCAAGCATGTTGGCGTGAAAACTGGAATAAAGTGATTGAATCTGGGCGCAAGCCTGGGCTAGAGCTGCAGATTGGTTGTAAAGGCGAAATTTTGTCTCTACAAGATTGGGCTCAACGTGTCTTCGATGAGATTACTCTGATTGCAGAGAAAATGGATGCCGCTGTTGGCGGTGAAGCCTATCAGTCGGTTTGCCATAAGCTGATGACTTGGATAAATAACCCAGAGCTGACAATTTCTGGCCAGCTTTTAGCAGATACTAAGCGCTTGGGTGGATTGGGCAAAGTTGGCTGTGAATTCGGCTTACAGTACCGCGAAAAACATTTGAACCATGCGTTCCAAGTGTACAGTGCGCAAGTGATGGAGCAAGAAGTTGACCGTTCCCGTGCTGCACAAGTAGACACAGAGCAAGCTGATATTCTCAGTTTCGATGAATTCCTAGATGACTATTTTGCTTATTTAAAGTCATAGGAAAAAGCTGTGAAAAGGACTTTACTGCTAATCAGTATGATGGTTTTAGGTGGTTGTTCGACGGCGCCACCTAAGAATCAAAGCAATCTGTGTGAGATTTTTCGTGAGCATCAAGATTGGTATGATGATGCGGCAGATATGCAGGAAGAGTGGGGTACGCCTATTCAGGTTGCGATGGCGTTTGTAAAGCAAGAAAGTAGCTTTCGCCATGACGCACGTCCTCCGAAAGACTATCTGTTGGGAATCATTCCTTGGGGGAGAGTCAGTAGCGCTTACGGATACGCTCAGGCGCAAGACCCCGCATGGGAAGATTTTCAAAAAGCGACAGGCCATGGTGGTTCGAGAACCAACTTTGATGATTCATTGATGTTTATTGGTTGGTACACCAGTGAAACCCAGAAGCAATTAGGGATCTCCAAATGGGATCCTTACAATCAATATTTGGCCTATCATGAAGGACGTGGTGGTTATAAGCGTAAATCTTATCAATCCAAACCTTCATTGATCAAAGTTGCTCGTAAAGTTGAGCGGCAGGCAAAGGATTATGGTTGGCAACTCAAACAGTGCCAGCAAGAACTGGAAAGCAACCGGAGCTGGTTTTTCTAGCTCGGTAGGAAGGAGAAGGACAATGCCATTATTAGATAGCTTTACTGTGGATCACACTCGCATGAATGCGCCAGCGGTGAGAGTGGCTAAGACAATGACCACGCCGAAAGGTGATACCATTACTGTGTTTGACCTGCGTTTTACTGCGCCAAACAAAGACATTCTTTCTGAGAAAGGCATTCACACACTGGAGCACTTGTACGCAGGTTTCATGCGCAGTCACTTAAACGGCGATAGCGTAGAAATTATTGATATTTCACCAATGGGCTGCCGTACAGGTTTTTACATGAGCCTGATTGGTACACCAACAGAAGAGCAGGTAGCTCAGTCTTGGTTGTCATCGATGCAAGATGTGCTAAAAGTTGAAAGCCAAAACAAGATCCCTGAACTAAACGAATATCAATGTGGCACTGCTGCGATGCACTCTCTTGAAGAAGCTAAACAGATTGCTCAAGCTATCATTGACGCAGGCATCAAAGTTAACCTCAATGACGAGTTAGCTTTACCTGAGTCAATGCTTAAAGAGCTGAAAGTCGATTAAATCAGATATAGATAGAACAAGAGGAAGGCAATGCCTTCCTCTTCTTTATTGAGCTTTAGGTAAGACAACAACTTGTGTCTTGGCCCAAATATCATGGAAGCCACGTTTTTTCGGGTCAATGGGGACAGTAAGGTTGGCCAGCCCAAAGCCTGATGTCGCGATGCGGATTAATGCCTGAGTCACAGAAATTGCGCTACCATCAGCATTGCGAACCTGTATTTTCCATGCTCTCATGCCTAGCGTTTGCCCTGCGCGAGTCCAAAAGAATACAAAGAAGTAGATCCAAACGGCGGCGAGATACAAAGTATAAACTGGTCCCCATATCGGGTGATTGGTGAGAAAGTCGCTGACATCTGCATACGGAGCAGCATTAAATCCACCCATGGCAACCAGCGCATGCAAAACTGCAATCACGATGCCAGCAGCCATCATTTCAATCGCAATCACGATCAGAGCATCATAAAATAACGCACCGAGGCGGCGCATCAATCCTGCTGGTGGCAGGGTATCTGTTGTCGACATAATAATAACTTACCCAAATTTTAGAAGGCGTCAGAATATAGCTTCACTGTGAGTCTGAAAAGAGACTTTGCGCACAGCTTAATAATTTGTGGCGATTTTATCAGCAAACGGCAATCAATTCAGTCTTTTGCACTTGCACGAATACTTTGCTTACGTATAATGCCAAACATCAAAGGGCAAGAGCCCAAAGATGCCGGTGTGGTGAAATTGGTATACACGACGGATTCAAAATCCGTTGCCTTCGGGCGTGGCGGTTCAAGTCCGCCCACCGGTACCATATTTAAACAACAAAGCCTCGACGAAAGTCGAGGCTTTGTTGTTTCTGGCGTTTATGATTTCTATTCCAGTAACAATGCGGAGGAGGCAGTCGTCTCATAGCGTTTCCTTCTTGTATTCGTGCATTTATACCGTCTCATTTATACCGTCTCATTTATTTTGTTAGTGCTTTCAGTTGTACCCATAAATATCAAAAATCTTTAATTTTTTCTGCTAGTTAAGCAATTGTTGTCTATCTTTTAGAGAGGAATACTATCTGAAAGGACCCAAACTAATGTATCAACTCACCCCCTATTTATTTTTCGCCGGACGTTGTGATGAAGCTCTGGAGTTTTATTGCAAAGCTTTTGGCGGGGTTGTTGTCACCAAGCAGTATTTTAAGGATGCTCCGCAACAAATAGAGGGCGCTGATCCTGATTGGATTATGCATGCAGAATGTGAAGCGTTTGGGATGAAGTTGATGCTTTCAGATGGTTTAGTGGCAAAAGAGCGCTCTGGGAATCATATGGCATTATCTTTGGTATTGGACGATCTCGATGAACAGGCCAGAGTGTTCGACAAGCTATCACACGGTGGTCATATCATGATGCCTCTTGCTGACACCTTTTGGGGAGGACGCTTTGGCAAAGTTGAAGACCAGTTTGGTATTCGTTGGATGCTGCATTGCGATCTGGTTAAATGACATGCAAAGTTTAAGCGGATCACACGCGTACCTCACTAAAGCTTACGAGTGATGAATTCAGGTTTTGAATCATCTAAAATTATAAATTGGTTAATAAAGATTAAGTTGTATATAGATCGTGGCTAGTATCAAAATTACAGTAGACAGACTTCAGCCAGGGTTGCATATCCGACTCCCGGTCAAATGGAATGAGCACCCGTTTTTGTTTAATAGCTTTAAGATTAAAGACGAGGAACAGATCCGTCTGATTCGTCACTTAGGCATTAAGCATGTCTTTATGAATCCGAATCAAAGTGATACTCAACCTCTTCCCCCTTCGACAGAGACTGAGAAAAAGGATGATACCTCCGCAGAGGAGATCGATCTTGAAGCTCAGAAACTATGGAAAGAGAAACAAGATCGGATTGAAAAGCTCAGTGCGTATCGTCGTCGGGTGATCAATTGCGAAAAAGAGTTTGAACGCTCACTTTCGAGAATGCGAGCGGTCATGAATAAAATTCGCAATCGACCAGAACAGGCCGTGGATGAAGCTGCGCAGTTGGTTGATGATATCGTTGATAAGCTGCTTAGTGATGATCATGTCACTTTACACTTGATGAACGGTAAAAGTGAATTTGAAGATATTTATTTCCATTGCCTCAATGTTTCTGTCATCGCCATGATGATAGCCCAAGCTAAGAAGCTTGAAGCGCAGAAAATTAAAGAAGTCGCTTTTGCTGCTCTTTTCCACGATATGGGAAAAGTCAAAGTCCCTTCTGCAATTGTACGTAAGCAGACCCCTTTAAGTGAACCAGAAAAGAACTATCTTAAACTGCATACTAAATACGGTTTGGATATCGCGAATAATATGGAGAGTTTTCCTGAAAGTGCGCGAACGGTCATCGCCCAGCACCATGAATTGAATGATGGCTCGGGTTATCCAGAAGGCTTGAAAGGGGAGCAAATCGATGAGCTGACGCAAATTATCTCGGTAGCTAATGCTTACGATAATCTGTGCCACAGCAACGTTCCTTCAGAGCAAAAGATACCCTATGTGGCACTTTCTCATTTATATAAGAACTGTAAGAACCTATACAACAACGAAAACCTAAATATCCTAATTAAGTTCATGGGTATCTACCCTCCGGGGACGGTGGTGCAACTGTCCAACGATATGGTGGGGTTAGTGATATCGGTGAATGCACGTAACATTCTTTTCCCAAACGTCCTTATTTATGATCCTTCCGTTCCGAGAACGCAAGCCCCCATCATCGATTTGGCAGAGAAAGAGATAAAGATAGTCAATGCTATTTTGCCAAATAAGCTGCCAGATAAAGTTCGTGAGTATTTAAATCCTCGCTCAAGGATCTCTTATTTCTTCGATACTGATGACTAGTTATCCACAGTCTTCTGTGGGTATATTGCCAATAAGGTGATGATAAATTGGTACTAAATAAGCGCTTGAATGATTAATAGTCATTCAAGCGTTTTTTTATCTAAAAAACGATTTTTGTGCTTGCCTTCTTTCCTCGCCTATCTATAATGCGCATCCACTGACACGGCATACGCCACAAGGCTTCAGCAGTGTTGGAGAGGTGAAAAAGCTTCTGAGAAAATAAGTTTGAAAAAGTGTTTGACTCTTCAAATTATCTCGCTAGAATGCACCTCCGCTTTGA
>NZ_CAMZNA010000023.1:0-19282 GCF_947311885.1 Vibrio sp. St2 | reverse complement strand
ACTTTAGATAGAGTTGTACAGATTGCAGCAGTTAGAGTTGTTTTACCGTGGTCAACGTGGCCGATAGTACCAACGTTAACGTGCGGTTTAGTACGTTCAAATTTTTCTTTAGACACGATCGTGTTCCTTCCTAGTTATGATTCGCCGCGAACATTATTGATCACGACGCGCCAGAATTTGCTATTTTATGCGCCAACGTCCGTCAGCGCAATATTTGGACGTATTGATCTTTAAAAAAGTCTTGCTATTTTTAAAGGTTAATACGATTTATTAGTAACCACGGTCTGCAATGATTTTATCTGCAAAGTTTTTCGGTACTTCAGCGTACTCGTTAAACTCCATAGAATAAGACGCACGGCCTTGAGTTGCAGAACGTAGATCAGTTGCGTAACCAAACATCTCAGATAGTGGTACTTGAGCGCGGATGATCTTAATACCAGCCACACCATCGTCCATACCTTCGATCATACCGCGACGGCGGTTTAGGTCACCAACAACGTCACCCATCCAATCTTCAGGCGTAGTTACTTCAACATTCATCATTGGCTCAAGAAGTACAGGCTGTGCTTCTAATGAACCCTTCTTGAATGCCATCGAGCCAGCGATCTTAAACGCCATCTCGTTAGAGTCAACATCGTGGTAAGAACCATCAAACAGTGTTGCTTTAATATCTAGAACCGGGTAACCCGCTAGAACACCACTGTTCATTTGCTCTTCGATACCTTTCGCTACCGAACTGATGTATTCCTTAGGAACAACACCACCCACAATTTCGTCAACAAAGACAAAACCTTCACCAGGTTCAGATGGCTCCAGTTTGATCCATACGTGACCATACTGACCACGACCACCAGATTGACGTACAAATTTACCTTCAACTTCCGCGTTACCACGAATCGTCTCTCGGTAAGCAACCTGAGGTTTACCAACATTACAGTCAACGCTGAATTCACGTTTCATACGGTCAACGATGATATCTAGGTGAAGCTCACCCATACCAGAGATCAGTGTCTGACCTGTTTCGTCATCCGTTTCGACGCGGAAAGACGGATCTTCTGCCGCTAGTTTACCTAGAGCAATAGCCATCTTCTCTTGATCGGCAACAGAGCGAGGCTCTACCGCGATCTGAATTACCGGATCAGGGAACTCCATGCGTTCCAGAATCACTTTGTGGTTCTGGTCACATAGGGTGTCACCTGTTGTCACGTCTTTAAGGCCGATTGCTGCTGCAATATCGCCCGCGCGAACTTCTTTAATTTCGTCACGCTTGTTTGAGTGCATCTGTACGATACGACCAAAGCGTTCTTTCTTCTGCTTCACAGAGTTGTAGACTGCGTCGCCAGAGTTCACCACACCAGAGTAAACACGCATAAAGGTCAGCGTACCTACGAATGGGTCAGTTGCGATCTTGAATGCTAATGCTGAGAACGGTTCGTTGTCGTCTGCATGACGCTCTACTTCGTTGTCGTTGTCATCAACACCTTTGATCGCTGGAACGTCAATTGGCGATGGTAAAAATTCGACTACTGCATCAAGTACCGCTTGAACACCTTTGTTCTTAAACGCACTACCACAAGTGGCCAGTACGATTTCGTTATTTAGTGTACGAGTACGTAATGCTTGCTTGATTTCAGCTTCCGTTAGTTCGCCTTCTTCAAGATACTTATCCATTAGCTCTTCGCTAGCTTCTGCCGCTGACTCAACTAGATTGTTGTGCCACTCTTCAGCAAGCTCAAGCATGTCCGCTGGAATGTCTTCGTAAGTAAAGGTTGTACCTTGGTCTGCTTCACTCCAGTTGATCATCTTCATCTTGATTAGGTCAATAACACCTTTGAAGTCTTCTTCCGCACCAACATTAAGTTGGATAGGAACAGGGTTAGCACCAAGACGGTTTTTAATTTGATCAACAACACGTAGGAAGTCAGCACCTGCACGGTCCATCTTGTTCACAAATACCATGCGAGGAACGTGGTACTTGTCAGCTTGACGCCATACAGTTTCAGATTGAGGTTCAACACCCGATGAACCACAGAACACAACAACAGCACCATCAAGTACGCGTAGTGAACGCTCTACTTCGATAGTGAAATCTACGTGTCCAGGAGTATCGATAATGTTGATGCGGTGGTCTTGGAATTGTGCATCCATACCACGCCAGAAAGTCGTCGTAGCCGCTGAGGTGATTGTGATACCACGCTCTTGCTCCTGCTCCATCCAGTCCATGGTAGCAGCACCATCGTGAACTTCACCGATTTTATGAGAAAGGCCGGTGTAGAACAGAATACGTTCACTTGTGGTTGTTTTACCTGCGTCTACGTGAGCGACGATACCAATGTTACGGTAGCGCTCAATAGGTGTTTTACGAGCCACGATTGAATCCTCTTGAATTAGGGACTATTGCTATCTCCAGTTGCATTTTAGTCTGCTCATGGCAATTTTTACGTGCCCTAGATATAGCAATAGTTCCTAAGCTTACGCATAGGAACTAGAGTAGCGCCGCGAGGGTTCTCGCGGCACTGAAAGGTATTACCAGCGGTAATGAGCGAATGCTTTGTTCGCTTCTGCCATACGGTGAACGTCTTCACGTTTCTTAACAGCAGTACCTTTGTTCTCAGACGCATCTAGCATTTCAGCAGCTAGGCGTTGAGCCATAGATTTTTCACCACGCTTACGCGCAGCTTCAACTACCCAACGCATAGCAAGTGCGTTACGGCGAACCGGACGTACTTCTACAGGTACTTGGTAAGTTGAACCACCCACGCGACGAGATTTAACCTCTACCGCAGGGCGAACATTTTCAAGAGCTTCTTCAAATACAGCTAAGTGATCTTTACCAGATTTCTCAGCCATTGCATCTAGTGCAGTGTAAACAATTTTCTCTGCAGTAGATTTTTTACCGTCAACCATAAGGATGTTAACGAATTTTGCCAGCAGTTCTGATTTGAACTTTGGATCTGGAAGGATCTTACGCTGACCGATGACGCGACGACGTGGCATGGAATTTCTCCGTTGTCTTATTCTTCAGGTTATCCAAAACTTTACAGTTTCTTCAAAAATTAATATTAATTTTAGTGTTTGGCCTTACTTAACGCTTCTCTTTAAAAGAAAAGACGATTAAGACTTAGGACGCTTCACACCGTACTTAGAACGACCTTGTTTACGGTCATTTACGCCAGCACAGTCAAGTGCACCACGTACTGTGTGGTAACGTACACCCGGAAGGTCTTTAACACGACCGCCACGGATTAGAACAACTGAGTGCTCTTGAAGGTTGTGACCTTCACCACCGATGTACGAAGTTACTTCGAAACCGTTTGTTAGACGTACACGACATACTTTACGTAGTGCCGAGTTAGGTTTTTTAGGTGTAGTAGTGTAAACACGAGTACATACACCACGTTTTTGTGGGCACGCTTCTAGTGCTGGCACGTTGCTTTTAACAACTTGCTTTGCACGTGGCTTACGTACCAACTGGTTAATAGTTGCCATTAACTAGCTCCTGATTTACTTAAAAGTAAGCTTTGTGAAAAATCTAACCCTATCTACACGTCGTACCAAAGCACTTCGTACAAATAGGGACGCAAAATTCTATGCAGCAGTGAGAGGTGTGTCAAGAAATATACGGATCTTTTTTGTTCAACTCGAACGCGTGTGCCGTAAATGCTTATTCACAGTCTGCCAAGGAAAAGACTTAATCCCAGGTGAGAGAGTTTTCTTGCTCAGAAGTAAGGTCAACAAAGCCTTCGTAGTCGACCATCTCTATAGATGGGCTCATACGGTTAAGGATACCACGGGCTGCCAGATCACTCTGCAACACAAAGGTATTGAAGCCTTTTATTAGTGGGTACGTCTTATGTTGGGGATTAACCGCGTAAACAGCATCTTCAATCAATAGCAAAGCATCGCCATCAACATACACCTTAACGACGTCTTCCAGAGCCGCCACAGACTTAACAATATGTAACATGATTCCCTTAGAAAGAAAGTACTTTGTCAGCGCGATGGAGCTGCGCCTGCATATCAACAACAGATAGCGATTCAGCATCTATGACTAAGTCAGCTTGCGCTAAACCACGTTCAGCCAATGAGTCCGAGCAGACGTACACTTGTTCAATGTCGTAAAGATCAAATAGCTTGAGCATAGGTGAATAGTCTTTGCTAAGGATATTGCCTGTTTGCTGCCCAGCAATCAGCTGGTACACACCATCACCAATAAACAGTACGCTGATGTCTTCGCAATACGCTGATGCCGCCAGCAAAGCATCGACACCTTCTCGGCCGGACGCGCTGCCATGAGGGGCACTGCGGAACAGATAGGTTAACTGACTCAAAACTGCACCACTCTATCTTGGGTAAGCATAGCTTCAGCCAAACTGCCTAGCCCTGCCTGATGAAAGCCATCTGCAAGGTTACTTTGCATCAAGCTGTGTTGGTTGGCTTCATCCTGGCTGACTACACCACGGCGCAATGCGGCGGCAACACAAGTCTCAAGGCGCACTGCGTGTTCTGAAGCCAGAGATTGCCACGCTTTGACCAAATCAAATTCGTCATTCGCCGGTACACTCAGCGCGGTTCCGTTGGTTACGCCATCTTGGTAAAAGAACACACTCACTAACCGGTGACCTTTACCAATCAAACTACGGGCGAACTGATACGCCGTTCGAGCTGACTGGTTGCCATATACAGAACCGTTAACAACTAAGGTGTAACTCAAACAACTCAACTCTCGTCATCCTCAGTCTTGCGCTGGCGAATGTAGAGGTACACTGTGTGTTTCGAGATATTCAAGCGATCGGCAACTCGGTTAATCGCATCTTTTATATCGAAGATACCTTTATCGTACAGCTCCATCACAATCTGACGGTTTTTGGTGTTGTTCGATACTGACTTATCAGCGTTGATTTCTTCAATTGTACGCTCAACCGTTTGGTCCACCAGCTCTTCCACATCACTGGCAAAGTTAACTGACGATGCCGCTTGCTTTGCTTCTTCTGTTGGCATGAAAGACTGTAACACCTGAGAGAAAGGCGCATCGAGATTAACGTTGATACATAAAAGGCCAATCACCCGATTCTCACCATTACGAATCGCAACGGTAATCGACTTCATCAACACGCCACCTTTAGCGCGGGTAAAATATGAACGCGAGAAGTTGCGTTCAGAGCCCTCGATATCACGCAGCATTTTCAATGCTAAATCCGTGATTGGTGAACCGACCTGACGACCTGTATTTTCGCCATTGGCAATTTTAATGGCTGATGTATTGAGATCCTCCAGTGAGTGGAGCACGATTTCACAAAATGGGCCGATCAGGCTTGCGATGCCATCTACAACGGCTTCGTACGATCTCAATATAATTTTGTCATGCTCACTAAATGGCATCACATTGACAGATTCCATTTCGAGCAACATATCCGTGTTTACTGTGTCTGTAGTTGTCACTTTTTAAGCCTTCGAGCGAAAAATCAACAAATTGGTGTAAGTTTATCAGAAATTTTGAATTGAACATCAAGCAATGCCGCTATCTAGTGATTTAGAACAAATTATTCACGCGATACAGCGCTCAGAAAATGAAAAAAGGCCTGACTTTCGTCAGACCTTTCCATCTTTATTAAGAGAACGGTGGTTTACTGAACCGCTTGCTCACCTTCACCGTTATCGATTTTCAGCAGCTCAACCTCAAATACCAATGTCGAGTTTGCTGGGATGCTTGGTGTATCTTGCTCACCATATGCTAGCTCTGGTGGGATAACGAATTTGAATTTAGAACCCACAGGCATCAGCTGAACACCTTCTGTCCAACCAGAAATCACACGGTTAAGTGGGAACGTCGCTGGTTCGCCACGATCGTATGAGCTATCGAATTGAGTGCCGTCAATCAATGTGCCTTTGTAATGAACCTGAACCGTATCCGTGTCTTTCGGCTGATCACCTTTAGCTGGAGTCATTACTTGGTAAAGTAGACCTGATTCAGTCTTCTTCACACCTTCCTGCTTTTCGAAGTCAGCACGAAAATCATCACCAGCTTTCTTTGCTTCAGCTGCTTTTTCTGCTGCTTGCTTTTGCATCGTTTCAGCTACACGCTTGTCTAGCGACTCAAGTGCTGCGCGTGTTTCTTCTTCATTTAGCTCAGGGTTACCCGCAAACACATGTTCAATGCCTTTCAATACAAGGTCTTTATCTAGATTGATACCAATTTCGTTTGGCTTATCTAGGCTAGTATTCAGGTAGTTAGCGAACGATACGCCAATCGCGTAAGCTGCTTTTTCATCGTCGGTTTTAAAGTGAACCGTTTTACCGGCTTCTGCTTGCACTTGCTCGGCTGCAGGCGCTGCTTCTGTTTTAGCTTCTTCTTCTTTCTGACAGCCAACCGCCAACATTACTGTTGCTGCAAGCAGTGACACCTTAAAAATAGATTTCATTGAATTCTCCAATTAATGGCTAACCATTTGTCTTTGCGCACAAATCTGTAATTTAGACTGGTGCTCATAAGCATGTTGTACCACTATAACCAATATGCGTTTTAATTAAACGTTAACTAAAGCGGATCTTTGTATTTAATGCGAATTATTTTTCACACTCTGATACTTACGTTTGTCATCGCAGCGTTAAATGGCTGCTTTTTCTCCACGCAGGATGATCAACGTTGGGTAATTGAACCTCTGGGAACCACCAGTTTCGCCTTAAGCCGAGATGCCCGCTTTGCCCTTTTGTACTCCAAAGAGCATCAACTGGTACTGTGGGATCTCTACGAAAGCCAGCAGCTTGCCTCATTAGGCGAACAAGATCCTCAAGCTAGTACCGTTTCTCGAATCCGTATCTCAGATAATGGCCGATTTGCCGTCACCGCAACGCAAATAAACTTCGCTGTCTGGGATTTAGCTTGGACACAAGCACAAGGTCTTTGGTCGATCTCAGACGGATTAATTCGCGATGTCGACATTGCCAGCAATGGCGAACAAGTCTTGCTGGGGTTGTCTAACGGCAAGGCCATTTACGTCAACTTAGTCACTGGAAGACGATTAGAGTTCCTTGCCCACAATGAAAAAGTGAATTCTGTCGCCCTATCTCCTAATGGTCGTTTCGCGTTATCAGGAGGTAATGATTATACCGCCTACCTATGGGATACCCGTACAGGGCAAATTCTTAAGAGCTTTGAGCATGAGCAGCGCATCAATCGTGTCGCCCTACAAAGAGATGGTTTGTATGCCTTTACTTCAGATGGAGGCAATCAGGCAATCATCTGGGATCTTAGAACTGGAGAAAAAATTTCCAACCTGCGCAGTTTTTCTCGTCAGTTGATCTTCTCAACGGCCCGCTTCTCGGATGATGGGCAGTTCCTTGTCACAGGCACTCCTTCAAGCCGAATTATGGTCTGGGACGTACAAACAGGTAAAAAGGTCGAGGGATTTGAAGCAGAGCCTTTAAAAGATACTCGCCCTCCACGTGCAGTGGTGTATGATGCAGCTTTTGACAATCAGAACCGAGTGATCTCGGGCACTTCCGCTGGAATTGCTCAAGCTTGGAGCGTGGACTACTAATCATGACAGAAAAGCGTGTTGAAGAATTGGAGAACCGTCTAAACGACATGGAGTGCCAGCTGGCCTTTCAAGAACAGACCATTGAGTCTCTTAATGATGCATTGAGCCAGCAACAGCTGCTGATCACAAAAATGCAGGACCAGATGAAGTACGTGGTGGGCAAGGTCAAAAACATAGACTCATCTAATTTAGCCGATCCATCTCAAGAAACCCCGCCTCCACATTACTAACTAAACACGTACGCAATCACGACACCGGCTACCACTAAACAACCTCCGATACGCCTGAGTTGATTGTCTGGTTGTTCACTTAACTGAGCAACCATATTACGCCAGCCATTAGGGGCGATTAAAGGCCCTAGCCCTTCGACGATTAACACCAAACCTAATGCGACCCACAATGAGTTCGACATACGTAACTCCTCAAAAAAAGAAAGGCTCCACAAGGGAGCCTTTGTTATCTATCAACTTGAACTTACTTCGCTGGTGCACCAGCAGAGTTATTCATGTACTGGAAGAAGTCACTCTTCGGATCCAGTACTAAGATATCGCTCTTATCGCTGAATGATGTCTCATAAGCTTTTAAAGAACGCATAAAGCCAAAGAATTCTGGGTCTTTGTTATAAGCATCCGAGTAGATTTTCGCAGATTTCGCATCCGCTTCACCTCGAGTTACACGTGCAGTTTTGTCCGCTTCTGCTAGAACTGTTGCCACTTCTAGATCAGCTTGTGCACGGATAACTTCTGCCTTCTCACGACCTTGGGAACGGTGCTTACGCGCTACAGATTCACGCTCAGCTCTCATACGGCGGTAGATAGACTCACTGATTTCGTCAGGTAGGTTGATTTTCTTCATACGAAAATCAACGATCTCAACACCCAAGTCAGTCATTGCACTGTCTGAAGTGCCAACAAGAACGTTCTCCATAATTTGGTCACGCTCACCGTCAACTTCTAACGCTTCAAGAGCTGCTTCAGTTGTCACTTCTTCGCTGTCTGCACTTTCAGGAAGTACATCTTTGTTACGCGGGCCAGAAACAATCTGCTTGATCTCACGAGCACCAATTTCAGAACGTAGTACGTCGGTAACTTTACGTTCAAGTAGCGCTTCCGCTGTCAACGTATTACCACCACCAGTGGTTAGGTAGTAACGCCCGAAGTCTGAGATACGCCACTTAACGTAAGTATCGATCAACACGTCTTTTTTCTCAGACGTTACGAAACGGTCAGAACGGCTATCCATTGTTTGAATACGCGCATCCAGAGTTTTCACTCGATCGAATAGCGGCATCTTAAAATGCAAGCCTGGCTCGTAAATTCTTGATACGCCGTTATCATCAAGAACACGACCAAATCGAATCACCAATCCACGTTCGCCTTCTTGAATCACGAATACTGACATTAGCAGTAGAACAATGGTAACGACTAATACAGGGATCATTAACTTACGCATTCTTAATATCTCCCTTGACGTGAACCAGTTGAACGAGATTGTGAGTCTGAAGTTGTCTCATTTGTCTGAGTTTCTAGCTCAATTTGATCGTATGCAGAAGAAGACTTCGTGCTACGTTTGGTTTGAGTCTTACCTTCTTGACCCGCCAGTTTATCAATAGGCAGATACAGAAGGTTACCGCTTGATTCTGAATCAATCAGGACTTTAGACGTGCTTGAATAAACGCGTTCCATAGTATCTAGGTACAAACGGTTACGAGTAACTTCAGGAGCTGCTTGGTATTCAGGAAGTAGTTTCTCAAACTGCGCTACTTGACCAAGTGCTTCATTAACCACGCGCTCAGAGTAACCTAACGCTTCTTTCTTCAGACGCTCAGCTCGACCCGTCGCTTTTGGAAGAATATCGTTACGGTAAGCTTCTGCTTCACGCTCAAAACGCTCTTCATCCTCACGTGCTGCGATAGCATCGTCGAATGCGTCTTTAACTTGCTCAGGTGGACGCGCAGACTGGAAGTTGACGTCAACAATGACAACACCCATATCGTAGCTATCTACGATTTCATTTAACGTTTCCTGAGTACTTTGACGAATTTGCTGACGACCAGTCGTCAGGATGCTATCCATCAGAGAGTCACCAATCACTGCTCGAAGCGCAGAGTCGGTCGCTTGGCGTAAGCTATCATCTGCGTTCGTCACGCGGAATAGGTATTTGTATGGGTCAGCAACACGGTACTGAACATCCATCGCTATCGTCACAACGTTTTCATCTTTAGTCAGCATTAGACCAGATGAACGCAGTGAGCGAATTGCCTGTACGTTGACAGGAGTAACTTCATCAATGAAGCGAGGGCGCCAGTTCAGACCAGGATCTACGACGCGATCGTATTTACCCAATCGTAGAACAACACCACGTTCTGCTTCACCGATGGTGTAAAAGCCCGCAAAGAACCAGATTGCTATCGCGATTACTGCTATGACACCAAAACCTAGTGCACCGCCACCACCGATAGAAGATCCTTTGCCTCCTTTTCCACCACCAAACTTTCCACCCAGTTTCTGACTCAGTTTGTTAAATACTTCGTCTAAGTCTGGCGGTCCTTGATCACGGCCACCTTTGTTACCACGATTATTACTCCCCCAAGGGTCGTTATCGCGGCCATTGTTGCCGTTGTTATTACCAGGCTCATTCCACGCCATTAGAAAGCTCCATCATTTGATATGACGTTATACTGTAGCAGTCATTTAAGTAACTATAAAGTCACGTAAAACTGCCCCTTCTCTTTTTTCAAGTCTAGACCAATCCACTTGTTGCATGCGAACATCAATCAACAAGTTACCATCCTGATCATATTCTTCTCGTTGAATACATTTCATTTGGAAGAATGTACTACGAATGCGCCCCTGATGTTGTGGCGGTATTCGCAATTGATACTGAACCATTTGACTAGCTAAGCGCTCAGTCAGAGCATCAAACAGCAGTTCAATACCAATGCCTTCCATTGCCGAAACCCAAACGGCACGAGGAACACCTTCTTCGTCCCTTTCAATTCGAGGTTTCTGGTCTTCGAGATTATCAATTTTGTTCATTACGAGAAGAGCAGGTACCTCATGGGCATCAATCTCTTCAAGCACTTCATGAACAGCATGAATATTCTCACGAAAACGCTCATCACTGGCATCGACAACATGTAACAAAATGTCAGCTTCCTGCGTTTCTTGCAGGGTCGCTTTAAAAGCGGCGACTAGGTCATGGGGTAAATGTCGGATAAATCCAACCGTGTCAGCCAAAATGGCTGTTCCCACATCCGCAAGCTCAATTTTTCTCAACGTTGGATCCAAAGTGGCAAACAGCTGGTCAGCTGCATATACGCCCGCTTCGGTAATGCGGTTAAACATGGTGGATTTACCCGCGTTGGTATAACCAACCAGAGAGATAGTTGGGATTTCCGCTCGATTTCTGGCTCGGCGACCTTGTTCACGCTGCTTTGCCACTTTTTCCAAGCGGCGCAAGATAGCTTTTATACGGTCACGCAAAAGACGTCGGTCAGTTTCTAACTGGGTTTCACCTGGACCACGTAAACCAATACCACCTTTTTGTCGTTCAAGGTGAGTCCAACCACGAATAAGGCGAGTAGAGATATGACGAAGCTGAGCGAGCTCAACCTGTAATTTACCTTCGTGTGTTCGGGCGCGTTGAGCAAAGATATCGAGGATCAGACCGGTACGATCAAGGACTCGACATTTACACAACGATTCTAGGTTACGTTCTTGGGCAGGAGAGAGGGCGTGATTGAATATCACTATATCTGCAGCAGCAAGTTGCACCGCTTGGGCAATTTCCTGAGCTTTACCCTCTCCGACATAATATTTAGGGTGTGGTGACTGGCGACTACCGGTTACAACTTGTAACGTTGAGACACCAGCTGAAGATACCAGCATTTCAAACTCGCTGAGATCTTCCCACTCCCCTTCTTGCGTGAAGTTGATATGAACAAGTACGGCTCGCTCACCGGCTTCATAACGGTCAAACAAGCAATCAACTCCTTAAAATAATACTAATTTTCTTGTTCAGAGAATTAATCTTCTGATTTCTCTTGCTGACGCTCGCCACCCTGAGGACGTTCACCACTGTGGTGGCTAACTGGACGAGCAGGAACTACCGTAGAGATAGCGTGCTTGTATACCATTTGGTTTACTGTGTTTTTCAGCAAGATCACAAATTGATCGAAAGACTCAATCTGACCCTGTAGTTTAATTCCGTTTACTAGGTAGATTGATACGGGAATACGTTCACGACGTAATGCATTTAAGAATGGGTCTTGAAGAGATTGCCCCTTAGCCATTTTATTTTCCTTATTTTGTAATTTTGTTCTAGTTATTTAGCTAGTGGTGCGCTGCAAAACTAGGTGCGGCCTTTGCATCTGAGCTAAACGATAAAAAACACCCTGTCGTTACCTGTTATGACGGCTTTACCATCAAATTTCAAGTAACAGATCCTTTACAGGGTACATTCACGCAAAAGCGATCACATTATACACAGCTAAAACCTTCAGACGCTATGGCATTTGATACGGTTTCTAGAGACTGTTCTATGTTTTCGCTATCTAACCAAGTTAAATCATCCCAGCTGCGTAACCAGGTGATTTGTCGCTTGGCCAACTGGCGGGTCGCACAGATACCTTTAAATATGGCATCATCAAGTGTGCAATTCCCAGCCAAATAATCCCACATCTGCCGATAACCGACGCAACGAATAGAAGGAAGATCGGGGTTAAGATCATCGCGAGCGTACAACTCACGCATTTCTTGCTCGAATCCTGCTTCCATCATTTTGTCGAACCTCAATTCGATTCGGCGATGGAGTTCAGCCCTTTCCTTGGGAGCTATAGCGAACTGTTTCACTCTAAACGGCAGGCTTTCACCTTTGGTTTGAGTCAGTTCAGTAAGAGTTTTACCTGAAATTCGATAAACTTCCAATGCCCTCGACAATCTTTGCGGATCATTCGGGTGGATTCGTTCAGCAGAAACCGGATCAATCTCTTTGAGTTGATCGTGCAGTACCTCCCAGCCTAGAGTCAATGCTTCTTGCTCAATTTGCTGACGGATTTCAGGGTTTGCAGCCGGAAGAGGTGACAAACCTTCCAGTAGTGCTTTGTAATAGAGCATGGTGCCACCAACCAAGAGTGGAATCTTGCCTTGCTCTACAATCTTGTGCATTTCATTCAACGCATCGCGACGAAAGTCTGCGGCGGAATAGGCTTCGCTAGGATCGAGAATATCGATCAATCGATGCGGGGCCTGTGCCTGTTCTTCATCATCAGGCTTGGCGGTACCGATATCCATCCCTTTATAAATTAGAGCGGAATCCACAGAAATAATTTCCACTGGAAATTTTTTTCGCAGGCGGATAGCCAGATCGGTTTTCCCCGATGCGGTTGGCCCCATTAAAAAGAGGGCCAAAGGTAATTCATTCTTCATAACTTCATCGCTGCAATGGTTGCAGAAAAATCAACAGGGCGAACAAAAGTACGGTCATCTAACGGCAGGTTCCCCTGCCAAAGTTGTTCTATCTCAGCAATGACCTGTATCGCTTCCGACAAAGTGTAGTCGCTTTTAACCTGTGTGATCTGGTTAGTTAACCAATCAGAGAGCGCCTGTGGTGGCAAAGCTTGATCATTCTCTGATATCAAAGCGGCGTAAGATAACAGATCTGGTATTAATTGTTGCAAATTTTGCTGACGAAGCGGCTGAGGTACCCCCATGATCATCAATGAGGATGAGTTTCGACTCTTCAACTCTATGCCAAACTGCATCAACGTTGCGTGATGCTGTTGAGAGGCTTCAATCTGCTGAGGATCGAGTTTCAATGACAATGGCACCAAGAGAGGCTGACTCTTCAGTCCACCTCCATTGAGAGACAATTGCCCGTTCACACGCAACCATTCTGCTTTAGCCATTGAGACTACCCTCGCTCCCAGCTTATCTCCCATAAGCAAGTACTGGCCTTGAGTCACGCAGACAGCTTTGCCCAATGCCTCTATTGTCTCAGCAGGCTCTGCGAGAGCTGAAGGTACAGGTTCGAGTTCTGAAGGAATTGAAGGGGCTTTCTGAGACAACACTGGTGTTTCCAGCAACTCTTTGTAAGCACGCACTTCCTGCTTGCTTGGTGCTGGCTCTCCATAGCGCTCTTCAGATTTCGCTTTTTGCCGAGGTACAGGACGCGACTCTACCCAGTCACTTTTCGCTGCTGCCTCACGTACCTGAGTACGCTCTTTCTCAGCTTGACGCTTTTCTTCATAGCCTTGCTGACCAGGATAAGCAGGCACTTTTTCCACTGCTCGATACACGCTTTCAGACACAGGATTGGTGTCGGCAGTGACGGGGGTAGGTATTTCCGGTGTAACGGGTTCTGTATGAAATGCAGAGGCGTTGATGTCGGGTTTATCAATCTGAGCACTCTGTACTAGAGCATCACTCAAGGCTTGATAAATAAAGTCATGTACCAGACGAGCTTGATGGAAACGCACTTCATGTTTCGCCGGATGGACATTCACATCGACTTGATGGGGGTCAATCTCAATAAACAGCACATAAGTAGCAAACTGTTCAGGACGTAGACTGGTCTCGTAGCTTTGCCTAATGGCATGGTTGATCAGCTTGTCACGCATCATACGGCCATTGACGTAGCAGTATTGCAGATCACTTTGCTGACGAGCTCCTTCGGGCGTCGTGATCCAGCCATGCAGCTTGAGCCCTTGGTGTTCAAGCTCAATTTTCAACATATTGCGCACGAACGGGTTGCCACATACCGCTGCAATGCGCTTCTCTTCTTGAACCTGAGTCTTAGCCGCTCTGTACTGTTTGATCATTTTGCCGTTGTGTCGCAAATTGATCGTGACGTCAAATCGGCTTAAAGCGATACGTTTTAACAGCTCATCAATATGAGTAAACTCGGTCTTCTCTGTGCGGAGGAATTTACGCCTAGCTGGCGTATTGAAAAACAGATCCAACACTTCGACTGACGTACCAATAGGGTGCGCCGTCGGTTGCAGCTTAACTTGCATCTCGCGTCCTTCACTGTACGCAGACCAAGCCTGATCTTGTGTGGCAGGACGAGAGGTCAGTGTCAGACGAGCAACAGAACTAATACTGGCAAGCGCTTCGCCACGAAACCCTAAACTCACGATCGCTTCAAGATCATCTAAGCTATGTATTTTTGACGTCGCATGACGACTCAAAGCTAAGCCCAACTCATCCTTGGCAATGCCTTTGCCATTGTCACGTACACGGATAAGCTTAGCGCCACCTTTTTCGATATCAATATCAATCCGGGTAGCACCAGAGTCTAAACTGTTTTCGACCAGCTCTTTGACAACAGAAGCTGGTCTCTCGACCACTTCCCCTGCGGCAATCTGGTTAGCCAGTCGTGCTGGTAGAATTTTAATCGTCATGCTTGTCGCTACTTATTCGGAATGATCAGTACCTGACCAATCGCCAGTTCATCTGAACGCAGATTATTAGCTTTTCGGATCGCGCTGACACTTACATCATACTGGCTGGCAATTTTCCCAAGGAACTCACCACGCTTCACTTTGTGTTTACGTAACGGCTGATCTTTCATGCTGACGGTAATTTTCAGCTTTTGACCGAGCTTCAGCGTGTCAGAACGCAGTTTGTTTTCGCGTTTAATCGTTGCAACCGACACTTTGTATCGCGCAGCAATCTTACCGAGGTATTCCCCACTTTGAACCACATGAGTGATGGTCTTGGTTTCCACCGGATTCGTCACTTTAGGTACTGGTATTGCACCTTTTGAGCCTGGGATCGTCAACACCTGACCAATCGCGAGACCAGAACTTTTCAGCTTATTGGCCTGCATGATGGCTTTCGTTGTCGTGCCGTACTTTTTGGCAATCACTGACAGCGATTCACCGCGTTTAACCTTATGTTTTATAGTCTTACCACGATTCGAGAACAGAGTACCTTCAGGTGGATTCGCTTCAAAGTACTGAACAATCGCTTTAGTCAGTGCACGCGCCAATTTATCTTGATGGCTGCGTTGAAAAAGTAATTTTTCTTCTGTCGGGTTAGTAATGAACCCAGTCTCAACCAAGACAGATGGAATATCAGGCGACTTCAATACCGCTAGGCTGGCGTTCACAGGTTGCTTCTTGTGTAGTTTAATTCCAGCTCTGCTCATCTGTTTGAGGATCTTAGTGGCAACTTTATAGCCTTCTTTCTGAGAATGACTGAACTGCAGATCCAACAACGTCTGGCTAACATTCTTATCGCTGGTGTTCTTAGAAAGAACTTCACCTGCACCACCCAGTAGTTGCGACTGTTCTTCGTGATTCTCTACCCAACGGGCGATTTCTGAATTTGCTCGACGTGTATTAAGCACAAACACTGAACCACCGCGCGGCTGCGGAGTGCGGAAACCATCAGCATGAA
The DNA here is from genome assembly GCF_947311885.1 of Vibrio sp. St2. Taxonomy (NCBI): domain Bacteria; kingdom Pseudomonadati; phylum Pseudomonadota; class Gammaproteobacteria; order Vibrionales; family Vibrionaceae; genus Vibrio; species Vibrio sp. St2. Next base: position 3,339 of record NZ_CAMZNA010000023.1, on the reverse strand, counting down.
TTGAAACTAATAAATGTGCCTTGCTGCCACGCGCAATTTCGGAGCGTTTGTTGAGATTCACAAAGTAATCACCACGACGAGTCAACACGGCTTTCATGCCCGGAACAGCATTGATCTGAGCAGCAATTTTCTTGGAGATTGCCAAAGTCGCATGCTTCTCATACTTGCGGCTTGGCCCGATAGACCCTGGGTCTTCACCACCGTGCCCAGCGTCAATCGCAACAACGATATCAGCGGTGCCCAATAACTGAGAGGCATCTCGACTCACTTGAGGTGAACTACTAGACGAAGAAGGCTTGGCTGCTGAGGTAGATGAAGAGGATGAGCCATGAGGCATGTCGATCACCAAACGATGACCATATTGACCACCCGGAGTAGGCGCCAGCTTAAACAACTGAGGCGTCACTTTGCGTTTGAGTTCAAACACCAGTCGATAGGTACCTTTCTGTGGTGGCGAACTCTTACGAATCCTTTTCAGTACTGGACTTTCCGAGACGTTAATCGGTAATTTGGTATTGATGGAAGTCTGCTTGAGATCCACGACTAAGCGATCAGGACTGCTGAGTGTGAAATAGCTGTACTCCGCCTCCGATGCCAAATCAATCACCACACGGGTTTCGTCAGGAGACGGCCAAACACGAATACTTTCAAGAGCATTTGCCCACACACGAGTGGGCAAAAGAAACAGAGCTAGGAGAAAAGAGACAGAGACAGCTCGAACGAATTTATTGATTATCATAACTCCAACTGTTCAAGTAATTTAGATCCATAATCATTATTGGCAGTGAGATCAACCACGCGCGCTTCACCGTCATAGCGCAACTCTATATCCAGATCTGCGCGAGGAAGCAAACCCTGACCTTTCTCTGGCCATTCAACCAAACAGATCGCATCAGGCGTAAAGTAATCTCGGATCCCCATGAACTCCAACTCTTCCGGATCGGCTAAGCGGTATAGATCAAAATGATAAACTTGCCATTGGTCTAGCTGGTACGGCTCCACTAGGGTATAGGTTGGGCTTTTCACATTTCCCTGATGACCCAGTGCACGCACAAAACCTCGGCTGAATGTCGTTTTACCAGCGCCCAAATCACCGTGTAAATAGATGGTGGTTTGTTGAGAGCATAGGTTTGCCAAGACTGTCCCTAATTGAATCGTTGCTTGTTCATCTTTAAGGGCAAAATGTTTCGTGGTCATGAAGATCAATCTCTACTGGGTGACTATATAAAAATCAAAAGAACAGGAATAGTAAACTGGGTTGGAATTGAGAGACAAGGTCTGTTGTGTAAGTAAAAGCCAAATTCCTGCTATTTTGGCATGAATTCTCTGATTTCGCTGCTAGATTCAACGAAAAAGATCCGTTAAGATCCGCCCCCCATTTCACCAGAGTCATTAGCATGAACTACCAAGAGCTCGCAAACAAGATCAAAGCTTGGGCACAAGAGCTTGGCTTCCAGAAAGCCGGTATCTGCGATGTTGACCTGAGTGAACACGAAGCAGCACTGCAAAAATGGCTTGATGCCGGCTATCACGGTGAGATGGATTGGATGGCACGTCACGGCATGATGCGAGCACGACCTGCTGAGCTTCTGCCTGGCACAGTGCGAGTCATTAGCGTCCGCATGGACTACCTCCCTCCTGAAGCGCTATTTGCAGCCAACTTAGCCAACCCCACCCAAGCTTATATAAGCCGCTATGCACTAGGCCGAGATTACCACAAACTGGTACGCAACCAGCTAAAGAAACTTGGCCGGAAAATAGAACAAGAAGTGGGGCAGTTTGGCTACCGCCCTTTTGTCGATTCCGCGCCTATTCTCGAGCGTCCTTTAGCGCAAAAAGCAGGACTAGGTTGGACCGGAAAGCACTCCCTCATTCTGGATAAAGATTGTGGTTCGTGGTTTTTTCTTGGTGAGCTACTCATCGATTTACCTTTGCCCGTCGATGAAGCGCACCAAGGTGACTGTGGTAAATGTACCGCTTGTATCACTTCCTGCCCTACTCAAGCCATTATTGAAGAAGGCGTCGTTGATGCACGACGATGCATTTCTTACCTGACCATTGAATTCGACGGCGTGATTCCTGAAGAATTCCGCAAGCCTATGGGTAACCGTATTTATGGGTGCGATGACTGCCAGCTTGTTTGCCCATGGAACCGCTTCTCTGAATTAACTGAACGCGAAGATTTTCATCGTAGACAGGCGTTAACCTCACCAGATCTTGTTACTCTGTTTACATGGGATGAAAAAACATTTCTCAAAAATATGGAAGGTTCTGCCATTCGAAGAATAGGTCATATCCAATGGTTAAGAAATTTGTCGATCGCCATGGGCAATGCGCCATATTCAGCTAATATTATTGAGGCACTAGAGCTGCGTATAGGATTGAGTGAAGTACTGGATGAACATATTCGTTGGGCGATAGAGCAACAAATTGCCCAAATACCCCATTCATCGACTAAGCTAAATAGGCTAATCCGTATCGTGCAAAAAGGGCTCCCCAGAGATGCATAAACTTTGCCTGATATAACACGGCGTAATTTGATTTAGCTCTAAAAACGAGAATGTGGAAAAAAGAAAGGGCGATTGCTTGTTTTCTTTCAGCTAAAGAAGTTAATCACATTAGCCATAAATGACCAAGATCAAAAAACAATCACTTAATGATCGAACGAGATTCTCTTTAGCTAACAACGGCTAAGCGATAAATTCTTTTAATACAAAGGCTTAGCTTAATATCAGGAATCAGAAAGAAACTTTCATAACACAAAAGATCATTTCTCTTCGACTCAAATCAGCATCCATAATCAGGTTACCCACCAACTTATCCACAGGACAATAATTGTGGATAACTCTGTTAGTTTTTACAGCCAGCCCTGACTCACCGAGGCTTGTCATTAAAAAATAAAACGAGCACATCTCGTGCTGATTTGAATTTTAGACATAAAAACGCCCACCGTAATGGAGGACTTATTATGATTTTGATTGGTTTATGCTTCACAGCATTAGATAAAGAGCGGTGACCTTTAAGGTCGATCAGACGTCTGAAGTCTGAGAAGAATTTGGAGCGACACACGAGGTTCGAACTCGTGACCTCAACCTTGGCAAGGTTGCGCTCTACCAACTGAGCTAGTGTCGCAGTTCATTATTCAAAGCATAATGAAGGCTTAGAAAATTGGAGCGACACACGAGGTTCGAACTCGTGACCTCAACCTTGGCAAGGTTGCGCTCTACCAACTGAGCTAGTGTCGCATATTCTCATAAGGAGAATTGGTTGCGGGGGCCGGATTTGAACCGACGACCTTCGGGTTATGAGCCCGACGAGCTACCAAGCTGCTCCACCCCG
>NZ_CAMZNA010000022.1:0-28142 GCF_947311885.1 Vibrio sp. St2 | reverse complement strand
AGGTCTTCGTTTCGCGATCCGTGAAGGTGGCCGTACAGTAGGTGCTGGTGTTGTTGCTAAGATCTTCGACTAATTCTCAGGAATTGCTGAAGACTTCTGAAAAATCTTTGAATAAGATTTGACGAACCAGTAGCAAAAAGGGCATCATTTGATGCCCTTTTTCTGCACTAAATATAATGTTTGCTAATTTCTTATCCAAGCAGATATTAAGCAGGATTTTTTGCCCAAGATGTTGCTTCTTGGTCATTAAGAAAGAGTGCGTCAATCGATAAGGTTGTCGTTTCATGGATTTGCCCTGCAACAGCGGGGTTGTTGTCGTCTATATTAAGACTTGTGACAGGCTTGGTTTTATGAAAGCAAATAATGCTGAAACTCCTGAAAGCTCAAATGGCGCAGATATCTTCAAGTGGATTGTCACTTTCGTTCTGCTAGCTGCCGCTGTTGTGGGTAATTACCTGTATGGTGAAATGTCTGTAGTGATTCGCGCTGCAGGTGTTGTTGTACTGATTGCTGCGGCACTTGGTGTTGCTGCTACAACAACAAAAGGTAAAGCTGCGATCGAGTTCGCTAAAGAATCTCGTATGGAAGTTCGCAAAGTAGTTTGGCCAACGCGTCAAGAAACTGTGCAAACGACTTTGATCGTTTTAGCTGTAAGTATTGTAATGGCTCTGGCACTTTGGGGCATCGACGGCATTATGGTTCGTCTTGTCAACTTTGTGACTGGGGTATAGAGGGTTTTAATTCATGAGTGAAGCTCCTAAAAAACGCTGGTATGTGGTTCAAGCCTTCTCTGGATTTGAAGGCCGTGTAGCTCAGTCTCTTCGTGAGCATATCAAAATGCACAGCATGGAAGAGCTATTTGGTGAAGTTCTAGTCCCTACTGAAGAAGTAGTGGAGATGCGCGCAGGCCAACGTCGTAAGTCTGAGCGTAAGTTCTTCCCTGGTTACGTCCTCGTTCAGATGATCATGAACGATGAATCATGGCACCTAGTACGCAGCGTGCCACGTGTCATGGGCTTCATTGGTGGTACCTCTGACCGTCCAGCTCCTATCACTGATAAAGAAGCTGACGCTATCCTTAACCGTCTTGAGAAGGCGAGTGAATCACCACGTCCACGTACTATGTACGAAGCGGGTGAAGTGGTACGTGTTACTGACGGTCCATTTGCTGACTTCAACGGTACCGTTGAAGAAGTGGATTACGAGAAGAGCCGCCTGAAAGTGTCTGTATCGATCTTTGGTCGTGCAACACCAGTTGAGCTTGAGTTTGGTCAGGTTGAAAAACTTGATTAAAAAAACACCTTTTTAGGGTTGTTTAAGGCGCGAATTATGACTATAATTTCGCGCCTTTTTACTTCCATCGAAGTAAAAAGTTATTTACGTAAACGGGGAGCTGATCGGTCGATTAGCGTTAGTACCCAAAATTAGGAAAAATCATGGCTAAGAAAGTTGAAGCTTACATCAAGCTACAAGTTGCTGCTGGTATGGCGAACCCGAGTCCACCGGTTGGTCCTGCTCTAGGTCAACACGGTGTGAACATCATGGAATTCTGTAAAGCGTTTAACGCAAAAACAGAATCTGTTGAGAAAGGTCTACCGACTCCAGTTGTTATCACAGTATACAACGACCGTTCTTTCACGTTCGTAACTAAGACTCCACCTGCTGCAGTTCTTCTTAAGAAAGCGGCTGGCGTTAAGTCTGGTTCAGGTCGTCCAAACACTGAGAAAGTGGGTACTGTAACTGACGCTCAGCTTCAGGAAATCGCAGAAACTAAAGCTGCAGATATGACTGGTGCTGACATCGAAGCAATGAAGCGTTCTATCGCTGGTACTGCTCGTTCAATGGGCCTAGTGGTAGAGGGTTAAGATCATGGCAAAACTAACTAAGCGCATGCGCGTTATCCGCGAAAAAGTTGACGTAACTAAAGAGTACGAAATCAACGAAGCTGTAGCTCTTCTTCAAGAACTAGCAACTGCTAAATTCGTTGAGTCTGTAGACGTTGCTGTTAACCTAGGCATCGATGCTCGTAAATCTGACCAGAACGTACGTGGTGCAACTGTACTACCTCACGGTACTGGCCGCGAAATCCGCGTTGCAGTGTTCACTCAAGGTGCAAACGCTGAAGCAGCTAAAGAAGCTGGCGCAGACATCGTTGGTATGGAAGATCTTGCTGAGCAAGTGAAGAAAGGCGAAATGAACTTTGACGTAGTTGTTGCTTCTCCAGATGCAATGCGCGTTGTAGGTCAACTAGGTACTATCCTAGGTCCTCGCGGTCTAATGCCAAACCCTAAAGTTGGTACTGTAACTCCTAACGTTGCTGAAGCAGTTAAGAACGCTAAAGCTGGTCAGGTTCGTTACCGTAACGACAAGAACGGCATCATCCACACTACTATCGGTAAAGCAAACTTCTCTGCTGAGCAGATCAAAGAGAACCTAGAAGCACTTCTAGTTGCTCTGAAGAAAGCTAAGCCATCTTCTGCTAAGGGTACATTCCTGCAGAAAGTAAGCATCTCTACTACTATGGGTGCTGGTGTTGCTGTTGATCAGGCTAGCCTGAACACTCTAGCAAACTAATATATTTGCTTAGGCGCGAAATTTGTGTATAATTTCGCGCCTAATATTTGTGGTTGGGGCTGAACTTTGGTTCTGTAAGAATTAAGACCCAGTCTCCGTCCAAGACCGTAGGTGTCTGAATTTATTTGATAAATAAAGACTTAATTACCCTACGTAGATGGTGCCCGAACTGACAGAAAGCTCTATGTAAATAGTTACCTTTCTTCTGGGAAGCACCTCAATAGCTCTCACTGTTGTGATAATAGTGAGTGGTGTAACGACAACCAGGAGTAAATCCAAGATGGCTTTAAACCTTCAAGACAAAAAAGCAATTGTTGCTGAAGTCAACGAAGCTGCCAGTGGTGCACTTTCTGCAGTTGTAGCTGACTCTCGTGGCGTTGAAGTAGGCGCGATGACTTCTCTACGTAAACAAGCTCGTGAAGCGGGCGTTTACCTGAAAGTTGTTCGTAATACTCTAGCGCGTCGTGCGGTTGAAGGTACAGACTACGAGTGTCTAACAGACACTTTCACTGGTCCTACTCTAATCGCATTCTCTAACGAGCACCCAGGTGCCGCAGCGCGTCTTTTCAAAGACTTCGCTAAAGAGAACGACAAGTTCGAGATCAAAGCTGCTGCATTCGAAGGCGCAGTTACTGATGCTGAAGTACTAGCGACACTACCAACTTACGACGAAGCAATTGCACGCCTAATGATGTGCATGAAAGAAGCTTCTGCAGGCAAGCTGGTACGTACTATCGCTGCACTACGCGATCAAAAAGAAGAAGCTGCGGCATAAGCCTTGCTTTTTACTGGTTGCTAATTAAACTTATTGTTGATTTTAAAAGAGAATTGTTATGTCTATTACAAACGAGCAAATCCTAGACGCAGTTGCAGAAATGTCTGTAATGCAAGTTGTTGAACTAATCGAAGCAATGGAAGAGAAATTCGGTGTTTCTGCTGCTGCTGCTGTTGTTGCTGGCGGCGCTGCTGGTGGCGAAGCTGCTGCTGAGCAAACTGAATTCGACGTAATCCTAGAATCTGCTGGCGGTAACAAAGTTGCTGTAATCAAAGCAGTACGTGGCGCAACTGGCCTAGGCCTTAAAGAAGCTAAAGCTCTAGTAGACGGCGCACCTGCACCTCTAAAAGAAGGCATCGAGAAAGATGAAGCTGAAGCTCTTAAAGCTCAGCTAGAAGAAGCTGGTGCAAGTGTTACTGTTAAGTAATTATTGCATAGTTTCTTAGCCTAACGGCTAATGGCTGGTGGTTTTATAACCACCGGCCTTTTTGCGCTGTAGGGGTTGGGTGATTTTTCCGCTGTTTGAGCACCCAGGTTCCTAGCAAAAAACATTTCATTACAGCTTAATGAAATGTCACTACATTCAAACAGGTGTTAGTCACTGTCTCATAACGATTGGAGACAGTTTGGGTCACTTATCAGCGAGCTGAGGAACCCCATGGTTTACTCTTATACCGAGAAAAAGCGCATCCGTAAGGACTTTGGTACTCGTCCACAAGTGTTGGACATTCCATACCTGCTATCGATCCAGCTCGATTCGTTCGAAAAATTCATCGAACAGGATCCTGAAGGTCAATACGGTCTTGAAGCTGCTTTCCGTTCTGTATTTCCAATTCAGAGCTACAACGGCAATTCCGAGCTGCAATACGTTAGCTACCGTCTTGGTGAGCCAGTTTTTGATGTTAAAGAATGTCAAATTCGCGGCGTAACTTACTCAAAACCACTTCGCGTAAAACTACGCCTAGTAATCTTTGATAAAGACGCGCCAGCAGGTACTGTAAAAGACATTAAAGAACAAGAAGTCTACATGGGCGAAATTCCGCTTATGACAGACAATGGTACCTTCGTTATCAATGGTACCGAGAGGGTTATCGTATCCCAGCTGCACAGAAGCCCAGGTGTATTCTTCGACAGCGATAAAGGTAAGACCCACTCTTCAGGTAAAGTTCTATATAACGCACGTATCATTCCTTACCGTGGTTCATGGCTTGATTTCGAGTTTGATCCTAAGGACAACCTATACGTACGTATCGACCGCCGTCGTAAGCTACCAGCATCTATCATTCTTCGCGCACTAGGTAAGACGACAGAAGAGATCCTGGACATCTTCTTTGAGAAGGTGAACTTCGAGGTTAAAGATCAAACTCTACTTATGGAGTTGGTTCCTGATCGTCTACGTGGTGAAACTGCGTCATTCGATATCGAAGCAAACGGCAAGACTTACGTTGAAACTGGTCGTCGTGTAACGGCACGCCACATCCGTCAGCTTGAAAAAGATGGCGTTGAGCATATCGAAGTACCTGTAGAGTACATCGTAGGCAAAGTGTCTTCAAAAGACTACATCAACGAAGCGACTGGCGAGATCATCGTTGCGGCTAACCAAGAAATCAGTCTTGAAGCACTAGCGAACCTATCTCAGGCAGGCCATAAAGCTCTAGAAGTTCTATTTACGAACGACCTAGATCACGGTCCATTCATGTCAGACACACTGCGTATCGACAGCACTGTTGATCGTATTTCTGCATTGGTAGAAATCTACCGCATGATGCGCCCTGGTGAGCCACCAACGAAAGAAGCTGCTGAAGCACTATTCGAAAGCCTATTCTTCTCAGAAGAGCGTTACGATCTATCGACTGTTGGTCGTATGAAGTTCAACAGCTCTATCGAACGTGAAGATGCTCAAGAGCAAGGCACACTTGACGAAACTGATATCGTTGAAGTGATGAAGAAGCTTATCGCTATCCGTAACGGCATCGGTGAAGTGGACGATATCGACCACCTAGGTAACCGTCGTATCCGTTCAGTTGGTGAAATGGCTGAAAACCAATTCCGCGTTGGTCTAGTACGTGTTGAACGTGCTGTTAAAGAGCGTTTAAGCCTTGGTGACCTTGATGCAATCATGCCTCAAGATCTAATCAACGCTAAGCCTATCTCTGCTGCGGTTAAAGAATTCTTTGGCTCTTCACAGCTTTCACAGTTTATGGACCAAAACAACCCGCTATCAGAAGTGACGCACAAGCGTCGTATCTCTGCATTGGGTCCTGGTGGTCTTACTCGTGAACGTGCTGGCTTCGAAGTACGTGACGTACACGTAACTCACTACGGTCGTCTATGTCCGATCGAAACGCCGGAAGGTCCAAACATCGGTCTGATCAACTCTCTATCTGCGTTTGCGCGTTGTAATGAGTACGGTTTCCTTGAGACACCATACCGTCGCGTAGTAGATGGCGTAGTAACAGACGAAGTCGATTACCTATCTGCTATTCAGGAAGGTCAGTACGTTATCGCTCAGGCGAACACGGTACTTTCTGAGCAAGGTACATTTGCTGAAGAGCTAATCACAGCTCGTCAGAAAGGTGAATCTGGCCTACACCCACGCGAACATGTTGACTACATGGACGTTGCAACTAACCAGGTTGTATCTATCGCTGCATCGCTTATCCCGTTCCTAGAACACGATGATGCGAACCGTGCATTGATGGGTGCGAACATGCAACGTCAGGCCGTTCCAACACTTAAGGCTGATAAGCCTCTAGTTGGTACTGGTATCGAGCGTAACATCGCAGTTGACTCTGGTGTTACAGCAGTAGCGAAACGTGGTGGTGTAATCCAGTCTGTAGATGCTTCTCGTATCGTTGTTAAAGTAAACGAAGACGAGCTGATCCCTGGTGAAGCGGGTATCGATATCTACAACCTAACTAAATACACTCGTTCTAACCAAAATACGTGTATCAACCAGCGTCCATGTGTGATGCCGGGTGAACCAGTTGCACGTGGTGACGTTCTTGCTGATGGTCCTTCAACAGACCTTGGTGAGCTAGCACTTGGTCAGAACATGCGTATCGCATTCATGCCTTGGAACGGCTACAACTTCGAAGACTCGATCTTAGTATCTGAGCGCGTAGTTCAAGAAGACCGTTTCACTACGATCCACATTCAAGAGCTATCTTGTGTGGCACGTGATACTAAACTTGGTGCTGAAGAAATCACAGCTGACATTCCAAACGTAGGTGAGTCTGCTCTGTCTAAACTAGACGAGTCAGGTATCGTTTACATCGGTGCGGAAGTGAAAGGTGGTGACATCCTTGTAGGTAAAGTAACGCCTAAAGGTGAAACTCAGCTAACTCCTGAAGAGAAGCTACTACGTGCTATCTTCGGTGAGAAAGCGTCAGACGTTAAAGATACGTCTCTACGCGTACCAAACTCTGTATCAGGTACGATCATCGACGTTCAAGTATTTACTCGTGACGGTGTTGAAAAAGACAAACGTGCACTTGAAATTGAACAGATGCAGCTTAAAGAAGCGAAGAAAGACCTTACTGAAGAATTCCAGATTCTTGAGGGCGGCCTTCTAAACCGTGTTAAAGCTGTACTTCTTGACGGTGGTTACACTGAAGCGAAACTAGACGCTATTGATCGTAAGAAGTGGCTAGAGCTAACGCTTGAAGATGATGCTCAACAGACTCAGCTTGAACAGCTAGCAGAGCAGTACGACGAGCTACGTGCTGACTTCGATAAGAAGTTTGAAACTAAGCGTCGTAAGATCACACAAGGTGATGATCTAGCACCTGGCGTACTGAAGATCGTTAAGGTTTATCTAGCGGTTAAACGTCGTATCCAGCCTGGTGATAAGATGGCGGGTCGTCACGGTAACAAGGGTGTAATCTCTAAGATCAACCCTGTTGAAGACATGCCTTACGATGAGAAAGGTCAGCCGGTTGATATCGTACTGAACCCACTGGGTGTACCTTCGCGTATGAACATCGGTCAGATCCTAGAAGTACACTTAGGTCTGGCAGCGAAAGGCATCGGTGACAAGATCAACCAGATGGTGAAAGAGCAGCAAGAGCTGGCTAAGTTCCGTGACTTCCTACAGAAAGTTTACGACCTTGGCGATACTCGTCAGAAAGTAGACGTTGCGTCTCTATCTGATGACGAAGTTCGTACGCTGATCAAGAACCTACGTGGTGGTCTACCGATCGCGACTCCAGTATTTGACGGTGCTTCTGAGCAATCAATCAAAGAGCTATTGAAACTAGGTGACCTACCAGAATCTGGTCAGCTAACGCTATTTGATGGTCGCACAGGTGATGCGTTTGAGCGTCCTGTAACTGTTGGTTACATGTACATGCTGAAACTGAACCACCTTGTTGATGACAAGATGCACGCTCGTTCTACTGGCTCGTACAGCCTAGTAACTCAGCAACCACTTGGTGGTAAAGCTCAGTTCGGTGGTCAGCGTTTCGGTGAGATGGAAGTATGGGCACTGGAAGCATACGGTGCAGCTTACACCCTACAAGAAATGCTAACCGTTAAGTCGGATGACGTTAACGGCCGTACTAAGATGTATAAGAACATCGTAGACGGTAACCACAGCATGGAACCTGGCATGCCAGAATCGTTCAACGTACTGTTGAAAGAGATTCGCTCGCTAGGTATCAACATCGAGCTAGAAGACGAAGAGTAATCCCCACGGGGTTATTTGGTTGAAGGTGCTCACTTTTGCGGGTGAGCTCCTTTTAACTCCTTACAGGAGCTGATTGTGAAAGACTTATTAAACTTTCTAAAAGCACAGCATAAGACCGAAGAGTTTGATGCAATCAAAATCGGTCTATCTTCACCAGACATGATCCGTTCATGGTCTTTCGGTGAAGTTAAAAAACCTGAAACGATCAACTATCGTACGTTCAAACCTGAGCGTGATGGTCTGTTCTGTGCGCGTATCTTTGGTCCAGTAAAAGACTACGAATGTCTTTGTGGCAAATATAAGCGTCTGAAACACCGTGGTGTTATCTGTGAGAAGTGTGGCGTTGAAGTTACACAAACTAAAGTTCGTCGTGACCGTATGGGCCACATCGAGCTTGCTTCACCAGTTGCTCACATCTGGTTCCTAAAATCACTGCCGTCTCGTATCGGTCTACTAATGGATATCCCTCTACGTGATATCGAGCGTGTTCTTTACTTCGAAATGTACGTAGTAACCGAACCGGGTATGACTGATCTAGAAAAATCTCAGATGCTGACTGAAGAAGAGTATCTGGATCGTCTAGAAGAATGGGGTGATGAATTCACGGCTAAGATGGGCGCGGAAGCGATCAAAGACCTACTTGCGTCTATGGATCTGCCTGCTGAAATCGAAGAAATGCGTGAAGAGCTTCAGTCTACTAACTCAGAGACTAAGCGTAAGAAGATCACTAAGCGTCTGAAGCTAGTTGAAGCGTTCGTTCAATCTGGTAACAACCCAGAGTGGATGATCCTAACTGTGCTTCCGGTACTTCCGCCAGATCTACGTCCTCTAGTACCACTAGATGGCGGTCGCTTCGCGACTTCTGATCTGAACGACCTATACCGTCGCGTAATCAACCGTAACAACCGTTTGAAGCGTCTACTAGAGCTTGCTGCTCCGGACATCATCGTACGCAACGAAAAGCGTATGCTGCAAGAGTCTGTTGATGCCCTTCTAGATAACGGTCGTCGCGGTCGTGCGATCACAGGTTCGAACAAGCGTCCTCTGAAATCTCTTGCTGATATGATCAAGGGTAAACAAGGTCGTTTCCGTCAGAACCTTCTAGGTAAGCGTGTAGACTACTCTGGCCGTTCTGTAATCACAGTAGGTCCATACCTTCGTCTGCACCAGTGTGGTCTTCCTAAGAAGATGGCACTTGAGCTATTCAAACCATTTATCTACAGCAAGCTTGAGACTCGTGGCCTAGCAACGACAATCAAAGCCGCTAAGAAGATGGTAGAGCGCGAAGAAGCTGTTGTTTGGGATATCCTAGACGAAGTTATCCGCGAACACCCAGTACTATTGAACCGTGCACCTACACTTCACCGTCTAGGTATCCAGGCGTTCGAACCAGTACTTATCGAAGGTAAAGCGATTCAGCTACACCCACTTGTGTGTGCGGCGTACAACGCGGACTTCGATGGTGACCAAATGGCGGTTCACGTGCCTCTAACTCTAGAAGCACAGCTTGAAGCTCGTACTCTGATGATGTCAACAAACAACATTCTGTCGCCAGCGTCAGGTGATCCGATCATCGTACCTTCTCAGGACGTTGTATTGGGTCTTTACTACATGACTCGTGACAAGATTAACGTGAAAGGCGAAGGTATGTACCTTGCTAGCCCAGCAGAAGCTGAGAAAGCATACCGTACTAAGTCTGCAGAGCTACACGCTCGCGTTAAAGTTCGTATCACTGAGACGGTAAAAGATGAAGATGGCAACAGCACAACAGAGACTAAGCTAGTTGATACAACTATCGGTCGTGCAATGCTATGGCAAATCGTGCCATCTGGTCTTCCGTACAGCATCGTTAACCAGAAGCTAGGTAAGAAGCAAATCTCTCACCTACTTAACGAGGCGTACCGTAAGCTAGGTCTGAAAGATACGGTTATCTTCGCTGACCAAATCATGTACACAGGTTTTGCTTACGCAGCACTTTCTGGTGTATCGGTTGGTATCGACGACATGGTTGTGCCAGATGCGAAATACACTGAGATCGAAGAAGCGGAAGCAGAAGTTCGCGAAATTCAAGAACAGTACCAATCTGGTCTTGTAACTGCGGGTGAGCGCTACAACAAAGTGATCGATATTTGGGCTTCGACCAACGATCGCGTAGCGAAGTTGATGATGGAAAACCTTTCATCTGAAACAGTAGTGAACCGAGAAGGTGAAGACGAGCAACAAGAATCGTTCAACAGCATCTACATGATGGCTGACTCGGGCGCTCGTGGTTCTGCTGCTCAGATTCGTCAGCTTGCAGGTATGCGTGGTCTGATGGCACGTCCAGATGGTTCAATCATCGAAACGCCGATCACTGCGAACTTTAAAGAAGGTCTAAACGTACTTCAGTACTTTATCTCAACGCACGGTGCTCGTAAGGGTCTTGCGGATACGGCACTGAAAACAGCGAACTCGGGTTACCTAACTCGTCGTCTAGTAGACGTTGCTCAAGACGTTGTTGTACACGAGCATGACTGTGGCACGCACGAAGGTATCGACATGATGCCTCACATCGAAGGTGGTGACGTTAAAGTTGCACTTTCTGAGCTTGCTCTAGGTCGTGTTGTTGCAGAAGACGTTCTGAAGCCAGGTACTGACGAAGTACTGATCCCACGTAATACTCTGATTGATGAGAAGTGGTGTCAGATCATGGAAGATAACTCAGTAGATAGCATGAAAGTGCGCTCTGTAGTTACCTGTGATGCAGACTTCGGTTGTTGTGCACAGTGTTACGGTCGTGACCTAGCACGTGGTCACCTAGTGAACCAAGGTGAAGCAGTCGGCGTTATCGCTGCTCAGTCTATCGGTGAGCCGGGTACACAGCTTACGATGCGTACGTTCCACATCGGTGGTGCGGCATCTACTGCAGCAGCAGAGAACAGCATCCAAGCGAAGACAACTGGTACGGTTAAGCTACACAACGCTAAGTTCGTAATGAACAAAGATAAGAAGCTTGTAATCACGTCTCGTGCTTCTGAGCTGACTATCATCGACGAATTCGGTCGTACAAAAGAGAAACACAAACTACCTTACGGTTCCCTACTAAGCAAAGGCGACAACGATGCGGTTGAAGCTGGCGAAACAGTAGCGAACTGGGAAGCGCACACTATGCCAATCATCACTGAAGTGGCAGGTCGCATCCAGTTTGTGGACATGATCGATGGCGTAACAGTTTCTCGTCAAACAGATGATCTAACAGGTCTATCTTCAAGCGAAGTAACTGAAGCAGCCGCTCGCCCAGCAGCAGGTAAAGATATGCGTCCAGCTATCAAACTTGTTGATGCTGCGGGTAATGACGTAATGATCCCTGGTACTGAAATGCCAGCTCACTACTTCCTACCTGGTAAAGCGATTGTAAACATCGAAGACGGCGCAGAAGTAGGTGTGGGTGATACGCTATCTCGTATCCCTCAGAAATCTGGCGGTAACAAAGATATCACCGGTGGTCTACCACGCGTAGCTGACCTATTCGAAGCTCGTAAGCCGAAAGAGCCTGCGATTCTTGCTGAGCACACAGGTACTGTGAGCTTCGGTAAAGAAACGAAAGGTAAACGTCGTCTAGTAATCACTCGTGACGGCGGCGACGCTTACGAAGAGATGATTCCTAAGCATCGTCAGCTTAACGTATTCGAAGGCGAGAAAGTTGAACGTGGTGACGTGATCGCAGATGGTCCAGAGTCTCCACATGACATTCTACGTCTACGTGGTATCCACGCTGTGACTCAGTACATCGCGAACGAAGTTCAAGAAGTATACCGTCTACAGGGCGTTAAGATTAACGATAAGCACATTGAGACTATCGTTCGTCAGATGCTACGTAAGTGTACAATCACTCACGCTGGTGACTCTACAGAGTTCCTAGTTGGTGAACAGGTTGAATACGCGAACGTTAAGATTGCTAACCGTCAGCTAGAAGCTGAAGGCAAAGAGCTTGTTCGTTTCGAGCGTGAGCTACTTGGTATTACTAAGGCATCTCTAGCAACTGAATCGTTCATCTCTGCGGCATCGTTCCAGGAGACAACTCGCGTACTAACAGAAGCAGCTGTTTCTGGTAAACGTGATGAGCTACGTGGTCTGAAAGAAAACGTAATTGTTGGTCGTCTAATTCCAGCAGGTACAGGTTTCGCTTACCACCAAGATCGCCAAGCTAAGCGCACTGAAGAACAAGAAGGTCCTTCAGCTGAGCAAGCAACTGACAATCTTGCAGCATTGCTAAACGCAGGTTTCTCTGCTGACGAGTAATCGTTATTCAAGAAATGATAAAAGGCACCTTAGGGTGCCTTTTTTGTTTTTGGAGAGAGGAGGGAACGAACTGCGTCCTATGGGAAGCTGGAACGGGCTTTGGCCTGCGAGAGTGCCCTTATCCCGCATCCACAACGAAACGTTACTAAGCAAAAAGGGCTGACTTTACGCCAACCCTCACTAATCTCTTTTTTAAGCGCCTGGCGGTATCGCTAGACTATCGGCAATAAGCTGGATCAGATTATCTTCAACTTCAAATCGCACTTCGAGTAGTTCGCCAACTTTTGACATATCTACTTCGAAATCAGGAAGCTCATCGTCTGCACTAACGCTGACGTACTTGTCATTAAACTCAAGTAAAGGCTCGGTGGTTAACACGATTTTTGCGTAGGTGGTGTCAATCTCGTTATTGGTTTTAAAGCCTGTAGCCTGCCACTTTTCCATCACCATATCGTAAATTTTGAAATGGCCTTCGGAAATATAATCAACGACGTGATTGCAAAAAGAGCTGATTTGTTTCGGGGAAGGGAGTTCAACTACGTTAGCGTGCCCATTCGCTGGCTGAAGAGAGCCTAACTGGCAATATTCGACAATAAGTGACTGGCGAGTTTCTAACCAATGATCGATGACTTCACTTGAGCCACCCCACTGTTCTTGTGTTTGTTTGAATTTATTCAGCATGACCATGCCCTCATGATCGGATCACAGTTCCGGTGATCATTACGCTTTGCTTTGCAAAGCCATTCTAGAGATACAACCTCTTGTCCTTACTAGAATTTATAGCCAGAAAATTGTTCCACTACAAACTCTGGTATGAAATTAGATTGCCAGTAAAATGAATGAACTGCAAGCGAAGAGGAAGGGTAATGTTAAAGAACAGTGACACGAACCGTACGAGCAATGCTTATTGGTGTGTTGTATCAGGCAGTGAGGCTTGGCTGGTGGACCATGCATTACCTTGTGGTGCGGCGAAGGCGTTTAATTTGCCTGAAGAAAATGCGATAAAGATTGGAAATTACAAGGGCTTGCCAGTCATGTGGCTCAATGCTCAGGAGCTAGAGCAAGAACTACCACTGACGTCGTTGAGAGATTGTTTAGATCTACCCGAGCCATTGTTTCTGCTGATTAGCAAAGCCGTGCAGTATGGTCATATGACGCAAACACTGCGCTTTTGTCCGATATGTGGTGGCCGAAACCATCTCAATCACAACCAAATCGCCATGCAGTGTGGTGACTGTCGAACGTTACACTATCCGCGTATTTTTCCGTGCATCATTGTTGCCGTGCGCAACGGCGACCAAATTCTTCTAGCGCAGCATCCAAGACACCGTAATGGTATGTACACCGTGATTGCAGGCTTTGTTGAGGTTGGGGAAACACTTGAACAGTGTGTGGCTCGAGAGGTGAAAGAAGAGACCGGTATCGATGTGGCAAACATTCGTTATTTTGGCAGCCAGCCTTGGGCGTTCCCGTCCAGCCTGATGATGGGATTTCTGGCGGACTATCAAGGTGGAGAGTTGAAGCCGGATTACAGTGAATTGAGTGACGCGCAGTGGTTTAGCGCGGACGACTTACCGCCGGTGGCACCAGAAGGAACCATCGCGCGATCCTTGATTCAACAAACTCTGGATGAGATGGATTAATTCACTGATTTATAGACAAAAAAAACCCTCCGATAGGGAGGGGGTAAGTAAGATGTCGTTATGAGATGCTGAGTAGCGAGTACTCAGGTTATAATTGTTGTTTTCGCTAGCAAACAAATTTTTAACACTCTTGATGATTGGGTGCAAATTAAGCACTGATTTAAAAGTTAATAACTTGATCTAGGTTGCAAAGCACACAGCTTTTGCATGGAAAACAGTGTTAGAATAGCGCCCCTAAATAGAAGCCGAATAGTTGGAAAGACGGAATGACTGAATTAAAAAATGATCGTTATCTGCGTGCGCTTTTAAAGCAGCCTGTGGATTACACGCCAGTATGGATGATGCGTCAGGCAGGACGATACTTACCTGAATATAAAGCGACCCGTGCTGAAGCGGGCGATTTCATGTCTTTGTGTAAGAACGCAGAACTGGCGTCAGAAGTCACGCTGCAGCCACTGCGCCGTTTTCCACTTGATGCTGCCATTTTGTTCTCTGACATCCTAACCATCCCAGATGCAATGGGGTTAGAACTCCGCTTTGCTGCGGGTGAAGGCCCGGTATTTGATAAGCCGATTACCTGCAAAGCGGATGTTGAGAAAATTGGTATTCCTGACCCAGAAGGTGAACTGAAGTACGTAATGAATGCAGTGCGTCAGATCCGTAAAGATTTGAACGGTGATGTACCACTGATTGGTTTCTCTGGTAGCCCATGGACTTTGGCAACTTACATGGTTGAAGGTGGCAGCTCAAAAGCCTTCACTAAGATCAAGAAGATGATGTACGCAGAACCACAGACGCTGCATCTGCTACTGGATAAACTCGCAGACAGCGTTATTGAGTACCTAAACGCACAAATCAAAGCGGGTGCTCAATCAGTAATGGTCTTTGATACTTGGGGCGGTGTCTTAACGCCACGCGATTACAACCTGTTCTCGCTACAGTACATGCATAAAATCGTCGATGGCTTGATTCGTGAGAACGATGGCCGCCGTGTTCCCGTCACTCTGTTCACTAAGAACGGTGGTATGTGGTTAGAGCAAATCGCAGCAACAGGCTGTGATGCGGTAGGTCTGGACTGGACGATCAACATCCAAGATGCTGTTAAGCGTGTGGGTGATAAAGTGGCGCTGCAAGGCAATATGGATCCATCGATGCTTTACGCTTCACCAGAACGTATCCGTGAAGAGGTTGCGACCATCCTAGAAGGCTTTGGTGACGCAGGTACAGGCCATGTATTTAACCTTGGCCATGGTATTCACCTAGATGTACCGCCTGAAAATGCCGGTGTGTTTGTTGAAGCGGTTCATGAGTTATCCAAGCCGTACCACAAATAACTAAGAAACCGATGAAAGCGCCTGGTCTAATCAGGCGCTTTTTTGTTATTGGTTAATATACTCAGTTATACTGATAATATTAATGGAAGAGGGTACGGAAAACGAATGAAGACACGCGACAAAATAGTGCTTGCCGCATTGGATCTCTTTAATGAACACGGTGAGCGTAATATCACCACTAACCATATTGCAGCACATATAGACATTAGTCCGGGCAACCTTTACTACCACTTCCGCAACAAACAAGAAATCGTTCGTGAAATTTTTGCGCTTTATTCCAATGAGCTGCTGGAGCGATTTTCGCCAATTCATGGTCAACAAGAAAGCCTAGTGCTGCTCAAGCATTATCTAGACTCTATCTTCAATCTGATGTGGAAGTACCGATTTTTCTACGCCAACTTGCCAGAAATTCTCCAGCGTGATGATCAATTGCATGATGATTACATTCAGGTACAGGAAAAGCTGCAAACCAATCTGATCAATATCATGCGTGCCTTTGTTGAGCTGGAACTGTTGAAAGTGGAAGAGCATGAGATGAAATCTCTGGTAACCACTTTGCATCTGATTGCTTCCAGCTGGTTGGGTTACCGCGCGGCCATGTCGCCAAAAACTCAGATCACGGAGCAGGTGATTCATCAAGGAATGCTGCAGATGATCGCGGTGGTGAAGCCTAAAGCCACCATACAAGGTCTTGAACAATTACAGTTGTTGGAAGATGGCGTTAAAGCAATTCATGCTTAACCATAACCAAATGCGATTGTTGAAATAAGGCTAACCCCTTAAAGTATCTAAAGATATTTTAAGGGGTTTTTGTTTATGCACTACGATGTGTTCAATGGTGATGCGGATGGCATTATCGCGCTTCTTCAGCTGCGTCTGGCTGAGCCCAAAACGTCAACTCTGATCACCGGCGTGAAACGCGACATTAAACTGCTCGATTCCCTTAATTGCCAGGCGAGTGATTCCGTCACTGTACTGGATATCTCGATGGAGAAAAATAAGGCGAGTTTAGAAACGATTCTTGCTGCCGGTGCTCAGGTATTCTATGCCGACCATCACAAGTCCGGTGATATTCCACAGTCCACCAACCTCGATGCTCACATTAATTTAGAGGCCAATACCTGTACCGCCTTGATTGTGGATGAGTTGCTGCAAGGTCGTTTTCACTTATGGGCGATAACTGCTGCATACGGTGATAACTTGATTGCAAAAGCGGATGAGCTGGCTGGCAGAGCTGGCCTCACCGATGAACAGAAAGAGCAGTTGAAAGAGCTGGGGACATTAGTTAACTACAATGGCTATGGGGCCGAGCTGGCGGATCTGCATTTTGACCCTGCTCAGTTGTTTAAGCACCTTTTGGCTTATGATGATCCTTTTGCTGTTATTGCGGATCAACGCTCTCCTTATCATACTCTCAAATCAGCGTATCAAAGTGATATGGATAAGGCGCTCGCAGTTCAAGCTTCTCATCAAAGTGATGTGTTGGGTGTGTTTGAGCTGCCTAACCAGGCTTCTTCGAGACGTATCAGTGGCGTTTACGGCAACTGGCTGGCGAATCAAACTCCAGATCGTGCGCATGCTGTACTTTCCGAGAATGCGGATGGGAGCTATACCGTTTCCTTACGTGCGCCGCTGAATAATAAGCAAGGAGCGGGAGATGTATGTGCTCATTTTGCGACGGGTGGCGGTCGTGCAGCAGCGGCGGGAATCAACGCCTTAGCTAAAGAGCAGATTGACACGTTTATTCAAGCAGTTGAGGCCTACTACGCCTAGTCTTGCGAGAGCAAATGGCGGTTATCTTGTCAGCCAACCCTTAGGGTTTTGAGTTTTACTGTTGCGGCGGATTTCAAAGTAAAGTGACGCTTGTGGCTGACCACCTGTGTCACCGGCCAATGCGATGGTTTCGCCAGCGGACACTTTATCACCTTCTTTCTTTAGCAAGCTTTGGTTAAAGCCATACAAGGTCATGTCGCCTTTTCCGTGGTCGAGTAGAATCACCAGACCATATCCTCTGAGGTAGTCTGAAAATACGACAGTACCAGAGTAGACGGCTTTCACTGACTGACCGTAATTGGCGTCAATCACCATTCCTTTCCAGTTTATCTGACCCGTTTGGCGCGAGCCGTAGTTGTGGAGAATCTTGCCTTTAAGCGGCCACGGTAATCGACCTTTACGCTTTGCTAAACCGTCCATAGGAACAGCATTGAGTTTGGCTGCTTTCGCGGCTTTAGCCGCTTTGGCAATTTCAGCTTTTAAGCGTGTTTCATTGCGCTGCAGCTCTGACAGGTAAACTTTATCACTGGTGATGTTCTTTTTGATGTTACTGACGGTGCCTTTTCGCTTGGACTGCTCTTTCGTCAATTGCTGGCGCTTTTGATTCTGCTGCGCGATCAGTTTAGTAATTTGCTGCTTCTCTAGCTTTAGTTGTGTTTCACTTTCCGCAAGTTGATTGACGGTTGTTTCCAACTCTTCAATCGTGAGTGCTCGTTGTTTGGCTAAGTGCTGGAAATATTGGCTGATTCTGTCTTCTTCGACGCCTTGGTTAAGAATACTTGCAGAAGACTTGGCACGTTGGGTGACATAGTAGGTCTGTAACAGCTCAGCAAGTTTTTCGCTTTGCTTCTGTCTTTGTGCTTTTAGTGAAGCAATTTTTTTCTCTAACGAAGCAATACTGGCGTTGGTTTTACTCAACGACGATTTGGCTTCTTTGATTTCTTTCTCAAGACGTACGATACCCAGTTCCTGCTTTTTGAGAGACTGTTGTAGGGAGTCGAGTTTTTTCTGTTGCGATGTTAACGCTTGTCTTTGACGTGAAATTTCGCTGCTGACGCCTTTTAATTCTGAAGGCGATGAAGACCAACTAGGGAAAGCCAGTGTCGAGGCAACAATCAATACGAAAGCAGAGAGCTTTGGAAAAGCTGTTAGTCGTCCTTGTCGTCGTGTTGCCATGTGAAAAGTCTGTCCTAAGTCTTTGAGAGAAAGTCAGTATACCCAAACACATTCCTTTGAAGAAAGAGTAATGTCAAAACTTGTTGGTAGAGAAATAAAAAAGCCCGAGCGTGAGCCCGGGCTTTCGAGATTTGAAGTTTGGCGACTTACTTAACTAGCACTTCACCAGACATTTCTGCAGGGATTTCTAGACCGGCTAGAGAAAGCATGGTTGGTGCAAGGTCAGACAGTTTACCGCCTTCTTTAAACTCAACCGCTTTGTCACCGACGTAGATTAGCGGCACTGGTAGGTTAGTGTGAGCAGTGTGGATGCCGCCCGTTTCTGGGTCGATCATCATTTCAGCGTTACCGTGGTCTGCGGTGATCAGTAGCTGACCGCCCACTTCTTTGATGGCTTCAACCACTTTACCCACACTCTCGTCCAGTGCTTCGATCGCTTTTTCAGCTGCTTCGTAAACACCAGTGTGGCCAACCATATCTGCGTTCGGGTAGTTACAGATGATGGTGTCGAATTTGCCAGACTTGATCGCCGCTACCATTTTTTCAGTTAGCTCTGGAGAGCTCATCTCTGGTTGCATGTCGTAAGTTGCGACTTTTGGAGAAGCAACAAGCTGACGCTCTTCGCCTTCGAATTCGTTCTCTACGCCACCGTTGAAGAAGAACGTCACGTGTGCGTATTTCTCTGTTTCAGAGATACGTAGCTGAGTTTGGCCTTGCTTAGATAGCCATTCACCGTATGTGTTTTCTAGAGATGCTGGTGGGAAGGCAATCGCTAGCGGGATATCAGCTGCGTACTGAGTCAGCATCACGAAGTTGATTGCTGGGAATACAGCGCGCTCGAAGCCGTCAAATGCAGGTACGAATGCACGAGTGATTTGACGTGCACGGTCTGCACGGTAGTTCATGAAGATAACCGCATCGCCATCTTGCATGATAGCGTCTTCTTGGCCTTCTGCCTTGATTGCTGTTGCTTTAACGAACTCGTCGTTTTCGTCACGAGCATAAGCCGCTTCCAGACCGGCAACTGCCGTTTCTGCTGTGAACTCAGCTTTAGCTTGAGTTAGAAGATCGTAAGCAACTTGAACGCGATCCCAGTTGTTGTCACGGTCCATTGCGTAGTAACGACCAACGAGAGAAGCGACGCGACCTTTACCAAGTTTCGCAAATAGGTTTTGGAAACGTTGTAGTGAGTTTTCAGCACTGCGTGGTGGTGTGTCACGGCCGTCTAGGAAGCAGTGTAGGTAGATTTTCTCAGCGCCGCGAGCTGCTGCCATTTCAACGGCTGCGTAGATGTGATCTTCGTGAGAGTGAACGCCACCTGGAGACATCAGACCCATTAGGTGAACCGCTTTGCCAGCTTTTACTGCTGAGTCAATGGCTTCTACTAATGCAGGCGTGTCTGCAAATTCACCATCGGCGATAGATTTAGTGATACGAGTCAGATCTTGATAGACCACTCGGCCAGCGCCGATGTTGGTATGACCGACTTCAGAGTTACCCATCTGACCGTCAGGAAGACCAACGTCTAGGCCAGAAGCTGAGATCAGTGTGTTTGGGTTATTGGCAAGCAGACCGTCGATAACTGGCGTTTTTGCGTTCGCGATTGCGTTGCTTGCAGTATCTTCACGGTGACCGTAACCGTCAAGAATGACTAGAGCCAAAGGCTTCTTAGCTGACATAGTGATGTCCTCGTCAAATTTCAAAGTAACTTAGAAAACAAATTAGCGTAATTTTACTACACTTTTTAACCAAAACTGTAGGATAAGATCAAATATTGTTAGTGAAATATCGTTGTTATCTTTCACCTTATTCCTAGCGTGGTGCTCGATTCTGGCCCGTTTTCCTGTCTTGTTAATATTATTTTCACTCATTATGGGCAAACATAAAGTGGATTATAACTATCGTTCTAATAGCCGCTAGCTGACTAATAACCCCGTGCCAACAACGGCTAGAATAGCGCCAAACCAGGCGAATCGATTCGGGCGTTTCTTGGTGTAAATCCAAAGTATCGGCAGCAGCATGATAGGGGTAGTAGAAGAAAGTAGGGCAACCATGCCGACATTGCCTTCTTGTAGTGCATAAAGGATAAGTGTCATGCCCACAGCCATCGCGAGGAAGCCGTTAACCGCCGTGATAGCAAACAGGCGCAAATTCATTGGTAGCGTTGCTTTCGCGAGTTTCGCGCCACTAAGGAAAAAGACACAGTGAGCTGCAAAGGCCGTCATCATCCGCATAGCGGAAGCCGCGACAGGATCAATAGCCGTCTGCATCACCGGTTTTGCGATAATGCCGCCGAGTGCTTGGCACAGCGCAGCAACTAACCCCAGACCAATCCCCAACCAGATATTGCCTTTTATGGATTCTAAGTGATTGTTACTTTGCCCTTTGCGACCAAAAAAGATAGCGGTTAGTACGCCGGAAAACACCAGAGCGGAACCGATAAGTTCGATACTCGTCATGGTTTCGCTAAACAGGAAGTAGCCGAGTATGGCGGAAAATACCGCATGGCAGGAAAACAGCAAGCCAGCTTGGCGCGGGCCCATGCGATTCAAACAAGCGAACAGTGCGGTGTCACCGATAAAAATACCAATCAGTCCTGACAACGCCATGGCTGAGATAGCGCTTGTTTCAACGGTCGCCCAGCCTCCGGTGAAACCCGCCATTGAGGCGAGAATGACAGAAGTACAGCCCATTCTCCAGCGGCTGTACGCAAAGGTCCCAAGGTGTTGAGCAGGGCCAACAGAAAGCAGGCTGGCAACTGCCCAGAGAAAAGCGGCAGCCAGTGCCAGCCATTCGAATCCCATAAGTTGTTCGTCCTGTGAACAAAGAAATCAATAGGCTGACAATATGCATTAAATGGTTTTAGAAACAAAGTCTAAACTTTAAAACGTTCCACTTCAGTTCGGACGGTATTGGCAGAGTTAAACATGTTGGTCGCACTTTCGCTGCTGCGCATAGCCTGCTCTGAGAGAATATCGGACGCGTCCTTAATCCCCTGAGTATTGCGGCTAATGTCTTCACTAACGGCACGTTGTTCTTCTGCGGCGCTGGCAATTTGTAGTGCCATGTCATTGATTTCTGTTATCGCAGAAGTGATGGTGTTGAGGCTTTCATACGCTTGCTGAGCGTAATCAACACTGGTACCCGCTAGGGCTGTGCTGCTCTCCATGCTGTTGACGGCCAGTTTGGTATTGTTTTGCAACGTCTCAATCATGTTGCGAATTTCTTCGGTCGAACCATGTGTACGTTGGCTCAATACTCTGACTTCGTCCGCTACGACGGCAAAGCCACGGCCTTGCTCACCAGCTCGCGCGGCTTCGATTGCAGCGTTGAGTGCCAGCAAATTGGTCTGTTCGGCGATTTCTCTAATGGTGGAGAGGATTTGATTGATGCTCTGTGTATTACTTTCCAGCTCGGAAATAATGCCGGATGCCGCCGAAACTTGATCGGCCAGTTCCACAATAGCCTGACGGTTTTTCTCAATGACCTGTTGACCATCTTCACAAGCAGAAGCGGAGCCTTGAGAAGCGTTAGCAGTCAGTTCCGCATGGCTGGCCACCTCCGCTGCGGTGGCGGACATCTCGTGGATAGCGGTTGCGATTTGATTGACGTCGTTTTGCTGTGTTTCCACCTGCTGTGACGATTGTTGCGACAGTTGATTGGCCTGTTCAGCCTGAACGGCTAGTTCTTGGCTGTGATGAATAATGCCACTGAGCATGGATTGCATCTGACTCAGGAACTGGTTGACGTGCTGAGCCAATTCGCCAATCTCATCCATACGACGAATTTCGATTCGTTGAGTTAAGTCACCCTCGCCTTGAGACAGTTGTGACAGTGCGGCTGAGAGCGTTTGCAGTGGCTTGAGTAACCGAGTGATAACGTAGGTGCTGATGGATGCGATCAGAATGTAAAGGAAGATTGAAGCAATCGCAGTGAATTGAATCTGCTCGGTCACTGACGCAAACGCCATATCCTTATCTACGACGATGCCGAGCGACCAATCGGTATGAGGAACATTAGCAACAAATATCAGTTTATCGCCCTGCTCAGGCCAGCTGACGGTGGAAATAAAAGAGGTGTTGACCAACTGCTGGACTTTATCCGCTGACAGTAGTGGGTTGAGTTCGGTCAACGGTTGCTGGCTCAGCTTTTCATCTTGATAAGCAACGATGTTGTTATTGCCATCGACCAAGAATGAGAAGCCATCGTTGTCCAAACTCACATTAAGGACTTCTTCGATGATACTGGTGACGGTTAAATCGGCGGCGAGAACACCATTCTTGCTTCCACTGAAGGCTTTAGCAAAGCTGACAACGATGCTGCCATCAAAGTCCTGATAGGGTTCGGTGACAATCAATCCATTGGTTGCCATAGCATCTTTATACCAAGGGCGGGTGCGAGGATCGTAATTGGCTGGCCAGTCTTCAGTTTTGTCTCCATAAGCGATAGAACCGTCCTCAAAGCCAGCATAAACCGATAGGAATCCACCGGCTCGCTTAGTTATTAGCATCTCTCTATCGGCATTGTCCGAGTTGAGAATGCTGGTTTCATTCGCCAGCATCATGTCGCTGCGGATGGCGAGCCAGTCGCTGATATAGCGAGAAGTCGCGTGACTGACGTTTGTCATTTCACTATTCAGTGCAGAAGTAGTTTCTTGTTTTAATTGACTGACGGATATCCAAGCTTGGACACCGGAGACAATCGCAATAATGATCGCGATAGCGATCTGGATCTTTAGCTTGATTGTGTTTCTCATTGCCTTTCCTTAATACTGAGACAACCTATCGAAAATCAGAGTGTGTTGGTATGAATTAGTGATTACACCCTGTTAGTGCGAAAATTCACGTAGGAACTGCTGAAATAGCTATGAATGTTGGTTTAACAGGCTGATGTTATAGAAGTTATTAAAATATAGATTTGATCTATATGGATATTCAGAGAGTGGAATATCAATGAAGTGGTACCTTTTTACCGAATTGTGACTTCTTGCCCATTAATAGAGCAAGAAGTCCAAGGTCACTCTAAGTCAGTAATAAGGCGGCAATATATACGATGATTAAACCAATAACACCAATGATCACGCCTGTTTTAGCCATGTCTTTACTCTCAATAAGTCCCGTCGAATAAGCCAGAGAATTTGGTGGGGTAGAGACAGGTAGAATCATACCGAGTGAGGCTGAGAAGGCGACGACGACCAGCAATCCTTGCAATCCCCCCATGGAAGAGAGGCTTTCCATTGAAGCGCCAATAGCGGCTGCAATCGGCATCAAAAGGTTAGCTGTCGCAGTATTGGACATAAAGTTGGCCATTAACCAGCATACAATCGACATGGTAATCACTACAGCTACAGGTGAAAGGGCTTCATAATCGATCGCGTGTGCGAGCGCGGCTGCCAATCCGGTTTTATCCAAGCCAATGCCGATCGCGATACCTCCAGCAACCAGCCACAACACATCCCAGTTGATCTGTTTAAGTTCGGCTTTACCCATAATGCCCGTTAGGGTGAAGACCGCGAGTGGAATTATCGAGACCACATAAGTGTTCATCCCGTGCACTTTTGTGGTCATCCATAACAAGATAGTGGCGGCGAATGTGGCGTACACCACCATGGCGCGCCAGTTGCGTTGAAATTGTCCGTCAAGTTTGAGCGTCATGGTTTTCTGAGAGGAAGGGAAGAGTTTTTGTAGCAAAAACCAAGCGATCGTCAGCTGAATAATGACAAAGGGGAGGCCCATCATCATCCAGCTTAGAAAGTCGATGCTGTTTTCACCTGTTAGATATTGCAGAGCTATCGCGTTAGGTGGCGTACCGATAGGGGTTGCGATACCCCCAGTATTGGCTGCAATTGGGATACATAAAACGAGTGCTTTGATGCCGATGTCACCTTTGGGAGCTGAAGCGACGATCGGGCCAAGTAGCGCGAGCATCATTACAGTAGTGGCGGTGTTGGACATGAACATTGAGAACACGGCGGTGATCAGCATCAATCCAAGCATGATGAATTTAGGCTGGTGGCCAAAAGGTCGCAGCAAGACTCGTGCGAGGTTGTTGTCCAGCTCATATTTTGACGCGGCGATGGCTAAGGCAAACCCACCCATGAACAGGATGATAATAGGTGAGGAAAACGCACTGAAGATATCGGTGTATTGCATGAGTTCGCCGAGATCGTGCCCTGCTGGTGGTGTACGGAACAAGTGTAGACCTTTGTCGGAAATCATGATCAGCTCAAGTGCAATGATCAGAATTGAGGTGGCAAAGACAGGCACAGGTTCTAGCACCCATAACAGAGCAGCAAGCAGAAATATCGCCAGCAGGCGATGCTGTATTAAGGTTAGATCTGCGATGGGTATGGCATCAATCGGCATCATCAATACCGCGACGGGTAAGCCAAAGCAAATCAGTAATTTGATCACTATCGTTTGATCAATTTTAGGCATAAGGGTTTAACCTCAAAGCGAAACTCTGCGGCTAAGAATAAAGAATAACCAAATTAAGGTCTTAGATTGAGATGGAAGTTTTTGAATGCAATAAAGAAATGTTGCGTAAGGTTTGTTTCTAGTCAAAAAAAGCCCCGAAAAATCGGGGCTGTTGAGGCTATTCTTGCTCTTGCTCTTGCTCTTGCTCTTGCTCTTGCTCTTGCTCTTGCTCTGGAGCGGTAAGGTGAGCGTAGGGTGTCCCCATCACAGTTGTGTGGCCGTTAGCCATAGAGTCATCAAACTTGATTGCATCTTTAGCAAATAGGTTGATCACCGTTGAGCCAAGCTTAAATCGACCCATCTCTTCACCTTTTTTGAGGATGACCGCTTTGTCGCCTTTGCTTGGGTAATCCCATTTGTAGACAGTATTGCCACGCGGTGGAGTGATGGTGCCTGCCCAGATTTGTTCTATGCTACCGACTATGGTCGCGCCGACTAACACTTGAGCCATAGAGCCAAATTCAGTATCGAAAATACACACCACGCGCTCATTACGCGCGAACAGGTTTGGTACATTTTCTGCGGTCAAAGGATTTACCGAGAACAGGTCACCCGGCACATAGATCATCTGACGAAGTGTACCGTCACAAGGCATGTGCACTCGGTGGTAATCACGTGGTGAAAGGTAAAGTGTTGCAAATTCGCCATCGGCAAATTCAGCCGCAAGGTCAGCGTCACCACCTAATAATTCTTGAGCCGTAAAATCATGGCCTTTTGCCTGAATGAGTTTGCCATCCTGAATAGGGCCAAACTGGCTGACACAAGCATCTGCTGGATGAGTAATGATGCTTTCCCCTTCAGTGATTGGGCGCGCACCGTCTTTCAGCTCACGGACAAAAAACTCATTGAAGGTTTTGAAATGCTTAGGATCAGAGTGCTTGGCCTCGTCCATATTGACGTTGTACTGCTTGATGAACCAGCGAATAACAGCAGTGGTTAGGCTGCCCGCTTTTGCGGATGCCAATTTACCGACCAAACGGGTCAAACCGTGTTGAGGGATCCAGTACTGCAGTCCAACTTTAATCTTATCCATTGTCATAAATTCCAATGCTAACTGTATGTTTGCTTACTTTTGGGCGCGAGATACTACTTAAATTTGTCGGTAAAGTCAGTATCAAGCGCTGATGATTTGTGCAAGAAGCCGTTACAGATCGGCTTTTTTGTTGCGTGAGTACTGACGGTTGGCTTTGACTTCGGCCATGCTTTCAAGGATGCGATGGTAGTTTTCAAAGCGAACTTCACTGATTTCACCATTTTCTACTGCTTCACGTAATACGCATCCTGGGTCATCGTTGTGTTTACAATCCCGGAACTTACAGCTGCCAAGGTAGCTGCGGAACTCAACGAATGCTTTGGTGACTTCTTCAGCTTCCAAATGCCACAAACCAAACTCACGTACTCCAGGAGAGTCAATCAGGTCACCGCCCGTTGGGATGTGATAAAGTCGGGAAGCGGTGGTAGTGTGCTGACCTAAACCAGAGTTTTCTGATACCTCGCCTTCTTCAACGTTAAACTCAGGCATTAATGCATTTACCAGGCTCGATTTACCGACGCCAGACTGACCCACAAAAATGTTAGTTCGATCTTTGAGTTCGGCTTCCAGTGCTGCAATACCTTCTCCAGTCTGTTTACTGACTAGCAGCACTTTGTAACCGATACGCTCGTACTCACTCAGCCATTCCTGATATAGGTTGCGTTGCTCTTCTTCAAGTAAGTCAATTTTGTTTAGCACCAGAAGAGGGGCAATATTGAGTGTCTCAGAGGCGACTAAGTAGCGGTCAATAATGTTGAGTGATAATTCTGGCAGTACAGAAGATACGATGACCATTTGATCGACGTTTGCTGCCACTGGTTTCAGACCATCATAGTAGTCAGGGCGGGTCAGCACCGAGCTGCGTGGTTCTACGGCTTCAACAACACCGTTTATGCCTTCCATTGATTCCAGACCAGCACGCCAGATCACCTTATCACCGGAGACCAAGGTCTCGATACCACGGCGCAAATTGCAACGGTGGATTTCACCGCTTTCTGCATCTTCAATGTCGGCATGTTGACCAAAACGAGTAATCACCAGACCTTTTTGAGTCGCGCCCAGCATGGATTCTTCCCATTGAACGGAATCCTCTTTTGCCAGTTTACGTTTCTGGTTACTTCTAACTCGTCTCACTTGACCTTTGGTTAGCTTTTTCTTCTTTGCCACAATTGTCTACTTAACTTTAATCATCTTGATGGATCCTAGGATAGCTACCCTGAGGATCAGAATTTGGGTATAGTACCTCTTTTAGCATAAAACCAATAGGCAACGATTTATGTCCTTTAGCGATCAAAATTTAATTTGGATTGATCTCGAGATGACAGGTTTAGACCCAGAAACCCATAAAGTCATCGAAATCGCCACTATCGTCACGGATAGTGAGTTGAATATTTTAGCTGAAGGACCGGTACTTGCCATCCACCAACCAGAAGAAGAGCTGGCTAAAATGGATGAGTGGTGTACGACTACTCATACGGGCAGCGGCTTAGTGGATCGCGTTCGCGCCAGTAAAGTAACGGAACAGGACGCAGTTCGTCAGACTATTAAGTTCCTGGAACAGTGGTTACCAAAGGGTGTGTCGCCAATATGCGGTAACAGTGTGGGTCAAGATCGTCGCTTCCTATACAAACATATGCCTGAACTGGAAACGTACTTCCATTACCGCTATATCGACGTCAGTACACTTAAAGAGCTGACCCGTCGTTGGAAACCAGAAGTATTAGACGGCTTTTCTAAGACAGGTAGTCACTTGGCGTTGGATGATATCCGTGAGTCAATTGCTGAGCTAAAGTACTACCGCCAAACAATTTTTAACATCTAAAAAATACGGCTTTCTATTAAGAGTAATGATGGAAAAGCCTCGCTTAGATGGAAAAAACTTCTATTCTGTGTGCTTTTTCATCAAACAGAAAAAAAACACCTTTTTTTTGCAGGAAGGACTTGCATCACAAAAAAATGCTCTTATAATTCGCAGCCCTAAACGACGGAAACGTTGTTAAAGCGACACTAGCTCAGTTGGTAGAGCGCAACCTTGCCAAGGTTGAGGTCACGAGTTCGAACCTCGTGTGTCGCTCCAAATTTAAAGCTGTCATCGTGCTTAACGGTGAGACAATACGGACGCGGGGTGGAGCAGCTTGGTAGCTCGTCGGGCTCATAACCCGAAGGTCGTCGGTTCAAATCCGGCCCCCGCAACCAAATGCGACACTAGCTCAGTTGGTAGAGCGCAACCTTGCCAAGGTTGAGGTCACGAGTTCGAACCTCGTGTGTCGCTCCAAATTTAAAGCTGTCATCGTGCTTAACGGTGATACAATACGGACGCGGGGTGGAGCAGCTTGGTAGCTCGTCGGGCTCATAACCCGAAGGTCGTCGGTTCAAATCCGGCCCCCGCA
>NZ_CAMZNA010000021.1:0-33495 GCF_947311885.1 Vibrio sp. St2 | reverse complement strand
TTATTTAAATGTAACGTTACACATCACTAAGTATTTACGTAAATACTTAGTGATGTGTAACGTTACATTTAAATAAATATATCAGCATGTCATTTATCATTATGTAACGTTATACTGATATTTATTTTGTTGTAATGTTTGACAATGTTTTATGTAACATTTATATTTAAGTAACATTGTTAGTGATGGTAGGTGATGAAAATGAACAAGCAAGAGATAGTTATAAGTTCCAAGAGTTATATTGATAATAAGTCCATTGAGACGCGCAATCGAAAGACGAATCTAGACAAGATTATTATCGATCTTCTGGATGAACTTGGCGAAATTCAGACTAGTGACCGAACGCAAAGTGCCAAAACGATGGCTTACAGTCGCGCAGCTAAGAAAGTGATCACTGCATTGTATGGAAAGCGAAAACAAAAAAGCAGTAACTCTTTGTCGTTGGATGGTGCATCTAAGGCACTAACAAAGGTTCGCAACGCTGTCACAGATACAGGAGCGATGCACCACAGCTTCGATAAGTCTATTTCATCCCTACGCAATAACTTCTCACACTGCAGCTATTTGGTAGATGAAATCGACGGCTATCCACTAAGAGAAACCCGGGAGCGTTGGAGTAAGCTACGCGAGAAGATCACTCACGTAGTACGAGTTGAAAAACAACTTAAAAAGCTCTCCCCTGAAATCAGCAACTACGCCACTGTAGTTAACAAAATGGCGAAAGATTTCCCTGCTTGGTCGCATGAAATCGAGTCTTTAAAAACGCTGAAAAAAGAGGACCGAGCTGATGCTATTGAGCGGTTGCAAGCAATCTTTGAAGAGACTCGCGAGTTTTATCCTGCACTAGACAAACTAAAAATTGACCATGAGGTAATGCGCCACCTAACGAAAGATTCGTTCTCGTCAGACAACAAACAGGCTGAGAACAAGGCCAACCTGATTTTTAAGAAAGAAGGCGTAGTCAACATCGACTACACCAAACAGATGCAGCTCATGTCATTACTTCTCAGTGATTCTTCTGCCCACCAATGGGAAGCTCTTGCAGTTGGTGTAGCTATGGCCACGGGTCGTCGTGCGATTGAAGTGTTGTTTCAGGGTGAGTTCGAAAAGATAGACAACAACCGCTTAAAGTTCACTGGCCAAGCGAAAAAGCGTGGTGGTGTTACTGGTGACGAAATGGAAATCTACTCACTAGCCGATGCCAATGTGGTGCTCAAAGCTCTATCGAGATTACGTTCATTCTCTAACATCGCTTCACTAGCTAGTTTAAAAGCGGAACGACATTACAGCGTTAACGAGTTAGTCAGCAATAGAACCGCAGGACCACTTAACAAGTTTATGCGTGACCTGGTTGACCGATTCCCGATCACTCTTGAAGGCCACCGTCGTGATTGGGTATTCAAAGACACTCGCGCTATGTATGCCAAAACTTGCTTTGAGTTATTCTTCAAAGACGACAAACGATGGGCGAAAAAAGACGAAAACATGTTCTATCAGGAGCTACTTGGCCACCACGATACCGACGCCCAAAACCACTATATGCAATTCAAAATCCACAACGCTGGCGCGAAGTGGGAACCAGTAGTGGATGACTCACCAGAGCGACGCATCAACGCTATGAAAGCGATGAGTGAGAATGAGTGGATAGCGGCAAGAGAAAGCCGTTCTAGCCTACATAAAGTAGTCATGGAGATGCTAGAACAAGACCCATGGCGCACCATCAAACCAATTGATATTCGCAAGGATAACAATGGGAAAACTCGTAACTACATCATGGTGAAGCAGTATCTTGAAGTGGTGGAGGATGCACTAAAAATTGACCACTCCCTTGACGCAATCATGGAACGAAAAGCCGAAGAACACTCCAAGCCAAAAGCCGAGGAGAAGCCTGAAAAAGAAGCCAAACCGAAGGTGGAACAACCTGCCAATAAAAGTAGCGAGCCAGTACTCAAGCCTAAGATGAAGGGCCATAAAGAAGATGATGGTACTTGGCTGGTGGATGTGACGATTGAAGAAGAGAGCTGGCAGATTAGTGTAGGTAAAGAGCCTAAAAACGTTATGGAAGCATTCAGATTAGCTTGGAATGAGTTCGAGTACCGCAAAGCCTTACCAGAAAAGCCACCAGCACCATTAGTTACCAAACACGGTGATATGTGGCACTCAAGAATAATGATAAAAGGACAGGCTATTTGTGAGGTTTGGACGCCTAGCAAGAAAACCAGCAAGGACTCTACTCTTGCTCTATATCGAGACTTGAAGATTTAGCGACCATGGTCGCAAGGTGGCCCCTGCGCCAACAGGGGCCGAACATTTTAATTAAGGAGCAATCAAAATGTCAGAATCAGAGACTAACAAAGAAACTCAGCAAGAGAAAGAGCATGAACAATCCGGTGGCTTGTATGAAGTTGACAATCGATGTGTGGGGATAAATGAATTTATGTCAATTACAGAAAGGTATGATCATGAGTAATAGAATTCCAAGACCCATAATTCGTTTCACGTCGGGAAGTATGCCAATAGAATTGTTAATTTGCGGGGGGAAAGAGGAAAGTGATTACCCTTGGGCGAAAAGATTTATTGGAGGATGGCCATTACCAAGCTGGCAACGTGGGTTAGTCTGGTCAGTCGAAGAAAAGGTAGCCTTTATTGAATCAGTGTTTATTGGTTATGACCTTGGCTCTGTGATGATTAACGACCTTAATTGGGATGAAGATAGAAAAATGACTACTCCAATGAGTGAAATAATAGTTGATGGGCAACAAAGAATTTCTGCTTTAATCGGGTATGTAAATAATGATTTTTCTATAAATGGACTTTACTGGAAAGATCTTACTAGAATCGAGCAAAGAGATTTTAGAGAGAGACAAATTGGTTTGAAATCTATTAGCTGCTTCGATGAGGAAAAGTTAAAAATTGTTTATAACCACCTAAATTTTGGTGGAGTACGGCATAAAGATAATGAGAAAGCATAACAACTAGCCCACCTTGGTGGGCTTCTTATTAACTCAAATCTCTAATAGCCTGGTCAACATCAACCGTCGACTGCTCATAGTAGTGATATGGGCGAGACATGGTTGCCGAATCACTAATAGCTGTCGCATTAAGAGAGAGTATTTGGTGGTGACCCTTTCCTAATATTTTTAACTCATAAAGACCGCCAGCATTACCACCTTTATCTTTGCAATACATAACCCAATTGCCGTCGAAATTATCAGCTCGACAGGTGAGATCATTATAGATCCCTGATTCCTTGTATGAACTCCACAATTCAACTTCGGCATTGTGGATTTCATCTGGTTTGTCATTACCACAACCATATAAGGCTAAAGGGGCTAGTGCCATAACAAGAAACTTTTTAAGCATTTTCTTTACCTATTCAACCAACTGAATAGACTAGTATAATCTCATTTATCCACTAAAACAGTGGGTAACATGTGACTAATGGTTTATCTTGTATCTATGATGCCTTTGACATTCGCTTTTACTTGTCATTGTGACTGGATAACACTTCTAAAATAAGAGTGTTTTCTATGTAATCAGCTATGTCATCTATATCATTATGGCTTTTTCCAAGTGCTTGCTCTGCATGAAAAGACCATCCATCAACGGTTAACTGTGACACCCAACATTCATCATCACCCCAAACAAGATCGCCAACGTTAGCTCCACTGAGATAACCAGAATGACTATCTTCCTGATCATCAATCATTTCTTGAGTAAGCACCTCAAAAACATCAATAACTGAGAATTTTTCCTTTGATAGTTTTTCTATAGCTTCATCAAGGGAACTGTATTTTTCTAAATCAAAGCTTGTCGTATCATCAACCAGACTAAGAATTTTTTGTTTTACAAGGTCCTGTGTAACTTTAATCATATACCCTCCGTAATAGCCTGCTTAACAGAGCCAGCCCAAGCCTGTGCGCTGTTCTTAATGTTTTCTAACCCATATTCAAGCATGACCTTAACGACCTTCGCAGCGTCGAGCTGGTATTCATTAACAGCGATGTTAGCTACTTCATAAACTACGTCGCGGTGATCATGGCTGAGTATGCTAGTGGCTTTTTCTGGGAACTCAAAAGAAGGTCTCTCCTCCCCTCCCTCAATATACGCTAAAGCCCCGTCATTACTGATATCCTGCGCTTGAATTGGTGATCCACCCTGCGCAATTTTGTTACTAATAAACAGTGGCGAAGGTGGATCATATTTTGGCGCTACTTGATCCTTCACTTCTTGCATGAATGGCGCGAACGCTGCTGCTAAATCGTCGCGTAAATCCACCAGGCCTGTTAAGCGGCATTGATCATCTAGCTTGTCAAAGCGAACCTTGTAACCTTGCTTAAATTCGCTTGTGCTCAATTCATTGATAAACGATGCGACTTGGCGCTGGATAGTGTCGATATCAAGCGTTTCTGCATCTTGTAGGCTTTCTTCGATACCTTGAGAACGTAGCGAAACAAGAGTCTTCACAGCTTCCCATTCCGGTAGGTGTACAAAGTAAGAGTTAACATATTTGCCTTTCCCTAAGTGCTTTTTGCGTAATTCAACAGGCACACCAAAAGAGCGCAAGTGGTTGTTAAACCATTGCACTGGATTCGCTAAAGTATTTGCAGAAACAGAGATGCCTGAATATTTGAAGAGTCGGTCTTTAGTGGACTGTTTTCGAAGCCATTCATAAAGAGCCGGTCTTAGTTCGTCAGCGGTCCATTGCTTGCCGTTGTAGTTCAATTGCTCATCGATACCAGCCACTTGAAGAAGCTTGATCAAGTGAGCTCGTTTGATAGAAAGGTGACGCCAGCTAACACGGCTTTCTGCGTGTTGAACGTCTTTCATGTCGAACGCTTGAGCCGAGTGAGCGTCTACGTTCACCCATGAAAGCTTTTTGATTGAATCAACAAAGCGCTGTTTGCTTTGTTTGTAAGTTAGAGCGGTTAGAACTGCGTCACGTTTGTTTTCTGGCATTGTGAGTGCGCTGTCCACATCATTAATCTTAGCGTTAGCACCATCGTGACCAAAGTTTTCGTAAACCTCTTGCGCAAAAGGAAGCAGGTAATCGAGCTGGTCTTCATTTGCCGCATCGAGGTGCAAGTCGAAGTTAACCTTTGATTTCGCAATCTCAGTCGCGGTGTAATCTTCACCATTTCGCATTACTGCTTGGAAAGCTTCACCGATATGAACAGGAGCGTCTTGTATATCTCGCAGGTCGATACGGTTGTTTCGGTCCTTTGCTTCTTCTCTTACCGTTGCACCAAACTCAGCCGCCAGTTTTTGCTTGGCCACTTGAATGATTTCATAGCCACCTTTATCTGCCAGTTCTAAAAAGCGAGAACGGTAGCGGTTAGATGATTCATTTTGTTTGGCTTTCACTTTACAGAAAAGCCATTCGTATAAAGCGTTGCGAGTCGTGAAGTCGCCAGTCGTAGGATCGATAGATAATACTTTCATGGTCTCTGCAGAGACTTCTTCCACCAGCTTGTTTTGAATGTAAACAGGGTCTGTTGGCTCGCTTCTCTCAGCGTTGTCTAGGTAGACATGAAACTCTTGAACATCACGCGCTCGGTTAAGACCTTGGTGACCTTCTTCTGCTGTACCAACGCGAGAGGATAAAAAACCGATGGTTTTATCAAACTGGTGAGCGTCAGATTTAATATCAAATCCGGTACCAAGAGTTGGTGAAGCGATCAGAACGTCAAGGTTAGGAACGATAGCGTTGATGTCTTCTAGTGCTGTTTTTACTTCATCTGTTCCGGTTACATCTGCATGAACAACCAACACTGAACCATCATAGTGTTTACGCTCTCTTTCCTGCTCAATAGCCGTGCCAATCGCTTTCACTTGCTCTTTCGAGTTGGCGTAAATGTAGCGTTTACCTTTCGCCATGACTTGCTGCATGACTTCTTCAAGCAGGTGATCTTTTGACTCATAGACAAACATCTTTTTGCCTTGAGCAACTTGATAACTGTTTTTGAAGTACACGCCAGAATGTAGGCCAATGTAATGACAGAAGTCGAACGCCATCTCGCCCAAGTGCGCGTCGGCTAAGATTTGCGTTTGGCTGTTCGTAAGAACAAACTGCAGGTAGTTTAGGCAGTGCTCACCATATTGGATTGTTTTCGCATAGTACTGCGCAAGGTTTTGTTCAAATTCATCAACGAAAACCACATCCCAATTAGAACCAGCGAGGCGCCATAGTGAATCCACAGAACAAACAAGAATATGCGCGTTACGCAGAGCCATGTTTGCATCAGTACCTGGTACCGGATCTTTAATGATAAGGTCTTGGTAAAACTCAACGGAAACATTATCACCTTTCAGGCCTGCCTTGAGAGATTTAGCCAGCGCAACACGGTGCGAGATAACAAGTGTTTTTAAATGTGGGTTTTTCTGAATGAAGTTTTTAACGGTGGTCGATTTACCTGTACCCATATCTGAGTCAATCAGGTTTAGACCTTTGCGGATTTCCGCTTGTAGATAGCGAGAGTTTGACTCAATCGTTTCAAAGCCTTTGATATCGTTCAACTGCTCAGAAACTGCATCCATCCCTAGATTTACGAAAGTATCACTCCAGTCGTAACCGTCTGTATGTGGAAGTGTCCAGTAACCGCCTGCGCGGTTAATCATTTCAATACCTGCTTTATCGTTATCAGGTGCAGCAATAAATTGGACGTCTGGATGTTCAGACTTCAGGCGTTCAATCAGGTGTGGAATGTTACCTTCACCAACTGGCGTCACGATAACTTCGTTGGTTGCTACGTGTGCAGAGTAAGCATCAGCGAAACCACCCACAACCCAAACACGTTTGGGTCCATGGTCGCAAAACTTACCGAAGGTGCAAAAACCAATATCAGTGCGAGCGTTATCGCTTGAAACTTTGTTGATGGTACGTTCACCAACTTTAAAGCCTTTATCTAAAATACGCTCAAAGCCGCAAAAGCGGCCTTGGTTAAATAACTGTTCGTAGATAGGCCAAACCAAGCATGGGTTATTAAAGCGGTCTCTACCTAAGCGAACATCAACAAAACGGCTGATGTCGGCCATCTGCTTTTTCAGCATGTATTGAGTCGGTGAAAACTGAGATGGCCAGCTTTGGAAAAGCTGTTCTTCTTTATTTAGCTCTTCCCATTGTTGGTTTTCCGCTTGTGCTCGTTTCTTGTCTGCTGCTTTCCTGCGTTTCTCATATTCTGCAAAAATGCGCTGCTGCTCTTCCTCAGAACGGTCTTGTCGTTGAGGTTTCCAGCCAGCTTGCATTGCTTCATAGATGAAAGAACCAAAGCCAGTACGTTTGGTTTTGCGGAAGTTTTTCCACCAGCTATTAAAGCCACGTTTATTGTATGAGCTGCCAGCAGCAGACCAGGATTCAAATAAGTCCCTCGCCTGATCGCCAAATTCAGCGTAAAGCGCACGTCCAATTTTGGACCAGTCTTTATAAGGTAAGTCTGGAGAGATGTAACCGAGAGCTTCCTCGGCTTCATGCAATTCTAGTTGTATGTAATTAGCCATCTTCGTTCCGTCTGATGACAGATACCACAAAAGAAAAAAGTTACGGTTAGTTAACTTTTTCTATTGCGTATGCACGAATAGGCCGCTAGAATTGTAACCAACAAATTGAGTGTTATGGTTAGTTTCTAGCTGCCTATCACATAAGAAAAGTCGGTCGCCACAACCGGCTTTTTTTGTATCTGTAATTCTTAAATTTTCTTTTAAATCAACAACATAGCGTTGTGCTTTTCTTGTCTTTCCAAAAATCACGTTCTTCACCATGCATTAATCATTTACTACCGCCACAATAGTAAACCATTTATGCAATAATGGGCAAACGTAATTTAATTTAAATCTTTCAAATATGAACGATATCTATATTCTTTGATCGATCACGTTACGAAATACTACACCCTTTATCACCGTAGTCTCTGTGATATCGATCACTTGATACTGAGGATTTAAAGGCGCAAGTTTCTTTTTACCACAATCTTCAACTAATTGCTTGAAAGTTGCTTCTTGAGTTGCTTCATCTACAGCAATCACAAAGTCGTTTATTTGAGGTTCTTTATCAGGGTTTACGATAATAAGGCTACCGTCAGGGAAGCTGTATGTTGCCTCGCAGTTTTCCATAGAACGACCAGATACAATTAGGCCAAAAGCATTTCTTGGTGTTCGGCCAGTAACAAACCTTGTTTCTTGGTTGTGATCTTCTATATGTGGGCTATCGCCCCAACAGCCAGCACTAACCCAACTCACTATGGGAATATCTTTACCCGGTGTTTCTGTGAACTTTCGAGATTTTATGTCTGGTTCACCAACCTGCTCTTTTCTACCTAATCTTCGCTCGAGCTCACTTAGCGACCAGCCAAACAACTTGCAGTACCCGTCAACAATAGGCCAGCTAGGTATGGCACCACGTTCAACGCGAGATAGTGTGGATTGAGAGCAGTCTATTCCCCACTCTTTAAAAGTGTCAGCAACCTCTTCCATGCTAAATCGCTTGGCTCTCTCAGCTCTGATTATTTCATGTAGCTCCATTATTCCACCCGCTAAAGAGTTCGTTTTCACTCTCATCTTTCATATTTGAATAATTGTCCTTCATTTCATATATGAAATATTCATCACAGAAAAAACGTAAATATTTTGCATTTATGCAAATTTGAAATATCATGCACATATGAAAACGCCTTTACATACATGCAGAACCAATGAGGGT
Source organism: Vibrio sp. St2 (assembly GCF_947311885.1). Taxonomy (NCBI): domain Bacteria; kingdom Pseudomonadati; phylum Pseudomonadota; class Gammaproteobacteria; order Vibrionales; family Vibrionaceae; genus Vibrio; species Vibrio sp. St2. The sequence goes on along the minus strand of NZ_CAMZNA010000021.1, from coordinate 24,800 downwards.
ATCTCCTTGGAATCTTTGGCAGAAGATTGTAGGAGTAGCGGCGCGACACTAAGCCGCCTCGAGAGAGGGGTATCTAAAAATACGTCGGGAGAAGTGTGTTATCTGGTGCTTGAGCGATACAAACACAACGGCTTAACCCTTGAGCATTTGATTTACCCAGAACGCTTCCCTGATTTCGATATAACTAAATGATAGTTGCTAGGTGATAGGAATGACACGTCGAAAAAACGACAACAGATTGTCCGCAGTCGTAATGCGTCATGTTAACGACTACATAAACCAAACAAAGATCCCTACAGAGCTTTATGCCCGAGACTTTGTTATCCCTGAACTTATTAAGGCAGGTGAACTTACTGAACCTGCAAATGATACCAAATGGCTTAAAAATCAATCACGCCGCCTTGTTCGCTATATAGACGGTGAAAATGAGTTATCAGTTAATTGGGTTTTTCCTTTTATTTCCAGTTTGCCAACTGAGTTCCAGCAGCCGCTAAAGAATGAAATTAGCGGCATGCTGGGATCTTTTTTTGTCGCTTTAACAGCCATGGGACCACGGACCCAAAACAACGAAACACGCTCACACTTGCCACAAATGGCAAAAGAATGGGGCGACATCCTCATTAAATCAAACCCTGCAATGGATGGCGTTTTCACGCCTAGCGATGATCCCGTTGAAGTTCTTCATTACGCAAATGAAATAGCCGAGTGTATTGGCATTTTAATGGCTGAGCTTGGTGCTATTTACCGAGCGACAGGAATTGAACCTGCCTCAGTCAAAGCGTACCGAAACAGCACTTTGTTTGATTAAAGGGGATGGCTATGCGTGTGAAGTATAACGAGGAAGGCCTACGAGAAGAGCTTCGCTCCGCGCTTTTAGTTATTCCCAGAACCAAAGGTCAGTTGGATGGTTTTGAAAACAATGGAAGTAGCGATGCAAGGTTTCAGCGCAGTAGTTACCGCACTGAAGTGGGTGAGAACGGCGAAGAATTGGCAAAAGTTAAACCGCAAGTGGTTACCACGTTGGCATGTAAACAGTTTAAGCGCTCCCCTATGCCACTCCTACCACAAGCGTTTAAGCATGCGAAATTGGTGCACGACATGAACAGCGCACCCGAGCATATCGGGGATTGGCTTCGCTTCTGTTATAGCGAAGGCGCTCAATGCCCTACAAAAGTTTTGCTAAGTATCTTACTGGCTTCCTTTTATGAAGAGGAATCCAGAAGCCTTAGCGATGATTCTAAGGACTTGATCAAGCACCTTGCCCTACTCGCTTGCATGCAAAAGCGTGATGCGCTGAACGCTAACAGAATGCAATTGACTCAGGTCGAAGTCGCGAAGCTGGCAGGTAAGAAGCAGAAAGCTTGGGAAAAATCGTGGGCTAAACGCTGGAACCGCCTGATCGACATTTTAAACCGATTCGATAAGGAGGGGTTAGACCATGTGCATGAACGAGGACGCGGCAGAAAAGCTGCCAGAAGACATGCCGACGTGCCTATGCAATCTGTACTTCGGTCTGCAGCCAGAGAATACGTGGCTGCCTGAGTGGGGATACAACAGAGTCACTAAGACATTCATTTTGTATTGCCCCAACTGTAAACATCAAGTTGGGCCTTTTGATAACAAGCCAGCTGCTATTGCTAGTTGGGCCTTGTTAAACCGACATGGTGACGAGCATGTGTATAGCAATTGGGCTAAATACTATGCCGCACATTACCCAGTACCAGAGTACTTAACACAGTACTTACGCCAGGAGAGAGCATGATGATAGTTACTAAAGAAAGAGCAGAGTTGTTTTGGTCAGCACATGAAGATGTTGCGTTAAAAAACGAAGGCATTCCCATTGAAAAGGTGGCGTCTACATCGGCCATTATTTTGATTGCAGGAGCAATGTTAGAGCAGGCAACTACTGAGATAGAGCGTCTGAAGCCTAGTAAAGAATCAGCTGTTGGTGATGTATCACTTGCAATTGAAGAAATGATTGAAGACGTAAATCTTGAAGTTGATGACGTTAAACACATTATTCTTGCTGCTCAAAAGGAAGCGAAAGAGTCCTTCATTAAAGAGCTGAGAGAGATGTCAGAAAACGCAGCTTTCAACGGTTGTCACGATGCATCACGAAATATTGATCTTGCTATAGAGCGCTTATTGAGCCCTGAGTCTTAGATTCAAGGAGTTGTTATGCAAATCACGAACACAACCAATACCCCATTTACTTTTGAAAGCTTTTTCCAAGCCGAGTCTCACTTAGAAAAACAAGGCTACCACTGTGAAAAAGAACGCTGGGTCCATGCTGATAAGCCAATTGTGTCCGTGGTCCCAACCGACAACGGTGTCCAAATTAAACCAATTCAACATTAAGAGTTAGCAATGAATATTTTCCCTAGTAACGCGATGGTGTATAGCTTTAACCGTGACGTCAGCTTTGACTTTGAGCAATTAGAATCTCAACTTAAAGAGTTTGCTTTTGTTCCATGTGGTGAAACTGACAAGCAAAAGTTTGGCTGGACTACAGCACTTGGTCAAGGCAGCGATAACTTCATCCACCGAGGTGAGCACTTTGCGCTTATCGTCGCTAAAAAAGAAGTGAAAGATATCCCTTCCTCGGTAATCAATGAAGAGTTGAACCAGAAGATAGATAAAGTAGAAAAGCGCGAAGGTCGTCCACTCAAGAAAAAAGAGAAAGACAGCCTAAAAGACGACATCATGATCGACTTACTGCCACGAGCATTTAGCAAGAAGTCTTTCTTCTCAGTCTTTATCAACAATAAGAGTAACCTGATCTTTGTTGACGCCTCATCTTATAAAGCGGCTGAAGACGTACTCGCCCTACTCCGTAAAACAATGGGAAGCCTGCCTGTTGTGCCTGCAATCCCTGAAAAGGCGATTGAAACCTCATTAACTGAATGGGTTAAAAGTGGAGAGGTTCCACAAGGTTTCCAGATTCTAGAAAACATTAAGTTGGTGTCTGTTCTGGAGCAAGGTGGTACCGCCACGTTCAAGAATCAAGACATTGGTTCGGATGAAGTAAAAGCTTGTATTGACGCTGATAAGGTTGTTTCAGAGCTTCGCCTTTGCTGGCAGGAACGCATCGAGTTCACGTTGGCCGACAAAGGCACCATTAAAAAGCTCAAGTTCTCAGATGAACTTAAAGATCAGAATGATGATTTACCTCGAGAAGATGTTTTAGCTCGTTTGGATGCAGATTTCTGTCTTGCTGCAGGTGAAACTGAAGCCTTCCTTAATGAACTCTATTCGGCTCTTGGAGGTTTGCCAAACAACCAAGAGTCAGCAACCAATGAGCAAGCTGATTCAGGTGAAAACAACGAGCTAGATTCTCTGTTTGGTGAGGCTCGTGCATTTGTCATTGAAACACGTCGAGCTTCTGTTGCTGCTCTGCAGCGTCATTTCAAAATAGGTTACAACCGAGCAGCTCGAATCATGGAACAGCTAGAAATTACTGGCAATGTTTCGACTGCAGGCGCTAACGGTGGTCGTGAGGTTCTTGTTGCACCACAGGAGGCTGAATAATGGCGAGTCGTGGCGTTAATAAAGTAATTCTAGTCGGCAACCTTGGTGATGATCCTGAAGTTCGTTACATGCCAAGTGGTGGTGCTGTTGCAAACATGACCATTGCCACCAGCGAATCGTGGCGTGATAAAGCAACAGGTGAAAAACGTGAGAAAACGGAATGGCACCGAGTTTCAGTTTTTGGCAAGAAAGCTGAAGTTGCGGGTGAATACCTGCGCAAAGGATCTCAAGTCTACATTGAAGGCCAATTGCAAACTCGTAAATGGCAAGATCAAAACGGACAAGACCGCTACACCACCGAGGTCGTTGTTCAAGGCTTCAACGGTGTGATGCAAATGTTAGGCAGTCGACCTAACAATCCACATCAAGGTGGCTGGGGTCAACCTCAACAGCCAGCAGCACAGCAACCATCACCACAGCGTGGTCCTGCTCAATCTCAGCCACAACAAGCGCAGCCGCAATACAACGAGCCGCCTATGGATTTCGATGATGATATTCCATTCCGCGATACCTTTGCTCGCGGTGCTCGCACTGCTTACGCCTGTTCATAAGGTCAAACATGCAGCCTGACTCGAACCAACTTGTAGCTTATGTAATGAAGCACAACCGAATGTCTCAGCCGCAGGCTATGGGTTGGTTAGATAAATGGGTGCCAGAGTGGAGAACGGAACCACCTCCACAGAGCGTTGGCACTATTTATTACGATGGCGCCTCAGATGGATATGAAAATGAATAAACAAATTCCCGAAATTACGCTGAACGCTGAAAATTTTTATAAGGCGAGTGTTGATAAGAAGTTGAGCACTATTCGTCTTGGTAACAAAGATATTTCACCTGGTCCTGCTTTCTTGGTTAACGATGAAAACCAAGCAAAGATTCTGATCGATATTTGGTTTGTTAACCATTGCCTGTTGTCGGATCTAGAACTGAATGACGCAAGGCTTGATGGCTTCGACACAATGGAAGAGTTAAAAGCGGAGTTGCGCCGTTGCTATCAACGACCACTACAAGAGCGTGAAGTTGTCACTCAGGTTCTTTTTAATGTAGTTGAAGAAGCGAGGGTGGCGTGATGTATCAGATTCTCCCTCATGAATTAGTGGTCGATAACTTTGCTGGCGGTGGCGGTGCTGGTGAAGGAGTTCGTATGGCTTTGGGGCGTAGTGCTGACATTGCTGTTAACCATGATCCTGCTGCGATTGATATGTATCGCCTAAATCACCCAGACACTAAGGTCTTTTGTGAATCGGTTTGGGATGTTGATATTAAGAAAGTTTGCCAAGGTCGACCTGTTGGTTTTGGTTGGTTTTCCCCAGATTGCACTCACTTTTCAAAAGCCAAAGGTGATAAGCCAGTGGATCAAAAAATTCGTGGCTTGGCATGGGTAGTTGTTAGATGGGCGCTTCTCTCTGATATGAGAGGCTTTCATTTGGAGAACGTTGAAGAGTTTACCACTTGGGGACCATTGAAAAAGATTGATGGTAAGTGGAAGCCTGATCCAGAAAAGAAAGGTGAAACGTTTGAAGCCTTTATCAAAGTGCTTACCACTGGTTTGTCTCCTTACCATCCTGCTTGGCCAGAAGTCTGTAGTGCTCTCAATATTGAAAATGATAGAGAAGCAAAAATAAAACTTCGTAATGGCCTTGGCTACAAGCTTGAACACAAAGTTTTGGCAGCTTGTGACTATGGTGCAGGGACAACGCGAGAGCGATTCTTCATGATAGCGCGTAAAGATGGTGGGAAAAACATCTGGCCTGAACCAACGCATGGTGAAGATCTAATACCTTATGTTACAGCTGCAGACAGTATTGATTGGAGTCTTCCGGTTATGTCTATTTTTGGACGCAAAAAACCGTTAGCAGAAAAGACTCTTGCCAGAATTGCGAAGGGTATACAACGATTCGTTATTGATTGTGAAGACCCATTCATTGCACCTGGCGAAACAGTTATTCCATTCATTACTGAGTGTGCTAACGCTTCCAGCCAACGCAATATGCCAATTGATGAGCCTTTGAGGACCATTACCGCTTATCCAAAGGGTGGCAGTTTTGCTTTGGTAACAGCTCATATAGTTAAGCTTCGTAACGGAAATGTTGGTCATTCTATGAATGAACCGCTTCATACCATTACCTCAGGTGGCAACCACTTTGGTGTCGTTACAGCTTTCCTGATTGCTTACTACGGTACCGACAACATGCAAGCGTTGGATACTCCCCTGAATACGATAACGACGAGAGATCGTTTTGCCCTTGTGGTTGTTAAAGGTCATCCGTACATGATTGTTGATATCGGTCTAAGGATGTTGCAGCCACATGAGCTATTTAAGGCTCAGAGCTTTCGTGATGATTACATCATTGGCCATAACAGTTCAGGCAAAAAGTTATCGAAGAAAGAGCAAGTAGCCAAGGTGGGGAACTCGGTACCACCTCTTCTAGCTAAGGCTTTAGTTCAGGCTAACTTTGGTCAGCCGCTTTCAAATACGATTGCCGCTTAAAGGGACAGCCAGATGGAAGGTTTTAAAGGAAAAATCAGCTCCTTCTGGCGTTCTAAAAGTGGAAAGGTTTATTTCCGTCTATATGGGGTCGAGCACTCTTTCCTTATAGGTAGTGGAGTCAGGGAGGATCTTATTCCTTGGCTTGCTAAGAACTTGGGTGCTTGTGCAAATGCCATTGATAAGGGTGAGTTTTATCTTGTCACTTGGTTTGGAATTACATGCAAAGTCCATCTACGACAGAACGGTGAGCCAACTAAGTGGGAAGAACGCGAGCTGCCATACAAATGGGCTAAGGTGTCGAAAGTGCAGAAACGTCGTCGCCAGTGGTTAAGTGAAAATGAATACAACGGCTATTACGAGCCGATGATAATTAAGGATTGAGGAATATCTGATGGCAACAACAGTACAAGTAGTAGAGAACCTAACAGTAGGTAAATTCATTAATATTGAAGGTAAGCGCTGCGAGGTTGAGGCGATTTCCTTTTCTCAGGCCATCACTGAAAAGCAAGGTCTTGAGGAGTTACTTGAAGTTATGTCTGATGAGCTCATTACAAGAGGCATCATCAATAAAAAAGATGGCCAATATTACTGGAGCGAGGATGGTGAACCATTGATCGCAGAAGAAGACTTTGAAGAATAACTAGTATCTGAAACATATGATGAAGTTTTATATTGCTGGCCCAGTGAGTGGCCAGCCTAATCACAACGCTGAAGCGTTCAAAAGTGTTGCTGATCAGATTACTGATTCAGGTAATGCTGCGCTGTACACCTCCCTACTTCCAAAAGGCATGAGTGAACCGGAATATATGAAGTTTGCTCATGCCATGCTTGAGGTTTGTGATGTGGTCGTTCTTCTTCCTCGTTGGAGTATGAGCGAAGGTGCTACCGCAGAATTTCATTGGGCGGTGAAGTTAGGCAAGAAAATAGTACGACAAGAGCACCTGCCTTTGATTTTTAGACATTGGCATAAAAGGGATATTCTCTTACAAGAGGCAACCCAAGAGGTGCTTGGAATGGTCAGTGGTAGCCGCTTAAATAGGCAAACCAGCTCTGTGTCACACACCAACGTTTAACCGTTAATAAGACTGGCTTTCCTCTCGGCAAGTAATTAGTGTCGGAAGTGACTTAAACGCCAGGAGAGTTAAAAATGAACGTAAAACCAGAACAAGCGAATTTAGTGCTAAGTATCCTTGAAAGTGCTAACTGTGGCCCTACTACTATCGACTCTATGTTGCTTTGGGACAAAGAGACAGAGGAAGCAGGCCGAGCTCATTTGGAATTTGTTGTTGAGCAGTTATTGGTATCAGGGTGTATGACTTATACCGGAGATAAAAGGCTAATTACAACTCAGCAAGGCGAACTGCACATTCGCCTAGTAACACAACATGTAGCGTGATTTATCAGGTTTTTATCAATATGTAGTTGCAAAGGTAGGGTTGTGAGTATATAGTTTTACCAAGATGCGGTTTTTATAACCCATCAACAGCAATAATAAGACTTGAGACCTCTTAGTATTGAACAGAAACCTCGCTTCGGCGGGGTTTTTTCGTATTTGGCGCAGCCTTGAGTACCAGAGACCCGTTTGGCGACGGAGAGGAAGCTGCGAATCTTTTACGGCAATGAAATGGGCGACTGTTAAGAGGTGCAACTCTTAACAGCCATCTAACCTATTACGCTAGTCATAAGCCAGACCAAGGCCCATCCAGCTCTGCAGAGCGCGGTGGAGTTTACACGAAAGTGGGAACTTATGACATTACTTAAAGAATTACGCTGCCCGCATTGCAACAAGCTGCTGTGCAGGCATTCAGGCTCGGTTGAAATAAAATGCAGCCGATGCAAAAACATTGTGAAGAGATAAGAGCGCCAAGAGTGCCGATTTAGGAGGCACACTTGAAACAATCTTTTCGAGATGGACAAGTACAGCTGGTTAACGCTGATTGTCTTGAATACCTTAAAACGCTACCAGATAGCAGCGTTGATCTCGTTTTAACGGACCCACCATACTTTCAAGTAAAGAAGAATGCATGGGATAACCAGTGGCCAGATGTTGAGTCGTTCTTAGCCTGGTTAGATGAGGTGCTGCTAGAGTTTTGGCGAGTGCTTAAACCGTCTGGTTCAATTTACCTTTTCTGTGGCCATAAGTTATCAGCTGATACTGAACTGCTTATGCGTCAGCGCTTCAACGTTCTAAACCATATCATTTGGGCTAAACCAAGCGGTCCATGGCGAAGAATGAGAAAGACAGACTTACGCTCTTTCTTTCCAGCAACAGAACGCATTCTATTTGCAGAACATTACGGAGCTGACGGTCACGCTAAAGGCGTTGCTGGTTACGCTACGAAGTGTGCCGAGCTAAAAAGAGAAGTATTCGAACCACTGATTGAATATTTCAGAACTGCTCGTCAATCACTTGGCATTTCTGCAAAAGATATTAATGCCGCCACAGGCACACAAATGTGTTCGCATTGGTTCAGCGCCAGCCAATGGCAACTGCCCAATAAAGAGCAATACGAAAAGCTGCAGGCGTTATTCAATAGCCGAGCGGTTGAATTAGGTCGTTCACATGAAGATCTGACAAAGGAGTTTGATTCACTCAATAAGGAGTATCAAACACTCTGCAGAGAATATGACGACTTGAAAGCGGAGTATGAAAACCTTCGTCGTCCTTTCTCAGTTACCAGCGAAGTTCCATACACCGACGTTTGGACATTTGCACCTGTTCAGTATTACCCGGGTAAACACCCATGCGAAAAGCCAGCCGATATGCTGGAGCACATTATTACGGCAAGTAGCCGTGAGGGTGATGTTGTTCTTGATGCGTTTATGGGTTCAGGTTCAACGGGTAAAGCCTGTTTGAGTTTGAATCGTAAGTTCATTGGTATTGAGATGGAAGAAGGCACTTACTCTCAGACAGTAGAATCATTTAATAGTCTTTAGCCCTCGGGATTTCTTAGGGGTTTGAATCGGGAGATTGGCGCAGTAATGCGCCTTTTTTATGCATGCTAGAGAAGAAAAAATTAGTGCTGTCTGCTCTAGCAGCAGCCCTGATCGCCTACTTGGTATCTAAGGGTGAGCGAGTTACTCAAGCCATTGGAGCTTTTGTTGCGACGCTTGGCGCAATGGATGCTAGTACCTTTGGTATTGTTGCTGGTGTGTTTTTAGGTGTTGTTGCCCAAGTGATCACTTGGATATACAAGCATAAAAATCACATGCTTCTAAAAGAGAAGTTAGAGCAAGGCAATCATGTTGCTGCAGAAGCAATCCTTAAAGAGGATGACATGTAATGAAGCACATAAAAAAGATTGTTTGCTCAGTTGGTGCAGCCATCGCGCTCATTGTTACGGGTGTCGTTCCTAACAATGTCATCGTTTCACCTGCAGGCTTGGAGTTGATTGGTAACGCTGAAGAGTGCCGATTAACTCCATACATTTGTCCTGCTGGTCTTATTACTAACGGGATAGGTAACACACACGGTGTTACAGATAAGCCCATCACCATAGAACAAGTCGCTAAAGACTGGGCTCAAAACATTGAGTCCGCACAGGATTGTCTTGCTGCCACCACGAATGTTGCTGCATTGAGTCAGGGCCAGATTGATGCCTTCACATCATTTATATTTAACGTGGGCTGCACACGATATCGGCATAACTCGGACGGTAGCGAGACACGCATCTATAAAAAGCTTAAAGCCGGTTACTACACCGAAGCTTGCCAAGAACTTAAATTCTGGGTTTATGGCGGTGGTAAGAAGTTGAATGGCTTGATTAAGCGACGGGGAAAGGAGATGGAACTTTGCTTTTCGTAAAAAAGATTCTCGACAACCTCCATGTGGTTGCCATTGCCATTCTTCTTGGCTTCATTCTCTTTCAAACCTACACGATATCGGGTCTTAAATCTGACCTTGATCAAGCGAATATCGCGAAAGGTAAAAAGGAAGCTGAGCTCGGTATCGCGGTAGCCTTTAATCAGTCACTAACCACCACGGTTGATTCGTTAGTCCAGCAACTCGATGAAGGCATGATGGCTGAAGAATGGCGACAACAATTGAATGCGACCATGGACGCAAAACTTAAAACATCCATCTTGGACTTAGGGAAACTATTCGATGATGAAGCGAAAAACAGTGCTGATGGTTGCAATGAGCAGTATAGCCCTTCTATCTATGACCGGATGCTCCAGCATTACGGAACCGGAAAAGGAGATAGTGGTTCAGGTTAAAGAGCGATTTGTTATTCCTCCACCAGCTTACCTCAGTCCTTGCAACATTCCTTACACAGAGCCACCGCGTACTCACTCAGAGCTGGAGTCAGCCGAGCGAGACTTAACATGGCAGACCGCGATGTCAGTTTGCGCGAAGAAGTTCGACAAGATTAAACAGTGGTACCAAAACAAACAGGCTGATAAATAGCTAATCGGCTTGCTCATGTAAGGATAAAAACCATTGCTTTCTTTCGGCCCGACTTAATTGTCGGGCTTTGTCGTTTAGCGTTTTTCAAAAGAGCGTTAAACCACAAAAAGGACTGAAAGCCGATTCTTTCAGGAGCAAGAGGGTTACTTATGGGCAATTAAACTCCCCAGTGGGCAGGTGACGATAACTGAACGGGCAGACTATACGTTCGTCACGGAAATCAATCTCATGACAGTAACAGCCTGGTCAATCCACCGGACTGTTACAAACCCGAGCCATACAAGGAAAAGTCGATAGTTGTGCAGGTGGCGCATTGGATTGTGCATAGCCATTCGACGCTTTATTGCTAAGTGCTTTCTCAGATAGCCCTTAGCAATAATTCAATTAACGAGGTCAACATGAGCCAGACTCAAACTTATTTCAACTCGGTTATCAGTACTCAAGCTCAAGCAATGGAAGTATTGATGACCAATCAGCCAACGGCTAACCCTCAGTTAATGGAAGAAGCCAAACAGCTTTTAGAAGAGGCTGTACTTAAAGCAACTCAGGCAGCAAAGGAAGTGACCGATGAAGTTAATTGATAACTGGAAAGAGTCGGGAAAGTTTTGGTCTATACAGGCTGCAATTGCTCTGGTCGTTCTTAATCTGATCATGGCTTTGCTTTCTATCTACGAAACATATTTACCAGCAACGTTATTCGCAACATTGAATGCGCTTGGCGCAGCAGGGGTTGCGCTTCTTCGCATCCTTACTCAGAACGTGAGTGGGACCGTGGACGCAAAGGAAAGCGAGTGAGAGTGGCATGGGTCCTTTCGGGCCACCCGCGCCACTACGGGTGTGTGAACGCGCAGTGCCTCGCTCGTTAAAATTTTTTTTTGATTTTGGAGGTTTCCGGTTTCCGGTTTTTAACCATGAATGAGCAACCTATTCAACACCGACAAGAAGTTCACGCAGTCGGATATAGCGAAGCTCCTTGGCATTTCTGAAAGGCAAGTTCGAAACCTTATACAACAAGGGATTCTGCCTGCAGCCAAAGGGCGTGACGGCATGAACCCACTCGCATGTAATCATGCGTACATCACTTATAAATCAAGAGATAAAACTCAAAGTTCTGAACCGGAAGTTGGGGAGGACGGAGAGGAACTGTCAGAAGAAAAACAACTGGAACGTGAAGAGCTTCGATTAAAGATTGAAGATAAACGCGAAAGTGTGGCGATGAAAAAGGCCAAGCGTGTTCTTTTTGAAAAATCTTACGCCCCTATAGAGTTGATAGTGGAAACGCTGGTTCAACTCAGTTCGCGAGTCAATTCAAGGCTTGATGGCCTGCTCCCTAAGTTGAAAACAGTATGGCCAGACATGCCACCAGAAGCTGTTGAAAAACTCGAAGAAGAAATTATTAAAGCATCAAATGAGTGTGCCGATGTTCGACCAGATCTCTCAGACTACTTTGATGGCGATCCAGAAAGCATGCCAGCGTGGATTGCAGGGCTTGAAGAAGGTTCTTCCTCTGACTGGAACAGAGTGGGCGAATAAATATTACAAGTTAGCATCAGGATCTTCTCAAGAAGAAGGTCAGTGGGAGACGCTGCCTTTTCAGGTCGCGATTCTCAACATGATGTGTAACCGAGCAATCAGACGCTTGGTTTTCCAAAAATCAGCTCGTATCGGTTGGTCAAAAATGTTGATCGCCATGGTGAGCTGTATGCTGCATCAGTACAAAACCAACACGGTTATCTATCAACCTACAGATGATGATGCGAAGAACTTCACCATTGATGAGATAGATGGTGCATGGGAAGAAATGCCAATAATGAGGCGTATCTTTCCTTTCCTATTCGCTAAAGACCAGAACAATACGACAAAAAAGAAAGTCGGTGCTGGTTGGACGCTGGATATTTTAGGAGCTGGTACTCCTAAGAATATGCGTCGTATTACCAAAGCGTTGCTTTGTGGTGATGAGATCGACGGCTGGGATTGGGAACTCGGCAAAGAAGGTGACCCAATAGCTCTCGCCAGAACTCGTTTAGAGGGCGCAGCTTTTCCAATGGAACGTTGGGGAACGACTCCTACAAATTCAGGTGAGTCCCACGTTGAAAAATTAATGAAGTCAGCAGAACTGACTTTTCGCTTTTATCTACCCTGTCCTCATTGTGGCCATGAGCAGGTATTAGAGTGGGGCGGCAAAGATGTAAAACACGGATTTAAGTGGGATACATCAAAAACAACCAACGAAGCTAAAGCCAAAACAGCGCATTATTGCTGTATTGGATGTGAGCAAGCTATCTATTTCCGTGACCTCATGAAAATGGAGTTAGCTGGTCGATGGATGGCAGAGGATATGACTTGGACCAAAGATGGTCTGTCTTTCTTTGATGCTGATAACAATCCTGTGCCAATTCCGGTCAACGTCGGAATTCATTGCTGGGCAGCTTATAATCCGAAAATGACAGATGGTTGGGTTGGCTTAGTTCGAGAGTTTTTGAATAAGCATAAAGACCCATCTCAGCTTAAAACGTTTATTAATCTGATCTTGGGTGAGCTTTGGGAAGGTGAAAATAAAGACCGTCCTGATTGGGAGCTAATCAAGCGCACAAATAGTAGCGTTTGGTGGATAGGTGAACGTAGAAAGAATCCGGTGCCTGCACAAGCGGTTCTCGTGACCTGTGGGATGGATACACAGGATGACCGGATAGAAGGGTCTTTTTGGGCTTGGGGACCAGGCGAAGAATGTTGGTTGGTTGACCATATTGTTGTTCACGGTGATCTCTCTAATGATGCGACCAAAAAAGCAGTTCAAGACTATTTTTTCTCTCTGACATTTAAGCGAACCGATGGTGTAACGATGACCGTTCCTCGCTTTGGTTGGGATGCTATGGGGCATAAGACGGATGATGTCTATGCAATGAGCCGTAAACACGGACCTTTGCGAGTCATACCGCTACAAGGTGCGAATAAGTACGGCAAGCCTATAGCAAACATGCCCAAAAAGAAGAATGACAAAAAGGTCTACTTAACAACGGTTGGTACTGATAACGCCAAAGCACTCTTATACAGCAGACTTAAATTGTCGTTTGACAGTTCAGAAACCATTAACCCGGGCTACATTCACTTCCCTGCTGATGATTCAGTGTGTGGAGATGAGTACTTCAAGCAACTTTGCTCAGCCAATAAGAAACTTGAAACCGTCCAAGGTCGTCAAGTTTGGCGGTGGCATAAATCGTACACCTTTGATGAAGCGTTGGACTGCTGGGTTTATGCCTATGTAGCAATGCGAATTTGTGTCGATCGATTCTTCTTCGATTTAGATACCGAGTTAAAACCAGAAACCAAACAGGGCAAGTCAATGAAAGAGCTTGCTGAGGCACTTGGAGGGAATGAGTAATGTTAGATAAGCAAACCCTCTTAAAAGAGGCTGAGCAAGCCTATCACAATTTAATGACAGGAACGTCGACGGTCAGAGTTAAGAAAGACGGTCGAGAAGTTGAATTTGGTCGCGCTGATGCAGATAAGCTGAAAGCGTACATTGAACAGCTTAAAGTGGAATTAGGCATGACGACAAGACGTCGTAGGCCAGCAGGGGTTTATCTATGACACAAGAACTGCTAGCTCCAGATGGAACAACATCCCTCAGAGCATACATCGGGAATAATAGTCATGGTGGCTATACTGGTGCAGGTCGTGGTTACGGAAATCAGTTAGCAAATTGGAATGCCCCTAATTTATCAGCAGATGCTGCTCTTTTGCCTCATCTAAAGCGTGCTCAGGCTCGTTCTGATGATTTGGTTAGAAATAACGGCATTGCTAAAAACGCTGTTCAGCTTCACCTTGACCATATTGTTGGTGAGAACTTCAGGCTAAGTTGGAAACCCAATTGGCGAGTTCTTGGCATTAAGGAAGATCAAGAATTAGTAAAGGATGTTGAAGCCTTGTTTGCCATGATTGCAGACAGTGAGCGATGTCTTCTTGATGCTGAAGGTAAGAGAACCTTCACCATGATGATTCGTGCAGGTGTTGAGATGCACTGTACGAGTGGTGAAATTCTTGGTAAACCAGAGTGGCTCAATGAGAATAACCGAGATTTTCATACAGCAATCAAACTGGTATCACCTAAGCGATTAAGTAACCCACAAGGCAAGTCCGATACAGAAAAATTGAGAGCAGGCATTGAGGTTACAGCGAGTAATGCCGCCACTCACTACCATATTGCAGTTGGTGGTGATCGTTATAACCGCCCTACTGACTGGCGACGTATACCGCGCTACCTTAAAGGCGGTCGACGTGGAATGATTCACATATTTGAACCTCGTGAACCGGACCAAACAAGGGGTGCTAACGAATTCCTAGCAGTGATGGAGCAAATGAAAATGCTCGACACACTGCAAAACACAAAGCTTCAAAATGCAATTGTTGGTGCAATGTATGCTGCGACGATTGAGTCTGAGCTCGACTCCGAGCAGGCATTTGAGTACATAGCCGGTGCTGCTGGTAGTGAACAAAATGATTCACCGCTAGAGAAAGTCTTGGGTATGTATGGGGATTATTATGCAGGCAATAACATCAAACTAGGTGGTGTTAAGGTACCTCATCTTTTCCCAGGTGACCGACTAAAACTCATGAGTCCAGCTAACGCTGATAATGGTTTTTCTCAGCTAGAGCAAAGCTTGATGCGTTATATCTCAGCTGGTACTGGATACAGTTATGAAGAGCTAAGCCATAACTATCAACAGTTATCCTACTCAACGGCAAGAGCATCGGCTAATAACAGCTGGCGTTACACCATGGGGCGACGTCGTCTTATTGCTAATCGACTAGCGAATCAAATCTTTGAACTTTTCCTTGAAGAAGCGATTATTCGCGGCTGGATCAAGCTGCCGAAGAAAGCTCGCTTTAACTTTTGGGAAATGCGTGAAGCATGGTGTCGTTGTGAGTGGATTGGTTCTGGTCGCATGGCGATTGATGGACTCAAAGAGGTTCGTGAATCCATCATGAAGATTGAGTATGGATTAAGTACCTACGAGATTGAGCTTGCGAAAATGGGTCATGACTATGTTGAAATCTTCAAGCAACAAAAACGAGAAATGGAAGAACGCAAGAAAGAGAACTTGCCAAAAGCCATTTGGATGCCTGAAGAAGTTGACAATGAAGAGCTGAAAGAGGCGGCTTAATGGAATTTTTACAACCGTTTGATCAACAATTGAGCCTCATACATGACGCTCATATTCATCTTCCAAACCTCATCGTTAGTGCTAAAACAGAAAAAGCCAATAAAGCCAAAATTGACATGGCAGAAATGGCTGTTCGAACAGGCATTAGCAGCAACATTGAAAAATATCGCCCTTATGAACTCGTTGGAAATGTGGCAGTAATCAACGTCAGAGGCGTTCTACTACACAACTACAACTGGTCTGGAAGTTACGCAACGGGTTATCCCGTCATTCAAAACAAAATCAAGGCAATCATTGCCTCAGTCAAGTCAAACCATAAGGAAGTCAAAGGAACACTCATTAAGTACCACTCTCCAGGCGGTACTGTTTTTGGGTGTGCCGATACTGCAGACCTTATTCGTTCTCTGGCTGAAATCATGCCTGTTTGGTCCTTGTCCGTTGATATGAATTTATCAGCAGCACAATGGCTAGCTGCTCAGGGAACTAGACGATTAGGCACACAGTCAAGCCAGCAAGGTAGTGTTGGTGTAATCATCCCTCGCCTTGACTATAGCGACTATCTGAAAGAAATGGGAATTAAGGTTGATTACATTTTCTCAGGAAAGTGTAAGGCTGACGGTGACCCTTACAGTGAAATGCCAGCTGATGTACGAGCTAAGTATCAAGCTAAAGTCGACAAGATGAGAAATGAGTTTGCGACCGCGGTCGCAACGGGTACAGGCATGTCACTTGATGCAGTTATAAAGACTGAAGCTGAAATCTATCAGTCAGATGAATCAGTTGAAATTGGCTTACTTGATGAAGTGGTTTCACCACATTACATCGAGGATGAATTTAACGAACACCTCGCTAGCTCGGGGAAAATTATCACTTTAGGAGAAACCACCGCTATGGACCCTGAAAAAGAAGAAACACAAGCTTCTCAGTCTCAGATTGATGAAGCGGTAGCTGCTGAACGAACTCGTGTAACGGGCATCATGGGATTGCCTGAAGCTAAAGGTCGTGAAGAACTTGCTACAAAACTGGCTGCTCAGCCATCCATTTCGGTGGAAGCAGCTAAAGAAATTCTTGAATCTTCACCAACTGCTCAGACTCAGCCTGAGGAAGAAGAAGATAATGAAGATGCAGCAGCACAAGCATTAGCAGCTATCGGAAAAGAAACAGGGTCGGCTTTACAATCCAGTAAGGTCGATGATCAGAAAGACGAAAAAGCCCAGCGAGTTGATAAGCTGGCCAGCGCATATCGAGGTTAATAATGATTGTCGATTCATACACACCGACCAATTTCAAAGCTAAAGATGAAGCACTGCAGTTTGCTCAAGGTACTGTGGCACAAAGCGAACTTATTGCTGAGCATTCACCACTGATGCTTGATGCTGTTAATAAAAAGCTGAAACCTTGGGATGGCTCAGCAGGGACAGCTAAGTTCCTAACAGTAAAGGCAGTTGACGCATCAGCTTCTGATGTAGCGAATGTGCCTCTCTACAAATCAGGCTCTATCAACGCCTCTGCAATTAAGTGGCCAGACGGTACTACCGATGCTGACAAGCTTGTTGCGTTTGTTGGCTCACCAATTTCAGTGTTTGTTTAATTCAACGCTGCTCTTACTTTAAATCAATTTATCAAACAGGCGCTGCATATCGTAGCGCCTGTTTTCGTTATAAGGATTAGTCATGTACGAACCTATTGAACTTTTAGGTGCAGTGGAGAAAACAACAATTAAATCGTCAGAGCTTTATCTGATGCTGTTTTTCCCACACATCTTCACTTTCGATAAGAAGACCATTCTTCTCGATGAGATCCCTGCTGATACACCGATGGCACTGTATTGTGCTCCAAAGGTGAAAGGTCGCATCATCGAAGCTGAAGGTTTTGAAACGCGCTCTATCACTCCGCCATATGTAAAACCTAAACACGAAGTTGAATTGGATCGAGTGCTAAAACGCCTACCAGGTGAATCTCAGATCAACTCTAACTTAGGTCCAGATGAGCGTTATGATGCTGTCATTATGGACAATATGGCGAAAGAAGAGAAAGCCATTCGACAGCTAGAAGAGTATCAAGCTGTTGAAGCGGTGACCACAGGTCGAATCGTTGCTACAAGTGATGATCATCCTGAGCTGGTTATTGATATGGGTCGTCGTTCAGATAACCATATTACCTTGATTGGTGCTGCGATGTGGAAGAACCAAGACATTGCAACATACAACCCAGATGATGATATTGAAAAGTGGGCTGAAGAGTCGGATGGCGCTATCAACGTTATCATCATGGATAAAGCGACTTATGCGTCATATCGTTCTTTCAAAGTGATTCAAGAACGAAATAAGACAAACAGTGGCTCGAACACTTCTCTGGAAATCGGCTTAAAAGATCTTGGCGCAGCAGTGTCTTACAAAGGTCAGACTGGTACTGGTATTGATATCATCGTTTACAGCGGTGAATACAAGCAAGAAGGTGGTTCGAAGAAAGACTACCAACCAGCAAATACCTTGGTCATGGGTCACACGAGCTTGGAAGGTCTTCGTTTGTATGCTGTTATTCAAGACCGTAAAGCGGTTAAAGAAGGTATGCATGTAGCTTCTCGTTATCCTCGTAACTGGGAAGAAGATGGTGATCCATCAAGTGAATATACGCAGACGCAATCAGCGCCAGCGATGTTCTTGCCTGCTAACGTAGTTAATAACTTTGTTGTGGTTAAAGTTAACGACTAATCACTGAAGCTAAGTCATGGATTCGTCCATGGCTTATTTTTTTGGAGAGTTACATGTCTCAAGTAAAAGCACTTAAAGAACAAATCGACAGCCTTTGCCAGCAAAAAGGAGTCGAAGTTCCGTATAAAACCAATTCAACTATCGCTGAATTAGAGGAGATGCTTATGCATCTTCAAGATGATGATTCATCTGAAAACTCTGAAAACTCTGAAAACTCTGAAAATGGCGACGGTGAAGGCGGTAATACAGACGGCACGATTAATCCTGAACAACCTTCGGAAACTATTGAAGTTCCTAGTGGAACAGAAGTTGGTTTAGTCGAAAGTACTGACTTGCCAGATGATGCAATCATCGAAGATAAGGCCGTTGAAGTAGCAGGTAATGAAAAAGGCGATGTACTGATTAAGGCATACCAAACATTACAGCTACAGTCGAATGGCGAGCGAGTTATTCTAAAGAAAGGCGAAGAAAAGTACGTTGAAGAAAGTGAAGCCATGGCAGCGGTAGAAGCTGGTGTCGCTGCTTTTATTACTGCTTAACATTTCGTTAGTTGAAACGTAAAAGGCGCGAAAATCGCGCCTTTTTTATTGGTGATGTAATGAACCTAGATTCGGTTTTTGATCAGGCGCTGGAAAAGGCCGACCAAGTTGTAGAGAACACTTTCGCATCTCAATTTACGCTGCAGTTAAAAAGCGGTGCAAGTTTGGATTTGAAAGCGATCTTTGATTCAGTACTGGAAGTTAAACCAACCAGCAGTAAAAAGAGTAACTCACCGATTATTTGTGAACAGGGTGCGCTGACTGTTCTAAACCAGAGAGTAGATGACTCACTGGTTGAGGGTGCGACAGTTGAAACGCCAATAGGCAAGAGAACGGTTTACGATGTCTATTACCCAGATGCAACGACTAGCATTTTGCAGTTAGCCATTTATACCACACCTGGTAAAGGGGCGAATCATGGCGGGTTTATTCGAACTGGCTGATCAAGGCTTTGTTCCGACAGAACGTCGAGTCCAAACGGCTGCGCGTCCGTATCATATAAATTTGAGTAGCATTGCCTTTCAGGTAAAGCAGCAGCTTAAAACACTGGATAATGTAGTTGATATTGCGCTTTCTCGGGCCATTACGAAAACGGCTAGATGGCTGGCTTATCACTCAGCTAGAGAGTTGAAAGTCGCGCTCAAGTTGAAAAACACCAAGCGCATTCGAGACCGGATAAAAATCTTCACTGACAAGGGTGTAGGGTCTACATCCATTTGGTTTGGTTTGGCTCCGATAGAGATTGAAGCGGCTGGTCAGCCTCGGCAGAACTCAGACGGTGTTCGTGTCGGTGGTCGTCAATATGACGGTGCATTTTATACCACCATCTATGGTGATAAGCCGTTTGTTTATATTCGAGCATCACGCAACCAGCGAGAAGGTCACACGGTTTATCGTCGTCACCACCAAGGTTATAACCCTAACTCTATTCGTGATGAAGAGCTGATGGGTCGTTTCCCTGTTCAGCGCTTAGGTTTGGATATTGAAGAACCGGCTACTTACATACTCGAAAGCTTTGAGCGTCGAACGAATGAGCGTTTCTTAGTTCTATTTGATCAGGAGTTAAATTTTGAGCTCTCAAAACGTGGTCTTTCTACCTAGCGAATATTCAGATGCACTCAAAGCAACGCTAGAAAACTTACTTGTCTGGAAAGACGAAAATGAACAGGAACAGCCTTTTAAAGTTGTCGATTATACAGAGTTTGGTCGTATCGAAATTCAGCAACGCACAGCGTTTGTTGAAGTGCTGAAAGCCAAGGGTACGTACACCTATCCAGACGGTCGAACTTATGAAGATCTAGACGTCACTATTCATGCCGTTTTTCCTAATTCAGTACCGTACTCTTCTAAACATGCCAATGATTGTTCGTTTGGTATTCGTGACCAAATCGTTTTGGACTTAGGACCAAAGAACGGACGTGAACCACGTTGGCGCTGGGGGCTTCATTCTGAAAGTGTTGAAAAGCCAGAGAACGTTGATCGTATGCCATCGATGTTTGCCAATGGTGATAATGGTTATGAAGGCTGGTGTGTCACCTTTGTTCAAAAAGTTATCTATGGCTCACCGATGGAAGAAGATGAAGTTCGGGATTCCATCTATATCGCTACCAATGAAAACATTGATGACGGTGACAGCTACGAAGAGTTGAACGCTAATGGTTAGTAGAGAAGTCGTTGAGCAGCTTATTCAGAATAAGACGCAGCCACTAGCCGAGCAGCTAGTCGAAATGGCAGACGAAATTGAAGAGTTAAACCGAAAGCTGAATCAAATTGTAAGATTCGGCAAGGTGAGCGAAATTCATGAGAGCAATAAGCTAATAAAAGTGCAACATGGGCCTAAGCGATTTACGCCATTTATTAAGTGGTTCACGTTGGCCAGTGGCGATATGCACAATTATCGCTGTCCTACAAAAGGCGAATTGGCTCTATTGCTTGATATTAGTTCTGGTGTTTCTGGTCAGTATCTCGCGTTATGTGGTTGGGAGAGTGATGAGTTTCCATTTCCTATAAGTAACCCTAAGCAGGCTGTTACCAAGTTTGGTCCATTAAAGATGCTGTGGGATACAGAGAAAGAAGAAATCACGCTCAGCGCTCCAGGCAAAATTAAAATAGACACGCCAATCTTGGAAGCTAATGACAATTTAGATTTTGTTGTCCCTAAGCTTTTGAAAGTGATCAGTGAACTGCTAGAGGGGACAGGTGATGTCTCTGACCAAGTTCGTACCATGAGTGAAGATCGAGAGCTATACAACGCACACGATAATCATCCCGGTAACACTCCACCTAATATGCCGCAGTAACGCCTATGAGTATTGATGTTTACAAAGCCATTATGAGTGGCGGTCTTAACCTTTCAAGTCCGTCAGTGAACTTAGGCAACGATGCCATAAGAGGCATTAGTGCTCTTGAGAGTGAGTTAGACAATCCGTTGCTTGAGCCGTTGGTTGATACCAGTATTTTAAGTTCAACAAAGACAGCAATTAGAGCAGCTAATACCTCGGCTAATGCGTCTGTTTTTCATATGACATCAACACTCAATAACTCATTGACGTTAACCTCGCGCAGTAATGCCATTAACAAGCTTGATGCAAAAGCGGATGGCGTAGCGAAAGGATGTTCAAACACCACGAACATGTTTGGCAGCATTCAAGGCGAAACAGATTCAGCGTTTAGTGAAATGCAGACCAAAGCGAACGAGCTTAGTCAGGGGATCAGTGATTTGTTGGCAGGTGTTATTGATGCCAGTGAATTAGAAAGCATGATGACTAGCGTGTCAGATGCAATTGGGACCGTGGTCGCAAGTGTTGAAAGCTTGGTAAGCAAAGAGCAGGAACTTGGTAAAGAGCTGATTCAAAAGCTGGAAGCTAACTCAGTTGCTCAGGCTATATCAACGCTTTGGAAAGACCCATGTACGCAAGCGGTACTTGATACAGTGCTGCCGCAAAACATTAAGGATTTGCTGTGATAGGAATGGGACCAACCGGAGCGACAATCAGTGGCTTTGAGCAGTTTAAACAGCGCTTTGCCAGAATGATTACTACACCACTTGCCAGTCGATTTAGACATCGAGCAAGAGGAAGTAAGGCTCGTAATTACGCAGATGCAAATGCTGGCGACACGATGTTAGTGACACTTCAAGCGGAAGTTATTCGCTCTGTCAGTGACAAGAATAACCTAATGAATGAAGAGTTCGAGATTGAGCAATGCTTAGCAAGTCGAACGAAAACAGGCGTTTCTATTGCGGTGAAAGGCAAATATAAAGGCGCTCCAGTGAAGTTTGAGGTACCAATGAATGTTTGATATTCAAAATGATAAGTTGGAACAACCTGAAGCGTTTGTTATGCCTGCTTATGATGTTCAGCTGGCAGAATTCAAGTCTCGAATTATTGAGCATTTGAAAGTGATTAAGCCTGAGTTGGTCGAGGCAGTAGAGCAAACCTTACAAAACCCTTTCGAACTCGGCACGATCATAACGGAAGGGGCTGTTAAAACGTTACGTGACTATATCCGTAGCGAAAACTATAAATCCACGCAGATGCTAGCTTACTGGTCTAAAGGCTCAAACCTTGACGCTAAGTTGGCTGATTTGGGTTTAAAGCGCCAAGTGATAGAAGCCGGTGACCCGAATGCTTACCCACCAGTAGACCCAGTGATGGAGTCAGATGAAGATGCGCTGCAGCGTTACATGCTTGCACCATTTGGTTTATCAACGGCAGGTACCAACCTCGGTTATCGTTTTCATGCAATGACTTTGCATGAACGCCCGAAGATTACGGTCGAAAAGCCAGAGCCAAATGTGGTTATCTTGCGCCATGAATTTCCAACAGAAGCGAGCACATCAAAAGTTAAAGATGTGCGATTAAAAGCGCGAAGAAATGAAGTTGGTGATAAGAACGCAAAGATAGACATGTGGGTGCTCAGTCGTGAAAACGACAGAGGTGAAGCGAGTCAAGGGCTTCAGGATGAAGTTAAATCCTACATTGCTGGTCGTGACGATATTATCCAAGAAACCGACGAGCTTTATGTCCACTCAGCAGAGATAGTTGAGTACCAGCATGTTGTTACGCTTTACGCAACGAACACTCCAATGGGAACAGTCGACAAGGATAAGGTTAAAGAGTCCTTGCAGAAATACGCTGACTCTGTTCACCAACTTAAAGGTAAGGTGGAAGAGTCCATGGTTAAGTTTATTGGTCATGGTTACTACGGTGTTACCAAGGTAGTAAGCAATATTCCTGCAGAAGGGGTGGTTTGTGACATTCACCAAGCACCTTACTGCACCAACATTACGGTGGATGTAGAGTATGACTCAGCATAATTCTAAACATGATTTTGCTGATAATGCCCAACCACTAGAAAAAGCAATTCGTCTCGCATTCAGAGACTCTCTCCACGAGTTAAAACCACCATACCCAAAGCTACTCAATGCATTGGAAACGCCTGTTCAATTCTTGCCAGCACTGGCAGGTGAGCGTGGCGTTGTGGATTGGTATGACACTGACGATGAAGAGTTTAAACGGGAAACCACTGACGGTTCTTACCGACTTTTAATGAAGTCGGGTACCCGATATGGCATCCGATCATCTTTGAATGCGTTGGGGTTTGATTCCACGATTATTAAAGGTGTCAAACCTTACACGTTAGAGGTGGAAGCTTACCTTCAGGACAAACCGTTAACCGACGAATCCAGTCAACGAGTGGATGCCCGAGTTAGAACGTATAAGTCAGAACGTGATGATGTGAGCATCAACATATCTCGCCAGTCTTCTGGTGAAGTTTATGTGGCTGTCACAACAGAAATCGGCATCACCATGACCTCAGAGCCTTTCGTTCCTCAAGGTTTTACCAGCGAAGCAGCACCTAGCATTGGTGTTTATAACCATATTCGATTAATAGCGACATCGGAGCCTGCTAATCAATGACACAGAATACAGATAGATATCGCACCTATGTAACGCAATCGGGCTTCGGTCTTGAAGCGTTAGCTAATCAGCAAGAAACAAAGGTTGATTTTGCTAAGTTAGTCGTAGGTGATGGAGAGTTGCCAGATTCAAGCAATCCAGCTAATCAAACTAACCTTATTAATCAGGTTCGCCACTACCCAGTGACGATAGAGGTGGACGATAAAGAGCCTACCATTTGGGTGGCTCGAGCGGAAATTCCTGCCGAAGATGGTGGTTTTACCATTCGTGAAGCAGGCGTGAAAGTTACTGATGAGAATGGTGATTTATATTGCTACGCACGTCAGCCTGGTGACTATAAGCCAGTTCTTGAAGAGGGCTCAGCAAAAAGTTATACGATTCGCTTGAAGTTCATCCCGGGTAATGCATCGGTGATTGAAGCGAAAATTGACCCTTCAGTTCAGTTTGCTACTCCAACTGATTTATCAAACGCAATAGAAGAGCATGAAGAGAAATCAGACCCACATGCGCAATACTTAACTAAAGACAAAAAGTCGTCAGTAGAATCAGCTAAGGCAGGTTCAAAAGATGATGAATGGATGACACCATTAACCACGCACCAAGCTTTTAACCAATTCGGCTTAGGTAAAGGTGTGGTTTTTTCTGGTGATGATTTTCATTTGATGACTCAGTCGGGCCAGTTCAGGTTTCACACTAACACCTCGACGAAAAATGTGCCGTTTGGCTTGGAGGGCCATTGGTTTGATGTGATTGTGACGGGAACAATCAATAACCGTTCTGCGCTGATAGCAGTTGATTACGGTAATGCAAACGAACCTCGGATTTTTCATAAGAGTAATGCAAATAATGTTTGGTCTGATTGGGTGGAATTATCCCACTCGGGGAATCTCAAACTGCCGATTTACCCTGAAATAAAAACCGATGGCAATGTGGTAGGTTTAAAGCTCACAGGAACAGAGTTAACGGTTTATAACAACCCCGTGTACTTTTATGGTTGGCAATTACACCGAATCAATCCAACGGGCATTAAGTT
>NZ_CAMZNA010000020.1:0-40732 GCF_947311885.1 Vibrio sp. St2 | reverse complement strand
GAACTCAGAAGTGAAACGCAATAGCGCCGATGGTAGTGTGGGGCTTCCCCATGTGAGAGTAGGACATCGCCAGGCTTTAAATTTAGACTTAGAGTCTAACCAGTGCGGAGCGGTAGTTCAGTTGGTTAGAATACCGGCCTGTCACGCCGGGGGTCGCGGGTTCGAGTCCCGTCCGCTCCGCCACTTATTTAGAAAAAGCCCTAACAGCGATGTTAGGGCTTTTTCGTATCTGCAGTATTATTTTTTGGTCTATGGCCAACGAGTCCAGTTTTAGCGCAAACTCGGACTCTGTTATCACTTATTAGGGTCAACCACTTATTGAGAAACCCAGTCGAACTGAAATTTAAAGCCCGTTACTGACGCAACGGGCTTGTTTGTGTCTGGAGATGAGTGCTGAAGTATTCGTCTTAGGTTGGCTAGAAGCAATATTTATACATAGCCTTGGAAAGTATCTCGACAGTAGGGTCGATAAACTCAAACGCCAGAAATTCATCCGGTTGGTGAGCTTGGTCAATAGACCCCGGGCCAAGTACTAGCGTTGGACATAGCTGTTGAAGGAAGGGGGCTTCAGTACAGTAATTGACAGTTTCTGAGTCAGTGCCACATATCTCTTCCACGCCTCCTATAAAAGGATGATCATGCTGACATTCGTAACCAGGAATCGGTTCGTGTAGAGGTGTTATATCAATCCGGCCAGGCCATTTGGTCTCGATTTCTTTTAAGGCGCCACGAAGCATGTTATCCAAGCCATCAAGGCTTATCCCAGGCAGAGGGCGTACGTCATAATGAAGCTCACAACAACCACAGATGCGGTTAGCGCTGTCTCCACCATGAATGTGACCAAGGTTAAGTGTTGGGCTTGGAATCGCGAACCCAGGATGGTGATACTCTTTGATGAGCTTGTCACGCAACTGCATCATGGCAAAAAGGATTTCATGCATGATTTCAATGGCGTTGACTCCTAAAGTCGGATCTGACGAATGGCCAGATTTGCCTGTGACTCGAATAGCATTGGCAACATGGCCTTTATGGCCTCGTATCGGAACCAAACTAGTAGGCTCCCCGATAATGCAATAGTCCGGCTTGAATGGTGCATTATCGGTAAAATGACGTGCACCAAGCATGGTTGTCTCTTCATCACAAGTCGCTAAGACATATAACGGCTTACTTTGTTTACTCCAGTCAACCTTCTTTACTGCTTCAAGAATGAAAGCAAAGAAACCTTTCATATCAGCCGTTCCTAGACCATAGAAGCGGTTATTCGCTTCGGTGAGGGCATGAGGTTCGTAATTCCAGCGGCCTTCATCGAAAGGTACTGTATCGCTGTGACCAGCCAGCATAAGCCCTCCTTCACCGCTTCCTATTTTACCTAGCAGATTAAACTTCCCGGGTTCGACTTCGATAATGTCGACTTCAAAACCTATGTCTTGCATCCAACTGGCAAGCTTTTCAATGACTTTTGCATTCCCTTCATCCCAACTTGGATCGGTTGAACTGATGGAAGAGGTAGAAATCAGGCCTTTGTAGACCTCAAGAAAACTGGGTATTTGCATATTAAGTTCGCTTTGCCTGTTGACATAAATCAATAATGAAGGTAAAACACATAATAAATCAGTTTTAATGAATAAAAAACCATTAAAAGCTAAGTTTATTAAATTTATAGTCACTGGTTGTGTGACGATTTTAAGGTCTTAATGGATGTCTGAGATGCTCAAAACTACAATTATTGGCGCCAGCGGTTATACCGGAGCTGAGTTAGCACTGATGGTGCATAAACACCCACAACTTACGCTATCAGGTTTATATGTATCCGCCAATAGTGTTGATGCCGGTAAATGTATCTCTGAGCTACATGGAAAACTGGCAGGTATTATCAGTCAGCCTGTAGAGCCTTTGAAAGATATCAATGATGTAGCGGCGGAAAGCGATGTGGTTTTTCTTGCTACTGCCCATGAGGTCAGCCACGACATCGCGCCTACGTTTTTGACACAAGGTTGCCAGGTATTCGACTTGTCGGGCGCTTTCCGAGTTAAGAAACACGGCTTCTATAACGAATTTTATGGCTTTGAGCATCAACATGAAAATTGGCTAGATAGCGCAGCTTACGGTCTTGCTGAGTGGAACCACAACGCTATTAAACACAGCCAGCTCATTGCTGTGCCGGGCTGTTACCCAACAGCCTCACAGCTTGCGATTAAACCTTTGGTCGAGGCGGGTTTGCTGGATTCTGTTCAGTGGCCAGTAATCAATGCAACCAGTGGTGTCTCGGGAGCTGGTCGAAAAGCATCGAAGACCAACAGTTTCTGTGAAGTGAGTTTGCAGCCTTATGGTGTGTTCAGCCACAGGCACCAACCTGAGATCGCGACTCATCTGGGGACTGAGGTAATTTTCACCCCTCACTTAGGTAACTTTAAACGTGGCATCCTTGCGACCATCACTATGAAGTTAGCTAGCGGAGTGAGTGAGCAGCAGATCTCAAAAGCATTTAATACGGCATATGAGAATAAACCTGCGGTGCGCCTGCACCAAGCGACGTTACCAAGTATTCAACATGTTGAAAATACACCTTTCTGCGATATTGGTTGGAAGGTACAAGGCGAGCATATCATTGTCGTTTCTGCGATTGATAACTTGCTTAAAGGCGCATCGAGTCAAGCGATGCAGTGTTTAAATATCCACTACGGATTTCCAGAGTTAACTGCCCTTGTATAAGCAAGTCGGTAAAGGGAAAAGTAATGACAGATAACAAACCAACTCCATTAGTGATCAAATTGGGCGGTGCTGCCCTTTCGTGTACTGAGACGTTAAGTCAGGTTTTTAGTGCAATTGCTGACTATCAGAAGCAGGCTCAGCGACGAATCGTGATCGTCCATGGAGGAGGTTATCTTGTGGACGATCTTATGGCCCAGCTTCAGATTGAAACGCTGAAGAAAGACGGGCTTCGTGTCACTCCCTATGAGCAAATTCCCTTGATAGCAGGTGCTTTAGCCGGTACGGCGAACAAGATGCTTCAGGGGCAGGCGATCAAAGACGGTTTGAATGCTGTTGGCTTGTCCCTTGCTGATGGTGGGCTGTGTCAGGTTGAAGAGTTGGATCCAGAACTTGGTGCTGTTGGTAAAGCGACGCCGGGTAACTCTACGGTATTACAGGCGATTTTAGCGGCTGACACATTGCCAATCATTAGCTCAATTGGCCTGACTGCAGAAGGCCAGATGATGAACGTCAACGCTGACCAAGCTGCAGTTGCCGTTGCTGGCGCCTTGGATGCTGAGCTTGTTTTGTTGTCAGACGTGAGTGGCGTTTTGGATGGCAAAGGGCATCTGATCAAAAGCTTAGATGAGCAAGAGGCGCAAAGTCTGATTAATGGGCAGGTAATCACTGACGGTATGATCGTCAAAGTCAATGCAGCACTGGAAGCGGCTAATGATTTAGGCCGACCAATAGAAGTTGCTACCTGGCGTTATCCAGAAAAGCTTAACGAGCTGTTTGCTGGGCAAAGCATCGGAACACAATTTTTACCTAAGAATTAGTCGCTTGTGTTAAGACACGAGCACAACAAAAAGAACGAAAAGTCACCCGTAGCACTGACCGCCACGCGCAGAGCTGGGATTTTGGAGAAAAGAAAATGAGCAAGTTAAAAGTAAATAAAGTAGTAGTCGCATATTCTGGCGGTCTGGATACTTCAGTGATTATCCCTTGGTTGAAAGAAAACTATGACTGTGAAGTGGTCGCGTTTGTTGCCGATGTTGGCCAAGGTGCAGAAGAATTAGAAGGCATCGAAGCAAAAGCGAAGGCTTCAGGTGCATCTGAGTGTTATGTCGCTGACCTGAAAGAAGAAATGGTCGCAGACTACATCTACCCGACGCTGAAAACAGGTGCTTACTACGAAGGCAAATACTTGTTGGGTACATCGATGGCTCGCCCAATCATTGCGAAAGCTCAGGTTGAGGTTGCGCGTAAAGTAGGTGCTGATGCCCTTTGTCATGGCTGTACAGGTAAAGGTAACGACCAAGTACGTTTTGAAGGCGCTTTTGCCGCTTTGGCCCCTGATCTTCATGTGATTGCCCCTTGGCGCGAATGGGATCTGGTTAGCCGTGAAGAGTGTCTGGACTACCTTGCTGAACGCAACATTCCTTGTACGGCTTCACTAACGAAGATTTATTCACGTGATGCTAATGCATGGCACATCTCAACAGAAGGTGGTGTTCTGGAAAATACGTGGAATGCGCCTAATGAAGACTGCTGGGTTTGGACAGCCGATCCTGAGCAAGCTCCGAATGAAGCTGAATACGTGACGCTGAAAGTCGAAAAAGGCGAAGTGGTTGGCGTGGATGGTGAAAACATGACGCCATACAACGCACTTGTTTACCTGAATGAAAAAGGTGCTAAGCATGGTGTTGGCCGTATCGATATTGTAGAAAACCGTCTGGTTGGTATGAAGTCTCGTGGTTGTTATGAAACTCCGGGTGGTACGATTATGATGGAAGCGCTGCGTGCTGTTGAGCAGCTGGTACTGGATAAGACCGCATTTGAATTCCGTGAAGAACTAGGCGTTAAGGCTTCTCATCTTGTATACGACGGCCGTTGGTTCACACCATTGTGTAAATCCATTCTCGCAGCGTCAGAAGAACTGGCTCAAGATGTAAATGGTGAAGTCGTGATTAAGTTGTATAAAGGTCAAGCTACGGTGACCCAGAAGCGCTCAGTGAACAGCCTTTATTGTGAAGAGTTTGCTACTTTTGGTGAAGATGAAGTTTACGATCAAAGCCATGCAGAAGGCTTCATTCGCCTTTACTCACTGTCTAGCCGTATTCGTGCGCTGAATAGTCAGAAAAAGTAACCCTTAACTTATCTAGCTGACGAGCCCATTTGCTTAGCAAATGGGCTCGTTGTTTTTTGGTAACCAAAACAACAGCGCTTAAAATGTCCATGAATAAATATGTAGAAATAATGAATTAATACTTTATTTTTGGTTTGAATTGCCGTAAGTTTGAACCATCAGAAAAATACTGGGTTTCACCCAGAAATAGCAATAGATCAAAAACTGTTCGCACTGACAGTGAGCACCGGTAATCAGGAGATACGCAATGGCATTATGGGGCGGAAGATTTACCCAAGCAGCAGACACGAGATTCAAAGAATTTAACGATTCATTGCGCTTTGATTACCGATTGGCAGAACAAGATATTGTGGGCTCAATCGCTTGGTCGAAAGCGTTGTTATCAGTGGATGTGCTTAATGAAGAAGAGCAACAGAAGCTAGAACTGGCGTTGAATGAACTTAAGCTAGAAGTGATGGAAGATCCTCATCAGATCCTTCGTTCTGACGCGGAAGATATCCATTCATGGGTTGAGCAACAACTGATTGGCAAAGTGGGTGACTTAGGCAAAAAACTGCACACAGGCCGTTCTAGAAACGATCAGGTCGCGACTGACCTTAAACTCTGGTGTCGTCAGCAAGGTCAACAGCTACTGATGGCATTGGACCGTCTGCAATCTCAAATGGTATCGGTCGCGAAAGAGCATCAGGCAACGGTTCTGCCGGGCTACACGCACTTGCAACGTGCCCAGCCGGTGACGTTTGCTCATTGGTGTTTGGCTTATGTGGAAATGTTCGAGCGGGACTACTCGCGTCTTCATGATGCCATCGAACGTTTAGATACCTGCCCGCTTGGCTCTGGTGCTTTGGCGGGAACGGCTTATCCTATCGACCGGGAGCAACTGGCACATAACCTTGGCTTTCGCCGTGCGACACGTAACTCACTGGATTCGGTCTCCGACCGTGATCATGTTATGGAGCTGATGTCGGTAGCTTCTATCTCTATGCTTCACTTGTCGCGTTTGGCAGAAGATATGATTTTCTACAACTCGGGTGAGTCAAACTTTATTGAGCTGGCGGATACTGTGACCTCTGGATCGTCGTTGATGCCACAAAAGAAAAACCCAGATGCGCTGGAGCTGATCCGTGGTAAGACAGGGCGGGTCTACGGCTCACTGGCTGGCATGATGATGACGGTGAAAGCATTGCCGCTCGCTTACAACAAAGATATGCAGGAAGACAAAGAAGGGCTGTTCGACGCACTAGACACCTGGAACGACTGTATGGAAATGGCAGCGCTTTGTTTTGATGGCATCAAAGTAAACGGCGAGCGCACATTGGAAGCCGCGAAACAAGGCTATGCCAATGCCACTGAGTTGGCAGATTATCTGGTGGCTAAAGGCATCCCATTCCGTGAAGCACACCATATTGTGGGTGTTGCAGTAGTGGGGGCCATTGCGAAAGGTTGTGCGTTAGAAGAACTGTCGATTGCGGAACTGAAAGAGTTCTCCTCAGTTATAGAAGAAGATGTTTACAGCATACTGACGATAGAATCATGCCTTGAGAAGCGTAGTGCACTGGGCGGGGTCTCTCCAAAGCAAGTCGCTCATGCGGTCGAGCAAGCGGAAGGGCGCCTTATCAAACGGGATACCTCTGCGGTGAATGTTCGACCTGCGCGCTTAACGGATATTGAAGCGCTAGAAGGTATGGTGACCTACTGGGCGAATATGGGGGAGAACTTACCTCGTTCACGCAGTGAATTGGTGAGAGATATTGGCTCTTTCGCGGTCGCAGAGCACCATGGTGAGGTGACCGGATGTGCATCGCTTTATGTCTATGACTCTGGGCTGGCCGAAATTCGATCTCTGGGTGTCGAAGCGGGTTGGCAAGGACAAGGTCAGGGAAGCGCGATTGTACAGTACTTGGTGGAAAAAGCGCGCCAGATGGCGATCAAGAAAGTGTTCGTCCTGACTCGTACGCCTGAATTCTTTATGAAGCAAAGTTTTCTACCGACATCGAAGTCGCTATTACCGGAGAAAGTGCTTAAAGATTGTGATCAGTGCCCTCGTCAGCACGCTTGTGATGAAGTGGCGCTAGAAGTGAATCTGGTTGAGAAATCCATCGCGCGAGCAAATGTTGCTTAACGCATTGATGGTTAAGGTTTTCGAAGAAAGATCAAAAAAGATCGAATGTTTTTGGGAACCTTATTCAAAAGGCAGGGTCTATTAAAGTACCACTGCTTTTTCTTAGAAGAATCTAAGAGAGCCCCAGAATCGACGTTGATTTTGGGGCTTTTTTCTTTTCTCGTACCAAGAATGTTTCTCCAAACCCATTACCTCTAACCTTTTTTGTTTCTGCGTCGCCAAGGCAAAATGACAAAGCGCATCCAGAGGTGAAGGAATAACAAGCCGTTAAATGCGAACCCTGCGATGATCAAAGCGATGGACTCTATGCTTTGAGGGCTATCCCTGAAGGCAAACCACCAGATAACCCAGCACAATACCGATAGCACAGTAAGCTGATCCATACATCGTTGACAACGGCCTATTTTTTTCCAGAACCAGTTGCTGTTTTTACAGTAGTCGCATGTCATGAGCATCGTTTATTGGGTAACATGTGCTTTGATAATATCTCAAGCTAACGTGAAAGTGATAAAAATGATCGAACGTCAACAAACTAAACAACGTATGAGCCGTATCGTGAAGCATAACGGTACGATTTACCTATGTGGACAAGTGTGTGCGGATGCGACTAAAGGCATTACTGAACAGACGCAAACCATGCTCGACAAAGTTGAAGAGCTGCTGCTTGAAGCGGGCAGTGACAAGGAGCATATGTTGTCTGCGACGATTTATTTGAAGGACATGAAAGACTTCCAGGAAATGAATGCGGTGTGGGATGCATGGGTTCCTGAAGGTCATGCTCCAGCTCGAGCATGTGTTACTGCTGATATGGCGCGTGAAGCCTTGTTGGTGGAGATCTCTGTGATTGCAGCAGAGAAATAACGAGGTCTATATGATAAAAAACGAGCCAATTGGCTCGTTTTTATTTTTTTGTTTAGGGTTAGCAACCCGGTCCACAATCAAGACAGTGTTTAATCATCTCTGGGCCTAAGTGCAGTTTCGCATTCAGGTCGCGTAGAGCAGTGCGAACTCCTTCTTCAATCACTGGGTGATAGAAAGGCATATCGAGCATTTCTGAAACGGTCATCTTATTTTGATGTGCCCACGCCAGTAAGTGTGCAAGATGCTCAGCATTAGGTCCTATCATTTCGGCCCCTAGGAAACGCCCGGTACCTTGTTCACCATAGACATGCAAGATGCCTTTGTTGCGTAGCATAACGCGAGAACGACCTTGACCTTCAAATGACACTTCCCCTGTCGCAAAGCAGCCACAGTTACCTAGACGAGTTTCAAGTTGCTTAAAGGATTCACCTACCATTGCAATCTGAGGGTCAGAGAATACCGCCGAGATTGACGAACGACGTAATCCTGCTCGGATATCTGGATAGCGACCTGCATTGTCACCGGCAATTCGGCCTTGATCTGCCGCCTCATGGAGCAACGGAATCTGGTTACTGGCATCGCCGGCGATAAAAATATTGTCTACCGATGTTTGCAGTGTGTAATGATCGGCTGTTGGTACGCCGCGTTCATCAAGGGCAACTTGGGTATTTTCAATTGCCAACTGATCGACATTTGGACGGCGACCCGTCGCAGCAAGTACATAGTCAACAATGAAGGTTTCCAGCTCGCCATCGTGATTGATGAATTGGATCTCGACTTTATCTTCACCTTCTACGCGTCGCATGCTTTCGACTTTCACGTCAGCATCAAGATAGAACTCTTCTTTAAACACTTTGTCGGCATAGGCCATGACTTCAGGGTCCGTCAGCGGTCCTACCTGACCACCGAGGCCGAACAGTTTGACTTTCACCCCAAGCCGATGCAGTGCCTGCCCCAGTTCGAGGCCGATCACTCCCGGTCCAAAGACGGCTACCGATTCAGGCAGATCATCCCAATCAAACACATCATCATTAATGACCAAACGATCCCCTAGCTCATTCCAGACACCCGGATAAGCCGGGCGAGAGCCTGTTGCAATCACAATACGTTTGGCCGTGATCTGGGTATGGTCATCCACCATCAATGTGTTGTTGTCGACAAATTTAGCGTAGCCCGCGATTTTGTCTTCAGCTGGGATCTCATCCACGCCTTCAAGTACAAAGCCAACGAAGCGATCACGCTCTCTCTTGACGCGATCCATGACTTCACGGCCATTGATGACAACCTCACCTTGTGGATGGATACCAAAGCCTGGTGCTTTTTCTATCTGATGTACACTTTCTGCAGCCGCGATCAGCAGCTTGGAAGGCATACAGCCCACTCGAGCACAGGTTGTTCCGTATGGTCCACCTTCAATCATAACGACACTAGAGGTATGCGCTTTGGCTGAGCGATAGGCGCCTAGACCGGCTGTACCACCACCTATAATGGCGACATCGACATTGAGCTGTTTCATTGTGAGTTCTCGCTTTGTCTGTCCAGGCTTCCTAGCCAACCTGGGGAGATGAATATGATTCCGCTACCAGAGTAAAATTCAGATAGCGGCTGGGTTCTGGAATAGACTCCCCGACCTTAGGTAAGGCCGGAGAATCGAGGTAGCGATATAATTAGCCTAGGTAAGATTCAAGCTCTTCGCTGCCACCAATGTGCTTACCACCGATGAAGACTTGAGGTACCGTTGTACGGCCTGAAATAGCACGTAAACTTACTGTTGTTGCATCTTTACCCAGAATCACTTCCTCATACTGAAGACCGTGGTCGATAAGATTTTGTTTCGCCTTGGCACAGAAAGGACAGCCTGGTTTAGTGAATACAGTGATCGATTCCTGTGTTTTGTAGTTAGGTGCGATGTAATTCAGCATAGTATCTGCATCAGACACTTTGAACGGGTCGCCTGGCTCGTTTGGTTCAATGAACATTTTCTCAACCACGCCATCTTTAACCAGCATGCTGTAGCGCCATGAGCGTTTGCCAAAGCCAAGATCGTTCTTGTCAACCAGTAGCCCCATACCATCCGTGAATTCACCGTTACCATCTGGTAGGAAAGTGATGTTGTCTGCTTCCTGGTCATTTTTCCAAGCGTTCATCACAAAAGTGTCATTCACAGAGACACAGATAATTTCGTCGACGCCGTGGTCTTGAAAGACAGGGAACAACTCGTTGTAGCGAGGTAGGTGACTCGATGAACAGGTTGGTGTAAATGCACCTGGTAGACTGAACAGGATCACTGTCTTGCCTTTAAACAGCTCATCGCTGGTGACATTAACCCAAGCATCACCTTGACGAGTTGGGAATGTAACTTGTGGAACGTTTTGACCTTCTTTTGACGCAAACATAGTAGTGTCCTTTGGTAGATTCTGATTAATTCGTATTAGAGCTTAGCGTGTTTTTGCTAAGTGACTTTGTTTCGATGAGGTTATTATTCTAAATTTTCTTTGATAGCTCTAATCGTTTAATGCTATGGTTTTGATAGATGTTTTCTATCGTATCGAGATAGGTAAATTAGCAAGATGAATATCCGTGATTTTGAGTATCTGGTAGCGCTCGCTGAGCACAACCACTTCCGTAAGGCCGCTGAAGCCTGCTTTGTCAGCCAACCGACGCTGAGCGGGCAGATCCGTAAATTGGAAGACGAATTGGGTACCGCTTTACTGGAGCGCAGCAGTCGTCGAGTATTGTTTACTGATGCTGGTCTACAGCTAGTGGATCAGGCCAAACGTATTCTGTCAGAAGTAAAAACCTTTCGTGATATGGCGAATGGCCAAGGTGAAGCCATGACAGGGCCAATGCACATAGGTTTTATTCCAACAGTTGGTCCTTATCTATTGCCGAAAATCGTACCGACGTTGAAGGAACAGTTCCCAGAGCTAGAACTGTTCTTACATGAAGCACAGACTCACCAGCTGGTACGTCAGTTGGAAGATGGCAAGCTCGATTGTCTGGTTTTAGCATCGGTAGCAGAAACGGCCCCATTCAAAGAGATTGCAGTATATGAAGAGCCATTGAGCGTGGCCGTACCGTGTGATCATGAATGGTCTGCTCTTGAAGAGATCGACATGCTGGAGCTGAATGGCAAAACCGTGCTCGCACTGGGTGATGGGCACTGCCTGCGTGATCAGGCGCTGGGTTTTTGTTTTGCCGCTGGGGCAAAAGATGATGAGCGTTTTAAAGCGACGAGTCTTGAAACTCTGCGTAACATGGTTGCTGCAGGGGCAGGTATCACTCTGTTACCCGAGTTATCGCTACCGAAAGAAAAGCAAAAAGATGGTGTGTGTTATGTCCGAGCGACTAACCCAGTGCCTTCTCGTAGCATTGTTCTAGCGTACCGCCCTGGTTCGCCGCTGCGTGCGCGTTTCGAACAGCTGGCTGAAGCAATAAAGCAACAGCTTGAAGCCAAGTAAATCTTAGCTAATAAAAAAGGGCGGATGTCATGACATCCGCCCTTTTTGTTTTGATGCTGGTTAGAACAACTCTTCACTTTCAGCAGAGGTATAGATGCTGTCAGTAATTTCATCAGTGACGTATTCGGTAGGCTCCGTCCCTTCAAGGAAGTACTCAAACATCGAGCTAGAGTCGAACTTGTTGGTCAGTAGCCCTGAATCACGGTCAATTCTTACGCGAACAATATTTGGTGGTATGACTTTCTGCTGAGCAGGTACACCCGCTAGGGCGGTGTGCATAAAGTCAACCCAAGCTGGCTGAGCGGTTTTCGCGCCAGCTTCGGCACCGGAAATTTGTTCTTTGCCTAAATTGCTGTTTGGTTTAGTGCGGCCAAGCTTACGATTGTGGTCATCAAAACCGACCCAGGATACTGCGACCATGCCCGGTCCGTAGCCGTTGTACCACGCATCTTTTGAGTCATTAGTGGTACCCGTTTTACCGCCGACGTCACGACGTTTTAGGGCTTGTGCTCGCCAGCCGGTACCATTCCAGCCAGTACCATCGCGCCAGTTACCGCCACCCCAAATGTTGCTGTACATCATTTCACGCACGAGAAACGCAGTCTGTTCAGAGATCACCTGCGGCGCGTATTGAGGTGTTTGATCATCTTGAGGCTCAACGTCTTGTTCCTGGAACTCGTTAGTGGCGGTTTCCGTCGCTGTTTGTTCACAGTCTTGACGACAGATGGATTTCGGTGTCGCTTCAAACTCTACATCACCAAATGGGCCTTCCACTTTGCTGATGTAATGCGGTTCGACGTAGTAGCCACCATTAGCAAACACTGAATAGCCTTGTGCCATCTTCATTGGTGTCAGACTGCCTGCACCAAGAGCAATCGTCTCAGAGCGAGGCACCTGATCAATATCGAAGCCAAATCGAGTCAGATACTGGCGCGTTTCATCTAAGCCCACTTCACGCAGCACGCGCACTGCCATGACGTTTTTAGATTGCGCTAAGCCGATTCTTAATCGAGTTGGACCGATATAAGTCGGAGGCGAGTTTTTCGGGCGCCAGGCTGTCCCTTGGCTCTTATCCCATTGGTTAATTGGCGCATCGTTGACCAATGTCGCTAGAGTCAGACCCTTATCGATTGCCGCCGAGTAAATAAATGGTTTGATACTGGAGCCAACCTGACGTACGGATTGTGTCGCACGGTTGAATTTATTGTGAACGAAGTTGAAACCGCCAACCAGAGACAAGACTGCGCCATTTTCTGGGTCCATAGCAACAAAAGCGGTATTGGCATTTGGCACCTGGCTTAAGTGCCAAGCTGTTTGCACTTCATCGTCTTCAACAGGTGTCTCTACCTGACGGACCCAAATTTGTTCACCTTCTTCCAGTACATCCGTGGCCGCTTTTGGTGCTGGGCCTTGGCGGTCATCGGTGAGGAATTTACGCGCCCACTTGATGCCATCCCATTCGAGCGTTTTTATGCCTTGGTTTTTCACCCAGATAGTTGCTTGTTGAGCTGTGACTTGCGTGACGACCGCGGGGAGTAGGGAGCCGTAGGTTGGCACTCGGTCCAAAGTGTCATCAATTTTTTGTTCATCGAATGCTGTCTGACCTGCTTTCCACAGGACTTTTTCAGCGCCGCGGTATCCGTGACGTTCATCGTACGCTAGCAGGTTATTGATCGCTGCTTCATTGGCTGCAGACTGCAGTTTAGAATCCACGGTGGTGTAGACATTCATTCCTGAGCTATAAGCTTCTTCACCGTAACGCGCGACCATCCATGCACGAGCCAGCTCTGCCACATAAGGCGCACTCAGTTCAATCTCTGCGCCATGGTAGCGCGACATGATCTCTTCAGCACGAGCCTGTTGATACTCATCTTCAGTAATGTACTTTTCATCCAGCATACGCTTAAGAACAACGTTGCGACGGCTGGTGGCACGCTGAAGCGAGTAGATAGGGTTCATGGTTGACGGGGCTTTTGGCATGCCTGCCAAGGTGGCAATTTCACTCAACGTTAGGTTCTGTAGATCTTTGCCAAAATAAGTCTGCGCTGCTGCGCCAAAGCCATACGAACGGTAACCTAAGAAAATTTTATTCACATACAGCTCAAGGATCTCTTCTTTACTCAGCAGTTGTTCAATGTGAATAGCGATAAAGATCTCTTTGATTTTTCGCATGATCTTTTTGTCATTGGACAAGAAGAAGTTACGCGCCAGCTGCTGAGTGATCGTGCTCGCACCTTGCTTGGCCGAGCCTGAAAGAGCAACTACAACGGCGGCACGTGCGATACCAATAGGGTCGATACCGGGGTGATCGTAGAAACGGCTGTCTTCTGTCGCGATCAGCGCTTCAATCAGGTGTGGGGGAATTTCATCATAGGTGACCGGAATACGTCGCTTCTCACCAAACTGTGAGATCAGCTTGCCGTCTTGAGTGAATATCTGCATTGGTGTCTGCAGTTTGACATCTTTTAAAGTCGCCACATCGGGCAACTCTGGTTTTACGTAGAAGTAGAAACCAACAATGGTCCCGACCCCAAGTACCGTGCAAACCAATACGAAAATAAACAATCGCTTTATGAACTTCACCGGAGAATCCCTGATTAATTAAGCTTACGTTATGCAAACCTAGGTAGTTTAAGCTAAAACGTAGCTCAAATCTGTTTATGTGCTTACTAAATCAACGATTTAAGCCTAAGCGCTAAGCAAGTTTATGGAGCTGAGCTATATGGGTAAATCACTAATTACAGGCATAGATATCAGCCACCAGAGTATCAAAGCGGTGGTCTTAAAACCTGAAAAAGACACTTTTGCACTTGTTGGTTATCACCAAATGCCAGTCGAAGCGGACATTTTCACTGATAACTACAGGTTAAATTATCAGAAAATTGTAAAGAAACTCAAAGAACTAAGAAAGGCTTTGCCACTATTTAGTCGCAAAGTGTGTCTGAGTGTTCCTGATAGTTCAGTAATAAGTAAGCAATTACAAATAGATAGCAATTTGAGTGACGCAGAATGCCAGTTCGCGATTACTCAAGCTTTTGCGAGGCAGTCGTCTGTGGATGTGGAAGCGCTGTATTTGGATTTTACCTTACTGTCCCACGATAAGGCGCAAGAGTACCAAGTCTACGCGGTGAGAAAAGGGGGGGTGGATAGTCGGGTTGCGCCATGCCTTAAAGCGGGTATGGAGCCTGTTCTGATCAACCCCTATTCACATAACCTTGCTCAGCTATGGCGACGTGCTGAAAAACAATATCAACAGTCCAATTGGTTACTGATTGACTTCAACTGGCACGGAATCGCGATGTATTGTGAAGCTGAGCCACTACGCCTGATAGACAAAACGTTCAGCTTGGAAAGTCTGGAACATGACGTTATTTGCAAAACGTTAGAAAAGTTAGTTCTCCATATTCGGCTACTGGATATCAAACCTGACGGGATTTGGTTAAGTGGTGAAATCCATTTTTTCTCTTCGTTTATCCAAACAATGCAGTCCGATGCGGGACTAACGTGTATTCCGCTTAAGCTGGGTGATTTGTTCCGCTGCAAGCAAGAAACGAGAGCAGACTTCGGCCCTCAATTCTCCCAAGCACTTGGGCTGGCGTTAAGTGGTGCTTCTTGGTTGGAGAAGCATAATGCAGCTTAATATCAATCTGATGCCTTGGCGTGAAAGACAACGTCAGATGCAAATCCGTCGATTCCTGCTGGGTCTTTTTGCAGTGAGTGTTGTTGCTGTGCTTAGCATCGCGAGCGTGAGCCGATATTTGCAGTCACAACTGGATATTCAACAGGGGCGAATTGAGCAACTAACTAGGTGGGATAGCAAGCTAGGGCAGCAACAAGCGCAGTTAAGTGCCCTCGAAAAAGAGATAGAGGAATTGAACAGTGAGTTTGCTGCTTTACGCAGTTTGGACTCTAGGCGTTATCTAACCACCCTGCTAGTGAGTCTATTGCCAAGCGTACTCCCAAACGATATCTATCTAGAGCAGATACATACCACAGGCAGGCAAGTCAGGCTGCATGGCAATGCATCCTCAACAGAGCAGCTGTCTATGTTGTTAGAGCAGCTTAAGCGGTCGCCTATGGCTGAGTCGGTCGCCATGCAATCGGTGTTACACCATCAGTCACAGAGTGAGCAAAACTATCAGGTTTTCACATTGACCTTTGAGTTAGTGGGACCAGAATATGATTGATCTACGTGATATTGAACTGGTAACGCTAGCTCAGCTACCTAAGTTCCAGCAACATATCATGTTAGGTACTTATCTACTGGTATTGTTGTTATTGGGTTATGCCCTTCTCCTGTCCCCACAACTCGCCCGATTGGATTTGCAACTGGCTAAGGAGAAACAGCAACTAAGTGCTATTCAGTCGAAAAGTCACAATGTGTCGTCTCTAGAACAACGTAAAAGTGAGCTCGAGTCGCTGCGGAAAAGAAAACACTTGCTGGAAAAACAAGTACTGCAGCCGATGGAATTAACCCAAGTTTTGAGTGACCTTCATCAGATTGCGGAGCAACATGATTTGGTGTTTCCACGCATAGTTCAGGGAAGTCAAACACATGCTGATTCCTACCTACAACGCTCGCTGCAATTTGAGCTCACAGGGCGCTATCGTCAAATTACGGCCTTCTTTCGATCAATCTTAACGTTATCTTATCCGGTTCACTTTGATGCCTTACACTGGCGAAGAGTACAGGCTGGTAGTAATAAGCTGCATGTCAAAGGCCACATCTATCTCTTTCAATCTAACCATGAGGTGAGTGATGCCAACTAAGTTCGTCATGCCATTCATAACACTGATATTGATCGGATGTAGAGCAAATCAACAACCTCTTGAATTGCTTGTGCCTAAAGCAGCACAGCATCAACAGGACGAGAGCTCGGACTTTATCCCTGCTATTGGTCAAGCCCATCTGCGAGTGGTGTCCGATTTTCAATCAGAGCGAGATCCTTTTGCATTGCCTCAGAGCATTTCACGCGTTCGTACCGAGAAGCCACTTTGTCAGTTGAACCCTAACGTCGCCTCAAAGGGTGAGCTGGCAGGCTATCCTCTTCAGCAACTGCGGCTGGCTGGTACGATGGGCAAAGAGCGCGAACACACTGCACTGATCGAGCTTCCTTCCGGGAACATTATTAAATCGAAGCTCGGGCACTCAATTGGTGTCAATAAAGGTACGATCATTAGCATTTCCTCAGATGTGATTCATGTTCGTGAGATGGTGAAAGATCATCAAGGGTGCTGGACAGCCAGAAGTGTCAGGTTAGCGATGAACTAGGTGATATCGAAAATGGTTTGTAAGAGAGCAAGGTGGCTCAGTGTGCTGCTGTTTAGTTTGATGGTTACGCTTAATACCGCAAGAAGTGAAGAGATGAAGCCTGAGCTTGAGGTAGAAGAAAGCAGGACAGACAAGCTTTCCGTCAATTTTCAGGATATTCCGGTGCGCCATGTATTGCAGCAGATTGCGGATTACAACGATTTTAATCTGGTTGTTTCAGATGGCGTGTCTGGCAATCTGACCCTAAGAGTGAAGGAGGTTCCGTGGCCACAGTTACTCGATATCATTTTGCGTATGAAGGGATTAGAGAAGCGCATGGATGGCAGTGTGTTGCTGGTGGCAACGGCGGCTGAAATTGCTCAGTTCAGACAACAAAAGTTGGAACAGGAGAAAGTCACGGCTGAGCTTCAACCGTTAGAATCTGAGATTATCGCTATGAGGTTTGCCAAAGCGGCAGATATTGCGGCATTACTGAGCGATAGCGATAGCGCTGCGACGCGGATGTTGTCTGAACGAGGGGCGATTTCAATCGATACTCGAACCAATAGCCTGTTAATTCGCGATGTTGCTATCAATATTCAAGCGATGAAGGCGATCATTACGGCATTAGATGTGCCGGTGAAACAAGTACAAATTGAGGCGCGCATAGTCAGCTTGAATGAAGGTGATTTACAGGAGTTGGGTGTGCGTTGGGGGTTCAGTTCGACCAACGGCAGTCACAGTGTGGGAGGCTCGATAGAAAATAACTTAGCCAATCTCAATCTGTATGGGGATTCGGACTCGTCACTGGACGATTTTCTCAACGTCAACTTAGCGGCGACGTCCGTGAACGCTTCGACGATTGCTTTTCAGGTCGCTAAGCTGGGCAGTGACACTTTACTGGATTTAGAATTGTCAGCGTTGCAAAGGGAATCGAGAGCAGAAGTTATATCCAGTCCGCGTCTGATTACCACCAACAAGCAACCGGCTTACATTGAGCAGGGGACTGAAATTCCTTATTTAGAGGCGGCCTCAAGCGGTGCAACCAGCGTGAATTTTAAAAAAGCAGTGTTAAG
Source organism: Vibrio sp. St2 (assembly GCF_947311885.1). NCBI lineage: Bacteria > Pseudomonadati > Pseudomonadota > Gammaproteobacteria > Vibrionales > Vibrionaceae > Vibrio > Vibrio sp. St2. Next base: position 23,121 of record NZ_CAMZNA010000020.1, on the reverse strand, counting down.
TTTAAAAGTCACCCCGCAAATCACATCGGATAACCGTTTGATTCTCGATCTGAATGTCACCCAAGATAGGCCGGGTCAAGTGGTCAAAACCGGCACTGGGGAAGCTGTTGCGATAGACACGCAACGTATCGGTACTCAGGTCCTGGTCAATAATGGCGAAACCATTGTTCTGGGAGGCATTTATCAGCACAGTGTTTCGGATACGGTCGACCAGGTACCGTTGTTAGGCGACATTCCTTTGCTAGGTGCGCTTTTTCGACGAACTTATCAGCAAATGGGTAAGAGCGAGTTGTTGATTTTTGTAACGCCAACAGTGGTTGCGCCTTAATCAATCAACAAACAGGCAAAAATAAATTTGCATTAGTGTCACCTTATCTAGATAATTTCGGGTCTTATCACGAATTATCTGTGAGGAATAGGTGCCACAAGCATATCTTTGACCAGAGAAATCTTGGTTTTCTTGTGGCGATGTCATTGAATTAACGTTGTAAATTACTGCTGAACATGGCTGAAAAACGCAATATTTTTCTTGTTGGCCCAATGGGTGCCGGCAAAAGTACAATTGGTAGACACTTGGCTCAACAACTTCATATGGAGTTTGTTGACTCGGACACTGTGATTGAAGAGCGCACTGGCGCAGATATCGCTTGGGTATTTGACGTAGAAGGCGAAGAAGGCTTCCGTGTCCGTGAAGAAAGGGTGATCAACGACCTGACAGAAGAACATGGTATTGTTCTGGCAACAGGCGGTGGCTCTATCAAGAGTAAAGAAAACCGCAACCGTTTATCGGCTCGCGGTATCGTCGTTTATTTAGAAACAACGATTGAAAAGCAACTTGCACGTACCAACCGTGACAAGAAACGTCCTCTGCTACAGACGGACAACCCTCGTGATGTGTTGGAGTCACTGGCTGGTGAACGCAACCCTCTTTACGAAGAAATCGCGGATTACACAGTACGTACTGACGATCAAAGTGCAAAAGTGGTAGCCAACCAGATCGTAAAAATGCTAGAAGAACGTTAATACGTTAAATTTTAGCAACTGGAGAATACCCATGGAACGGATTACGGTCAGTTTAGGTGAGCGTAGCTATCCAATCTCAATTGGTGCCGGATTATTCAATGATCCGGCCCACCTTTCATTTTTATCAGCGAAACAAAAAGTTGTCGTGATTACCAATGTCACGGTAGCGCCTTTGTATGCGGATAAAATCTTATCTCTTCTTGAGCAAGTGGGCTGTGAAGCCTCAGTTCTTGAGCTACCAGATGGCGAACAGTACAAATCGCTGGATACTTTCAATACCGTGATGAGCTACCTTCTCGAAGGTAATTTCGCTCGCGATGTTGTTGTCATTGCCCTTGGTGGTGGTGTGATTGGTGATTTGGTTGGCTTCTCTGCGGCGTGTTATCAGCGTGGCGTCGACTTTATCCAAATTCCGACCACTTTGTTGTCTCAGGTGGATTCGTCGGTTGGCGGTAAAACGGCGGTGAACCACAAGCTGGGTAAGAACATGATTGGTGCCTTCTACCAACCAAAGTCAGTGATCATTGATACCGACTGTCTTGCGACACTGCCTGAACGCGAGTTTGCTGCTGGCATTGCCGAGGTGATCAAGTACGGCATCATCTACGATCAGGACTTTTTTGTCTGGTTAGAAGAGAACCTTAACAAGCTGTACGAACTCGATGAGCAAGCATTGACTTATGCCATTGCACGCTGCTGCCAAATTAAGGCGGAAGTGGTGGCTCAAGATGAAAAAGAGTCCGGCATTCGTGCATTACTGAACCTAGGTCATACATTTGGTCATGCGATCGAAGCTGAGTTAGGTTATGGTAAATGGCTACATGGCGAAGCGGTTTCTTCCGGCACTGTGATGGCAGCAAAAACTGCGCAGCTTCAAGGGCTTATCACAGAGCAGCAAGTAGAGAGAATTCTCTCTATACTGAAGAGAGCACAATTGCCTGTGCATACACCAGACACTATGACTTTTGACGACTTCATGAAACACATGATGCGCGATAAAAAAGTGCTCTCTGGTGAACTGCGTTTAGTGTTGCCAACCAGCATCGGCAGCGCAGAAGTAGTTAAAGGTGTGCCTGAATCGGTCATCAAGCAAGCGATCGATTTTTGTCGCGATATCTAAGTTCTTTTCTTTAGACAGTGGACTGTCATTAGGATGGTTGAATGAGTTTGACGCATGAATCCCGTGTGTTGGAGTTAGATTCTCAAGTAGAATTGCTTGAGCGAATGCAATTGCTGACTAACTTCGGGTCAAACTTAGTCACTGTTGGCGGTGCATCAGGAGCCGGTAAATCTTGGCTCGCCCAACGCTACCTTGAAGCGTGGGCGTCAGATAAAAACCAATCGCTCCTGATGTGTCATCCAAGTCAGGATGACCAACAACGCCGCACTATGATTCTGACTCAGCTCTTTTCTGAGCCGATGTTCAATCCTGCCGACCCATTAGCCGAAAGTTTTGCTCGCCAGATGGAAGGGGAAAGCTGCGATGCTGTTATCGTCGTTGATGATGCCGATTTACTGCAGGAATCCTTTGTCTCTGAATTGTGGATGTTGATTCTCGAAGCGCAGGAAAATCCGGCTTGGACAATCAACGTGGTTTTGTTCGCTCAGTCCAATAGTCTTGATGTGTTGTTGACCCGCCTTAGCTATGGTCAGGATCACAAGCCGATTGATTTAGAGATTGAACCGCTGACCCAGGATGAAGCGGATCGATTCTTTGAACACCTGGTGATTCGTTTTGTCGAAGATGAGAGAGAGAAGCGTGTACGTAACGCATACCGAACTGTTGCCCGTCGTCCGGGGGAGATTATGGCTTTAGGGGATCATAAAGTGGAAAAAAGGATCATTATCCGCTCAATCATTGGTTCACCAATCAATATTGCATTGGTGGTGATTACGTTGCTGGTGCTGATAGGTGGTGGTTACTGGTGGATGATGAGCCAACCTTCTCCAGATGACAAAGCGCAGCAGGTGACAGACTCTATCGAGCAGACTGTGATTCCAACGTTACCGGTTGATGCTCAATCTGACGCTGAACAGCAAGGCTCAATAAGTGAAGAGCCGGTTTCTGATCCTATGTTGTCTTCGGCAGAAGATGATTCGGAATCCCTTCCTCCGGCAGTGACCGAGCAAACTTCGAGTGTAGGTAATGCTTCGGATGATCATCAGCGCGTTGTGATTACCTCAGAAGTCGTTGATGCACTGTTGGAAGGTAAGCCTGAGAAAGTCGACACGACAACGATACAAGAAGTGGTTGAGCAATCAGTCCCTAAAGCGGATGTACCTGACACAACAGCGAGTGCGGTGGCTGAGCCTGCCACTCAGGTAGAAAAGCCGATTGTGAAGTTTTCTTTCACGAAAGATGAGCTGAAGAGCTTCTCCCCTCGCAGTTATACCCTTCAATTAGCCGCTGTGCGTTCTCTGGAGGATGTACAAGTCTTCTTAGATAAGCACAACTTGGCTGCCAACGTGTATATATACCCGACTGTTCGCAACGAAGTAGAGTGGTTTATCATCACTTATCAAAACTATCCAACCATTCAGGTGGCGAGAGATGCCGTTGAAGCGCTTCCAGCTGATTTACAGCAGCTGGATCCTTGGGCCAAATCTCTCAGTCAGGTCCACCGTGAAATTGATCGAGTGAAATAACGCTGAGCTTAGCAGGAAAATATGTTACATTCCGCAGCCTTAATTTGTGGTTGATAGATAGAGCAGTAGATGAAGAAGCAGCGTGCCTTCCTGAAATGGGCAGGTGGAAAATACGGACTTGTCGAAGATATCCAGCGATACTTGCCCGAAGGGCGTAAGCTGGTTGAACCGTTCGTTGGCGCTGGTTCGGTTTTCCTGAATACTGACTATGAGCAGTACCTGCTTGCAGACATCAACCCGGATTTGATTAATCTCTACAATTTGCTCAAAGAGAGCCCGGAAGCGTACATTTCCGAAGCGAAGCGTTGGTTCGTGCCTGAGAATAATCGCAAAGAAGCTTACTTGTCGATCCGAGCGCAGTTTAATGCGACAGACGACGTGATGTACCGTTCTTTGGCTTTTCTGTATATGAACCGCTTCGGTTTTAACGGCCTATGTCGCTACAACAAGAAAGGTGGCTTTAACGTTCCTTTTGGCTCGTATAAAAAGCCATACTTCCCTGAAGCTGAGCTGGAATTCTTTGCCAAAAAAGCCAAGAAAGCGACGTTTGTATGTGAAAGCTATACCGATACCTTTAAACGTGCTCGTAAAGGCAGTGTAGTGTATTGCGACCCGCCGTATGCGCCACTGTCTAATACCGCCAACTTTACCTCCTATGCCGGTAACGGTTTTACGTTAGACGATCAGGCTGCGCTAGCGGATGTAGCGGAAAGAGCGGCAAAAGAGCGTCATATTCCGGTTTTGATTTCTAATCACGATACCACGCTCACTCGCCGCTTGTATCATGGGGCGGAACTCAACGTGGTTAAGGTGAAGCGCACCATCAGTCGCAATGGCGCTGGCCGCAATAAAGTGGATGAGCTACTAGCATTGTTTAAGCCAGACGATCAACACTAACGACATTTCTCTTATCTAATCTATCTTCTGACCTTTAGCTTCGGTAGAATTGCGCTCAACTTGTATTCAATGGTTTTGCCCAATAAATTCTAGAGGTCAGGTATGAAAGATTTCCTTATCGCTCCATCCATTTTGTCTGCAGACATGGCTCGTCTTGGTGAAGATGTTGAAAAAGTGCTCGCAGCGGGTGCGGATGTGGTTCACTTCGACGTTATGGATAACCATTACGTTCCTAACCTGACTTTTGGTGCTCCTATCTGTCAGGCACTACGTGATTACGGCATTACTGCACCGATTGATGTGCATCTGATGGTGAAGCCAGTTGATCGTATTATCCCGGATTTTGCCAAAGCCGGTGCGTCTATGATTACCTTCCACATTGAAGCGTCTGAACACGTTGATCGCACACTGCAACTGATCAAAGAACATGGTTGTAAAGCGGGTGTGGTACTAAACCCAGCAACACCACTTTCTCACCTAGAGTACATCATGGATAAGATCGATATGATTCTTTTGATGTCAGTGAACCCAGGCTTTGGTGGTCAATCTTTCATCCCTAAAACATTGGATAAGCTACGCGCAGTACGTAAGATGATCGATGAGTCTGGCCGCGACATCCGTCTGGAAATTGATGGTGGTGTCAAAGTGGACAACATTCGAGAAATAGCTGAAGCGGGTGCGGATATGTTTGTGGCAGGTTCCGCGATCTTCAACCAACCTGACTACAAAGAAGTCATCGACCAGATGCGTGCTGAATTAGCAAAGGCAGAGTAATTGAATGAGCAATATTAAACTTATCGCGTTTGACTTGGATGGAACGTTATTGGATAGCGTTCCTGACTTGGCCGTTGCTGCTGACCAAGCCGTGCAAGCACTAGGTTACCCAGCAGTAACAGAAGAGCAGGTGCGAGATTACGTAGGCAACGGCGCTGATGTTCTTATTGGGCGCTCGCTGAGTCGCAGCCTAACAGTATCGCCCGATTTAGACCCAGAACTGCATGCCAAAGCTCGTGTTCTGTTTGATGACTATTACGAGCAAAGCGGACATAAGCTAAGCCACCTTTACCCTGCGGTTAAAGAAACCCTAGCAGAGCTACACAAAGCGGGTTTTACAATGGCGCTGGTGACCAACAAGCCTTCGAAGTTCGTACCTGATGTGTTGGCAAAGCACGGTATTGATAAGTACTTTGTTGATGTGATTGGTGGTGATACTTTCCCAGAGAAAAAACCGAACCCAATGGCATTGAACTGGTTGCTTGAGAAACATGGTTGTCAGCCACAAGAAATGTTGATGGTGGGCGATTCCAAGAATGACATTCTGGCAGCGAAAAATGCGGGTTGCGCTTCGTTCGGTCTAACTTACGGATACAATCATGGTGAGCCAATTTCGCAGTCTCAACCGGATTTTGTTGCAGACACAATCGCAGATCTAGTGGATGTGGTAGCGGTTTCCGCTTAGTAGCAACAAAAGATCTTCCAAAATACTCGTTAATGAGTACACTGAGTGAACCGTGTGGCTAGAATCCACACGGTTTTTTTCATTTTTTAGATAAGAAGTCAAAGGAACTATTCCCATGAGCAAACCCATTGTATTGAGTGGTGTTCAACCATCAGGTGAACTAAGTATCGGTAACTACTTGGGTGCTCTACGTCAATGGCAACAGATGCAAGACGATTACGATTGCCAATATTGTGTTGTAGACCTTCATGCGATCACGGTTCGTCAGGACCCGAAAGCGCTGCATGAAGCGACTCTAGACGCATTAGCAATCTGTCTGGCAGTTGGTGTTGATCCACAAAAGAGCACGCTATTTGTTCAGTCACACGTACCAGAGCATGCTCAACTTGGTTGGCTTCTTAACTGTTACACCCAGATGGGCGAGCTGAGTCGTATGACTCAGTTTAAAGATAAATCTGCCCGCTATTCGAAAGACAGCTCAAGCCAGTTTGGCGACGTGAACGTTGGCCTGTTCGATTACCCTGTACTAATGGCAGCGGACATCCTGCTATACGGTGCACACCAAGTACCTGTGGGTAGTGACCAGAAACAGCACCTTGAGCTAGCTCGTGATATCGCTAACCGATTCAACAATATCTACTCGCCTGAGCAGCCAATCTTCCAAGTGCCAGAACCGTACATTCCGACTGTGAATGCACGTGTTATGAGTCTTCAGGATGCGACGAAGAAGATGTCGAAATCAGACGATAACCGTAAGAACGTGATTACTCTGCTCGAAGAGCCTAAATCGATCATCAAGAAGATCAACAAAGCTCAGACAGATGCAGACACGCCACCACGTATTGCCCATGATTGGGATAACAAAGCGGGCATCTCTAACTTAATGGGTCTTTACTCGGCAGCAACAGGTAAGAGCTTTGAAGAGATCGAAGCGCAATACCAAGGCGTTGAGATGTACGGTCCATTTAAGAAAGATGTGGGTGAAGCGATTGTAGCGATGCTGGAGCCTATTCAAGCTGAATATCATCGTATTCGTGCAGATCGCGCATACATGGATCAAGTGATGAAGCAGGGTGCTGAAAAAGCCTCGGCTCGCGCAGCAGAGACGCTGAAGAAAGCATACGAAGCGGTAGGTTTTGTGGCTCGCCCATAGACCTATCTGATTCGGTAAATATAAAAAACGGACTCATTTGAGTCCGTTTTTTATATCCAATTTTTGATGCTATTGAGCACCTTCAAAGCCCATCTGACGCCAAGCTTCAAAAGCAATAATGGCGACTGCGTTAGATAAATTGAGGCTGCGAGCATCAGGCATCATTGGGATACGAATACGCTGTTCCATTGGCATGCTCTCAATCAGCTCTGCTGGCAGGCCGCGGGTTTCTGGGCCAAACAATAAAACATCGCCTTGTTGAAAGTTAGCGTCGACGTGATGACCGGTTGTTTTTGTCGTACAAGCAAAAATGCGGAAGGTTTCGCGCTCTTTTTCTAGGTACTCAACAAACGCCTGATAGTTTTTATGGCGAGTAACACGTGCCAGATCATGGTAGTCCAGCCCAGCGCGGCGGACTTTTTTCTCTTCTAAATCAAACCCTAATGGCTCAATTAAATGCAGGTTTGCACCACAGTTGGCACACAGGCGAATGATGTTCCCTGTATTTGGGGCAATTTCAGGCTCATAAAGGGCGATATCGAACATAGTGTTAATTTCTTATCATCAGCTGGGAAGCTAAGCAGTATAAGGCGGCTTTAAAATGCCGCCAAGCCTGAAGTGGTGAGTTTTTGCTATGCGTTTTGCGCTAGTGCTGCTGCATAGTTCTCGCTTACCGCATCCCAGTTAACCACATTCCACCAAGCGTCGATGTATTCAGGGCGACGGTTTTGATAACTGATGTAGTAAGCGTGTTCCCATACATCCAGCGCTAAAATAGGCTCACCTTGAACGCTCGCAACATCCATCAAAGGATTGTCCTGATTGCTGGTGGAGGCAATGTGCAGCTTGCCGTCTTTGACAACTAACCAGGCAAAGCCGGAGCCAAATGTATTGATGGCTGCTTCGGCAAACAGAGATTTAAACTGCTCGAAGTCACCGAAAGTCGCGTCAATTTCCTTGGCTAATTCACCTTTAGGTTCGCCACCTGCACCGGGTGCCATGCAATTCCAGTAAAGGATATGATTGTAGTAGCCACCACCATTGTTGCGTACTGCCGGAGCGTGCTGAGATATATTGGCGAAGATGTCGCTCAGTGAGGCATGTTCCAGTTCCGTCCCTTTGACCGCAGCAACGAATTTGTCGAAGTAAGTGCGGTGATGCTTGCTGTAATGGACTTCCATGGTTTTAGCATCAATGTAAGGTTCGAGTGAGTCGTATGCGTAAGGCAACTTTGGGAAAGTGTGAGACATAGTAAATCCTCCGTAATAGAAGGATTTACTTTAAATGATAATGAGATCTATTATCAACTGTGTTTTTATAAGGTTATTGCATGGGTACGAGTGGTAGGCGGATTTCGACTCTCAAGCCACCGAGCTCACTGCGCAGCGCTTGTATAGAGCCACTATGCTGTCGAATCGCGTTTTCTGTGATCGCTAACCCTAAACCTGTGCCGCCGCTGTGACGATCTCGTGCGGTCGAGACACGATAGAAAGGCCGGAAAATGGCTTCCAGTTCTTGCTCGGGCACACCTTCGCCATTGTCGTCGACAGCAATCGTAAGTTGATCGGCATGGATGCTCAGTGACACCTGAATGACGTCTTTTCCGTAATAGATGGCGTTACGCACAATATTGTCGACGGCACTCATGAGCAATTTCGGATTGCCCGAAATGGTACGATCTGGAATCGCGTCATAGCGGAGTGTTTTGTTCATCTGCTCGGCTTCAAATTGTGCATCCGAGAGAATCGCTTCCCACAGACTACCAATGGGTTGTTGCTCACGCTCTACATGACTGTCGACCTGCATTCGAGATAGCTCGAGAAGCTCGCCGATCATCTGTTCTAATCGCTGAGCTTCGGTATCGATTCGATTGAGTTCAGGGCTTTCTCCTTGTTTACGTGACGCCAAGGCCGTGGCCATTCTCAATCGAGTCAGGGGAGAGCGCAACTCATGCGAAATGTCGGATAACAAGCGCTGTTGACCAGAAATCATCTGGTTTACCGCTTCAACCATCTGGTTAAAGCTTTTACCGGCCTGACGGAATTCAGACGTGCCTTTTTCCAGTTGTGGGTCGACAAAAAATTCGCCTTTTGCGACCCGTTTAGCGGCGCGCTCCAACTTACGAGCGGGTTGACTTAACGCCCATGCTAACCAAAGCAGTAGAGGAGTGCTGACCAGCATCACTGCGAACAGCAGCTGAAATGGTTTATCAAACAGGCGAATCAAAAACGGTGATGGTTGATTCCATTTCATGCCGACGTAGAGCAGAAGATCTCTCTGAGCCAGAGTAATGGGAAGTGGGCCTGCCACCATATAGTGACCATATAACCTCTGCTTGGGATGCTCAGGGTTTTCGATACTAGTGATAAAGTTCTGAACGGCTTTGAGTTTGAAATCTTTGCGGTCACGCGTGGTCAGAATATTGCCTTCCAGATCGGTCAGAACAAAACGTGGGCGAGGATCGCGGGGTGAACGCTTTGGCCCTTCAAGCTGAAATATAATCCGGCGAAGATCCTGTTCGCGAGCAAAGTTCTTCTCTATCTTCTGTTTGATTCCGATGAGTTTTTTATAATGATCGGCCGGAATATCCCTCGATTTTCGTGGGTCCAAATGAGGTAACGACAGTACGGCGATCAGCACCAGAAACATGGTAAACCAGAAGATGGCAAAGATACGCCCGTACAGGCTGGTGATCTTAGGCAGACGCATCAATTTTCCTCAACCAGCAAATAGCCGCGTCCGCGCAGCGTTTTAATACGAGACTTGCCATCTTCGCGCTCTGGCAGTTTTTTGCGTAGGTTGGATACGTGCATGTCAATAGCGCGGTCAAACGCCGCTAAGCGTTTGCCCAGTACATCTAAGCTGAGTGTTTCCTTGGTCAGTGTTTCGCCTGGATGCTGGACAAAGTGGCTCAGGAGCGCAAACTCTGTGGTGGTCAGGTCTAGGTATTGTTCTTGGCAGTAGGCTTCCTGTTTACCCGGATAAATTTTGATGTCCTGATACTGAATGCAATCACTGTTTTTGTTGCCGCCTTTCGATTGAGTGCGACGCAAAATAGCGCGGATTCGGGCCAGCAATTCACGGTCACTGAAAGGTTTTGGTAGATAATCGTCAGCGCCTAGTTCCAAGCCAATGACACGGTCAATTTCTTCGCCTTTCGCAGTCAGCATCAAGACAGGGGTTTCCCAGTGTTCACGCAAGCGCTTAAGGGTTTCCATTCCATTCAGCTTAGGCATCATGACATCGAGCAGCACTAAATCTATGCTGTCGTCAATGGCTTCAAGCCCTGCTTCTCCGTCGTTGGCTTCAGATACGCGATAACCTTCAAATGTCAGTACTTCTTTGAGCAGGCTGGTCAGTTCGATGTCATCGTCAATCAATAGGATGTTGGCCATGGAATACGTCTCTCAATCATATCGGTTACACTAATATTACTGATTATTCGTCGAGAGCTTTAGTTTAATTTTTGCTCTTTACGATTCTTTACGCTCTCTAGACGTCACTTTACGTTGCAGTTCGTAATCTACACTCAAGCGCTGTCGAGACAGCTTGATTCCATCCCTCTGGATATGAAAGGTACGATTATGAAAACTGCAAAGAAACTGGTATTGGCTGCTGTTGTTCTTCCCCTCACATTAGGTACCGCGAGTGCATTTGCTTACGGTGGTAAAGACCACAAGAAAGGTCCACATGGTGAATTTGGCTTTGACCGCGGCATTATGCGCCAGCTGGACTTGACCGATGCGCAAAAAGATCAACTGAAAGAAATGCGCCAAGCCAACAAAACGGAAATGAAAGCGAAGTTCAAAGATAACTTTGAAAGCCATCATGCTGAGATGCAGGCTAATAAAGAAAAGGTTCAGGCGTTGCTACTCGCTGATACATTCGATGAAGCAGCAGCCAACGAGCTGGCTAAGCAAATGGTTGAGAAGCAGACTGAGCGCAGAGTGAAGATGCTTGAAAAGCAACATCAGATGCTGAGCATTCTGACACCGGAGCAGAAAACCAAATATGTTGAGCTGCAGAAAGAGCGCTCTGAAAAGCGTTTAGAGAAGATGCAGGAGCGTTTTAGCGACAGCTGATATTTGTATGCAGATTCAGGCGGCCAATTGGCCGCCTTTTTTGTATCATTTTTATTCAATAATTTGCGGGTTATACTTAAGGTAATGTTTTTCAAACGCTTTACTTTATGAAACACGAATATGCGCGCTTGGTGACACTGGCTGCTTGGACAGCTACGATTGTCGCGACGTTACTGCTGGTGGTAAAACTGGCGGCGTGGTGGGTAACGGGCTCGGTCAGCTTACTCGCCTCATTGATTGACTCTATGCTTGATATTGCCGCGTCTCTGGTCAACCTTTTTGTCGTCAGGTATTCACTGCAACCTGCCGACAGGGAACACACCTTTGGCCACGGCAAAGCGGAGTCTCTGGCTGCATTGGCTCAGGCGATGTTTATCTCTGGCTCTGCGGTATTTCTTATTCTCAATGGTGTTGAGCGCTTCTTCAGGCCTCATGAATTGCAATCTCCCGAGTACGGGGTGTACGTCAGTATGTTTGCCATTGCGGTCACTTTCGCTCTGGTGCAGTTCCAGAAACATGTTGTGAGGAAAACGGGCAGCCAGGCCATTGCTGCGGACTCTTTGCACTATCAGTCCGATTTGTACATGAACGCTGCGATTATGTTGGCGCTTGGTTTGAGTTGGTTCGGTGTAACTCAGGCAGATGCCGTGTTTGCAGTGGGCATTGGTCTGTACATTCTTTATAGCGCTGTGCAGATGGTACGGGAAGCGATTCAGACCTTACTGGACCGTAAGTTGCCAGATGAAGAGCTGGAAGCGATCAAAGCATGCTGCCTGTCTGTCGATGGAGTTTTAGGAGTTCATCAATTGAGGACCCGTATGTCAGGTCCAACACGTTTCATTCAGCTGCACTTGGAGCTTGAGGATCAGATTCCTTTGATTGAAGCACATCGCATTTCCGATCAGGTTGAGAATCAGCTACTTGAGCTATTCCCCCATGCCGATGTATTGATCCATCAGGATCCTTATTCCGTAGTTTTCGGGCCAGAGAAAGAGCAAAAAATCCAAGATTGGTAAACTAGGATTAGGAAGGGTTAGCCCGCAGCGACAAAATCGCGCTTATTGACTATCTTTTCATCGGGACGACAATTCACTGTGATCCTGATATGTATCAAATCAGTGAAAGCGCAAAGCTGTAATACTCTTACATAAGTAGAAAAGTTACATAATTTCGTGCAAATAAAAGTAGTATTCCTTGCCCGTCAAGGTAACATATTGCGCAGCTATAAGAATCTTGTCAGTAATTTGGCTGAAAATTGCTGACGTAAAAATTGAAATAAGATTCCCAAAAATCGAGGGTGAGCATGATTAAGAAGATCGGTGTTTTGACAAGTGGCGGTGACGCACCAGGCATGAACGCGGCAGTACGCGGCGTGGTTCGCACAGCTCTATCGGAAGGTTTAGAAGTTTTCGGCGTTTATGACGGATACTTGGGCCTGTATGAAGACCGTATCAAGAAGCTTGATCGTTCAAGCGTATCTGATGTGATCAACAAAGGCGGTACTTTCCTAGGCTCTGCACGTTTCCCTGAATTCAAAGACGTTGCTGTGCGTGAAAAAGCGATCGAAAACCTTAAAAAACATGGTATTGAAGCGTTAGTTGTTGTTGGCGGTGACGGTTCATACATGGGTGCGAAGAAACTAACAGAAATGGGTTACCCATGTGTTGGTCTACCAGGCACCATCGATAACGATATTGCTGGTACTGATTACACTATCGGTTACCTGACGGCGCTCAACACTGTTATTGATGCGATTGACCGCCTGCGTGATACCTCTTCATCTCACCAGCGTATCTCTATTGTAGAGATCATGGGTCGTCATTGTGGTGATCTTACGTTGATGTCTGCGATTGCTGGCGGCTGTGAGTACATCATCACACCAGAAACGGGACTGGATAAGCAGAAGCTGATCAACAACATCCAAGACGGCATCAAGAAAGGTAAGAAGCACGCGATCATTGCTCTGACTGAGCTGATGATGGACGCCAATGAGCTGGCTAAAGAGATTGAATCGGCAACAGGCCGTGAAACTCGTGCGACAGTATTAGGTCACATCCAACGTGGTGGTCGTCCAACCGCATTTGACCGTGTATTAGCTTCTCGTATGGGTAACTATGCTGTCCACCTACTGATGGATGGTAAAGGCGGCCGTTGTGTCGGTATCCAGAAAGAACAACTGGTTCATCACGACATTATCGACGCGATTGAAAACATGAAACGTCCAGTACGTGAAGACCTTTACAAAGTTGCGGAAGAGCTATTCTAAGCCGCAATGAATCAAAGAAAACCACCCAATTGGGTGGTTTTTTTATACCTCGTGCGAAGGGTTCTTCTCTCTGGCGCTTGAGCTCCTGCGCCGCTGAATTTTCTGATGCACACCACGACGTAGTGCCTGAATTCGATTTTCGGCTTTATCGACTCCGAACAAAACAACCAGTGCTAGCACTGTAATGACAACAGACTGCTGCAAATAGCCGAGACCAATCATCAGCCCCAAGGCGGCCAGCAACCAAATCACGGCAGCTGACGTTACGCCATGAATTTTGCCATCCAATGTCATCATCACACCAGCACCTAAGAAGCCAACACCAGTAATGATCTGACCCAGCACGCGCGCTTGATCTAAGGTGTTTGGTGAAAGAGAGACCGCCATCGACATAAACAGGTAAGTACCAGCGATGATCAGAATGGACGTTCTGATACCAACAGGTTTGCCTCGTGTCTGACGTTCAGCGCCAATGAGCAGACCATTGATCGCGCAGCACAGGAGGGCTGGCCAATCAAACGGACCAAGGTCGAGCAGCGAATCTGGCAAGATGTACATAGTGTTCTCCTAAACCGCGGAGTATGCCGAGTGGCCTCGGTTTAGGCGAACAAAAGATATTTATCTTGAGGATAAATAGTGGTTAACAGCCGGAAGTGGTCAGGCTAAATCTCGGTTCTGAGGAGGAGGTGGCTTCAGTGTATTGAAGGTAGCAATTTTGTGCCGTCTGGCGTCGGTCGGCTGGGAGGTAAAGAATCACACCATCATTGGGATTGGTATTGCTGAAATACCAATCGGCACCGTCTGACCCAAATGTGGCGTCTTCAATGGTGGTTTCCAGTAATTGTGACCAAGCGTTAGCATTGTCTGCTTTCGGGTAACCGTAAACGATCGCGACGTCATCGCCTTCAATGGTTAGTGTTGCGCTGGAAAGCGCATTTAGGTTCTCTACCGATGCCAGACCAATCACCTGCTCATTGGCACCCTGCATGGCTCCTTTCAAACCCTGCAAAGCCGAAGTACGGGCATTGGACTGCAAATTGAGCAATCGAGGCAGGGCTGTCACGGCCAAAATGCCGAGAACCACAATTACGATCACCAGTTCAATCAGAGTAAAACCTTGTTTGTTTTTCATCATTATTCTAAATGTAAATCCAGTGGCGTTTTACTGGTTCGGCCGCCGATTTCACGGGTGAGTTTCGGTACCAGATAACCAGAAACCCGTTCAATGACGCCCGCCATGATCTGTTTGGCTTGCTGATCAGAGATAAAAAAGTGCGCTGCGCCCTGAACCTTATCTAATACATGAATGTAGTAGGGCAGCACGCCTGCATCAAATAACGACTCGCTGAGTGCCACCTGAGCTTCAACACTGTCATTGACGCCTTTAAGCATGACGCCTTGATTGAGAAGAGTAACACCCTCACGGCGGAGTGAACTTAACGCATCTCTCAGTTCCTGATTGATCTCATTGGCGTGATTAATGTGTGTGACGAGAATAACCTGCAGGCGAGTATCGGCGAGCAGTTTGGTGAAGGCGGTGGTGATGCGAGCTGGAATCACAACAGGCAGGCGAGAGTGAATTCTCAAGCGTTTAATGTGCTGAATATCTGCAATTTGCCCTATGAGCCATTGAAGTTCTTCATCTTTGGCCATTAGAGGATCCCCTCCTGAAAGAATGATTTCGTTCAGCTCTGGGTGCTGTCGTACATAATCTAGGCTCTGCGACCATACAGATTTATTGCCTTTGTTTTCGTTATATGGGAAATGACGACGGAAGCAATAGCGACAGTTGATTGCACACCCTCCTTTCACGATCATCAATGCTCGGTTACGATACTTATGCAGTAGCCCCGGTACCTGATTGTCTTGTTCATCGAGAGGATCGGTTGAATACCCAGAATGCACATCGAATTCTTCTGAGAGTGGTAAAACCTGACGCAGCAAGGGATCAAACGGATTGCCTTTCTCCATTCGATCAACAAAACTTTGCGGAACTCGTTGGGCGAATAGCTTGCGCGCTTCAAACCCGCTCTGCCACGGAGAAGGATCAATTTCCAGTTGCAGCAGAAGTTTTTCAGGATCAGAGATCCCATTCGCTAGCTGTTTGAGCCAGTTTTGCTCAACAGATTCGACTTTTCGGGTTATGATGTGCGGCATTAAATTTAACTCGAAGAATGGTAAGAGGAAAAAATGGCTACTGTTAGCACGAATGAATTCAAAGGCGGTCTTAAAATTATGCTTGATAATGAGCCTTGTGTCATTCTCGAAAACGAGTATGTAAAACCAGGCAAAGGTCAGGCATTTAACCGCGTTAAAATCCGTAAACTGCTTTCAGGCAAAGTTCTAGAGAAAACATTTAAGTCAGGCGACACTGTAGAAGTTGCGGACGTAATGGATATCGATCTGGACTACCTGTACAACGACGGTGAATTCTACCATTTCATGAACAACGAAACATTCGAACAAATTGCAGCGGATGTAAAAGCAGTTGGCGAAAATGCGAAGTGGTTGGTTGAAAACGACTCTTGTATGCTAACTCTTTGGAACGGTAACCCAATCGTTGTAACGCCACCAAACTTCGTTGAGCTGGAAGTAACGGATACCGACCCAGGCCTTAAAGGTGATACTCAAGGTACAGGTGGTAAGCCAGCAACACTAACAACGGGTGCTGTTGTACGAGTGCCTCTGTTCATCTCTATTGGTGAAGTGATTAAAGTGGACACTCGCTCTGGTGAATACGTAGGTCGCGTTAAGTAAGCGTAAACTTACTCAAGATTTAGAAAAGGTCACTTCGGTGGCCTTTTTTTGTTTCTACGCTAACTTTGATGTGCCACAATTCTAGCACTCGATTATGAGACTACACTAGTCAGTATGAAACAGTCCTTACGTATCTGGCTCGACG
This sequence comes from Vibrio sp. St2, assembly GCF_947311885.1. Classification (NCBI taxonomy): domain Bacteria; kingdom Pseudomonadati; phylum Pseudomonadota; class Gammaproteobacteria; order Vibrionales; family Vibrionaceae; genus Vibrio; species Vibrio sp. St2. The sequence continues at coordinate 6,693 of NZ_CAMZNA010000020.1, read as the reverse complement.
CTGCTCGGCCAAAAACACTTCCATTGGCACTGGTATCGATCTTAACCGGTAGTGTGCTGGCATATTCTACTCATCAGTTTTCTTGGATGATTGCTATCTTAGCGTTTCTCACTGCGACGTTATTGCAGATCCTATCCAACTTGGCCAACGATTATGGTGATGCGGTAAAAGGCACAGACAACGACAAGCGTCTCGGACCAATGCGCGCGATCCAGTCGGGCGCTGTGACTCAGGCTGACATGAAACAGGCGATCGTGATTAATATCATTTTGACCATGCTTGCTGGTTTAGCCCTCGTGTTTTATGCACTCGACAGCCTACAAAGTATTTTGGCTTTCATTGGCTTAGGTGTGCTGGCTATCGTTGCTGCCATCGCCTACACCGTAGGTAATAAGCCTTATGGTTATGTCGGGCTGGGTGATGTGTCCGTTTTTATCTTTTTTGGTTTGCTTGGCGTTGCCGGCACTTTCTTTCTCCATACCGGTATCGTCGCGCCTTTGTTGGTTTTACCCGCTATAGGTTGTGGTTTACTCGCCGTCGCTGTATTGAACATTAACAATATGCGAGATATTGAAAACGATGAAGAATGCGGAAAGCGCACAGTTGCGGTGCGCCTTGGGCAGAAGAATGCTAAGCACTACCACACGATGCTATTGGCTGGGGCTGTCGTGGCGTTTATTGTCTATCTGCTGCTTCAGCCGGTACCTGTTTGGCTGAGCTTACCGTTCTTATTGAGCGTGCTGGTGATTTACAAGCATGGTAAAGCCGTGTGGCAGGCAGAGCAGCCTGCGCAAATCGCCCCTATGATGCCAGTCATTGTGAAGTGCTCGCTGGTGACTAACTTATTGTTTGCTGGTGTGGTTATAGCTCAAACTCTGGCCAGTTAATTGAGTCTTGTCATTGCAATGACTTAATGTCCCTATATACTCGATGGAGATGACGAACCGTATGGGAAGGAACACTATGGAATACAATACGTCGGCTTTATGTGACATTTACTCAGAACAAGTAGATGTAGTAGAACCTATGTTTAGCAATTTTGGTGGCAGCGCCTCATTTGCTGGACAGATCACGACGGTGAAGTGTTTTGAAGACAACGGTCTGATTCGAGAAGTACTCGAACAGGATGGTTTAGGTCGGGTACTGCTGATTGATGGTGGAGGTTCATTACGTCGTGCTTTGATTGATGCAGAATTGGCGTCACTGGCTGAAGAAAACGAATGGGAAGGCCTAGTCGTTTATGGTTGTGTTCGTGAGGTCGATGAACTGGAAGACATGAGTATTGGCATTCAAGCTCTCGCTTCAATTCCGGTTGGGGCGGTATCGCAGAGTGTGGGTGAGGTGGATGTGCCAGTGAATTTCGGAGGCGTCACCTTTATTCCCGAAGATTACCTCTACGCTGATAATACTGGGGTCATCTTGTCTCAAGAACCGTTGGATGTTGAGCTCGACACCGAAGAAGATGAGCTTATCGCCGACTAAGCGGTAAAGAATCAAAAAAACACCGACCTTGAAGGTCGGTGTTTTGCTATGTGGCTTCTGCTAAGAATTGGCGTCGGACTCTCAACGCGTAAAGATAGCCTAGGACGCCACCCAATATATTGCCGAGCGCAATGCCTATAAATAGCCCTTCAATATCGTACAGGTAGCTACCAATCCATGCACAAGGTAAGGTAAAGATGAACAGGCGCATAAAGCTCCATTGGAATGCTTTGAGCGGCTCATGCAGTGCATTCAGGCCAGACACCAACATCATGATGATTCCCTGAAAACCGTAACTAAATGGTACTACAAGCAAATAGTGCCAAAGCAGATCTTTCACCGCTTGTTCTTGAGAGAAAAGCGCCGCAAGTGGAATACTCAGCGGAACCATCATGACAAAAATCCCAAATTGGAAAAGCAGCGAGAAGCGCATGCTGAGAAATAGCCCAGCGAAGCTACGTTGAGGGTTATTCGCCCCAACATTCTGAGCAATAAATGGTGTCAAAGTTGAAGTTAGCGACATCAATACAATGATGAGGATGGATTCAACCCGCTGGGCAGCACCATAAGCGGCCACTGCCGCGGTGCCGTGGCTGGAGAGTAGCATCATCAGAATGGCACCGGACAACGGGTTCATCGCGTTGGAGAGTGCTGCCGGAGTGCCAATTTTTAGGATTTGTCGCCAGTCAGCCCATAGCGTTTTGAAGTGGGGTAAGGCGAGAAGTTTTTCTCTTTTCACCAACACATACAGTGAGCCGATTAAGGCGCCAAACCAGCTTAGGGCACTGGCGATGGCGGCACCCTGAATCCCAAGCTCTGGAAATGGCCCATAACCAAAAATCAGTAACGGATCGAGCACGCCATTGATCAAGCCTGCCAGCATCATGATTTTGGCTGGTGTTTTGGTATCCCCAGTCGCACGAATTGCGCTATTGCCTGCCATGGGGACGACAAGTAATGGAATCGTCAGGTACCAGATATGCATGTACTGGTTTATCAGGGGCAGCAGTTCTTGTTCTGCCCCTAGTGCTAGGAACAATGGCTCAATGGTGAAGTAACCTAAGCCAGATGCAAGCGCGACTAACGTTACCGCTAGAACCAATCCATGACTTGAGAAGCGTGCTGCATCTTCTGACTGTCCTTGCCCGAGCAGGCGGCCGATATTGGCTGATAGGCCGACACCAATCCCCATCGTGATGCAGTTGACCGCAAAGGTTACTGGGAAAGTGTAGCTGATGGCAGCAAGGGCTTCAGTTCCGAGCAGAGAGATAAAAAAGGTATCCACTAAGTTGAACATCAGAATAGCCACCATGCCGAAAGTCATCGGAATGGTCATCTGACGGAGCACGAGAGGGATGGGGCCAGTCAAAAGGCCGTGCTTATCCTGCATTCGGTACAACTACTTTTGGGGCGGAAAAGCGTAGGATACTTGATTGATGTGTGAGACACAAAAAAGGCCAGCTTGCGCTGACCTTAATAAGAATTTTCCTAAAGGAAAAATTACGCTTTAGCTGCTGCCGCTGCTTTAGCAATTGCTGCAAAGCTCTTCGCATCAAGAGAAGCACCGCCCACTAGAGCACCGTCGATGTCTGGTTGTGAGAAGTAAGCTTCAGCGTTTTCTGGCTTAACAGAGCCACCGTACTGGATGACAACTTGAGCTGCAACTGCTTCGTCTTTCGCTGCGATTAGTGCACGGATAGAAGCGTGGATGCGCTGTGCATCTTCAGCAGTTGCTGCTTTACCAGTACCGATAGCCCAGATTGGTTCGTATGCGATGATAGCATCGTTAAGTGCTTCAACACCGTATGCATCGATAACTGCGTTGATTTGGCGAGCACATACTGCTTCAGTTTCACCAGCTTCGTTTTGAGCTTCAGACTCACCGATACAGAAAACAGGTTTTAGACCGTTCTCTTTTAGGAAGTTGAATTTCTTAGCGATGAACTCGTCAGATTCGTTGTGGTATTCACGACGCTCAGAGTGGCCGATGATGATGTGAGAAGCATCGAAGTCTTTCAGCATTTCTGGAGACATGTCGCCAGTGAATGCACCGCTGTTGTTCAGGTCAGTGTTCTGAGCACCTAGGATGATCTTGTTACCGCCTTCTGCGATAACGCGCTCAGCAAGATCAATGTAAAGCGCTGGTGGAGCTACTGCTACGTCAACACCTTCAACACCTTCAAGTTCCGCGTTAAGGCCAGTTAGCAACTCTTTTACCATTGCTTTGCTGCCGTTAAGTTTCCAGTTACCCATCACTACAGGACGACGCATAGGAATATCTCCCTTTGTATTTAATGTAGAAAGTTCATTAATGTAAAAAATCTTCGTAGGAATATAACAGATTAAAGCGACCAAATCATGACTAGTATCATGTCTTGTTCGGTTCTGACTTAATGGTTACCGCTATAGCCGCGCATAAATGGTATAAGCTTTGTTCTCAGCAGTGATCCATAATGCATTATGCTGGTTTTACGCTCGGAAATAGCAGCTGAAATTGGTAATAGTGTTGGGGGTCTTTTTAGTGATTTTTTGAAACTCTCTTACATTTGAGGACTACAATGCCAAATCTAGTAATGGAATACTCTAACTCCGTCGATGAACGCGTGAATGTGCAAGGACTATTGGAGGACCTGCATCAAGTGGCGCTTCAATGCGGGCTTTTTGACGCGCCTTCCGTAAAATCCCGAGCGCTACGCTGCCATAATTGGCTGATTGGAGAAGATGGCGATAACGTTGACTTTATCCATATTAGTTTTGAACTGCTTGATGGGAGAACAGCGGAACAAAAGCGCGACCTCTCACGCCAGTTGATGGATGTGTTGCAGAAGCAAGCCAGCCATGTTCATAGTTTGACGGTCAATATTCGAGATATGGATAAAGAGTGTTTTCAAAAAGTGGTAAATTAATATTTTTGATTTTTAGGTAAGTAATCATGTCGATGAAAGAGCTGTTGTTTTCATTTCAAGGGCGAGTAGGGCGAAAGATCTACTGGATATGGAATGTGGTCTATTACACATTAATTGTGGGTTTTGCCGCTGGCATGAATGTGTTGTTTCCCAGTCAGGCGCATTTGCTTTTGCCCGTGTTTTTGATTGTTGTTCTGATCCCAGATTTAGCAATAACGGCCAAGCGATGGCATGACAGAGGTAAATCGAGCTGGTGGCTACTATTGAATGTTCCCTTGGTGATAGGGCGCATGACAGTACCAGCTGGCGATCCCACGCAGATGGCACAGTCGACCACGTTGCAAGCCGTCAGTTCATTGGCTGCATTGATATGTGGTGTTTGGATTCTTGTGGAGTGCGGTTTCCTCAAAGGAACAAAAGGTGAAAACCAGTACGGCGCCGAGTTGAAATAGGGCGTCGAGAAGGTTGAACCCTTTACGCTAGTTGCAAGGGTTGAGGTTTTGACATCAACCCTTGATAGATTCTCGCTATTTTCGCAACAGCACTTCTTCGACTCTGTGGTCGCGAGCTTTCTTTAAGATAAGGTGAGCACGACCTTTGGTCGGCAAAATATTAGCCGTGAGGTTGATGCCGTTAATTGATTGCCAGATTGAGTGCGCTTTCTCTATCGCCGCTTTCTCAGTCAGTTCGGTATAGTGACTAAAGTAAGAACCGGGTTTGGTGAAGGCTCCTAAGCGGAATTTCAGGAAGCGTTCCACGTACCATTGTTCTATAACATCACACTCTGCATCGACATATAAAGAGAAGTCGAGGAAATCAGAGACAAACACACGATGGGGATCGTGTGGATAGTCCATACCACTTTGCAGAACATTGAGTCCTTCAATGATCAACACATCTGGGCGGTCTACCACTTTGACATTGTCGGTAATGTCATAAGTGATATGTGAGTAGACAGGAACTTCGAGATTGGGCTTGCCTGCCTTCACATCCGAAACAAACTCAACCAAACGCTTGATATCATAAGATTCGGGAAAGCCTTTACGATGCATGATCCCGCGATCGTGCAATACCTTTTTAGGGTAAAGAAAACCGTCTGTCGTCACCAGTTCAACCTTTGGGTGATTTTCCCAGCGCGAAAGTAGCGCTTTAAGTAGACGAGCAGTTGTGCTTTTCCCCACCGCGACACTGCCTGCAATGCCAATAATAAAAGGTGGCGCACTTTCCTGATTGTCCAGAAAGTTGTTGAGAACAGAGTTACGGCTTTGTCTGGCGGCAACATACAAGTTGAGTAGACGCGCAAGTGGCAGGTAGATCTCAACCGCTTCTTCCATGGTTAGGCTTTCATTGACGCCTTGTAGCTCAATGAGATCCTCTTCGGATAGCGTCATCGGGACGGAATTACGCAATTCGGCCCATTGCTGACGATTAAAAGAGAGATATGGCGTCATAGTCTTCCTAACTGAGATTCGCGATAGAGAGCTGCGAAAATACAACAACCCGCGCAAATTGCCAAATAACTCGGCGGAGATAAAACGCTTTTATCGAGTAAATTGTGCGATTTTTCAGCAAATAAGCAGAAACTGGTTAAAATCGCATTTTTTTTTAATTTAGCTATTGCAAGGTAGAGATTCCTTCAATAGAATGCGCACCACTTATGCCGACTTAGCTCAGTAGGTAGAGCAACTGACTTGTAATCAGTAGGTCACCAGTTCGATTCCGGTAGTCGGCACCATTTCTCCTTTATGAGTGAAATGGATTAAAAATTTGGAGGGGTTCCCGAGTGGCCAAAGGGATCAGACTGTAAATCTGCTGGCACTGCCTTCGATGGTTCGAATCCGTCCCCCTCCACCATATTCTTAAGGAAATAGCTCACAGAGTTACGTGTTGCGGGCATCGTATAATGGCTATTACCTCAGCCTTCCAAGCTGATGATGCGGGTTCGATTCCCGCTGCCCGCTCCACTCTAATTTGAGTGCTGATATAGCTCAGGTGGTAGAGCGCATCCTTGGTAAGGATGAGGTCGGCAGTTCGAGTCTGCCTATCAGCACCAGCTCTTAAGCAACGTTTTCCTTTTGATACTTTCTTTTAACTAAACTACGTTTAGTGATTAAGAGAAGTTTATCACCAATACTTTTTGGTTGCGTGGTCATCAAAGCCACCTAAATCCGTACCTAGAGGGACAACTCATGTCTAAAGAAAAATTTGAACGTACGAAACCGCACGTAAACGTTGGTACTATCGGCCACGTTGACCACGGTAAAACAACTCTAACTGCTGCAATCTGTACAACTCTATCTAAAGT
>NZ_CAMZNA010000019.1:0-43185 GCF_947311885.1 Vibrio sp. St2 | reverse complement strand
AATTTGATACCGAAGTATCTAATTGGATTATCATCAACGAGTGCCCACACAGATTGATAGGTTTATATTGTTAAAGAGCTGTGCTTTTCAAGAAACTTTCTCTCAAAGCGGAGGTGCATTCTAGCGAGATAATTTGAAGAGTCAAACACTTTTTCAAACTTATTTTCTCAGAAGCTTTTCACCTCTCTAACACTGCTGAAGCCTTGTGGCGTCTGCCGTGTCAGTGGAAGCGCATTATAGGGAGTCCTTCTGATTGCGCAAGCCCTTTTTCAAAAAAAATTGAAAAAACTCATCGTTCGTTGAAAATGTGTTCAAAACAACAAAAAAGAGGGCAAAAAGCCCTCTTTTATCTATCTATTTCATTCAGTTTTAAATGAATGCGTACGCGTCAGCAAACATACGGTCGCTGTTTGCACCTTTGTTCTGGGTAAATTGTTCACGAGCCGCACCCGCCATTTCAAAACGTCCAGCAATGTAGATGTCATATTCTGCAAGAGAATCAAAATCGTCACTAACAGCTTGAAGCACGTTTCCAACTTTGCCTTGCCAGTCAGAAGTCGCTTCTTCTACTACTGGAATAAAATGCACGTTGCTGAACTGTGCTGCGATACCATCCAGTTCATCCTTAGCATATAGCTGGCGTTCATCTCGGCCACCCCAGTAAAGGTGGATCTCATTGGTTTTATTTTGAGCTACGCAGTGATCCAGTATCGAACGCACGTAACTAAATCCTGTACCACCAGCAATCAAAAGTAGAGGACGTTCACTCTCTTCTTTAACCCAGGCATCGCCATGAGGCGCATCAATACTGATGTCACCATCATTTTCCAATGCGTTTTGCATCGCTTCGACAACTTCAAGAGCATACGCGTTATGCTCTGCTGCACCAATGTGAAGCTCTAGCTCGCCTTCATGACGGCAAGGGCTGCTTGCAATAGAGAATGGACGTTTATCTTTTTCTCCCATCACAACCATTAGATACTGACCAGCTTTGAAGCTGACTGGCGTCTCTGGATGCAACAGAATTCGATGGGTATTACAAGCTAACGGCTCAATAGACTTTACTTTACATTGGATGGTCATGTTATTCCTCTTACTTACTCCTCAAAAGTAAGTACCAAATTACTTTCTGCGAAGGCCTGACAAGCAAACACCCAGCCTTGTTGCTGCTCTTTCTCTGTGAGCATTGGCTCAAGCTGGTAAGTGACTCGACCTTCTATTTTCCGACACAGACACGCTGCGCACGCTCCCACTTGGCAACGGTTTGGGAAGCTGATGTTATTGTTGAGAGCAGCTTCCAATACCGTTTCCCCTTCCTGCACATCGAATTGTATATTCTGCGGCTGCAAGGTCACCAAATGGCTCATAATATTCCCAGCTTACTCCATTTTGCATCGACCTGCGCAACTAACTGAGAATCTTTCTTGATTGGGATGCCCCACTCTCGCTGGACTTCTCCCTCAAACTTGTTGGTCGCATCCAAACCTAACTTAGAACTGCGACCTTCTTTTGCTTCTATTTGTAAGGTGTCACGATTAGGATCCATTCTGGTGGTGATCGCCCAAATAATGTCATTCCAATCGTGCACATCGACGTCATCATCGCAGAGAATAACAAACTTGGCATCCGTATACTGCTTGAGAAACTCCCACACACCATTAAGCACCGCTTTCGATTGCATAGCGTGTGTTTTCTTCATCGAGACCACCATGAAGCGATCGGCGCCAGCAGATTCTGGTAAAGCAATATCAACAATTTCCGGGAATGCCTGACGAAGTTGTTGTAACTGCTCATCCGTAATCGCTGCTTGGCTTGCGGATGTTAACTCTGGGTCAGAAGCCTTTTCGGCATCCCATTTAATCGTTGCATCCAAGCCCATCTTAGAGCCAAGTCCCACTACTGGTGAGGCGAAATCGAGAGAATCAATAGGCGTGTTGTCAATCATTAAGGTATCGCGAACAGGTTCCATATGCTCACACATGGCCTTCACGACATCATCCCAACTGCGCGCATTAACACCTTCATCGCACACTACAACGAACTTGGTATACATGAACTGGCGAAGGAAAGACCATACCCCCATCATGACTCGCTTAGCATGCCCTGGGTATTGCTTTTTCATTGTCACTACCGCCATGCGGTACGAACACCCTTCTGGTGGCAAATAGAAATCTTCTATTTCGGGAAACTGCTTTTGCAGGATCGGAACAAACACTTCGTTTAACGCTACACCCAATACAGCAGGTTCATCTGGCGGACGTCCTGTGTAAGTGCTGTGATATATCGGGTCCTTACGCATGGTGATATGCGTAATGGTAAAAACGTGGTGTTTTTCTTTTTCGTTGTAATAACCAGTGTGGTCACCGTAGGGCCCTTCGTCCGCATACTCATTCGGGTCGATGTAACCCTCAAGCACGATCTCTGCACTGGCAGGCACTTCAAGGTTATTACTTACAGATTTAACCACTTCAGTTTTGCTGCCGCGAAGCAAACCCGCAAACGCATACTCGGATAAGGTATCAGGCACTGGTGTTACTGCACCTAAAATAGTGGCTGGGTCAGCACCAAATGCGACTGAAACAGGGAAAGGCTCTCCCGGGTTGGTTTCCATCCAGTCACGCAGATCCAGGGCACCACCACGGTGTGCCAGCCAGCGCATGATGATTTTGTTCTTACTAATTTTCTGTTGGCGGTAAATTCCAAGATTCTGGCGCTTTTTATGTGGCCCTCGAGTCACAGTCAGCCCCCACGTAAGCAGAGGCGCAACATCATCTTGCCAACAACTCATCACAGGGATTTTGTCGAGATCAACTTCGTCACCTTGCCAGACAATCTCCTGACACGCAGCTTTACGTAGCCTTTTGGCAGGCATGTTCAAGACTTGTCTAAAAACAGGAAGTTTCTCTAACGCATCTTTAAAGCCACGTGGTGGTTCGGGCTCTTTGAGATAAGCCAACAATTTGCCCACTTCACGCAGATCTTTGACGTCTTCACGACCCATACCTATCGCTACCCGCTCAGGAGTGCCAAACAAGTTGGTCAGCACAGGCACATCGTAGCCAATGGGGTTTTCAAACAACAATGCCGGGCCACCTGCACGTAAAGTACGGTCGCTAATCTCTGTCATTTCATAATGTGGATCGACAGGCTCGGAAATGCGTTTAAGCTTCCCTTCCTGCTCAAGGTGAGCGATAAAGTCGCGTAAATCCTTAAAACTCATAGGTCTTCTGTGACTGATTAAAGTCCAAGCAGTATAACAAAAAGAGGGATCTTCCGATCCCTCTTTTCTATAAGGTTATTTTTATTGTGATAACACGTTCAAAATCGCGCTGCTGCGTACTTTTTGATTATGGCTAGCTAACTCTTCTAGCCATGAGGTGTAGCCCTGATTCGCTAGCTCTGTCGCTACCATTGAAGCTTCATCACGAATTGCCATTCGGTCGATCAAAAACGCTTTGACCTCATCCGTCATGGGTTTGATACGAGTGAGCTCTTTAATGGCTTGTTCTTTAAGACTCGGGTTATGAGAAGCGAGCATGATCTGATTCACAGAGAATTTATCGCCTACTTTTGCCAAACGGCTAAGCTCGGATTGGCTTTGAAAATCGGCACGCATCAGCCAAAGCAGTTTGTATACATCAGGGTTTTCACTCACTTGTGCTAGACGCACCATCACCTGTGAAGATGGCAGCCAACTGGTCACAGCCTCTCCAGTAAGTTGAACCACTAAACCTTGTACCGCTTCTGGCGATAAACTGTCTAACTCACGAATCAGTAACGCTTCACGCGCTTGGATTTGGTAATCACTACCCGATAACCACTGCTTTAGCTCCAACTCGCCGCGTTCTGCGCTCAACACAAACTCAAGTGTCGACTGATCTTGCTGCCAATGTTTCAGTAAACGACTGGCGATGGCAGGATAGTTAAAGGCAGGAATGGAAAACTCGTAGCCATCACCTCTTTCCAACACCTGATAGGTTGGAACCATAGCTTTTTGGTGCTCGACGAACAAAGCCATTTTTGGCGTCAAGATGACGTTTTGATCTTCAATCTTTTTGAGCAGTAGGAAACGCGCCACTTCTTGTTGAGGAAGCGACAGTCTTTCGAGAGCGAAATTGAGTGAGTCGATATTATCTTCGACAGCATATTGGAGCAGTTCTGCGACTTTCAGATGAATCTGTTGATCCTGAAGTAACAGCTCAGCTTTTTCGGGCTGCATTTCCTTCGCAGCAACCGTTGGTGCTCCAATCAATAAAGATGTGCATAGGAGAACCGACGACAACATTCCTTGTTGCATGTTAACCTCCTCTTAACATTCTCGCTCATTGTGAGGCCAATCAAATGAGAATGCAAACAAAAACGCCACCGACAAAGTCGATGGCGTTTGGAGTCACAAATTCTTACTGGCGACGCATGGCGTCAAAGAACTCATCGTTGGTCTTGGTCATCGCTAGCTTATCGATAAGGAACTCCATCGCATCGATCTCACCCATTGGATGAACAATCTTACGCAGAATCCACATCTTCTGAAGCTCTTCATTCTTAGTCAGAAGTTCTTCACGACGAGTGCCCGAGCGGTTGAAGTCGATGGCAGGGAAAACACGTTTCTCAGCGATCTTACGGTTCAGGTGGATTTCCATGTTACCTGTACCTTTAAACTCTTCGTAGATAACTTCGTCCATCTTAGAACCAGTATCAACTAGAGCTGTTGCTAGAATCGTCAGGCTACCGCCTTCTTCTACGTTACGTGCCGCACCGAAGAAGCGCTTAGGGCGATGTAGTGCGTTTGCATCCACACCACCAGTCAGAACTTTACCTGATGAAGGAACAACTGTGTTGTATGCACGTGCCAGACGAGTGATAGAGTCAAGCAGGATAACCACGTCTTTCTTGTGTTCAACAAGACGTTTTGCTTTCTCAATAACCATCTCAGCAACTTGTACGTGGCGAGACGCTGGCTCATCAAACGTTGACGCAACCACTTCACCTTTAACTAGGCGCTGCATCTCGGTTACTTCTTCTGGACGTTCGTCGATAAGAAGTACCATTAGCTCGCACTCTGGGTGGTTGTAAGCAATGCTTTGAGCAATGTTCTGCAGCAGCATTGTTTTACCCGCTTTTGGCGGAGCAACAATCAGACCACGCTGACCTTTACCAATTGGTGAAGCCAAGTCAAGAACACGTGCAGTAATATCTTCAGTCGAACCGTTACCACGCTCCATCACCATACGCTCGTTTGCGTGCAGTGGCGTCAAGTTTTCAAATAGAATCTTGTTACGCGCGTTGTCTGGCTTGTCATCATTAACTGTATTGACTTTTAACAGAGCAAAGTAACGTTCGCCATCTTTCGGTGGACGAATCTTACCTGCAATGGAATCACCCGTACGTAGGTTGAAACGACGGATCTGACTTGGAGAGACATAGATGTCATCTGGGCCTGCCAAGTAAGAACTGTCTGCACTGCGCAAGAAGCCAAAGCCGTCTTGAAGTATTTCCAGAACCCCGTCGCCAAAAATATCTTCACCACTTTTCGCGTGTGCTTTAAGGATGGCGAAGATAATGTCTTGCTTTCTTAGACGCGCCAGGTTTTCAAGGCCTAAGCTTTCGCCAAGTTTGACAAGATCAGACACAGGTCTGTTCTTCAGTTCTGTTAGATTCATTGTGGTGGATACTTTTTTAGTCAAAATAGGATCTGTTATTTAGTTAAGATGAATTTTGGTCACAGGATCGACCAAGAAGAGAAACTTGTTTATTTAACGTGCGATAAATTAGCACTAAATACTAGCCTAGTCTAGATTTTGTTAGGCTTCAAAAACAAAACCGTGCATTGAAGTGAATGCACGGTCTTATCAGAACAACTCAATTATAGGTTAGCGTCCAAAAACTCTTTTAGTTGAGTCTTAGACAGCGCGCCTACTTTGGTTGCTGCCACGCCACCATCTTTGAAAAGTAGTAACGTTGGGATACCACGAATACCAAATTTAGGTGGAGTACCTGCATTTTGGTCGATATTCAGTTTACCGATAGTGAGTTTGCCTTCGTACTCTTCGGCGATTTCGTCCAGGATAGGAGCAATCATCTTACAAGGACCACACCATTCTGCCCAAAAATCAACAAGAACCGGGCCTGCAGCGTTTAGTACGTCGGCTTCAAAACCGTCATCAGTTAGCTGCAAAATCTTATCACTCATCTTCCACTCCAATGTGTTTTTTCGGAACTGGTTGGATGATAACCAGTATTTAGATGCCCTATTGGAATGTATTTACTTTCGTATTGCAAGCTTAAGCTGATATTCTATAGCCATGAAAAAGACGCATATCACAGAGCAAAAGTTCGCCGATTTGGGTTTACACCCCCAAGTTATTGAAGGTTTGGAGAAAAAAGGGTTCGAGTTTTGTACCCCAATTCAAGCCTTGGCGTTGCCGGTACTGCTCACCGGCCAAGACATTGCAGGTCAGGCTCAAACAGGGACAGGAAAAACCCTAGCTTTCTTGACTGCTACTTTTAACCATCTGCTGAACACTCCAGAGCACGAAGGTCGCAAACCGACTCAACCACGTGCGATTATCATGGCACCGACCCGTGAGCTGGCCATTCAGATTTACAATGATGCTGAACCTCTGGTTGCAGAAACCGGCATTAAAGCTGCGTTAGCTTACGGTGGCGAGAGCTACGACAAGCAACTTGCTAAGTTAGAGCAAGGTGTGGACGTGCTGATCGGTACCACAGGTCGCATCATCGACTTTTACAAGCAGCGTGTCTTCAACCTGAACAATATTCAGGCTGTTGTGCTTGATGAAGCGGATCGCATGTTCGATCTTGGTTTCATCAAAGACATTCGTTTCCTATTCCGTCGTATGCCAGAACCAAAAGAGCGCTTGAACATGTTGTTCTCTGCGACTCTGTCATACCGTGTTCAAGAGCTGGCTTTCGAACATATGCACAACCCAGAACACGTTGTGGTGGAGCCAGAAGTCAAAACAGGTCACCGCATTCAGGAAGAGCTGTTTTACCCGTCTAACGAACACAAAATGTCTCTACTACAGACTCTTATCGAAGAAGAGTGGCCAGAGCGTGCGATCATCTTTGCCAATACCAAACACAAGTGTGAATCCGTATGGGGTCACCTAGCGGCTGATGGTCACCGTGTAGGCCTATTGACTGGCGATGTACCGCAGAAGAAGCGCGAACGCATCTTAGAGCAGTTCACTAAAGGTGAGGTTGACCTGCTAGTGGCAACAGACGTAGCAGCTCGTGGGCTTCACATCCCTCAAGTGACTCACGTGTTTAACTTCGACCTACCTGACGATTGCGAAGATTACGTACACCGCATCGGTCGTACAGGTCGTGCAGGCGCAAGTGGCCATTCCATCAGCTTTGCTTGTGAAGACTACGCCATCAACCTACCGCCAATTGAAGAGTACATTGAGCACACCATTCCTGTTTCAGATTACGACCCAAGTGCACTGATCGAAGATCTACCAGCACCGCTACGTATGCGTTCTAACCGTCCGCAACAACGTCGCACCAATACTGGTGGCTCACGCTCAGGCAACCGTCGTAACAACAACCGCTCTCGTCAACGTCACCAAAAGGATTCTTAAGTCGTCTATGAGCCAAGCAGTTTCTTCCCCGCTCTACGCTGCCATCGACCTCGGGTCGAACAGTTTTCACATGCTCGTTGTGCGTCACATTGATGGCAGCGTTCAGACTATGGCAAAAATTAAACGTAAGGTTCGTCTTGCCGCAGGGTTAGACGACAACAACGCTTTAAGCCAGGAAGCCATGCAACGCGGATGGGACTGCTTGAGTCTATTTGCAGAGCGACTTCAAGATATCCCAACGCAAAATATCCGCATTGTGGGCACCGCAACACTGCGCACTGCCACCAACGTGGGTATCTTTCTTGAGAAAGCGAACCAGATTCTTGGTCACAAGATTGAAGTCATCTGTGGCGAAGAAGAAGCAGCTACTATCTATAAAGGGGTTGCCCATACATCTGGCGGCAGCGGTCGCCGTTTGGTGGTCGATATTGGCGGTGCCAGTACCGAGCTTATTATTGGTGAAGGTTTTGAAGCCAAAGCGCTGACCAGCCTGAAAATGGGTTGTGTTACTTGGCTAGAGCGTCACTTTAAAGACCGTCAGCTCACCGTAACCAACTTTAACAATGCAATAGAAGCCGCTAAAGATACGCTGAGACCTATCCTTGAGCAATACACTCAAATTGGTTGGGACGTGTGTGTCGGTGCTTCTGGTACGGTTCAGGCTTTGCAGGAAATTATGCTGGCGCAAGGTATGGACGAAGTCATTACTCACGCCAAACTCAAACGTCTGCAAAAACAAGCTATGCTGGCGGATCATTTGGAAGAGCTAGAGATTGAAGGGCTAACACTGGAACGCGCATTGGTCTTCCCAAGCGGCCTTTCGATTCTAATCGCTATCTTTGAACTGCTTGAAATTGATTCGATGACACTGGCAGGCGGCGCACTGCGCGAAGGCCTAGTATATGAAATGGTCGATGAACTCAAGCAAGACGACATTCGTGCTCGCACAATTGCCAGCGTTCAAACCCGCTACCAGATTGATACCGCTTACGGTCAACAAGTAGCAACCTTAGCCAGTAAATTGCTTGAGCAATGTGAAGCCGAGTGGATTACAGAAGCTCAGGGCAGCGTATTGCTAGAGACAGCGGCGAAGCTGCATGAAATCGGTCTGACAATTGATTTCAAGAAAGGCGGCGAGCACAGTGCCTACCTGCTACAAAACCTTGATTTACCGGGTTATACACGAGCACAAAAGCACTTCCTTGGTGAAGTATCACGTCGTTATCGCGAACAACTGACTTCTCTGCCAGAGCAACATGCGCTGTCAGGTAACAGCGCCAAACGCGTATTACGTTTGCTACGTCTCGCGGTTTTGCTAACTCATCGACGCAATCCGGATTTGGAGCCGAACATCGCGCTTCAATCACAAGGCGATAAGCTCACGCTGACGGTTGCTGACCAATGGCTGAAAGCTAACCCCCTAACTGCGGCGGAGTTAGAAATTGAAGCCAACCGTCAAAGTGACATTGGCTGGCCTTTGAGCATCATTGCCAGCTAACTAAAGAACAAATAAAAAGCCCGACAAGATAACTTGTCGGGCTTTTTTTTGTTTTCAAGGAGCGAACCTTACTTGGCGCCAATCACTTTAAAGTCAGGATTAACGGCAGTGAGCTTCTTAACCAAGTAATTCAGCAGTACGCCGTACATAGGCACAAACAGACCTAAGCTGATCACCAATTTGAATCCATAATCCACCAGCGCGATTTCTGTCCAGTGCTCAGCCATAAATGGATCTGGGCTTTGGTAGAATGCAATGGCAAAGAAAGCGATAGTATCCAGCGCGTTACCAAACAAAGTAGAACACGTTGGGGCAATCCACCACTGCTTCATCTGGCGCAAGCGATTAAATACATGCACATCTAGGATTTGCCCTAGCAAGTACGCCATAAAGCTCGCAATCGCAATACGCGCAACAAACAGATTAAACTCACCTAAATGGGCGAAGCCCTGAAATTGTCCTTCAAAGAACAATACTGATAAGCCATAGGATACTGCCAGCGCCGGTAACATCACCAAGAAAATGATCTTACGCGCAAGCTGAGCACCAAAAATTCGTACTGTCAGGTCGGTCGCCAAAAAGATAAACGGAAAAGTGAAGGCGCCCCACGTGGTGTGAAAACCAAAGATAGTAAATGGAAGCTGAACCAGATAATTACTCGATGCAATAATGATCAGGTGGAACAGAACTAACAAGAAAAGGGCTTTGCGCTGCTGCGCAGGGGTAAAGTTACTCATGCGATACCTTTTTAGTTTGGTTTGGGGGTGAGGGAACCCAAAGCGAATCTCTTCCAAGCCACGGAAAGACTCTTACCAATAATGTTAAATGAATTTAGATTCGATATTCAGCACAGTCAAAGTCCCAATAACAGAGGCTCAAGCCATCTAAACAAGTGAAACTTCAAATATGATAAATACCGCGGCGGGCGATTATACATTAACCAACATGAGTCGCAACAACTAGACTTTATGCAATCGTTGACTTAGTTAAAAACCGCGTTGGAACAAGCCCGCAAGGTAGTCTAGCTCTTCTTTGCTGTCTTCGATGGCTAACGCTTCTAACCAGATGCTTTCACTGTAATGTTCGGACTTGAGAAACAGCTGACACCCCTCAAAATCAATCAACCACGAATGAATGTCGGCGTCCCATTGCTTTTCAATCACAGACGCAGAGAGGAGTTTTATCAGCTTATCGGCCAGTTGAGGAAAACTATCAAAATCAAAACGCGGAGCTCGAATAATGATACGCCCTTCTTGCGCTTGATACTCAAGTAAACCAAATTCCGTTTGCTGCACTGAATCAACCATGATGAGTAATGTGCTCCTGAATTAAATCTAAGAATGGATCCGCGTATTTCTCTAACTTACGTTGCCCTACTCCATTGACCGCTAGCATTTCACCATAAGAGGTTGGCAAAATTTCCGCCATATCAATCAAGGTGGCATCACTGAACACCACGTACGGTGGTAAGCCATCTTCATCGGCAATCGCTTTGCGTAACTTACGCAACTTGGCAAACAACTTTTTGTCGTAGTTTTTACTGGTGAGTTTATCGGACTTAGCGGCTCTCGCAGCGGTGTCCAGACGAGGCACGGCTAATTCAAGAGCAGTATCTCCACGCAATAGAGGGCGCGCTTCTTCGGTAAGCTGTAAGGTCGAGTTGCGAGTAATGTTCTGGAACAGCATCCCTTTATGGATCAACTGACGGAAAATACTCACCCAGTAGTCGTGGCTGTTTTCACGCCCGATACCATAGGTAGTGAGCTTGTCGTGGCCATTTTCACGGATGCGGATATTCTGCATTCCACGCAGGACTTCAACCACATACCCCATACCAAAGCTCTGATTAACTCGGTAGACACAAGACAACGCTTTACGTGCCTGTTCAGTGGCATCAAAATGCTTGGGCGGATCCAAACAGATGTCGCAGTTGCCACAAGGCTGCTCACGATACTCACCAAAATAATTCAACAGCACCTGACGACGACACGTCTGCGCTTCAGCAAAAGCACTCATCGCATTGAGCTTATGCGCTTCAACCTGCTTTTGTGGCCCATCGTCTTTTTCATCCAACATCCGCCTTAGCCAACTGATGTCTGCTGGGTCATACAGCATCATCGCTTCCGCAGGTAAGCCATCCCGACCTGCACGACCAGTTTCCTGATAGTAGGATTCAATGTTGCGCGGAATATCAAAGTGAACCACAAAGCGCACGTTAGGTTTGTTGATCCCCATACCAAACGCCACAGTGGCGACCACAATTTGGATATCATCACGCTGAAACGCTTCTTGCACATAAGCGCGCTCGTCTGCATCTAAGCCTGCATGGTAACTGGCAGCACGAATATGGTTGTTGCACAGTTTTTCCGTCACCATTTCAACTTTCTTACGGCTACCACAATAGATGATGCCGCAGTTGCCTTTCTGCGTGTCGAGAAAACGGATCACCTGAGAAATTGGTTTGTGTTTCTCAACTAAGGTGTAACGGATGTTCGGGCGATCGAAACTGCTTAAGTGGATATGCGGCTCGTTCAATTGCAGCCGATGCATGATGTCATTACGCGTTGCATCATCGGCCGTTGCCGTCAGCGCCATAAAAGGTACATGAGGAAAGTGCTGTTTGATCTGGCCGAGCGACGCGTATTCAGGTCTGAAATCATGTCCCCACTGAGAAATACAGTGTGCTTCGTCAACAGCGATCATGGACAGCGACAGGCTTTCAAGACGCTCGATAAAATCACGCATCAGCACGCGCTCAGGTGACACATATACTAGCTTCAACTGGCCTGACTGCATCCGGTTATAGACCGAAATCAACTCATCGCGTGGCATGGAAGAGTTGACACACTCTGCCGCAACACCATTTGCTTTAAGCTGATCGACCTGATCTTTCATCAGTGATATCAGAGGAGAAATCACCAGTGTTAAACCGCCACGAACTAAGGCCGGAACCTGATAGCAGAGTGATTTACCGCCACCAGTCGGCATGATGACCAAACTATCCTGACCGTTTACGGCTGCTTCAATGACTTCTTGCTGACCATCTCGAAACGACTGATAACCAAACACATCCTCCAGTACGCTTTGTGGAGTCGGTGAAGGATCAGATTGTTCGGCAAGCAGTGTCGCGGTCATTGATATCTCGATTGAGCAAAGAGTGGGGAAATGCAAAGGGCACATTGTAGTAGTGATCGGATGTGAATAAAACCGCAAATTGCTAGGTGATTAACTGACTCATTCGTATACTGGATGCTTCCTTTTGCAAAAATCCATCCTTTGAGTAAACGTCAATGACACCAGAAGAACAGCAAAGAGCACGGCAAGGCGTCCTTCTCGCCATAGGTGCCTACACTATGTGGGGCATTGCACCGATCTATTTTAAAGCCATCAGTGAGGTTTCACCGTTTGAAATCCTCAGCCATCGAGTGATGTGGTCTTTTGTTCTATTAGCGGTATTGCTGCATGTAGGTCGTCGCTGGCGTGGTGTACGAGATGTGATTCGCTCCAAAACCAAAATGCTGTTCCTGGTTTCTACCTCACTACTCGTGGGAGTGAACTGGCTGATTTTTATCTGGGCGGTAAATGCCAATCACATGCTGGATGCCAGTCTCGGTTACTACATCAACCCTCTGATTAATGTGTTGCTCGGTATGTTGTTCTTAGGTGAGCGGCTACGTAAATTGCAGTGGTTTGCTGTGGCACTTGCAGCTTGCGGTGTGATGGTGCAGCTGATCGCTTTTGGTTCTGTGCCTACCGTCGCCATTGCGCTTGCACTGACATTTGGTTTTTACGGACTATTACGTAAGAAAGTCAGCCTAGATGCTCAAACGGGCCTATTCATAGAAACACTGGTAATGCTACCTGCCGCAGCAGTGTATTTATTGTGGATTGCCGATTCTCCGACTTCCGACTTTGCAGCTAACCCAATGAACCTGAATCTGCTGCTGATCTCCGCAGGCGTCATCACCACTTTGCCTTTGCTATGTTTCACTGGAGCTGCTACACGCCTTAAGCTCTCAACTCTGGGCTTTTTCCAGTACATTGGCCCAAGCCTGATGTTCTTGCTGGCGGTACTGGTGTACGGCGAGGCCTTTACCACAGACAAGGCCATCACCTTTGCCTTTATCTGGGGCGCGCTAGTGGTCTTTAGCTTCGACGGTCTTAAAACCAGCAAGCAATCACGTAAAGCGGCAACGGCAAAGTGATCGTTTTTTACAAGACAATGTGACACAGTCGATATAAGCTTGGTGAAAATTTCACCAAGCTTTTTTGTTTTATGGACCAGGTCAACTATCACACGACACAGAATAAAGAGATTAGCCTGATTGAAGCCAACTATCAGAAGTTTGCCTTTCAGCGCCACTATCATCTTGATTTTCATATCGGGTTGATCACACACGGCCAGCAAAAATTCCATTATCAAGGTCAGAGCCACAATGTTGGCGCCGGGCAAATCGTCATCATGCCACCGGATGAACTGCATGACGGGCGCTCTATGCTCGACAGCGGCTATCAAGTGCGTGTGTTCTCCGTCGAGCCGGAGTGGTTCAGTGAATTAGCAGAGTTGAAGCAAAGCAAGGCTCAGATCCAATTCAATCAGTTGATTGTCTCCGATTCGCGCATCTTCAATCCTCTCGCTCATCTGCACAGTGCGTTAGCCGATAACCAACTCAGTCAGCTGGCGAAAGACTGCCTACCTTACGAAGGCTTTGAACAGCTTTTCACTCATTATGGTGCTTTGGAGCAAAAGCCTATCGTCCCGCTAGGTAATCAGTCAGTCTCAACGTTAAAAGACTATCTGATGGAGAATCTGGCGCAGCCGGTCAGACTTGAACAACTCTCCCAGCTGTGTGACCTCAGCCCAACGCAATTTCAGCGCCATTTCAAAGCCAAAGTTGGTCTGACACCTTACGCCTGGCTGAGCCGCCTGCGCTTAGAGCAGGGGTTTAAACTGCTCAAAAGCGGTGTCTGCGGTACCGAAGTGGCGCACCAGATTGGTTTCTACGACCAAGCCCATTTCAGCAAAGCGTTTAAAGCCACTTATGGTGTTCCCCCTTCTAAGGTTCAGTGCCAATAATTTACAATTATTATGCTTTGGAACAGGGCACAATCCGGTCATCAATTATCAAAGAGTATTACCATGAACGAACTGACCATTCTTGCCACGTTAGCCACTGTCCACTTTATCGCTTTAATGAGCCCTGGGCCGGATTTTGCGCTAGTGGTACAAAACGCAACACGTTACGGTCGCCAGACGGGCTTATACATTGCGCTTGGCTTGTCGTTTGGCATTCTGCTTCACTCTGTACTGAGCCTAACGGGCGTCAGCTACCTTGTTCACCAGCAGCCGACTTTATTCGCGGTGCTGCAACTCGCCGGTGGTAGTTATTTGTTCTATCTGGGTTACAGCGCACTCAAGGCCAGTTGGTCAACACTACGTAATAACAAACAAAACGACGAGCCACCCGCTCAAACCAGCTTATTACTGAGCAACAAGCGTCAGGCTTTTTCGCGCGGCTTCGCCACTAACATCCTCAACCCAAAGGCGTTGGTATTCTTTGTCAGCCTGATGTCGAGCTTAGTGCCAGCCAGCATGTCACTGAGCGGTAAAGGAATGGCATTGGTCATTCTTTGGGGGCTCTCTTTGCTATGGTTCTCATTTCTTGCTTGGGCCTTATCAACTCAACGTATGCAGAGAAAAATTCATTCTCTGGCCGTATATATCGATAGCCTTTGTGGCGTCCTATTCACACTTATCGGCCTAAGCATTTTGTGGCAATCCCTGTCCGCCCTGCTCTCAAGTGTCTAAAATTTGATTCGAGATTACATTTTCATAACAAATCCTTAGACTCAAAGTTACTCCACTGTCACTCTTGTCGCTGCATAAATAACAAGGAGAACAAGATGCAGTGGAAACGTACTTTCCTAACGACGTGCCTATTATTAACGTCCGTTGGTGCTGCCGCGAATCAGGCTGCCGATTCAGTTGCCCCAGAACACAGTAGTGGCTTAGAACAAAAGCAACTGGTTAAGGCCAAAGACTGGATGGTCACCGCCGCCAACCCGCTCGCGACACAAGCGGGCGCTGATATCCTCAAGCAAGGCGGTAACGCTATCGATGCTATGGTCACCACTCAGCTCATGCTGGGTCTGGTTGAACCGCAATCCTCGGGGATTGGTGGCGGCGCGTTCCTGGTTTACTGGGATGCCAAAAAGCAGCAGTTAACGACTTATGATGGCCGTGAAACTGCGCCTCTAGCCGCAACCCCTCGCCTTTTCCAAGATGAGAAGGGCGAACCGATGCAGTTTTACGATGCCGTCGTAGGTGGCCGTTCTGTCGGTACGCCAGGTACCGTAAAACTGATGTGGGATACTCATCAGAAATACGGCAAGCTTGAATGGAAAAAGCTCATTGAGCCTGTGGTCGAAGTCGCTAAGAACGGTTTTACCATTAGCCCTCGTTTAGCAACCTTAATTGAGAAAGATGCAGAGCGCCTGTCGCGTTTCCCTGCCACAAAAGCCTACTTCTTTAATAGTGATGGCTCTGCCAAACAGCAAGGCACATTACTTAAGAACCCTGAATACGCGGCGACACTCGAAGCCATCGCCAAAGGTGGTGCGGATGCCTTTTATCAAGGCAAGATTGCTAGCGATATTATCAACACCGTTCAGTCAGCCGCTGGCAACCCGGGCGTACTAGCGCAAGCCGATTTCGATGCTTACCAAATCAAACAGCGTCAACCTGTCTGTTCCGCGTATCAAAGTTACGACATCTGCGGAATGGGTCCACCAAGTTCTGGCGCCCTTACCGTGGGTCAGATTCTGGCGATGACAGAGCAATTTGATCTCAAAAACTGGGGTCCTGAAAACGCCAAATCCTGGCAAGTTATCGCCGATGCTTCACGCTTAGCCTTTGCGGATCGCGGCATGTACATGGCCGATGAAGATTTTGTCCCTATGCCAACTCAAAGTTTGATCAATTCAGACTACCTTAAGCAGCGCGCGAAACTGATCACGCCAGGGAAAGCACTGGAGTCAGCACCGGCGGGCACACCACCTTGGGACTACGCTCAGCGCCAAAGCCGTGATGAATCCATCGAATTGCCATCCACCAGCCATTTCAATGTGGTTGATAAAGAGGGCAACGTGGTGTCGATCACCACCACGATTGAGAACGCGTTTGGTTCACGCTTGATGACCAATGGGTTCCTGCTCAACAACGAGCTGACCGACTTCTCGTTCCGTACCCACAAAGATGGCTACCCTATCGCCAACCGCTTAGAGCCGGGCAAACGCCCTCGCTCCTCAATGGCACCGACCATCATCATGCAAGACGACAAACCTTACATGGCGATCGGTTCTCCGGGTGGCAGCCGCATCATCGGTTATGTTGCCCAAGCGATCATTGCTCACACGCAATGGGATATGGATATTCAACAAGCCATCAACCAGCCACACCTGCTAAATCGCTTCGGTACATTAGATATTGAGCAAGGTACAGGTGCAGAAAAGTTCAAATCGGAGCTGGAAAAAATGGGCTTCGAAGTGAATATTCGTGACTTGAATTCTGGCTTACACGCAATTCTATTCAAAAATAATGAATTAGAAGGCGCCGCAGACCCAAGACGCGAAGGTGCCGCTATCGGCCAATAGCGTCGATCTGCTCACCAGCTTGTGCGAGATCTCTTACAGGCTGGTGAGCAAAAATAGCTTTTTTAGTGAGAAGATTACAACTTACGACGCGTATGTCATTGTAATAAAAGAAGACGTTCTAATTTTAACCAAACTTTTATTCAATAAGTCAAAATCTGTGCTATTGCTGAAAACCGTCAAAAACGTAATATTAAACCTGTCGGAAGGATGCTGACACGGAACAGGAATTACCACGGATTTGGTAATCTTCAGGAAGAAGATACGGTTGCTCAGGATGAACAATCGGCAAGGATAGCGAATAGGACATTGAACGGACTCAATAGTAACTAGGATGGTTGCTACTAAGGATGGGAAATGGACACCTCTGGACGAGGAAAGGACTTATCATCAGGATGATGAAAAGGACACCGCTCAAGGAACAAGCGAAGTGAGCTAACGAGGATTGTTAGCAGACCAGGATAGGGTCAAGGACACCGCTAGGATGGCGATGAATGGACTAAGCTGAAGGACATCAGCATACTATCAAGGATTTGATGCATGGAGCACTTCTAGTAGCCGGATTGCTGCGAGTAAGACTATAACCCCGATGGGCGCAAGCCCTCGGGGTTTTTCTTTATCTGCGTCTCTAAAAATTCATCAAGATATACTCGCATCTAACTTTTGACATTTTTTTTGTTCCCCACCAACCACGTGCTAGGTTAACGTCGTGATGTAAGTTCAATCACGATAAACACTATCAATAAGGAAGAAAAAATGAACAAGGTAACATTTCAGGGCAACCCAGTTCCGGTATCAGGCGAATTTCCACAAAAAGGTACTCAGGCAGCAGACTTCGCTCTGACAGCCGGCGATTTGTCTGAGCTGACGCTATCGTCGCTGAAAGGCAAAAAAGTCATCCTGAATATTTTCCCAAGTATAGATACGCCAGTATGTGCTCAGAGCGTTCGTCACTTTAATGAGCAGGCAGTAGGAAAAGACAATACAGTGGTAGTTTGTATCTCAGCAGACTTGCCATTTGCCGCGGGTCGCTTCTGCGAGATTGAAGGTATTGAAGGGGTTCAGCATGCCTCAACGTTCCGTTCACCACAGTTCGCTCAAGACTACGGTGTCGCTATTTCAGAAGGCCCATTGGCAGGCCTAACAGCACGAGCGGTTGTTTGCCTAAATGAAGAAGGCTTGATCACTCATTCACAGCTTGTCAGCGAAATCACTGAAGAACCGGATTACCAGTCAGCACTTGCTGCTATCTAAGTCCCTCAAGATCCAAAAGAGCGGCTCATCACCGCTCTTTTTCATTCTATAACAACTGCTCAATTTTACTCTTAAGCAGATTTAAGCGCTCAATAGCACTAGGCTCTCCCACAGCAAAATCGAACGCTTTGTCATTCAGTGCACACACGGTACCAATCGCTTCACCGCGATGCATGATAGGCAATCCGTAATAGACACCTAAACCAAACTTCACCAGATCTTCGTTGCCTCGCCACTCTTCATCTGCCACCGCATCTGCGACAAGTAAAGGGGATTGGGTATCCACAACCCGCTCGCAGTAGAGCTCATGACAGCCAGGCTGGACACTCTTAGGCCCTGCATCTCCGGCGTGATAAATGGGTTGTTGGTTAGCAGCAAAAACAATCATGGTTCCTGGTGTCGATTCCATGATCAATAGAGAGTGAAGACCAAACTGCTGAGCAATGGCATTAAGTTCAGCAGTTAGATCTTGTTGGTGGTTCGCCAACTGTTTGAACGACATAGCAATTTCCTCTTATCAGACGTTGCCTGCCTATTATTTAAACAAGCTCGACATAAGAGCAAAATTTAACCGTCAGAGTGTGAGCAAGATAAAATTAGAGCTTTTCCAACTTAGCGTAAGCCGTCACCAACCATTTGATGCCTTCACCATTGAATGCGACCTGAACTCGGCTCTGTGGGCCACTGCCTTCAAAATTGATGATCGTCCCTTCACCAAATTTTGGATGCATCACCCTTGCACCTAGGCTAAAGCCAGTTTCATTGAAACTCTCTTTGACCACAGTCTGACTGAAACGCCCCGAGCTTGCCGGGCGACTGACCTGCGCTTTCATACGCACTTCATCTAAGCAGCCTTCTGGCAATTCACGAATAAATCGCGACGGTTTATGATACTTGTCCTGACCGTACAAGCGACGCATCTCAGCATAAGTGATGTAGAGTTTCTCCATCGCCCGCGTCATCCCCACATAGCAAAGTCGACGTTCCTCTTCCAATCGCCCCGCTTCTTCAGCAGACATCTGACTAGGGAACATTCCCTCTTCGACCCCGACCATAAACACCAGTGGGAACTCCAGGCCTTTTGCACTGTGCAAGGTCATCAGTTGCACCGCATCTTCGAACTCATCAGCCTGCCCTTCACCCGCCTCAAGCGCAGCGTGAGTCAGGAACGCCGTAAGCAAGGTCATCTCTTCCGCTTCTTCTGGTTTTTCGAACTGGCGCGTTGCCGTTACCAGCTCTTCCAAGTTCTCAATACGTGCTTTGGATTTTTCGCCTTTTTCCTGCTCGTACATAGCGAACAAGCCGGAGTATTTGATCACGTGGTCCGTCTGCTCATGCAGAGACATTTCACAGGTATCATCTTCCAACGCGCTGACCAGCTCAACGAAACGGCTTAACGCCCCCGCCGCTCGACCAGCCAGAACTTGCTCATCCAGCAAAGCAACACTCGCTTGCCACATGGTGCAACCACGATCCCGCGCTGCAAAACGAATCGTCTCTAAGGTTTTGTCTCCGAGCCCACGTGTTGGTGTATTAACCACACGCTCAAACGCCGCGTCGTCATTGCGGTTTGCCATCAATCTTAGATAACTCAGCGCATCTTTGATTTCCTGACGCTCGAAGAATCGCATACCACCGTAGATACGATATGGCAGGCCAGCCTGAATTAACGCTTCTTCCAGTACACGAGACTGGGCGTTGTTACGATAAAGCATGGCGGCATCATTCAGTGCACCACCTTTTTCCTGCCATTCCTTAATCTTGTTGACCGCGAAGCGGGCTTCATCCAACTCGTTGTAAGCAGAGTAAACCGAGATAGGCTCACCTTCGACGCCATCAGTCCATAACTCTTTACCCATACGCTCGGTGTTATTGGCAATCAGAGTGTTGGACGCTTCAAGGATGGTTTTGGTCGAGCGGTAGTTTTGCTCCAGACGAATGGTATTTACACTTGGGAATTCGCGGGTGAACTTCTCAATGTTTTCAATCTTAGCACCGCGCCAGCCATATATAGACTGGTCATCGTCTCCAACAATCATCACGTGTGATTCTGGACCAGCCATCATTCGCAGCCAGGCGTACTGAATGTTGTTGGTATCTTGGAACTCATCGACCAAGATATGTTTAAAGCGTGCCTGATAGTGCTCGCGGACAAATTTGTTATCACGCAACAACTCATGAGCACGCAGAAGAATTTCGGCAAAATCGACCAAACCAGCTCGGTCACACGCTTCCTGATAAGCCGTATAGAGCTGCAGATAGGTTTTGGTCACAGGATCGTGGTAAGCATCAATATGATTTGGACGCAGACCTTCGTCTTTCTTGCCGTTGATCCACCAGCTTACCTGACGTGCTGGCCACTGCTTCTCATCCAGATTTTGCGCTTTGATGAGACGACGCAGCAGTCTTTGCTGGTCATCCGTATCGATGATCTGAAAATCTTCCGGCAACTTAGCATCAAGGTAATGCGCGCGCAGAATACGATGACAGATACCGTGGAAGGTGCCGTTCCACATCCCAGAAGCACTGCCCATCATCAGCTCTTCAATACGGCCTCGCATTTCTGCTGCGGCTTTATTGGTAAACGTCACCGACATAATGGAAAAAGGAGACGCCTGCTCCACCGACATCAGCCACGCGATACGGTGCACCAGCACCCGGGTTTTACCACTCCCCGCGCCCGCTAGGACAAGTAAATTTTCAAGTGGAGCGGCAACGGCTTCACGCTGCTTATCGTTAAGGCCGTCAAGAAGTAATGAAGGATCCATTATGAGTTCAGCTACTGGTTATCTATACATGAAAATCGATTATAACCTAAACACCCTGCCTATTTCAGAAGAAAAAACACAAATTTTTTATGTTGCATTTTCTTTAAAAAACATAGCCTTAAATAAACAAAACCAATAACAAGGCGTTTTTTTATAATTTTTCTGAAAGTTTATTTGCGCTTTTTCTATCCTTTTAATTAAGCAAGTTGATGAATTAGCTTGTGAAAAATACCCAAGTGACCTCTAAAGAACCGTTTTGACGGAGATTACTTGGGTATTCACTAAGAAAGGAAAAGTCTGAGGAAATTACTATGAAAAAGTCTAATCTTGCTGTTACTGCTGCTGTTACTGGTCTACTAGCTCTAGGTGGCACAATGCTCACTGCAGCACCTGCTGTTGCTGCAGAGAAAGAGAAATGCTACGGCGTTTCAAAAGCAGGTAAAAATGATTGTGCAACCAAAACCAGTTCTTGTGCAGGTACTGCAAAAGAAGATAACCAGAAAGATGCCTTCGTAGTCGTTCCTAAAGGACTATGTGGCAAGCTAGCTGGCGGTAGCACTCAGTCTTCTTAATAGATTGGATAAGGCGACCTAGGCTCAACCCGGTCGCCTTTATTTTTGTTTTACTCGCATAGGAAGAGTTCGTGAATAAGGACAACTACCACGACCAGGTGGGTGTAGGACTGCGCTCTCCTCATATCGATTATTTCACTGACAATAAGCCCGCCTTATCTTGGCTGGAGATCCACAGTGAAAACTACTTTCAGCCCTACTCACCAGCTAGACAAAGCCTGCGCAAACTGATGGATGACTACCAGATCAGCTGTCACGGCATTGGTTTATCACTGGGCAGCGTTGAAAGAGTCAATCCCAATCACCTTAAACAACTCAAATCGCTCATTGATGAGGTCAACCCATTTTTGGTCTCCGATCATCTCAGTTGGAGCGAAAATGGCGGCCACTATTTCAATGATCTTCTGCCACTGCCTTATACAGAAGAAGCTTTGGAGGTGTTTTGCCGCAATGTCATCGAAGTTCAGGATTATATTCAGCGCCCAATGCTGATAGAAAACCCATCGAGCTATGTGAAGTTTGCTCACTCTACGATTGTCGAATGGGAGTTTCTGACTGAGGTACAGAAACGCACCGACTGCCGACTGCTGCTCGATCTCAATAATATTCACGTTTCCGCCTTTAACCACGGTTTCGATAGCCAGACCTACATCAACGCGATTCCCGCCGATAAAGTCGATGAAATTCATTTGGCAGGCTTTACGATTAAGCAGTTGGAAAAAGGTGAAATCTGGATTGATACCCACAGTCAGCCTGTTTCTGATGAAGTGTGGACACTATACGAACAATGGCTGGCGACTCAAGGCCCTCGCCATACGCTGATTGAATGGGATCTGGATATTCCCCAGCCTGACGTGTTACTGGCAGAATGTCATAAAGCCAGTGAGAGGCTAATTCAGTTTGACGCTCTGCAGGGGAGAAAGGCGTCATGACTCAATCTCTAGCAGAGCTGCAAAAAAACTTCGCCAGTGCCCTACACTATCAAGCAACGGGTGATGCCTGTGATATCTGCTCTGATACTTTCAGTGCCGACGAGCGAATGCAGATTTACCGCAACAATTTCATCATCAGCTTAAGCGAAGTACTTCAGGCCACTTACCCTATGGTACTGGCACTGGTGGGTGAAGAGTGCTTTGAGCAACTGGCTCGTCAGCATGTTCTCGACCACCCTCTTTACTCTGGTGACGTGACTTACTATGGTGAACATTTCGCGACCACCATAGAAGCTTTCCCTGCTGTGGTTGAAGCGGCACCTTATGCGGCGGATGTGGCACGTTTTGAATGGCAGATCGATGTCTCTCAACAGCTTCAAGGGGGTGTCAAAACACCAGAGGCTATTCTACCAATTGCTCGCTTGGCGGAAGTCGCAGAACAGCAGCAGCCTTACATCCATTTTCATCTTTCGCCCGGCACTTTGCCTTTTCATTCGCCCTACGCGGTGTACTCGCTGCGTCTGGCCATTGAGAATAATGATTTCGAACAGCTGACGCTCAATCAGGCCGAATATGGCGTGATCATCAGTCAACCCGACGGTCAATGTTGGACTATGTCGCTCGATCAGCTGCCTTTTGAACTGCTTCAGTATCTCAGCTCAGGTTGCACGCTAGGGGAAATCCCTGAAACGCACCTGCCTTGTCTGGGAGTACTACTGGAGAACCAGTTAATTTCTGGGTTTTCTCTCGCCCAATAAGAATAAGGATTGTTACTATGTCTAACGCAATAAAAAACATGATCGAGAGCTACGACGCCTTAGTCGACAAAGCCCAATGCGTCTTTGTGCCACTGCTGCTACTGTTTTGTCGACTCTGGGTTGCCTGGGTCTTTTTCAATTCTGGCCTGACTAAAATTGCTTCTTGGGACAGTACTCTGTACCTATTTGAGTACGAATATCAGGTGCCGATTTTGCCTTGGGAGCTGGCAGCTTACATGGGTACCGCTGCCGAGCTTATTCTGCCTGCGTTCTTAGCATTCGGCCTGTTGACCCGTCCAATGGCGGCCATCTTGTTCGTATTCAATATCATTGCCGTCGTTTCCTACCCGCTGCTATGGGAGAAAGGCTTCTACGACCATCAGCTATGGGGCTTGATGATTCTCAACGTCGTAGTCTGGGGACCGGGCTTAGTTTCTCTGGATAAGTTGATTAAGAGTAAGTTACAAGGCTAAAACCCATACGAAAACGCCCTCCTAATTGGAGGGCGTTTTTAGTTTCAAATATCAGTGCTTAAACACGAATCCCTGAATGACGCAGCAAGGCATCGATTTGCGGCTCACGACCACGGAATCGCTTGAACAGCTCCATTGGTTCTTCACTGCCGCCCATTTCGAGAATGTTGTTTAGGAAGCTCTTACCGGTATCGGTATTAAAAATGCCTTCTTCTTCAAAGCGTGAGAAAGCATCTGAAGAAAGCACTTCTGCCCACAGGTAGCTGTAATAGCCTGCACTGTAGCCACCAGCAAAGATATGGCTAAAGCTGTGCGAGAATCGGTTCCACTCCAGACTTGGCAACACAGCGACTTTAGATTTCACATCCGCCAGTGTTTCCAGTACGCGAGGACCGATTTCAGGGTCAAACTCAGTGTGCAACGTGAAATCAAACAAACCGAACTCGAGTTGACGAAGAATAAACATCGCCGACTGGAAGTTCTTCGCTGCCAGCATCTTATCCAGCATTTCTTTTGGCAGTGGTTCGCCCGTTTCGAAGTGACCAGAGATAAACGCTAGCGCCTCTTCTTCCCAACACCAGTTCTCTAGGAACTGACTTGGCAACTCGACCGCATCCCACGGTACACCGTTAATGCCTGAAACTGCCCCGGTATCGACCTGAGTCAGCATGTGGTGAATACCGTGGCCAAACTCATGGAATAAAGTCACGACTTCATCGTGAGTAAACAGCGCAGGCTTGTCGCCAACCGGCTTGTTAAAGTTACAGGTCAGATATGCCACTGGCGATTGCAGCTCACCTTTCGCATTGATACGACGCACACGGCACTCGTCCATCCATGCACCACCACGCTTGTGCTCACGCGCATACAGGTCAAGGTAGAAGCTGCCTCGAAGCTGATCGTTGGCATCAAAGATATCAAAGAATCGTACTGACTCATGCCAAACATCAACGCCTTCTCGCTCTTTGACACTCATACCAAATACGCGGTTTAGGACTTCAAACAAGCCACTGACGGCTCTTTGTTCTGGGAAGTAAGGGCGTAGCTCTTCGTCAGAAATCTGGAACAAGTGCTGCTTCTGCTTTTCACTGTAGTAAGCAATGTCCCAAAGGTTGAGTTCTTCAACACCAAACTCGCTCTTAGCAAACTGGCGCAACTCTTCAACTTCACGCTCGCCTTGCGGCTTGGCTTTGTTGGCAAGGTCATTGAGGAAGCCCAACACTTGCGATGGGTTTTCTGCCATCTTAGTCGCCAGAGACTTCTCGCTGAAGGTATTGAAACCCAGCATACGGGCGATTTCATAACGCAGCTTCAACTGCTCGTTAATGATTTCACTGTTGTCCCACTCGCCCGCTTTCGGGCCACGATCCGAGGCGCGGGTGACGTAAGCTTCATACAGCTCTTTACGTAATTCCTGATTGTCACAGTAAGTCATCACAGGAAGGTAAGATGGGATATCCAGCGTTAGCAGGTAACCATCCAGCTCTTTGGATTCAGCCGCCGCTTTGGCTGCTGCCAGAGCAGACTCCGGCATACCTGCCAATTGTTTTTCATCTTCAACGTGTTTGGTCCAACCCATGGTCGCGTCCAACACATTGTTGGAGAACTTAGAACCCAACTCAGACATACGCTTGCTGATCTCACCGTAACGGTGCTGCTCGTCGGCTGGCAAACCGATGCCTGACAACTCGAAATCACGCAGGGAGTCTGTGATGGTTTTCTGCTGTGCCTGAGTCAGCCCAGCGAATGCCTTGCTCGCTTTAATCGCTTTGTATGCTTCAAACAAGCCTTTGTGCTGCCCTACCCAAGTGCCGTATTCGGACAATAGAGGTAAGCAGCTTTCATACGCTTCACGCAATTCATCACTGTTCATCACCGAGTTCATATGGCTCACAGGTGACCAAAGGCGGCTTAGGTGATCATCCACTTCTTCAATCGGTGCAACGACACTTTCCCAGCTTGGGTCGCTGTTTCCTTCCAGTACCAGATCGATTTTCGCCCGGCAGTCTGCAATCGCCTGTTCAACGGCTGGTTTCACATGTTCAGGTTTGATTTCAGAAAACGGGGGCAAATCGGTAAAGCTCAGAAGAGGATTAGACATAAAGCATTCCTTTTATTGGCAAAAAGCGAACTGACGGGTTCGTCTTTGTTATTTCTCGTTCGTCTTAAATAGTAAATATAGGTAGGTTCAGCAATTTTCAATAGTGACGTATACTACAGCTATTAAATTACCCGGTGTTGTCACCAGTTAGAGAGTGTCATTTTGTTAAGTTATCGCCACAGTTTCCACGCAGGCAACCATGCTGACGTGGTTAAGCATATTGTTCAAAGCCTTATCCTCAACGCGCTCAAGCAAAAAGATAAGCCATTTGTTTACCATGATACCCACTCAGGAGTGGGTCGCTATGACTTAACCCACGAATGGTCAGAAAAGACAGGTGAATACAAACACGGTATCGCGCGTGTCTGGCAACAAACTGAGATTCCAGAAGAAATCCAAAGCTACCTTGAATCGATTCAGACACTGAACAACGGTGACAAACTGCGTTACTACCCAGGCTCGCCGCGTGTCGCTCACGCGCATTTGCGTCCGCAGGACCGCATGGTATTAACGGAACTTCACCCAAGTGACCACCCGTTACTGGAGCAGGAGTTTCATCGCGACCGTCAGGTCAGCATCTATAAGGAAGATGGCTTCAAGCGTTTGAAGGCGAGCTTACCGCCGCAGGAGCGTCGTGGTCTGGTACTGATTGACCCACCTTACGAACTGGCAAAAGAATACCGTGATGTCGTCCAAGCGATTTATCAGAGCTATAAACGCTGGGCCACGGGGATCTATGCTATTTGGTATCCGGTCGTTAATCGCTGCGACATTGAAGACATGATTGAAGGTCTTGAAGGTCTTGGCATCCGTAAGATCTTACAAATTGAGCTGGGTGTTGCGGCGGACAGCAATGAACACGGAATGACCGCGTCAGGCATGATTGTGATTAATCCGCCATGGAAGCTGGAAAGCCAGATGAACGCCATTCTGCCTTTCCTCAAAGAAGCAATTGCGCCTGCAACCGGTCATTTCAAAGTAGACTGGATTGTACCGGAATAACGGACACTCGCGCTCAATGTACAGCGCAGGCCGAAGAAAAATTAAACAGGGTAGATTGAGTTCAACCGATCTATCCTCCATATCAAAGACAATGAATTAAAACTCGCAGGGAGCTTGCGACTGGGCAACACATGTCGCACAGCGCCTTAATCCCGCAATAATTGGAGAAAGTAATGGCGACTCATTTTGACTATATCTGTATCGGTGGCGGTAGTGGTGGTATTGCTTCAGCAAACCGAGCAGCGATGTATGGTGCTAAAGTTGCGCTGATTGAAGCTCAGGATCTAGGCGGCACGTGTGTAAACGTAGGTTGTGTACCGAAGAAAGTCATGTGGCATGGTGCTCAGGTGGCTGAAGCGATGAACCTGTACGCTGAAGACTACGGTTTTGACGTTGACGTGAAAGGCTTTGACTGGAGCAAACTGGTTGAAAGTCGCCAAGCATACATCGGTCGCATTCACCAGTCTTACGATCGCGTACTTGGCAACAACAAAGTCAATGTTATTAAAGGCTTCGCTAAGTTTGTTGACGAGAAAACCGTTGAAGTTAACGGTGAGCACTACACCGCAGATCACATCCTAATCGCTGTAGGTGGTCGTCCAACGATTCCTAACATCCCAGGTGCAGAGCACGGTATCGATTCAAACGGTTTCTTCGAGCTGAGCGAGCAACCAAAACGCGTAGCGGTTATTGGTGCTGGTTACATCGCCGTTGAAATTGCCGGCGTACTTAGCGCTCTTGGCACAGACACTCACCTATTCTGTCGTAAAGAATCACCGCTACGCAGCTTTGATCCAATGATCATCGAGACTCTGGTTGAAGTGATGGAAGCGGAAGGCCCAACACTACACACCCACTCAGTGCCAAAAGAAGTGGTTAAGGAAGCCGATGGCAGCCTGACGCTTCACCTAGAAAACGGCAATACTCAAAACGTCGATACGCTGATCTGGGCTATTGGTCGTCATCCAGCAACCGATGCTATCAACCTAGCATCAACGGGTGTTGAAACTAATGACCGCGGTTATATCAAAGTCGATGAATACCAGCAGACCAACGTGTCTGGTATCTACTGTGTCGGCGACATCATGGAAGGCGGTATCGAGCTAACGCCAGTGGCAGTTAAAGCGGGTCGTCAGCTATCTGAGCGCCTGTTTAACAACAAACCTGACGCTAAGATGGACTACAACCTAGTACCAACGGTGGTATTCAGCCACCCGCCAATCGGTACTATCGGCCTGACAACCCAAGAAGCTGAAGAGAAGTACGGCAAAGACAACATTAAAGTCTACACGTCAGGCTTTACCGCAATGTACACAGCGGTCACTAAGCATCGTCAACCATGTAAGATGAAACTAGTCTGTGCCGGTGAAGAAGAAACCGTAGTCGGCCTACACGGTATCGGCTTCACGGTAGATGAAATGATCCAAGGCTTCGGCGTTGCAATGAAGATGGGCGCAACCAAAGCAGACTTCGACTCTGTGGTGGCTATCCACCCAACGGGCTCTGAAGAGTTCGTGACTATGCGTTAATCACTGACTAGTGATAACCAAACGACAAAGCAGGCCAATGGCCTGCTTTTTATTTGGCCCCAGGATGTAAGTAAATACTTACTCTACGCTTACTAAGCCGTATTCATTGATTGTTGTGTCATCATCTGACCCATAGAACATACCATCAGTCGCTCCAAAAGCCGTGATACCTTCAACCTTATGATTAGGAAATGAATGGACTGGCTCAATAAGCAGCGACTCGTTACCTCCGCTACTCGCCATACTTTGCATAAATGCCATGTCCTCGAGATGAAAAGAGTGACTCGTCCGATACATCATTGAATGAGGTTGCGCATTTTGTTTCGAATCCAATGCTTTATCTTCAGGATCATACGACGCCACACCAAATAGTCGATGTGAGGAAGAACTAAAATAGAGATCGGAGATATCTCGGCTTGTAGACCATGATGAGGGGGCGGTAATAACTCCCACTTTTTTTAATACTAAAGGGATCACACCAGTAGCAGCTATATCTTGTAAGGGACGAATGTTTTCCCAATACAGCCCGCCTGAATTTCTATCGCCTAGCAGGATATTGTAAGAGTCATCATCGTCGTTAGACGGTGCACATGCCAAACCTTCAAAAGAAATACCGTCGAGCTCATCTGGGTTTGAGGATTGAGAATAAGTAGCGACCAAACGCAGCCCTGTACTTAAACCACCCTGAGACGGCTCTCTTTCTAATAAAAACAATCTGCCATAATCACCCTTGTAAAAACTGCTTTCAGCAGCCAAATAATATGTCTCATTGAGTTGGCAAATGGCTTCAATATCATTGCCACGCTTCTGCTCTAGGGGCCATGAGACTTGGCTTTGGTCGATTGGAATAATACTGGCGTTGGAACCATGACGTTCAACCATGGCGAATCTTGGTTTGTTTTCATCTCCAGGTTTGTTTTTCTCATCGAATACGGCAAGTGTATTGTAGTCGTAGATTTCACCCGACTCAGCGTAGTCACCCGCAGCAAGGCCACTAATAGGGCTATAGACTTGCGCAGAAAACTCGAACTCCTGTTCATCACACCCAACTAGAGCCATGGCCAATACAGCTATACTCCCCCAAACGCGAGGATTCTTACCGTTCGTTTCTCTTCTCATTTGTATTCCCTTCCTTATTTACACAGCGAGCCTCTCACCAAAAGTGAAAAGCGGAACGAAAAGTTAATGAGTTACCTGCTCGAAGAGAACGGAATTACAAGGAAAGACACGGAATAAAGCTCAAAGAGAGTCAAATTTACTTTGATGATTTTTGATATATTTCAGTAAGCTAACAAGTGTAAGACAATTCGAGAACACAAGACTATCACCTAAAACAAAGGCTCTAAGCAGATGCCTAGAGCCTTTCGTATTAGATAAATAAACGTCTCAACGTGTTACGACGACTGCACAGGTTCCTGATGAGCGGTGGCCGTAAAGCGATACAGCACTGCTAACCCCGGTAATGTCGCGATCGCAACATAGACACCCACATAGGCGGAGCTAAGCAGCATTGCTTCTGTCACGATCAGTGGTGTTAGGCCACCAAAGATAGACAATGCAATGTTATAACCAATACCTAAGCTGGTGGTTTGGTTAGCAGATTGCTGCCATAACAGCGCGGCCAAGTTACCTAAAATAATCGCTGCCAACGTACTGATACCCAACACTGCTAACACTTGCCAGATAAATTCGCTGGAACCAAGCAGCGCAAACAAAGGGACCGCTGCAAACAGCATAAACAAAGCTCCGACTTTAAATGCTTGTTGTGGTGAAGAACGTTTGTCGATGACAAACGAAAATACGAACAGCAATACCACCAGCACTGACGAGTTGATCAGTGCGAGGTTCTCAATACCCATCGCTTTACCCAAGATACCGCTCGCTAGGTTCTGAACATAGAACACCACCGCACCAAGAATGGAAATACAAAATACTTTGGCAATGATCTGACGGCTCGACTTACTTGCTACCGCTTCAGCTTTAGGCAATTCAGGCAGAGAAAGACGCAAATACAAGCTTACGATGATGTTCGCGACACCTACTAACAACGGTACTCGCCAGCCCCAAGCGCTCATTTCTTCTGCCGTTAAGTAATGCTCTAAGCCTGCAACGATAAGAAGAGAAATGATGACACCGACAATAGAACTCGCAACAATCAAGCTGCTCACACGTGAGCGTTCTGATTTCTTCGCATCGTAGAGAAGGTAATTGATTAGGGTTGGGTATTCGCCACCAAAGCTAAACGCTTGAATCATTTGGAAGAACAAGAACACAACCACAACGTACTGCCCGACCGTGTCGACTGGGACAAATGCCATCGATACCGTAGCTAAGCCAGTCAGAAGGTTACAAAAAACCAGTGCTCGTTTACGCCCGTATTTGTCGGCGTAGCGGCCAATCACAACGCCGCCAAAAGGTCGGATCAAAAATCTCAGGGCAAATACGCCCCACACCACCAGCTCTGAGTGTTCAATGCCTTGGGTGGCAAATAGCTGGGAAATGTACATAGATATCGATGCGAATACAGCGATATCATAAAACTCCATGGCATTACCAAGGACAGCACTGGTGCGCTGTTTCCAGGTGAGTGACATTCTGTTTTACTCCTCTATAAGTTCTAATTGATTTCCATCGGGGTCTGAACAGAAAAAGTAACGGAAACTACCTAGCCTAGCGTTGTAAATAGTAGTGATGTTGGTGACTTCCGATAATTTTCTATGAAAGGCTTCAAGATCATTCACACGCAAAGCGAAATGGGTGATGCCCACTCTTTTTAACGCGATCAATGATTCAGGAACTGGGGCTGAAACGTCCCCACAAAAATGAAAAAGCTCGATTCTCGAGCCTTGGTTTTCCAATATATGAATGGTGACCTGCTCATCCCGATAACTTCGTTCAAGCTGGTAACCAAACAATGCATAGAAATCTTGGCTGGCGACTAAATCGCTGACCGTTAACGATACGTGATGAAACTGTCCAGACATGCGACTGTCACTCCATGTTCCACCAGTTTTCTAAAGAAGACCGAATCTGGCTGAGATTCACAGCCCAATTTGCATTTGATGATATAGAGTCGCCGCGCTTCTTCCGCCTCTTGGCAACCTCGAAGCAAAGCCGCCTCTTGAAAGGTTTTCATCTCAAGAAAGTAACGCACGCTGGTGAGTTCATCGTGTGTCAGCGTCAGATTGCCGAACACATACGGCTTCTCTTCGTCATAATTCGACTGAACTGAATTGGCGGCTGACAAGCTATCAATCGGGATCTGTATCTCTTTATCACTCCAGCATTCAAGCGCAAGGTGATTGACCTTAGGACGGAACGCAATCGCCTGACTGACCACATCGCAAGGTAACGGCGTGATTGGCAAAGAGATGGAGAGGATGTCGTACTGTGAGCCCTGATTGGTCACTATATCGACGCGGTTATGGCTCGCTTTCGCTGACTCACGGAAATTGTGGGCCCCTTGACTGTTCCACAGGTTAATGCCCGGCTTGAGACGCGAATGGAGGTTTTTATACAGCTCGTCGCCCCAATAAGCCAGATGCCATGAATAGTTAGTCGACACGGTTTTTACTTGCTCAAGTTGTGTATCCACTCGAGAGAAAGACACCGTCTGATCGACTCCCATGTACTCAACATAGCGTTTGAATACATGGCACATCGCTTCCATGTCAGCGTTACGTACATCCATGACTTGTTAGTATTATCAGCAAAAAACAATATGCGTATCATACCCTATGCATTTTGTTTTACTACAAAAAGTAAGGCCGAATTAAACGGGTTATCAATAATTGAGGTAAAAGCAGAAAAATCACATTGAGATGCACAAAAGCTTCCAAGGAAAATATTAAAAACATTTTATTTAACAAATAGATAAAGATATTTACATCAAATAATACATCACCATTAAACAACCCACTTCGTCACACCATAACTCCCACCAATAATTAATTACTGTACATCCACCCTATCCTATCGTTGGGCAGTACGCTGTTTAGAATGATTCATAATGAGTCTGAGCGTTGAAATGTATTCGCAACCTAACTTTCATATTCAGACAATAGACTCTGCGGCTTTTGACGATCTGCTAGCGATTTCTTCCTATGAAAATCAACAAACACAACACAGCCCTCCTTTTGCTCTTGGCCCTACTTTCCGGCTGTGAAGATGAAACAGCTAAGACTGAAACGACACCAACTGGACGCTGGGTGACGGGTGACATGCACATTCACTCGACGGCATCAGATGGCCATAACTTGATTACCTCCGTGCTGGACATCGGCTATAACAAATACGGTATGGACTACCTGATTTCCACCGACCACGGAGGCTTTAAGAGCTTTGAAATCTCATCAGATAATATGTGGCGAATGGCGCGGCAAGGTTCGTTTATCGTAGATTGGAACAATCAACAAGAGCCACACAACCACGACTATGCCAAAGACAACTTTGAACACGCCAAACACGAACGCGAGTACGCCTTTAACTCCAATATAATGCTGGAGCATCTGAACAATTATCGTCAACAAGAGCTGGCTAGCGATAAGCTGCTATTAAAAGGGATGGAATGGACTGCACCGTACGTAGATGAGCACACCACGCTATTTATCGATGAAGGCTACCATACCTCCACTGAGCTCAATAGTTTCCATAACCAATACTTCAAGGGTAACCCAAGCGATCAATCTGAGGGTGGAGCAGACAAGCAAAACATGCTGGATGGCGTGGCTTACCTACAACAAAACCATCCAACCAATAGCTTTTTTACCCTAAACCACCCATCGCGCAAGCACGAGTATCGTATTGAGATTATCCG
Source organism: Vibrio sp. St2 (assembly GCF_947311885.1). NCBI lineage: Bacteria > Pseudomonadati > Pseudomonadota > Gammaproteobacteria > Vibrionales > Vibrionaceae > Vibrio > Vibrio sp. St2. The sequence goes on along the minus strand of NZ_CAMZNA010000019.1, from coordinate 10,228 downwards.
CGAGATGCTGGCAACCGGACCGAATGTGTTTGCAGGCATGGAAGGCGCGCCTGGACATCAGCGTAATCCAGCTGCTCGCGGCTCTTATGAAATGACCCTACCAATCATGATGACCGATATCCAAGGCAAGGAATATAAAGCCTACCATGGCACAACCTATGGAGGCTTCGATTATATGACAGCAAAAGTTGGCGGTGTCTGGGATGCTTTGCTGTCAGAAGGTCATAGGTTTTCGATTTTCGTCGGAAGTGACTTTCACAGCATGCTGAAAGATTTTTGGCCTGGTGAGTACAGTAAAACGCACTTGTACCTGACTGAAGAATCACCTCAAGGCATTATCAATGCAATAAAAAGCGGCAAATCTTTTGCGACACATGGTGATCTGATTACACAACTCGATTTCCATGTAACCCAAGACGGCCGCAAAGCTGAGATGGGCGAAGTTCAAGCGATCGATCACACTCAGCCAGCCACAGTGAATATTCAATTTACTATGCCAGAAACGAATAATAATGGTGACGCGGTTAACGTCGAGTTCGTCGATGTCATTATAGGCACCATTACCAATCAGGTATTACTACCCGGTGATGAAATGTATAACCAGCCATACACAGATCTGGCCAAAGTCATTCAGAGCTTCGAAAGCGGAACCGAAAGCTGGTCAAGAGAAGGAAACACAGTATCACTGAGCTTTACCGTTCCAGCACAAGAGAACCCTTATTACCTGCGCTTACGTGGCTCAAATACTCCGAAAGGCACCGATAAATACGTGGATGCTCAAGGTAATCCAATCTCTGATCTTCACAAAGACCAATCAGACATTGCAACCATGGCGTGGAAGGACTTGTGGTTCTACTCCAACCCAGTTTATGTCAACCACCCAACTCAACACTGACTCATAAACTAAAAGCCAATCAGGGTCACTTTACCCTGCGCCATATCTTCCAGCTGACAGGAGAAGTCGACCCTCTTGTCAGCTTCTTTACTGTACAAAGCTTCGAGCTTTTCAAACGCGGATGGGATGAAACTGACGTTTTTCAGTCGCAGGCTTTTTCGTGAGTTACTGTCGAGAAACGCAAGGGAAGACTTGTCGAGCACTCGCTGGCAGGTATCGAGAATGTCTTTGCTTACCAGCTTGCTATGAATCGCTCTTTGCAGGTCTTGCTTACTGATTGCGGAATTGCTGCGCGAGAATACACAAATCGCATAGATGTCGAGAATAGCCACCGCGCGCGGCCTTTGCGTTTCGCCATCCTCGTACACGGCAAGCAGGCACGGGATTTTACTCTCATCAAAAGATTGTTGACGGATATTGTTCAGCACTAGGCGATCGCTGATTTCACGTTTCATCAGCTTTTCGAGCTGAGACAACTTAGGCAGAGCGAGCTCTTTCTGCACATCGTTGATGTTTTCCAGCGCCCTTTCGCTCTCTTCAGCTCCTTGCACCAGTGGTAAGAGTTTGCGGTGCAGCTCTTTGTCATCAAAGGGCTTGGACAAAACAAAACTCGCGCCTGCCGCTTTGGCTTGATTAAGCTGCAGTTGGTCGTCAACCGTAGTAATCATGCCCATCTTGACGCCCAGTTCAAGCTTTTTGATTTCCTCAATTAAGGTCAGCCCCGTCATGTCTGGCATGTACCAGTCGGTTAGGACGATCTCTGGCTGCCATTGTTTAACCTGTTCAAGAGCATCAAGTGCACTGTCGGTTTTCTGAATAGACAAGCGGCGGTAGCCAAAATTTTCCAAGGCTCGCCTGACGATTTCTAATGTGGCTTTACTGTCATCGACAATCAGAATCTTCACAAATCGCATTCTACTCTTGCTGGGGACTGTCTAAATTATAGGCACAATTTGTTATGACAACTAAACTTACACTCTATTAGGATTCAAAAACATGGAATGAGTTCATGGATTTAGCGCCTCTTCTCACCACAGAAAATCTCATTGCCCTGGCGGTCGACATGGGGTTATTCATTTTGTTGGTATGGTTTGTGATTCTATTGTTGATACTTCGCGAGTTTCGCCACTTCGCTCGAGAGGTCGTTCATGGCAAAGATATGGACCGCAATACCTACGAACTGTGCCAGCAATCGGTCGATAGTGCGCTGAATTACACCGCTGAGAACAGCGACACTCTCAATGACCTCATTATTATCCAGCAGGCGCTGGAAGCGCAGGTATCACAAATAAAATCCGCTAATGACGGGGGGTTAAGCGCTCAAGATCAGGAATCCATTGAAGAACTCAACCAGAAGTTGAGTAAATCGCATCAGTTGATTAAAAAGCTCAAAGGCGACCTCAGCCGCAGCATCAAGGGATTGAGAACCGCTAAAAATAAACTTCTTAAACAGTCAGATACCGTCGAAAGCCTGCAACAGGAGAAAGAGCAGCTAGAGAAACAGTTTGAACAGTTGGAGCAGGAATATGTCCAGATCAGTGAGGCGGGCGGTTTTAATAAACTAGAGAAAGAATACCAGCATGAAAGACAGCAACTGCTTGGCATCATAGACACCTACAAGAAAAAAGCCGCAGAGAAAGGTGACGTCGGAGAAGTCAAAGCTCAGCTGGAAGCGGTGCAACAGCAGCTGCACCACATTACCAAAGAGAAAGACTTTGTTGAGAAAAAGTACCTCGACTTACTCAAAGAAGCTGAAGAAAAAAACCAGTAGCAGAGCCACTGGTTTTTCGATTACTTTACGCACATGACATTCAACAGCGATGTGCCTTTCAACTGATTGACCTTACCGCTATAAAACAGTCCAGTACGCTCTGCGCCCCAGTACGGTAAGTGCATTGGCCACTTGTCTCGTGACATCACCTTCGCATCCAACAAAGATTGCCACTCTTTTGCTGTTGCCAGACGCATTCCCATTCGGTAACAGGTCTTATACGCCATTTCATAGTCCATGCGATTCCATGGCAATTCATGTTCCATATAGAACTGGTCGTTGCCAAATAGAGCGTATGGCACCTTGTACTCGACCCCATTGATGGTGGTGTGTTGACGAATCGACACGCTTTTATCCTGCTTTTGCTTAGGCTCTGCTTTTGGCACCACCTTAGGTTCAGGTCGGCTTGGTGCCGGTATCACTGTTGTCTGCTGTTGTGCCACTTTAGGCTTGGCTGCAGGCTTCGTCACTGGTGCGACTTTTGCCGTCGGCGCTCCTTTCACCACTTCACGGACGAAGGCCTCTTTATACTCTGGCAGCTTCTTCACTTTAGCCAGATCTTGTTTTGCTTCGGCAAAGTCTGTGTATGGACCAATCAGACAGCGATAGGCTTTACCTTCCGGTTTTGCCCACACATCCGAATTGATGTGTTGATAGATTTTCTTCGCTTCAGGCAAAGCCAGAGGTTTGCCGTACACACCACACTGGATCCAGAAATAAGACGCCTGACCTTTTGGCTTCTGTTTTCCCCACATCCCTTTGCCTATCGGGCAAGCTGCATCCAGCACAGGCAAGGTGTCGCTAGACGCCTGAGTTGCATCACACAAAAATTCTTCAGCATATGTCGGAGCTGACAACATTGGCAAAGCCAATATTGCGAGGCTCATGAGTGTTACTAAAGGTCGCTTAGATTTAACGGCCATTCTCATTCCCATACTCTTAATTCAAACCTTTAATTCGATGTCCATATCGTGATCGATATAGTGACATTATTGACGGCTCACTGTTGAGAAAATGTCGATGCAAAAAAAGAGCCGTAACATGTTACGGCTCTTAGTGTAGTGAGATATTTATAATCAAATCTTAGGCTTGGATCACCCTTTGTAAATTTTCGGGTTAAATACATCTCGCAACCAGTCACCCAAAAGATTGATAACCAGTACTAATGTCACCAAAACCACACCTGGGAAAGCAGTAATCCACCATGCACCGGAGAAGATGTAGTTAAAGCCAATGCTGATCAGAGCACCCAATGATGGCTGGTCGACCGGAAGACCTAAACCAAGGAAAGAAAGTGCCGCTTCAGACATGATGGCATTTGCCACCTGAACCGTCGAGATCACCAAGATAGGCGACAAACAGTTCGGCAGAATGTGGCGGAACATGATGCGTGGTGCTTTAAAGCCCATCACACGTGCCGCTTCCACGTATTCTTTTTTCTTCTCAGCCAGTACCGAGGCACGAATAGTCCGCGCGTATTGCGGCCATTCTGCGACACCAATGATCACCACTAGCATCACAACGGCATATTGACTGTAAAAGTCACTGCCAAAGCTGGCTTTGAATATGGCCGATACGATGATGGCAACCATCATGGTAGAGAACGAAAGCTGTACATCGGCAAAACGCATTAGGAAGCTATCTACACGACCACCAAAGTAGCCCGCAGACAAGCCGATGACGATACCTAACACTAACTGTAGGCCAACCGCCAGAAAACCGATGGTCAATGACAGGCGCGAGCCGTACAGAATGGTCGATAGAATGTCACGACCCTGTTCGTCGGTCCCCAGAACAAAACGCTCGTCGCCGTCTTCCATCCAAGATGGTGGCAACTCTGAGTCCATGATATCAATGGATGCCAGATCATACGGGTCTGTCGGTGACAGTATTGGTGCGGCAATCGCCATCACCAGGAATAACATGAACACGGTAAAGCTGGCCATCGCCACTTTGTCACGTTTGAAATAGTAGAGGAAGTCCGATTGTTTAAAACGCTCCCAATGAGACGGAGCAGTTGCTGTCTGACTCATGATTATGCTCCTTTGCCTGTCAGGTTAACGGTCGGGTTGATAATGCCGTATAGCAAGTCAACGATAGTGTTCGTCACAACAAAGATCAGGCCAACGAAAATAACGTAGGCGGTGATCAACGGCGTGTCTACACGGTTGATTGCTTCAAGGAAAAGGAAACCAGTACCTGGCCATTGGAAAACCGTTTCGGTCAGAATGGTGTAGGCCACCATAGTACCGATTTGCACACCACCAACAGTCAGCACTGGCAGCATGGTGTTTTTCAGTGCGTGCTGGTAGTAGATCTTGTTCAGCGCTAGGCCTTTCGCCTTACCGAATTTGATGTACTCCGAACTCAGCACTTCCAGCATTTCTGAACGCACCAGACGGATGAAAAGCGGCAGCATGATAGACGCCAGTGCAATACACGGCAGAATCAAATGCGCTAAGCCATCAAGAGTAAAATAGCCGGATTCCCAGCCGAGCACATTGGCGGTTTCTCCCCGCCCATAGGACGGCAGCCAGCCGAGCTCAATTGAGAAGACATACATCAGCATAATCGCGGTCAAAAAGACCGGTATGGAAATCCCGACACTACTGAACGCCATCACCACTTTGGTAAATATACTTTTCGGGTGAATCGCGGAGTAAACGCCGAGGGGTATCGAGCAAACGATGATGATAACCGTGGCGCCAAACACTAGCTCTAGTGTCGCAACCAGCTTATCAAGAATCACTTCAACCGCAGGGCGCTTGAAGAAATAAGAAGTACCTAAGTCACCTTGCAGCGCAGCGCCAACAAAGCGAGTGTATTTAGTAATGAAGGGATCGTTAAGGCCGAGCTCATCACGCAGAGCTTGACGCTCCGCTTCAGAAACCGACTGACCAACAAGCTCACGCAATGGGTCACCCAGATTATCCTGAATGGCAAACGCCACCAAACTGATCACAAACATCACTATCAGTGCCTGAAACAGGCGCTTGACCAGAAACGAAAACATTCCTTGCCCCTTTAACTTTCCGTAGATTTCAGTCTGCTAAACCAGAAGTACTCCGGTCGCATTTTCAGTCTGAAAAATGGCACCTAACCCGACTGAAACAAAGCTAAGCACCAAAAAATTAAGTTTTGGCACCCGATAAGGGTGCCAATAATCCTACTTAATTCTGTGAGGGGGTTATTTCACCACCAAGTCACCGAAGTAAGGGAAGTTCATCGCGTTCACGATTGGCGCGATATCAACGTTAGATTTTGCACCCCAAGCAAGGTTCTGCCAGTGTAGAGGAACAAACGCCGCTTCGTTGTACAGCGTTGCTTCTACTTTCTGTAGCATTTCTGCACGCTTCGCTGGATCCGTCTCTACGTTAGATGCGTTAACCAGCTTATCAACTTCAGCGTTAGAGTAATGACCACAGTTGTACTGGCCTTTACCTGTTGTTTCGTCACGTGTCATCGTTAGGAACTCAGAGAAGTTCGCAGAATCTTCTGTATCTGAGTGCCAACCGATCATCAGCATGTCAGCCGCACACTTATCGAACTCTGGCCAGTATTGTGCTTTAGGCATGGTCTTCAGATCTACTTTGATACCGATCTTAGACAGCATTGCCGCCGCAGCCTGAGCAATTTTCGCGTCGTTTACATAGCGGTTGTTTGGCGCCATCATTGTTAGCGTGAAGCCGTTTTCGTAACCCGCTTCCTTCATTAGCTCTTTCGCTTTCTTCAGGTCGTAACGTGGTACGAGATCCGCTTCATAGCCAGCGTAGCCTTCAGGACCTTGCTGACCAGCAACCGTTGCGAAGCCTTTCATGATCTTCTTCACGATGCCTTCGTTGTTGATCGCATGAACAATCGCCTGACGAACACGAACGTCTTTCAGTGCTTCGTTGCTGTTTTGGTTCATTTGGAATGTGATGATACGAGTACCAGGTAGTGTCACTAGGTCTACGTTCTTCGCACCTTTCACACGTTTGTGATCGTTTGGTGCAACCGGTGCAATCATATCAACGTCACCAGAAAGAAGTGCTGCAACACGTGTTGCGTCTTCTTTAATTGGCACTAGCGTTAGCTTGTCTACGTTACCCGTGTCTTTATCCCAGTAATCGCCAAAGCGCTCGAACGTCACTTTTACGCCTTGCTCGCGCTGAGTGACGATAAATGGACCAGTACCAGATACGTTAGTTGAAGCGAACGAGTTACCGTGCTTCACCACTTCCGCTTTGTCTTTGCCATCTTCGGTCTTACCAGAGTAGAACTTGCTGTCCATTGGGAAGATGTACGTTGCGGTTTGTAGAACCAGCGGGTAAGCACCTTTCGATACTAGCTCAACCGTGTAGTCGTCTACTTTTACCATCTTCTCGTATGGTTCGAAGATCGCTTTAAAGTCAGGAGAGTCTTTCAGACGGTCAAACGTCCAAACTACGTCATCAGCCGTCAGTTCGTTACCAGAGTGGAACTTCACGCCTTTACGAAGCTGGAAGCGGAAAGTTGTGTCATCTACACGTTCCCATTTCTCTGCTAGGCGAGGTTCAAAATCTAACTTTTGTGTGTAACGAACTAGTGGATCAAACACCATGTGAGACATTTGCAGTGTACCGCCAGATAGCTGCTCATGCGGATCCAAAGACACTGGGTCAGCATCATAAGCTACTGTAATATCTGCCGCTGCTGCGCTAAAGCTTAAGCCAGCTGCCATTAAAGCCACTGCTAGTTTGCTTTTCATGGTTTTCATTGCATAACTCCTTATGCGGGATTCATCCCTAGTTGTTGTATTTGCTTCTGTTTTTGTCACCCAAATGCATCGGGTAATGTCTACGACTTACGCCGTTTTTACTTCTTCTCTTAAGCCTGTAAATTCAGGCATTAATGAAATCAGTTGTTGACTGTATTCGTGCTGAGGTGATCTAAAGAGCTGTTCGGTCGGCGCCACTTCCAGTAGCGTGCCCATTTGCATCACACCCACTCGATCACACATTTGGCGAATTACGGGTAAATCGTGACTGATAAACAGCATGGTTAGATTTAACTCATCTTGTAAATCTTTTAATAAGTTCAGAATCTGTGCCTGTACCGATACATCAAGCGCTGATGTCGGTTCATCACAAATCAGAAGACGTGGACGGGTTGCCAGTGCACGCGCAATCGAAATACGCTGACGCTGACCACCTGAGAATTCGTGTGGGTACTTCACACCCGCCATCTTGCCCAGACCAACGTGATCAAGAAGATCGTGCACGATCTGGCGCGTTTCGTTTTCATTGCTAGTAAGCTTGTGGAAACGAATTGGCTCAGCGATGATATCGAAGATCTTCATCCGCGGGTTCATTGAAGTGTATGGGTTCTGGAACACCATCTGCATTTGACGGCGTAGAGGGCGACGTTCTTTCTCTGACTTCAGAGACGTTAGATCAATACCCTCAAAGGTCACCTTACCCGAGTTTGGCTGATACAAACCCGCAATCACACGTGCAATGGTTGACTTACCCGAACCCGATTCGCCTACCAAGCCAAAGGTTTCCCCTTCGAAGACTTCAAAACTGACATTATTCGATGCCTGTACATACTCACGGCGGCTTTCAAACAATGAATCCTTGGTGGTAAAGCGAAGATTGACGTTCTCTACTGTCAATAATGAGCCTGTGTAATCACGGTGATCCTGACTTTGACCTAACCAGTGATTCTTCACATCCAACGGTTCCATTTCGTGCGCTTCTTCTATATAGCTCACGAGTGGGAAGCGATCGAGTTTTACATCGGAACGCGGTACCGCAGAAATCAGGCTGCGAGTATATGGATGATCTGGGTCGCCAAGCACTTTGGCTGTATTACCAAATTCAACTAGGTCGCCTCGGTACATTACCGCAACACGGTCTGTTACGTTAGAAACCACGCCCATGTCGTGCGTTACCAACATACAACCCACGTTGTTCTTAATACACAATTCGCGAATCAAACTCAGGATTTGGTCCTGAATGGATACATCCAGTGCCGTCGTAGGTTCATCGGCAATGATCAGATCCGGCTCACCAGCCAGTGCAATCGCAATCACCACACGTTGGCGCATACCGCCAGAGAATTGGTGTGGGAACTGCTTGAGACGGTTTTCCGGTTGAGGGATACCCACTTGCTGCATCAGAGATAGAGCGCGCTGATACGCTTCTTCATCCGTCACCTTCATGTTGGCATGAATGGTTTCTTTCAACTGCTGTTCGACAGTAAAAAGCGGGTTAAGTGAGGTCATTGGATCCTGGAAGATAAATCCAATTTTTGAGCCTCGAACCTGGCGCATTTCTTCTGCCGATAAGCCTGAGATCAGCTCACCGTCTAAGTAAACATCACCACTGGCGATGCGACCAGGTGGGCTCAACAAATCAATGACGGCATTACCGACTGTCGATTTACCAGCACCAGACTCACCCACAACGCCCACAATTTCTCCTCGTTCGATGTTGAACGATAGAGATTTAACTGCTGCATGCACACCGTGGCGTGATGGGTATTCGATTCGAAGATTTTTAACTTCTAAAAGTGACATTACCAGACCTCTACTGCTTTGGCAGTTTTCTGCCCTGTCTGAAAAGTGAATCCATTCAAGCCAGCCTGTCCACCCAATCAATTTAGATAAAATTGGGTACACCGTTCTGGCAATTTATAAGGTCATCAATTTGGCAAAAAATTCACAGAAAAGCAACAAACATAGTATAAAAAGTCGATTTTGAACAAATATCAAGCAGCTTATGAAAATAAATATGCAATTAGGTTATATCATCGGTTGGTCAAACCTGTTGCCAATACCCTCTAAAAACCCTTATTTATAAGCACCACCAGTTATGACTTAGGCCTTGACGTTATAAATAATCAAGAATAAAAATTCACAAAAAACACAATGGAGTCATTTAACAAAATAAAAACATACCACTATAATTAACTAAATAGTTAGTAATTTAGACCATACAAATCGACAATAATAAAACTTTAGTTCAGATAAATAGTAAATCAATAGCAAAAATTGCCATGATTAATGATCAATAATCAGATCGAGCATAGGTGGAATTTCTGCTTAACTATTTAGTGCATACGTAGAATATATGACTGTTGGTAGAAAGAGTGTCACGACCAAGAAACTGAGTGTTCAAGGTGACACAGTAAGCATAAAGAGAACCATAACTGCACTTATTCAAACGCTTGTATCCGGATGCAAGAAACCAATATCTTCTTTATGTCCGCCGGATAGCAAACGCCACCCGCTCAATATGGAATGATGATGCTCTCAGAAGCGAGAGCCCCGCTTTTAATCTAAGAACGCAATCTCCATATTTGCCCTTCAATAAATAAGAAAGCATTAGTGGTTGTCGATGTTTTGATGCATGACAGAAATGGAGAGGCGAGAGGATTTCTCAATCAAAGAGATTAGACGTGAAAATATGGATAGAACAGAAACGAAAAAACCCCAGTCTTTCGACTGGGGTTCTATCTAATAGTGGTCGGTGAAGAGGGATTCGAACCCCCGACCCTCTGGTCCCAAACCAGATGCGCTACCAAGCTGCGCTATTCAC
>NZ_CAMZNA010000018.1:0-53630 GCF_947311885.1 Vibrio sp. St2 | reverse complement strand
AAGTAATGTTTGAATTGACTGTGCTGAATCCGAAGATTCAATGGTCACTTCGTTTCATTGAAACCTAATTTGAAACCGAAGTTTCTAATTGGATTATCATCAACGAGTGCCCACACAGATTGATAGGTTTATATTGTTAAAGAGCTTTTCTAACTTCCGTTGCGCTTTAGCGCCTCGTCGTTAGGGGTGCGTATCTTACGCTTCCCATTTTAAGAGTCAAGCGTTTTATTTAACTTTCTTTCCTCTTTCAATTCCGATTTCGGTTTGTGACTTTCGTCTCACTCCGTGTCGGTGAGGCGGCATTATAGGGAGCTCAGAAAGGATGACAAGTGTTTTTTTGAATTTATTTTTCGTTCGGTTAAAAACAAATCAAAACGCCAGAAATAGAATAAAATTTCAACATTTGAGTCACGTCACATCAATAGGTTGGAAAAACAACAACCATATACGTAAGATCCGTGTGTCTATTTTGTTAATACCTAGACACTTTTTTCTTAAACTACGAAGTTGTATTCAAATATGAGTTCTAATAAATCGACCTTAATGATTCTCGCCTTAGCGGTTTTAGGTGGAATCATCTTTTCGCAGGTTGCTATTTCTCCTGCGCTCAGCTTTGTTATCGGTGTTTTTGCTTCTGCTTTTGTTTTTAAATTTTCAAACACCACAACTGAGCCAGCAACCGTTAATGAACCCGCGACCAAGACCCTTTATGTCGGCAACCTTCCTTACAAAGCAAATGAATCCCATGTGAAGGAATTGTTTGCCAAGCATGGTGAAGTTTTTGCCGTCCGCCTGATGAAAGATAAACGCACAGGTAAAAGACGAGGATTTGGTTTTGTTGTCATGGCAGCAACGGATGCTGCTGGTGCTATAGAAGGACTAAATGAAAAGGATTATATGCAGCGTACATTAAAGGTACGTATCGCTAATGATCCAAAATCTCAAGCTGAACAGGACTAAAGCCTAAGTTTTGTAATGCTCTATTCAACGCTCCTTCTGCATAAGGGGGAGCCGTTGAAAAAATTTCCCTCAGACCTTTTCCTTCTTTCTTGTCCTCAAGGTTCAACAATTCTTGTACTCGACGCGCAATCGCCTCACCAGAGTCCACCAGCACAACCTGCTCACTCAGCACCGACTGAATTTCTTCTTTAATGAGAGGGAAGTGTGTGCACCCTAATACGGCAACATCGACTTTACCTATCATGGGAGATAGTACTGCCGTTAGCTCTTGAGTTGAGACAGGGGTACCACGAAGTTTTTCTTCTGCCATGTCGACCAGTCGAGTAGAGCCTAACAGCTCAACGGGTTTACTTTGCGAGAAGTCGCGAATCAATTCCTGCGTGTACTGACGTGTCACCGTCGCCGGTGTTGCTATCAGTCCGACCGCTTTATTCGCTAAATTAGATGCTGGTTTAATCGCAGGTACGACGCCGACAACCGGAATGGAGAGCAAAGTTCTCAATGAAGGTAATACAATGGTGCTTGCGGTATTACATGCAATCACAACCAAATCCACTTGGTGATCAGCGACATACTGCGAAACCAATGCTTCCACTCGAGAAACTAACGTTTCATGATCCAACTCACCGTAGGGATAGGCGGCGTTATCAAACAGGTATATATAATCAAGTTGAGGGAGCTTTTTTTCTATCTCTTGGAAAACAGAAAGCCCACCGACCCCAGAGTCAAAAATTAGTACTTTTGATTGTAGTGACACTTGATATACCCACACATTTCGATGTGGCAATCATACTCACACAAATCAGTTTGGCAATATCTTCGCTTGGTAACGTTGATGAGAGAAACGCTCTCCGATGTCAAGGGTGGTTAAACTCAACTCAATCTTGCCTTTATAGCTACGAGTTTGCGTGACTAGCGTATGAAACTCACCGTCTTCACCGCATGGGTCTACAACACTCGGTAGTGAATCAATGAATGCTCGGTCATACCATCGCCCGCAATACGCAGGGTCAAGTGCCTGGCCATCCGTTGTCACAACTAAGGTTTTAATACCTCGCTCTAAGATTTCATTCGCAAGGTCTTGGCTGTTTTGTCCAATGAGTGGAAAAACACACTCCCAACCAGCGGGTTCAATATAGCTACGGCGATAGGCTTCGATACCATTGCAGAACATATCACCAAAAGCCACGGCCTGAATATCGAGATCGCTGCTCTTTAGTGCATCAATGATGGTCGACTGATAGATGTCATTTGGTGGAAATGTTTCCGGCATTTCGATTTTTATTAGAGGTAATCCAAGTAAGACCGCTTGCATGTCGAGCACTTCAACAGGAGTCGCTTGGAATGGGACTTCATCTTTTACGTAAGTGGTGTAAAGACCAACAACATTGTAGTGTTCACTATCGACTAGCCTTTCTAAAGTGAGGGTCGAATCCTTTCCGCTCGACCAACTGATAATGACGTTCTTTTTCATTGTTACTGCCTATAGATAAGAAAAAACCGCCCAAAGGCGGTTTCAAGATATTAGAATTGATAAGAGCCCGTAATCATTACTTTACGACCATCACCAGGGTAATATGCACCATAGTTATTCGCATTAGCAGGATACTTTTCATCAAATGCATTATCTAAGCGTAAGCTAGCTGACCAAACATCTTGTGTGTAATTAATAGCGATATTATTTAGCCAATATGCCGATAGCTTTTCTACACTGTTTGAGGTGTCACCATCCTTATATCTCGTACCCGTATAAACACCTTCAACGTAGAATTGCCAATTATAATTGACATCATAGGTGACATACGCCCTACCACTGTGAGGCGAAACCCAAGGTAGCTCCTTTCCTTTATTGTCACCACTTGAGAACTCGGCGTTAATGAAACTGTACTCAATACCTAGGAGCACACTTTCAGTGACATAGTAGTCACCGCTAACATTTATACCATTTCGCTCAGATTCATCCGCATTGACATTGGCGCCAGCAAAGCTCCCCCCTATAGGTGTTGGTGCACTACTATCAAAAACGATTTCATCTTCAAGTTGCAAGTTGTAAACATCAATCTTTACACTGTAGTCATCTTCTGTGAGTCCCCAACCTGCCTCTATAGAATTACCAGTTTGTGGCTTCAAACCTAACACACCTGGAGATGTGTATGCTTGCTCATCAATCTTAGCAAATCTAAAATTAGTTTCCCCTCGTAGGTAAAGCCTCTGAGTCTCGCTAATTTTGAAATTCAAACCTAACTCATAAGCATCTTGGCTTTCTGAAAGTTTTTCAGTATTCGGATAAACTGCACCATCGAAAAGTTTGTCTTCAACTGAACTATAACGTGCTCCCGTCGTTAAAGATAATCTAGGTACTAGAGGATAACTGACTTGCCCATAAGCACTGTAGGTAAGCTGTTCGTTAGCCCTATTGGTAGAGGAAGATTTATAGGAGTGGTCACGATCAGCCGCTTCTAACCCAATCAGAACATTTCCTTGACCAGACTGATTGGAAAATTGATTTTCAACCTTAACTGAGCCTACTAATTGTTTACTTGAGCTTGTTGTTGAACTCCCCCACGCAGAGCCTGATCCCGACGTATTGTCATAGATAACATCAGTCCCAAACAACCAAGTGTCTGTTAAGCTTCGCTTATACCCAGCACGAAGCGCTTTCGTTATCTCATGAGAATAGTCGGTTTGATTTGATGGATTAACTTGAGTTGGGTCTTGTTCATATTGCTCTTCGGTTAACGAACCAGCATATTCTCTATTATTGTCATAGTAACTTGCTTCTGCAAAAAACTCCGTCTTATCTAGTTCATAGCCGATACGTCCTAACAAAGACCCGGTTTCACGCTTGTTATGGTCTCTATAGTTATCGGTATTATCTTGGCTAGCACTAACGAAAAGCGACCACTGTTCATCAAGTTTTCTTGAGACATTCACACTACCAGCATAAGAATCAAAACTACCCGCACTCACTGACACACTACCACCGTCCTCAGAAGCACCTTTTGTAATGATGTTGATTACACCACCTACAGCTTGGTCACCGTACAACACACCAGCACTGCCGGACAAAACTTCAATCCTCTCAATTTGAGAAATTAATATAGAGCTTACTTGAGGAGCTGACAGGTCTTGTTTATTCAAGCGACGACCGTCAACCAAAATCAAAGTATTGTTGGCAGCTTGACCTCCAGTGAAGCCTCTAATCGCAAATGCAGGGCCACTGTTGGTATCAGAGATTTGAATGCCAGCTCGAGCACGCAACAAGGTATCTAGGCTTTTAGCTCCACTTGCAGCGATATCTTCTGAACTGATAATAGTTACATTAGCTGGTATATCTTCAATTGAATTATTGAAATCACTTCGAGCTAAAACCACCATAGTCTCATCAGCTGAGGCTTCTTGGGCGTATGAAAGGGAGGCGTGAGGAAGTAGCGATGCCACTGCTATCGCCAGAATAGAACGGTTCATTTTTATAATCCTAAATCGCGTAAATCCTACCGAGCTTGGAGCACTTGCTTCCAGTGATTGGCTCAGCTGCTGGCAGGTATTCGGACTTAAGAGCTCAGTTTGCACCACCTACTAACTCGACTTCCCACATAGTCCTCTATGCAGTGTCTGTTGAGTGTTCGTTCTCTTTTACCGCTGCGCGTCAGTTCTGGATTCACACCAGATTCCCTTTTCAGCCATCTATACTGCTAGATAGCACCAGCTAGGCGCAAATGTTATTCAGCTATCATTCCTTTGTCCAGCCAATATTGTGCTTTTATATAACCAGCCGCTTTATCACTAATGCCTGATAACGGGTTTACACACTATATTGATCACAGGAGAGTGACAAAGCTGGACATGTCGCAGATATTGAATAAAATCTGCGCTCCTAAAACAAACGCACTCAGCACTTGAAGGTAATAAACATGGCGACTCTTGAAGTAAATCCACAGCGCTACCAAGAACAACTGGCGGAAAAGGTCGAACGTATTAATGAGATGTTTGCTCCGTACCACGTTCCAGAACTGGAAGTGTTTGAGTCTCCAGAGCAACATTATCGTATGCGCGCTGAGTTCCGTGTTTGGCATGAAGGGGATGACCTTTACTACATCATGTTCAATCAGGAAACGCGTGAAAAATACCGTGTTGACCAGTTCCCTGCGGCGAGCCGTTTGATCAACGATCTAATGCCATTGCTGATTGATGCAATGAAAGACAACGACTCTCTACGTCGTAAACTGTTCCAAGTGGATTTTCTATCAACACTGAGCGGTGAGATTCTGGTGTCTCTGCTATACCACCGTCAATTGGACGATGAGTGGACGAAGAACGCAAAAGCGCTCAAGCAACGTCTGAACGATGAAGGATTCAACCTGAACCTGATCGGTCGTGCACGTAAAATGAAGATTGTTCTCGATCGCGACTACGTGATTGAAAAGCTCGACGTCAATGGCAAACCGTACGTTTACCAACAAGTCGAGAATAGCTTTACGCAGCCTAACGGCAAAGTAGCTGAAAAAATGCTGGAGTGGGCAATCGACTGTACCAACGAAAGCCAAGGCGATTTGCTGGAGCTTTACTGTGGTAACGGTAACTTCTCACTGGCACTCGCGCAGAACTTTAACCGAGTACTGGCAACCGAACTGGCAAAACCGTCCGTTGAGTCTGCGCAGTACAATATTGCGGCCAATAACATTGATAACGTTCAGATCCTACGCCTATCCGCGGAAGAGTTTACTCAGGCTATTGAAGGCAAACGTGAATTCCGCCGCTTAAAAGACGCGGGCGTCGATTTGAAGAGTTACAACTGCAACACGATTTTTGTCGATCCTCCTCGCTCAGGCATGGATATCGATACATGTAAGATGGTGCAGGGCTATGAACGTATCCTTTACATCTCCTGTAACCCAGAGACGCTCAAGGACAACCTTGATGTATTAAGCGAAACACACAACATCACGCGTTTTGCTCTGTTTGATCAGTTCCCTTATACCCACCATATGGAAGCGGGTGTCCTACTGGAACGCAAAGCATAGCTTGATAAGAGAACACAAAAAAACGAGCCATTTGGCTCGTTTTTTATATTTGGAGTCAGACTACTCAGCGCTAGCGGAGCGGTTCATAAAACCCAGTTTCTTACCAATCCATAGTAATAGCAACAGCGACACTATGATGGCAAAGAAGTTAGACCCCGCATCCGGGTGCTGCGCTTTGACAAAAGCAGAGTGACCAAAGGCGCCAACGAAGAAACACGCTAGACCAACCAGCGGAATGTCTTCGGAGACAGGGTTACGTAGATATTCTTGGTACAGCGCCTGCACAGACAGTACAAGCGCAATCAGTGGAAAAATAGAGAAAGAAACTTCGCTCATTGTCAGCCATGACAACAATGCGTCTCCACACATACCAGCAATCAATGCAAGTACGAGCGTCTTCTTCTCAGAACCACGATTAACTTGGTTTACTTCATTCGACATTAATCAATCCCACCTTTTAATCGGTTACGGTTACGTTCACGTTCTTTGCGATACCATAAAGCCCCTTTGGCTATCATTCGCAATTGCATAATCAATCGTTCCGCAAGCTCATCTCGCTCGCGTCGATTCAAATCCAGTGCTTCTGCACCTGAGCTAAACACTAAGGTGACGGAAGCTTCAGCCTGGGTATAGGCTTCATCACGCGTCATTCCTGTGCTGATCAAATACTCGGTCAGTTCAGCGGCAAAATGCTGAATCTCTCTCGCCACAGCGGTACGAAAGTCAAACGATGTTCCCGAACGTTCTCGCAATAATAGTCGAAACACATTGGGGTTGCTTTCAATGAACTCCATAAACGTCTCGATAGAAGTGCGAATCACACTCCCCTCTTTGACGATTCGCTGTCGCGCCTGGCGCATCAACTGACGAAGCAGCAAGCCGCCTTCGTCAACCATGGTCAACCCCAGCTCATCCATATCTTTGAAATGGCGATAAAATGAGGTTGGAGCAATCCCTGCTTCCCGGGCAACTTCTCGTAAACTCAAGTTCGAAAAGCTTCGGTCAGCGCTAAGCTGGCTAAACGCAGCATCAATTAATGAACGACGCGTTTTTTCTTTTTGCTGTGCACGGATTCCCATGGATTTCATCTGTTTTCTATTTATTGGTTTAGTAGCAGTTAATATACAACGATTACCTTAAGGACATAAGCCAAAATCGTAACCTTTGACTACCGCGTGACAATTAAACTCAGCCTGATTTCTTTTTCAATCACTTAACGCTGGTTTAGAGACCTATCACCGCGCAAATACCAGATATGAAACATTCTGCGTGATCGCTTCCACTCTCTAGTGCGCTGACCGTGTGCTCTATCGTGAAATCAGTTAAAATCTCGCTAAAGCAATGTTAAGACAATATAACAAAGGAAAAGTTATGGCGGAAAGTAACCACTTTGACGTGATCGTTATTGGTAGTGGCCCTGGCGGTGAAGGGGCAGCGATGGGGCTAACCAAAGCGGGACTCAATGTCGCCATAGTGGAAAAAGAGAGCAGCGTCGGTGGCGGTTGTACCCACTGGGGAACCATCCCTTCAAAAGCGCTGCGTCATGCGGTCAGTCGCATCATTGAATTCAACAATAACCCGCTGTTTTGCCATAACAACACCAGCTTGCACTCTACGTTCTCCAATATCTTGGGCCACGCTAAATCAGTGATTGATAAGCAGACTCGCCTGAGACAAAGCTTCTACGATCGTAATCAATGTTCTTTGATTTTCGGTACTGCGCGCTTTACGGACAAGTACACCATTGCCGTCACTCAAGCAGACGGCACAGAGGAGCTGTACAGCGCTGATCGATTTGTGATTGCAACAGGCTCACGCCCATACCAGCCAGCTGATGTCGACTTCCTACATGAACGTATCTATGACAGCGATTCTATTCTCAGCCTGAAACACGACCCTCGTCATATCATTATTTATGGTGCCGGCGTGATCGGTTGTGAGTATGCGTCTATCTTCCGTGGTTTGGGCGTAAAAACGGACTTAATCAACACTCGAGACCGACTGCTGTCTTTCCTTGATAATGAAGTCTCAGACGCCTTGTCTTATCACTTCTGGAACAGCGGTGTTGTGATCCGTAACGACGAAACTTACGAGAAAATTGAAGGCACCGAAGATGGCGTCATTATCCATCTCGAATCAGGTAAGAAAATGCGCGCCGATTGTATTCTTTACGCCAACGGCCGCACGGGTAACACCGACAAACTCAACCTATCGGCTGTGGGTTTAAATGCCGACTCTCGTGGCCAGCTCACCGTTGACAGTAACTACCAGACGGAAGTCGACCATATTTACGCAGTCGGCGATGTTATTGGCTACCCTAGCCTAGCTAGTGCGGCTTATGACCAAGGCCGATACGTGGCACAGGCGATCAATAAAGGCCAAGCCGATGGCAATCTGATTGAAGACATCCCAACCGGTATTTATACCATTCCAGAAATCAGTTCTGTAGGTAAGACAGAGCAAGAGCTAACGGCAGCAAAAGTCCCTTATGAAGTTGGTCGTTCTTCATTTAAGCACTTAGCCCGTGCTCAGATTGCAGGTAAAGACATCGGCAGCTTGAAGATTCTCTTCCACCGTGAAACCAAAGAAATCCTTGGTATTCACTGCTTTGGTGAGCGTGCCGCGGAAATCATCCATATCGGACAAGCGATTATGGAACAAAAAGGCGAAGCCAATACGATTGAATACTTCGTCAATACCACATTTAACTATCCGACCATGGCCGAAGCGTACCGCGTAGCGGCGCTGAATGGCCTCAATCGCTT
Organism: Vibrio sp. St2; assembly: GCF_947311885.1. NCBI lineage: Bacteria > Pseudomonadati > Pseudomonadota > Gammaproteobacteria > Vibrionales > Vibrionaceae > Vibrio > Vibrio sp. St2. The sequence goes on along the minus strand of NZ_CAMZNA010000018.1, from coordinate 44,881 downwards.
ATTCTAAGTCGAGCAATAAAAAAGCCGCAGTCATCGCTGCGGCTTTTTGTTAAGCAGTCAAAAATTGTTGTTTACGCCACTGCTGATAAAAAATCACCGCCAGTGTCACACCACGCATCCCCATAAAACTCAACATAGCCAGCCACAATGCATGGTTACCGAAACTGGCCAAGGCGAAAAATACCCCAAAGAAAGTGCACATTGCGAAAAACATGCTATTGCGCATTTCTCTCCCTTTCGTTGCCCCAATGAATATGCCATCCAATAAGAAGCACCACATTGAGACTAAAGGCATCGCCATCAACCAAGGAAGGTATATCAGTGCTGTATCGTGCACTTTCGGGATGTCGGTGATCAGACTGATCAAGGACGATCCGGCGAAAGCAAACACAGCCGTTAACCCCAAACAGATTATCAGACTCCAAAAGAAAGTTCCCACCAATGACGCGCTGAGCTGTTGCTTATCCTTAGCGCCTATCGCTTTACCAACCATCGCCTCCATCGCATAGGCAAATCCGTCCATGCCGTAGGAAATGATCATCAGAAAACTCATTAATACCGCATTGGCAGCCACAATATCATCGCCAAAGCTTGCGCCCTGGAACGTCATAAACGTAAAGGTCGCTTGCAGGCACAAAGACCGCAGGAAAATATCACGGTTAAGCTTTACGAAACGGCTTAATCCATGGGTGGTGTCTTTCAGCAACGAAGCAATCGAGGGTAAATGGCTTTTATGCCACGTACGCCAAACACACCATAGGCCAAAGCTCATACCACTATAATCAGCAATCACCGACGCCAGTGCGGCACCTTCCACTTTCCAGCCAAAGCCAATCACAAACAGTACATCGAGAACTATGTTGGTGACGTTTGCAATGATCACCATCCACATCGGTGCACGTGCGTTCTGCGTCCCTAGCAACCAGCCCAATAAGACAAAGTTAACTAAGGCAGCAGGAGCGCTCCAAGCACGAATGGCAAAATACTGCTCACCATAAAATTTGACTTCATCACTCGCACTGCTCAGCGAAAATACCAGATTGGCAATCGGTTGATGAAATAGGAGAAACAGCAGTGCAAAACCCAATGCCATTGAGACACCCTGAGTGAACACTAAACCGAGTTGTTTACCACTTTGAGCACCATACGATTGCGCCGCCAGCCCGGTGGTCGACATCCGCAAAAAACCCAGTAGCCAGAAAGTCACACTGATCATGGTACTGCCAAGCGCAACTCCGCCCAGATACCAAGCATGTTCAAGGTGGCCAATAACCGCCGCATCAACTAAGCCGAGTAAAGGTACGGTTATGTTCGATAGAACCATGGGGATCGCCAGCAGTAGAACCTGCTTATGTAGCGCTTTATTGGAAAGGGTCTGAAGTAATTGCACGTTTGCACTCATCATAAAAGAAGAGTGCAAAGTGTAACCGGATTACCAGCGAAGCTGAACCACTACCGGAGTAAGCCTATGCTTAAGGGAATTGAATTTGGTGAGCCAGCGTTGCCATAACTTCCAACGCCCGCAGTGTTTATCTAAAGGAGAAAAGGTCTTGGCCCAGCGCGCCCATGGCAGGTAATTAAGTGTTGCATCCCCGGGTGACGCATAGCCATGATTATAACTGCCTGCGCCCATTTTCTGACCAAGTTTGCTTGCCGCGAGATCCCCCGCCAGCACCACACATGCTCGTGCTGAATCAAAGTGGCAACCAAGGGCCTGAATAAACTTACCAACTTGCTTTTCACTGCAATCCAGTAAAGCGTGCTCACAGACAATCAATACCGGCGCCTTTTCCGGTACAGGCAAATTATCCAGCCATGACAAGTCATCAACGTTGCCACACATATGTTGGTAACGTTCGCTTTTATGGAACAGTTTCTGACGCCAAAGGAGGTTTTCCGTCACATCAAGTTCAAGCCAGTGACAACGGCCATTGTCAACTCGGTAGAAACGCGTATCGAGGCCAGCGCCAACATTGATTATCCAACCGTCGGGGTTGCGTGAAATGAAGTGATTGACCTGATCGTCACAGATTTGAGTCAGGGTGGCATGAAGAAGTTGTTTCTGATCGATATCACCAGAGAGGCATTCCGGTGCGAGTTGGCAACGCTGACACGCATTAGCCGCGATTGGGTCATAAACCAAGCCGTTGTCGACCAAGCTTTCTCGGCTGCGAAGCCAGAGAGGTTGCAACAAATTGGCCGGGATTTGATAGCGATGTGTTGAAGCTTTTTGCTTAGCGGCCATGATCATCTTCCTTCCATACCAGAAATAAGATGATAATGAATATCAATTACAAAAACAAGTAATTGAGAATAGATCTCAACAATATATGAGATATCGAGCCACAACTCACAGACTGAAGTGACAAAACAACGTCAGCGAACATTCTCGCTGACGTTACAAGCCATTCAATACCACTTCTGCGAGCAGTGCAGTGATTACATCCAGTCGGTATTACGGATAATTCCGACCGCTAGACCTTCAATCGCTAGGTGCTGACATGACAGGTCAACTTTAATAGGTTCAAACTCTTCGTTTTCTGCATGGAGTAAAACGGTTGACCCTTTGCGTTCCAAACGCTTAACGGTGACATCGTCATCGACACGAGCAACAACCACCTGACCATCATGAACGTCCTGAGTTTTGTGCACCGCAAGCAGATCGCCATCCATGATACCGATGTCTTTCATACTCTCGCCGTTGACGCGCAATAAGAAATCAGCCTGAGGCTTGAACATGGCCGGATCCACCTGATAGTGCGCTTCAACATGTTCCTGAGCTAGAATCGGTTCACCTGCCGCAACCTGTCCAATCAAAGGCAGACCATCATCATTGGCAGAATCTTCTAGCAAGATGCGGATTCCACGCGATGCGCCTGGAATAATTTCAATCGCTTGCTTACGCGCTAGAGCTTTTAAATGCTCCTCAGCGGCATTGGCAGAACGAAAGCCCAGTTCACGGGCAATTTCAGCACGCGTAGGAGGCATGCCTGTGTCGTCAATTTTACTCTTGATCAGATCAAATACTTGTTGCTGGCGTGGCGTTAACGGCTTCATAAGTCACCTGTCTTTTTATACAGTTAACTGTGAGTATATCCAGTAATTGTTTAAATGAAAAGCCAATTGCTGGTTTTTTGATAGAGTTAAACTTTTGACTACAAAAACAATACTTCTAACCACACGTAACCTGTCAGTAGCATGGTGATCATGACAGCCGCTGATCCAATATCTTTCGCCCTGCCGGCCAGCTCATGCTGCTCTTCACCAATACGATCAACAACGGCTTCAATAGCACTGTTAAACAGTTCAGCAATCAATACCAGCACTACAGTGGCAATCAGCAAGATGCGTTCTAGCTGGCTAACATCAAGCAATAGTGCGGTTGGAATCATGATCGCTGTGAGGAAAATTTCCTCTCTGAATGCAGGTTCATTTTTAAACGCCGCTTTGAGGCCTTGGCATGAGTAACGGGTTGCATTTCTTATACGTTTGAATCCATGAAGTGATTTTTGCGGCACAGACTTTTCTCTTGAATAATTAAATAGATGATTTGATTTTGGCTAAATTGATGCTTTTACGCCCAATTACCAGTAAAAGGTTCGACCAGTTTCTGATATCCTTGCAGCCTTAAAAATATCAGCTTGAGCGCTTTTCCATTCCTACAATAAAGGAAATGGAAAATGCTTATGCGATTTATCTGTTTTTTGAGGCCAAGAACCTTATGTCTTCCGGACAATCATTATCGAGTTCATTACTAAAACTGCCCTTGTCAGTGATGGTAAAAGGAACCGCGATTCCTTCAAATCCTATTGAAGATCATAACATCGATGCAGCCAAACCCATCATTTATGCCCTACCTTATCGTTCGAGTGTTGATTTAGTCACACTCCAAACACAGGTCGTGCGCCTTGGTTTGCCTGATCCGTTTGAGCCAGTTGAGATCAACGGCAAGTCATTCAAACGTTATGTATTTATTTCTTCACGTCAAACCGTGATGAGCAATGATCAGGATGTCCCTAGTGAGTCCGTCGCTCTATTTTCTGAGCTACTTGAACTGCATAAATTTGACAGCGAACTGGATGTCCAAGTCATTCCAGCTACGGTTCTTTGGGGTCGTAAGCCAGGCAAAGAATCCCAGCAAACGCCTTATCTTCAAGCGCTCAATGGCCCTGAAAAAGCGATGGCGGTACTTAAATCAGGCCGTGATTGTCTGGTGCGGATCAGCCCAGTCGTATCTCTGCGTTACATGGCCGATTCACACGGCACCGATGCTTCCATCGCCCACAAGCTGGCTCGCGTTGCTCGAATTCATTTTTCTCGTCAGAAACTGGCGGCATCTGGACCAAACTTGCCTAACCGTCAGGCGCTGTTTAATCGCTTGATGAAGTCCAAAGCGATTGAAAAAGCGATTGCAGACGAAGCAAAAGCCAAAAATATCTCACTCGAGAAAGCGCGTAAAGAAGCGCAAGATATCATGGATGAGATTGCGGCAGACTTTTCATACTCCTTGGTGAAAAACGGCGACCGACTGTTGAGCTGGCTGTGGAATCGCATTTATCAGGGGCTGAATATCAATAATGCGTCCACGGTACGTAAATTAGCGCAAGATGGGCATGAAATCGTCTATGTGCCTTGTCACCGTAGCCACATGGATTACCTACTTCTGTCTTACGTCCTGTTCCACGAAGGCATGGTACCGCCACATATCGCTGCAGGTATTAACCTTAACTTTTTCCCAGCGGGACCACTATTCCGTCGCGGAGGCGCGTTCTTTATTCGCCGTAGCTTTAAGGGCAATAAACTTTATTCCACTATTTTCCGCGAGTATCTGGCGGAGCTGTTCACCAAAGGCTATTCAGTTGAGTACTTCAGTGAAGGTGGACGTTCACGAACGGGCCGACTGCTTCAGGCTAAAACTGGTATGTTGGCGATGACCATTCAGGCGATGCTGCGCGGCCTCAACCGACCAGTCACTCTAGTGCCTGTCTATATTGGCTATGAGCACGTCATGGAAGTGAGCACGTATGCCAAAGAGCTGCGCGGTAAGCGTAAAGAGAAAGAAAACGCTGGCCTAGTGCTGCGTACGATTCGCAAACTGCGCAATTTTGGTCAAGGCTACGTGAACTTTGGTGAGCCAATTCCACTCAACCAATACCTAAATGAAAACGCGCCTGAGTGGACACAAGATATTGACCCTATGGGAAGCACCAAGCCTCAGTGGCTAAACCCAGTGGTTAACGACTTGGCGACTAAAATGATGACGCACATTAACGATGCGGCTGCGACCAACGCACTGACATTGTGTGCTACTGCGCTGCTCGCTTCACGTCAACGTGCACTATCTCGTGACAGCCTAGTCAAACAAATCGAATGTTATCTGTCTCTACTTAAGAACGTACCTTATTCGTCTACTTTCACGGTTCCGGATGAAGATGCGGAAGCCTTAGTCAAACACGCAGAGTCGCTGGATAAGTTTGTCATCGAGTCTGACACCATGGGCGAGATCGTGTCACTGGATCGCAATCAGTCAATCCTAATGACCTACTACCGCAATAACATTATTCACCTGTTCGCGATTCCATCTTTGATAGCTCAGATGCTGATCCGTCATCAGCAGCTTAGCTTGGAGCAAATCAAAGCCAATGTGGCTTTGGTGTACCCATTCCTGAAACAGGAATTGTTCCTGAGCATTGAAGAAGCGCAGCTCGGTGATGTCACGGAAGCTTACATTGAGGAGATCGCTCGTCTTGGTCTGGTTGCTATCGACACAGAACAAAATGTGGCACTCAAGCAGGCTAACACCCAGGTCTTGATGCTGCTTGGTCGCACCATTACAGAAACCCTGCAGCGGTATTCAATCGCACTCAACCTGCTAACCGCCAATCCGGAATTGGGCAAAGCCGATCTTGAGCAGAAGAGCCAAGACATCGCTCAGCGTTTGGGTCGACTGCACGGAATTAATGCACCTGAGTTCTTCGATAAAGGGGTTTTCTCCGCTATGTTTACCACGCTACAACAACAAGCGTACTTAGACAAAGACGGTAACTGTGATAAAGAGAAAAGTCAGATTCTGGCCGAGTTGCTTTACTCTATGCTTTACCCAGAAGTGCGCCTGACGATTAAAGAAAGTATCTGTCAGGTCGGCGAAGCGTAATCGACAGCTAAGATACAAAAAGGGCATCCGATTGGATGCCCTTTTTATTTTTTCAAATTCTTACCAGAACGCAATCAACAATCCAGCGGCGATCACCATCCCGACATAGTTGTTATTCAGAAAAGCGCGGAAACACAAATCTCGTTCTCGATGACGAATCAGGTGATGCTGAAAAACAAACAGCGCACCCGCGATTAGCAGGCTCCAATAATAGCTGGCGCCTAACTCATACCAATTCCCAACAGCAATAAGCATCGCCATCGTCACTAACTGCAACGCCCCAATAATCATCTTGTCAAAGCGGCCAAACAGAATGGCTGTCGACTTGATGCCAATTTTGAGGTCGTCATCACGATCCACCATGGCATACTGAGTATCGTAAGCAATCGTCCAAAGTGCGTTGATGGCAAAGATAAACCACACCATCGCAGGCAATTCATTAGCCTGAGCGGCCCAAGCCATTGGAATCGACCAACTGAACGCTAACCCAAGGAATAGTTGCGGTAAATGGGTGTAGCGCTTCATGAATGGGTAGATAAAAGCGAGAAACAGGCCGGCAAAAGAGAGTTTGATGGTCAGTGGGTTCATGGTCAGTACCAGCAGGAAAGACGTGACAGATAAGACAATAAACAATCCGATCGCTTCTTTGGACGTCACTCTTCCAGAAGGCAAAGGACGCTGGCTGGTGCGCTTGACATGACCATCGACTTTGCGGTCTGCGAAATCATTGATCACGCAACCCGCAGAGCGCATAAACACCACACCTAGAATAAACACGACTAAAACCGTCGGATCGGGCACGCCTTGCGCTGCAATGATCAGAGCCCACAATGTCGGCCATAACAAAAGCAAGGTACCAATCGGCTTATCCATGCGCATTAATTGCCAATAAGCCTGAGCTTTTGCTGCAGTCATCTACACGCTCTCCTTCGAGTACATCGGTGCGGTTGGCAAAAACAGCTCTGCCACCAGCATAGGTTTGTGATTCATCCATAAACGAGAACGGCGAGCAAGGAACTGACCGTCTGGCGTTTCAGCCCAACCCACTTGCAGCGCATCGCGTTTAACGTTCTCAGCATTAAACACCGTCAAACCAAGCGGAATTTCGCCTTGGCGCGTCAAATCGAATTGCTGCCCATCCATAGAGGATTGCGGGATCAAGGTTCTGCCCAGAACCCAAGCCTTACCATCCCCTTTCAAGACGACTTTGCGCAGCAAGCATTCTTCTTGTGCAAGAAGCTCAATTTCCTGCAGATTGAGCTTCTCTGCTTTAACCACTTTGTTATGCAACAAATCTACACTTAATGTCTGGCAGTGGGCTTCTAATAAACGTGACAATGAGCCCTGTTCCAACAACCAATTTTTCGCATTTTGTGTAGGAAAGCTAAACTTATCAGGATCTTGCCATTCGACTTGGCGAAGAGCAGATAAATAAAGCGAAGTAAATTGATTCATACTAGTATTCAATAAGTAGCTTTATCGTCGTACAATAAAGCTTCGATCTTAGTTGTTAACCACCCCATCGAGTGCTTAACGCATAATTATTACAAATAGATGCTCTATTGTAACAAGACTCAGACGATTCGAGTATCGTGATTAGAAGAAAGAAAAGACAGAAATATGATTAAACGTTACTTAGTCCAAATATTTGTCGCTTTGAGCGTCTTGGTTAGTCTCTCATCTATCGCCGAAGAAGGCGGCGAGCCTAAGTTGGCCTACTTTACCCTAGAGCCGGATCTGACAACAAATTTTTATACTAAAGGCAAACAGCTCGGTTACATTCAGGTACGTATTGATATTATGGTGGCGAATGAGACTGATCTGGCGATCATCGAATTACATCAACCACTCATCCGCGATGCAGTGATTGAGTTACTGGGTAAACAATCCTCGGATACGATCACTTCATTAGCGGGCCGCGAAGATTTACGCAAAAACCTCGTTGAGCAGCTGAACTCTATTTTGCTGCCAGAAACAGGCAGAACGATCATTGCCGATTTGCTGTTTACCAAATACCTCTACCAGTAACCACATTTTGCAAAAAAGCGGCTTCGGCCGCTTTTTTTATTTCTTTACCCGACTGGCATCCACCAAGCCAAATACGACACCAGAAATCAAACCAACCAGATGGGCCGTGTTGGCAATCGCCATAAAGGGTTGAACAAACCCTAATACGAGCCAGACCAGCATAAAACCTATGATAGGTTTTGGCATATTGAGCCCAAGCTGTGGTGCTTTGTATCCCAGCATCCATAAGTAGCCGACCAACGCATACACTACGCCAGATAAGCCACCGAAGTTGGCCCCTTCTACCCAGTATTGGCCTGCACCTGACAATGCCGCTGACACAACAAACAACTGAAGCAGTTTTTTCGCACCCAATCGCTGCTCAATGTCTCCCCCTAGTTGCCACCACCACAACAAGTTAAACGCAATGTGCGCGACCGAGAAGTGCAGAACCGCATGACTGACCCAGCGCCACAGCTGCCACTCTTGTCCGGCGAGCGCGGGAAAGTGCAAGGCTGAGAAAACCGCCTGGCCTGCACCAAACTGCTGCAAGGCAAAGATGACGATGCACACCAACATCACGGCTAACGTCACAGGACCAGCTTTGGCCTTCACCATCGCTAACATACTGGGAGACTGATAACTAAACTGGCTGGTTCGACTTTCAGCCATGTCCCATGACGCAGCTTGGTATTTAGCGTCGCTGGGATTGTCGAGAAAATGTTGCAGCTCTGCTTCTGCTTCAATCTGATGCTGAGAATCGGCAAGCCACAATGCAAACTGACCACTTCCTTCCGGCATCATCTTTATATCAATACGACGTGATGCCATATAGTCGATAAACGCTTGCGCCATGCGCGGATTGGAAATCGAGATCAGTCTTATCATAGCGGTTCCTATGGCAGGTTGGATTCAACAGGTAACTGAGCACGTTGCCAGGCTTCAAAGCCCCCATCAACACTATACACCTGCTCAAAGCCTTGGTTAACCAAATATTGTGCCGCCCCTTGGCTACTAATACCGTGGTAACACATCACCAGTACAGGCTGTTCAAATTCCACCTCATCCATAAACTTAGTAATAGTGTCGTTCGTCAGATGAAAGGCGGCTTCTGGGTGAGCAACGGCGAAAGATTGTGGGTCACGAATGTCGACTAAGCGAGCGTCACCTTGTTCAAGTAAGGCCTGTGCACCTGCTACATCAATATGTTGAAACTGGTCCATTTACTGTCTCTTAAATAGGAATAGGAGTTGGGCGTCATTGTAACCTATCCAGTGGTCAACAAGTACACTGGAGCAGTAAGGTTATCCACTTGCGATCAATTCTTCACCATCTGTGGATAAATTTGTGGATTACGTTAATAAAGTATCCAAATGAAGTTGGATCCACAATATATAGTGATGATCCTTATTTTTTTGTGTGTAAGAGTAAAAGTATCCCCATGAGAAAAATACCTCTGATACCTTTATTCACCCGCCTTTCTGACATATAGCGAAGAAATTTACCACAGAGTTACCCACAGGCAGCTTGGCAAAATTCGATCCACAAAAGTCTAGGTACCAGGGTATTATTGGATCGATAAAACGAAAAAACCGAGATCAAATGATCTCGGTTTTCAAACTCGAACGCAATGAGAGTTAGAAGTCGCCGACGGCAGCCTTTAACTTCTTCATGGCATTTTTTTCAAGCTGACGAATACGTTCAGCAGACACACTGTAGGTTTCCGCCAATTCCTGTAACGTCGACTTATTGTCTTCAAGCCAGCGTGAACGGACAATATGCTGACTACGCTCATCCAGACTCGACAAGGCTAAGCTTAAGCGGTTGTTCGTATGCGCTTCCCAATTGGCCGCTTCGACATTGTCGGCAACATCCGAGGCTTTATCTTCTAAGTACAGCATTGGCGCTGTGTAAGAAACACCAGAATCGTCATCATCGTTCTGCATTTCAAATGCCGCATCCTGAGCCGCAAGACGAGATTCCATCTCACGCACTTCAGATGGCTCAACACCCAGCTCTCTAGCAACAGTTTCAACTTCACCGTTGTTAAACCAGCCAAGGCGCTTCTTCGATTTACGCAGGTTGAAGAACAATTTGCGCTGAGCCTTAGTGGTCGCAATTTTCACAATACGCCAGTTACGCAGTACGTATTCGTGAATTTCAGCTTTGATCCAGTGCACAGCAAATGACACCAAACGCACACCGACTTCCGGATTAAAGCGTTTTACTGCTTTCATCAGGCCGATGTTGCCTTCCTGTACTAAGTCTGCCATTGGCAAGCCATAGCCAGAGTAACCACGAGCTACGTGCACCACAAAACGAAGGTGCGAAAGAATCAGGCCTTTTGCCGCTTCAATTTCGCCGTTGTAGTGTAGTCGCTCAGCCAGTCCACGCTCCTCTTCAGCGGTCAGCATTGGATAGCCGTTCACTGTGCGGATATAGCTATCTAAGCTATCTTGTGTAACTACAGCCATTGGATACGCTTGGTTAGTCATTCAATTCCTCATCAATTTCTGATCTGGAGTAGGTTTTAGCCCATCAATCTTGAACCTAAAATGAACAAGATTCAAGCGGGGGAAAGTTATTATGCATAAACCTTTCGTCTATACAAGTAAAAAAGTACACGGTAGCGTGTACTTTTTCAAATAATTAGGACAACAACTATTTATACAGGTTCAATTTCTTTCAAATGACGCTGCGCTGAAATTTTCGCTGCCAAGCATCCTAAGAAGGTGCCAAGCATCAATAATAACAAGCTTTCATCCCAGCTTAGTCCAATCAGGCGGAAACGACTATCGTACAGCAGAGCCAATTGCTCTACGCTGCTGTTCAGTACCACAGTGATAATCGCCGTCATGATCCAGGCAGTAAGTGCTCCCAACAGACCAAACCACATCCCTGAGTACAGGTACGGTCGGAGAATAAAGCTGTTGGTTGCCCCTATCAGCTTCATAGTCTGAATTTCTTCTTTATTGGCAAGGACATTGAAACGCAGGGTATTACCGACAATCAAAAATACCGAACCCAGCATCAAAACAGACAAGGTGATCACTATGCCCCCGACCAGATTCTTGATCGCATCAAGACGCGTCAGCCAATCTTCGTCAAGGCGAACATCCGTCACTTCTTCTTCACCCGCTAATGTTGCCGCCAACTGTTTGATCTTTGTTTTATCTTCAACGCTTGGCGTGACGATAAGCACACCGGGTAGCGCGTAGTCATCCAGCAAAGAAATCGCATGGTCAAATCCAGAGTACTGGCTCAGATCATCAAGACCTTGTTGTGGCGAGATATACTCAACCTTGGCCACTTCTTCCATACTTTCCAGTTGGTCTTTCAACACCATAATACGAGCTTCTGGCGTTTGTTCTTGTATGTAACCACTCACTTTCGATGGACTGGTTACATCGCTTGATGCCGCTGCAAGGTTTTTGCCCAGGAGGTACAAAGCCGCGGGCATGGCTAATGCCATCGAAATCACCGCCAACGTAAGAATGTTACCCAGAGGCCGAGACCACATCACAGCAAAAGAGGTTCTGGCCTGTTTGAAGTGAACGGTAAAGAAACTGTCACGCTTCACACGGTTTTTCGGACGTCCTTTAGCCGATTTTTTGTTGCGCACATTAGCAGCCATAATCTTCTACCTCACTCAGGAAACCTTGGTTCAGTTCAAGATGGCGATATTGTGGTCGTGTGTTGACCAGACCAATATCGTGCGTCGCCAGCAGAATGGTCACTCCAGCGCGGTTAAACTCTTCAAAAAGCTTAACGACTCGGTTGGATAGTTCAGGATCCAAGTTGCCCGTCGGTTCATCCGCCAACAGCAAGGTTGGGCGATTAACCACTGCACGAGCAATACCGACTCGCTGCTGTTCACCGCCAGACAACTGACTGGGTAAGCATTTAGCTTTATCCAGTAAGTCCGTTTTATCCAGTGCTGCGGACACACGACGCTTAATCTCACTCTCAGAGATAGATTCAATACGCATCGGCAGTGCGACGTTATCAAACACCGAACGATCCATCAGTAAGCGGTGATCCTGAAAGACAATGCCGATGTTTCGACGCAAGAACGGGATGTCTTTATTGGGAATACGAGTGATATCGTGATCATTAAAGCTGATTTTTCCGTCCGTTGGGCGCTCAATGGCACAAATCAACTTGAGCAAAGTGCTTTTTCCAGCGCCGGAGTGGCCACCGAGAAAAGCCATTTCTCCGCGGCGCAGATGGAAATCCACCTTTTGCAGCGCTTGTCTGCCTCCACGATACGCTTTACTTACTTGCTGAAACTTTATCACTCGTCGTTCCTCTTACTGAGCTACTGATTAGTCTTCGCGGCTGAATAATGCGTCAATAAATTCCTGAGTTTCAAATGGGCGTAAATCATCAATGCCTTCACCCACACCAATATAGCGGATAGGAATCTGGAACTGATCGGCCAACGCAAAGATAACCCCACCTTTCGCGGTACCATCTAATTTAGTGAGGGTAATGCCGGTTAGCGGTGCAACATCACTGAACAGTTTTGCCTGACTAATAGCATTCTGGCCCGTACCCGCGTCCAATGTCAGCATGATTTCATGCGGTGCAGAATCATCGACCTTCTTCATCACTCGAACGATCTTACGCAGCTCTTCCATCAGGTTAGCTTTGTTCTGTAGACGACCCGCTGTATCGGCAATCACCACATCAACACCTTTGGCTTTTGCAGACTCAATGGCGTCATAAATAACCGATGCACTGTCTGCGCCGGTATGCTGAGCCACAACTGGTACTTGGTTGCGCTCGCCCCAAACTTGGAGCTGCTCAACGGCCGCTGCACGGAAGGTGTCACCTGCAGCCAGCATGACTTTTTTACCTTGTGATTGGAATTGCTTAGCCAGCTTACCGATTGTTGTCGTTTTACCGACACCATTCACGCCAACCATCAGGATAACGTAAGGGGTTTTGTTGGTATCAATTTCAAGCGGCTTTTCAACGGTCGAGAGAATGCCGGCCATCTCTTCTTTCAACAGACCATACAGTGCTTCGCCGTCTTTCAGTTCCTGACGAGAAGCTTTTTCTGTCAGGTTGTCGATGATTTTCACCGTGGTATCCATACCAACATCGGCAATCAGTAGCTGCTCTTCCAGCTCTTCAAACAGCTCATCATCAATTTGTTTGTCTTTAAACAAGCCAAAGAAGCCAGCGCCTATGTTTGCTTTTGTACGCGCTAAGCTACGCTTTAAGCGGGCAAAAAAGCTTTCGGTTGGCTTCTCTTGCTCAATCACACGAGGTTCTTGTGGCTGTTCTGCTTCTGCTTCTGCTTCTGCTTCTGCTTCTGCTTCTGCTTCTGCTTCTGCTTCTGCTTCTGCTTCTGCTTCTGCTTCTGCTTCTGCTTCTGCTTCTGCTAAGTCAGCCTGAGGCTCTGGCTGAACGTCGTCAACGGTTTGCGCTTCTTCTGCAACTTCTTCAACTATTTCCGATTGGGTTTCTTCAGCAGCTTGCTTGGCTTGTTGCTCCTCATCACCGAAGCCAAGCCAAGAAAGTAATCCGCGCTTCTTTTTTTCCGTCATCTGGGGATATCCTAGATTGTCTTAATTTACTCTGACACTTTTCGCCGGGTATTGTCCCGGTAAAGAAAAGAAAAATGACAACAGAGTGAAAAGTTTCCAGCGTAATAACGATGGTATACACTTTGTCATCAACAAAATTTGGGCTGTACTCAGGACGAACTCACTGAGCGACTGGGTATAGTATCACTTTATTAGCGGTCAAAAAATCTATGGTACGGCGTCGCCAGCAAAACACATCACAAAAAAAGCCTTCAACGGGCTTTGTTCGAATTATTAGCGGCTTATGGAGAGGGAGAAAACTGCCTGTTCATGATGCAGAAGGGCTACGCCCAACAACGGATCGCGTCAAAGAAACCCTTTTCAACTGGCTGGCTCAGGATGTGCCTCAGGCAAAATGCCTCGACTTGTTTGCCGGTTCTGGCGGATTGGGCTTTGAAGCGGCTTCGCGTCAGGCTGATAAGGTCACCATGATTGAGCTCAACCCGACGGCATTCAAGCAGTTAGAAAAAAACATTGCGGCTCTTAATTCAGATAACCTTACCGCGATTAACAGCGATACGTTGAGCTTTCTTCAACAAGCAGGTACTCCGCATCATGTGGTATTCATCGACCCACCATTTCGCAAAGGCTTGCTGGAACAAACCGTCACTTTGCTGGAAAGTAATGGCTGGTTGGCCAACGATGCCATGATTTACATTGAAACTGAGAAAGAACTTGCGTTGGAAGGCATTCCAACCAACTGGCACCTACACCGAGAAAAAACGGCAGGCCAAGTCAGTTACCGATTATTTGAAAGACAACAAGACTAAAAAGGAAGTCTCATGAAAGCTCTACTTTTTCTTGCCAAAGCCGCGATTGGCTTTGTGTGGTTCATCCTGATCCTGAACTTCTTTATGCCCTTTCCGGGCAAAGCGGCGATTGCGCTATACATTATGACGGCCTTCCTGTTCATCATGCATGGCCTGCAATCAGCCATCTTTATCGGCGCGTTTGGTGACAAGATTAAGATGACCAGTTGGGAAAAATGGTCGATTCTGATTTTCGGCATCTTTGCCCTGCTCGATATTCGTCGCAAGTACATGATGTAAAACCCACACCATCCAATGTAAAACGCCGCTCATCTTGAGCGGCGTTTTTTGTTTCTTAGCTTAGATAACTCTTCACTCCGTTGAGGAACATCTGAGTCGAAATCATCACTAGCAGCAGCCCCATCAGGCGCTCAATGGCTTTTAAGCCTCGTTCACCTAAGATACGGTGGAAGAAGTTATAGAACATCAGGATAAAGAAAGTTGCCCCCCACGCTAGCAGAACAGCGCCAGACAACTCAAGCAATTTGTCCGGGTGCTGGGTCGACAGGAGTAACAGTGCAGCAATCACTGATGGCCCCGCAATCATAGGAATAGCCATAGGGACAATAAACGGCTCTTCGCCCGCCGCGAGGCCTGTGATGCTGCCCGCACTCGGGAAAATCATCTTAATCGCGATGATGAACAGGATAATACCGCCAGAAATACTCAGCGTTTCGGGCTCAACATGAAGGAAACTCAGAATCGCCTGACCTGCAAACAGGAACAGCATCAGAATAATCAGTGCGAAGCACAACTCGCGCACCAGAACTTTGCGTCTGCGTTTCGGGTCAAGGTGCTTGAGAATCGATAGGACGATTGGAAGATTGCCAAGCGGATCCATGATAAGAAACAACATGGTTGCGGCAGAAAGAATTTCCATGAATGAGCCTCCAAAGCCAAAAAGTTCTCAATGAACAGAGCGAAAAGTCGGCGAAGTATATCAACACCGTTTGACAATTTGGAGGCAAAAAGCAGAGTTTTTAATGGCTACAGACGCGTTCTAAGTTCAGCGCCCATTTTCCTTTCACATCAACGATCTTTTCTCGTTCGATAAAAAACGCCATCAAGGCATCCAAATCCAGCCCATCCAGTTTACAGGTATGGAACTTAGCATCATCACCAAACTCAGCGCAGGCAACCTCTCGCAGCTCCTGCATTGTCATTGGTCGAGCATGCAATAAGTTTAGAACGTTATGTGCGTGTATTTCGTTAGACATGATTTCCTCCACGAATAATTCAGTGAAGAGAGCATAGCCTGATGTTATTGAATAGATTTTGATTTCAGATAATCAAAGAGGCAGTAATCAAAGAATGCGCCAGCAGGTAGCTGCCAGAAATCAGATAACGGCCATAGCGAATAGGGTGTTTGTAATCATGCACCGCAAGCAAACCTGCCGATAAAGTCAGAGTCAGCGTTCCTAAAAAGCCCAGCACACTTTCCATTGTCCCGGTCAAAAGCCACACTTCACCCGCCGCCCAGTTCAGCTGCAGTAACATCATGCCCATTATCACCACTGGGAAGATAAGACGATCAATTTTGGGCAGCATTAGGAAGAACACCACGACGCCAATCGCCAACAGCATTGCAGGTAGCCACCAGACAATCTCACCTGAAAGCTGAAGCCAAAAAGAGGTGCTGTAACAAAGCTGGGCTCCGACAAATGCGGCAAAGCACAACTTTTGTTGTCGTTTATAGATATAAAGACCGTCTGCCAGCATGGAGATCAACAAACCCAATGTGACCCACCAGGCCGATAGGCCAACCAGACTATTCTGGCTCCACAGCATGACGACAAGCATGCCTAACGACAATGTTTTAAACACGACCGCTTGTTTGTTCTGGTTGCTTTCGTTAGCAGAAATACTAATAAATCCTGACAGCGCGACTGAAAGCCAGCTCCACATGGGTCCACCTCTTTTAAACTGAGTCGCCAGTGTAGGCAGGACGCTAAAGATGTCCAGAAATGGAAAGCAAAACTTGGATCTTGATTGGCTTCTGACAGAGTCACAAAGGCGTCGGTAAAGCGCGCTAGCTAAAGCGCCTTACCTTTCATCGCTGGCTTTACATCAACTAAATTTGGCGTAAACGCCGACTTTATCCAAATTCACCAGATCCAGCCAACCAAGATCAAAAAAAGCATAAAAACACGAACGAAAATTCACATCAAAACATTTAAAATCAACAGGTTAAAAAAAAATCAAGCATATTATTAGCCCCCAAAACTAATAGAATGCAATCTTAGTCAGGTCAGTCGGCAGCCATTTTAATCTGAAACTAGGTAAAACAAGCCAAAACAAAACCCGATAACCATCAATTTAACCCAACACTGACACCAAGAGAGCAATCAAACAAACAAAATGACAATCTCTATAATTTAACAACAATTAAACATCATTAAAAAACTTAAAAATCAACAATTTAAACAACAAAACAAACAAAAAGAACAGTTTTCAATCAACTCAAAAACCATAGAAAGACAATCAAAAAACCATCCTAAACACTGCATTTTCGCACTTACACAGCGTTACTTTTAAAGCTTAGGAAAATAAAAACTTGATCAAAGCACAAAAACACTGCTATTCTAAATTACATAGAGTTAAGCATCACTAAATAGGAGCAGGGTTATGATTACTTCTTCACAAAAACAAGGACTTGTAATGATCGCAGTTGTTGTTGGCCTAATGACACTGCCGATGATGTACTAAGCCATAGTTACAAAAGCAAAAAGGGACGCATTCGCGTCCCTTTTTGTTATGTCGCAGATTTTTTACACAAAACCCGCCTACAAATCCAACGGATTTCTAAGTTTGACTATTTTTTAAAAACAGTCTGTTTTAGACCTTTTATTACAAATGCTTAGACAAAATATCCCAATGGGCATAATAGAAAAGCAATGCCGCTAATGTAATCAGAGTCATCAAAGTAATCGCCGCTCGCCAGATAAAGCGACTACTGCGTGGCGTGAGCTCTTTTTCACATTCATCACACACAGAAAGAAAGTCACTACGACTTTCCAACTTGTAATCTTCTTCATGAACTATCTTATTGCGAATGGTCGCGATATAGCGCAACTTACCAATCACATCGTGCGGTAGTCGCTCCTCGCAGCTGGTGATCAACTGATGTAATCCCTTACCTTCAGCGTGATATTGCGTGCGAAGCAGCTTTTCAATTGTTCGTGTCCGTGTCACTACTTTTTCGATATCAGACATGGCTTCCCTCCATCGCTAGTAAGTTTAAGGGCAGAGACTGACCTCTTCCAGCCAGCACTATAAGTAAATAATATTCCGTCTTATTATCTACTATCTAGCCCCATTTTTACGGTCCTTTGCAAGTAAATTAATGTAAAGGAATCAATGACTAGCTTTATCAGCATACTGACAAAATCACCACTAACGTGTGATATGTCTCGAAGAATGATACAAAGGACAACAACAGAGGCTCACAGTTGTGTTCAAAGCCCCAACCTGAGTCCAAATTAGCACTAAAATAACCCATCGGCTTTTTGGGGAGAGCAACAATGCCATTAACGTTATTCATCGCCATTATTGTGTTTGTACTCGCCAGTGGCTGGGTATTTAGTCGACTTTATCGCAGACACATTCAGGGAGAAAATGCGCCTGAACAAACAGCGGACGTCACTGTTCTCGATAAGCAGGCCATTGATGTTCATGACGCCCAACCAGTACAAGATGAGCAGGAATACTGGATTTACGTGCAGAAAGGACGTCTAGGCCCTAAACGAGAGTTTCAGGTTGGAGTGCATTATTTCCATGCCTTAAATCCCGGAGACAAAGGCATGCTGACTTATCAAGGTGATAAGTTTCTTCATTTCGCGATGAAGCGCTAATCTAGCGCTTCACCATCTTGAGCATATTGTTTTTCGCCATGTTTTCGGCCACGTCATTCGGCAACGCATCCAAGACTTCATCCCAACGAGATAACACTTCACCCGTAATTTTAAAACGGCCTACAACATCAGAGCCAATCATGAAACGATCGGGATACTCTTTGATCAACACCACCCACTCTTTCTTTGATTCAGGGCTCGCCAGTATCACATCGCGCAAGCTCCAAGATGCCAAAATGTAGAGATTATCGTAATCATCCAGTAACTCACTGACTTCATCAATGAGAAACGCCAGATTCTGACGTCGTAGCAATGTCGAACTCGTCCCCGCGTGCGCCCAGATAAAGTTGGTTTTGCTGTTTTCTTCTAACGCCTCCACCAGCTCATGCTTGTACAACGGGTGCGTTTCTCGCTCAGATGTGATGTTGGTATGCAGAATCACCGGCATGTTGTGCTTCGCAGCCACCTGATACACCTTCATCAAAGCAGGATGATTGGCTCTGGCTTGTTCACCTAACGTCAGCGCAGACAAACTGTCATGACGAGTCAGAATCTCACCAATTCCTTTCCAGAAGCCAGGGTCGCTTTCAATCATCTGCTCGACTTGTTCTGCTGCGAACATATCCGTAGGGTTAAAGCCGGTAATAAAAGGAAACAGTCGCTCTTGATGCGGCGAGTCTTTCAGTGCTCGGTAGAGAATCTCGTCGGTACGTGAGTAGTAATAGACGGGTGAGTCATCGCCAAATTCATAACGTGGTGCGACAGGATCGTGAGCATTCCACTTTTTCATAATCGGCAGACCCATCACAAACGCATGTTCAATGTTGCTTTGATCCATCTTATGCACCAGATATTTGATGCCATCGGTACGCTGAAAAAAATCAACATAATGGATCTCGGCATCATTAAAACCGCCGTCATACCCGCAGGCAAATGGGGCTACTGACAACATTAAGCTCGCTAACCATTTTCTGTTCATATTCCCTTCCTGAACTAGTATTACCGCTCACCTCACAGCGATTAAGTATTCAATATAACAATTAACCTGATGATTCAGGCAGATTCATGCCATGTTTTAGACATAAACCTTTTTAATTTAATCGGTTACGGTTTTGGAAAGATAAGCGAGCACCAATCAATGGCGACTAACTGACAGCGAGAGGCAAGAACATGTTCACTCTGTCTCTCATACCGCTACCTTTGTTCAACACTGGTTGAGCAAAGGTAGCAATAAAAAAGTTGACCACGGTGTAACCTTGGTCAACTTTTAGTCATGAAATTGTTCTTAATTTAAGCAGTTGCGGTATTACTCACCTTAGGCAGCTTGATAGAAATCAGGGTAGTCAGCGCAAGAAATGCAAAGGAAACCCATAGGCACGCAGCCAAACCTGCAACCTGAAATATCCAACCTGACAGCACTGTACCAATTAAGCGCCCCATGGCATTCGCCATATAGTAGAAGCCGACATCCAGTGATACGCCATCCCCTTTGGCATAGCTGACGATCAGATAAGAATGCAGGGATGAGTTAACCGCAAACACAGCACCAAAAATCAAGAGTCCAACCACGATAACCAACTGAGGTTGCCAGCCAATTTGCACTGCGTAAGCAATTCCCGCGGTGATCACCGCCAACAAGCCAGCCCACATCAGCGCCGCGCTGCCGTCAGGGACTTTACCTTGTGCTTTACCGGTGATCTTAGGGGCAAAGCCTTGGACAAAACCGTAAGCAATCACCCAAGTCGCTAAGAAGCCACCAACCCAAAGATGATCCCAGCCAAACACGCTGCCCAGATAGATAGGTAGGGCGACAACAAACCAAACATCTCGTGCCCCAAACAGGAACATACGCGCCGCAGATAAGATATTGATTGAGCTCGACTTAGAAAAGATTTGGCTGAATTTAGGCTTGTTTTTGGCTTTCCCCAAATCACTTTCAAGACCGATTAAGCTGCCAATCAGAACCAGTGTTAACACGCCCGCCATCAGCAACACCGCGTACTTAAAGCCAATCAGAGACAGCAATAAGCCACCGATAAAGAAGCCGACACCTTTAAGGGCATTTTTCGACCCCGTCAGAATCGCGATCCACTTATACAAAGCACCTTGCTGCTCATCAGGCACCAGTGCCTTTATGGAACTTTTGGCACTCATCTTATTAAGGTCTTTGGCAATACCAGACAACGCCTGAGCCAGCATCACCCAAGGTATGGTCAGCCAGACATTGGGAACTGCGAGCATCGCCAGTGCCACTATCTGCATCGCCAGCCCAAGGTTCATGGTTTTGTTTAAGCCAAGCCTCGCGCCAAGCCAACCACCAATCAGGTTGGTTACCACGCCAAAGAACTCGTAGAACAAGAACAAGGATGCGATTTCTAACGTGCTGTAGCCCAGATCATGGAAATACAGCACCACCAGCATTCTCAACGCGCCGTCAGTAATGGTGAAGTTCCAGTAATTGAACGTCACCAGCATATATTGACGCACACTCTTACTCAGATTTGCGATCATAGAGTACCCAATTTTCTCTTATGTACAGCGATGGGAGCTTTTGGACATCTATGATCCAAAAGCTCCTCAAGGGGTTATTTCGCCGCGACTGCGTTGATGTAATCGACCTGAACAGGTTTGGTAAAGGCACCCGGACGTAGCGCCTGCACCTCTTTGACAATGTCGCTCAACGGCCACTGTTTTTCTAACAGCAAATGTGCGGCCAACAGGCCCGTACGACCTGACCCGCCCATGCAATGCATCGCAACTTTACCGCCATTATCGACAACCTGATGCAGAGCAGAGCTGGCTTGCTGCCATTTCACGGCAAAGTCATCACCCGGTGCGCAGTCATCTTCAATTTCAATCTGAAACCACTGCATGCCTAGTTTCTCTGTCGCTTCACCAAGCTGAGCAACGCCTTTGTTCTCTAATTCTGTGTTATCCAGCGCCGTCACTATCGCTTCAACACCTTGCTCTTTTAGCTGCACAAGCGAAGCTTCCAGGTCAACACCTTTAGTCCCCGGACAAGGAGTAAGTACTAACGCACCTTGCTCTAGGTCCAATTGCCAAGTTGGATGTGTCATCTCAATTACTCCTTATGCCAAGCCCACTTTACGTACCAACTCAGCAGTACGTGTCGCGTAGCCCATTTCATTGTCGTACCAAGCGTAGATCTTCACCATGCGGCTACCTACCACCATAGTTGATTGAGCATCAACGATGGTTGAACGTTGGTCACCTTTGTAATCAATCGATACCAGCGGACGCTCTTCAAAACCAAGGATACCGTTCAGTTCACCTTGTGATGCTTCTCTAAGCAACGCATTCACTTCTTCCGCCGTGGTATCACGTTTTACATCAAAGATGATGTCTGTGAGTGACGCGTTGGCCAGAGGAACACGCACCGCGTGGCCATTAATCTTGCCTTTCAGATCTGGGAAGATTTCCACAATCGCTGTAGCGCTGCCAGTCGTTGTCGGGATAAGACTCATGCCGCAAGCACGGGCACGACGCAAATCTTTATGTGGCGCATCAAGAATCGTCTGCGTGTTGGTCAGGTCATGGATAGTGGTAAAAGAAGACTGCGCAATACCTAACTTCTCATGAATCACTTTAACGACCGGCGCAATACAGTTAGTCGTACAAGACGCTGCCGTAACAATCTGATGTACTGCAGGGTCAAAGATATGATCATTCACACCCACCACAATGTTCGCCACGCCTTCTTCTTTAACCGGCGCAGAAACCACGACTCGTTTCACACCTTGAGCTAGATACTTGTTAAGAATCAAAGTTTTACGGTGCTTACCCGTCGCTTCGATCACAACATCACAGCCAGACCAGTCGATGGCATCAATGTCTTTCTCTTGCGTTGTTTTGATAACTTGACCGTTAATTAGAATCTGATCACCTTCCGCTTTGACTTCGTGATTCCAGCGCCCTTGAACTGAATCAAACTCCAGCAGGTGTGCGAGTGTTGCGGCATCGCCCGCGACATCATTGATCTGCACAAACTCTAGTTCTTCCCAATCAAACGCCGCACGCAGAGCCAAACGTCCAATACGACCAAAACCGTTAATTCCGACTTTAATTGTCATCTTTCTATCTCTCTTATTTCAAATTACTGGCAGCAAACAGGGCGAGCCTGAATAGCATGAAGTCTTTCTATATCTTGTTGGTACTCTGTTTTCAGGCAATTAGACGCGACAAGATCATCAATCAGTTTTTTCATCCAACCCGGCAATTCCGCCGACAAACGATAGAACACCCATTGCCCTTGGCGGACGTCAACCAACACACCACTTGAGCGTAGCTGAGCAAGGTGACGCGAAATTTTCGGCTGGCTTTCCTGCAGCGCTTCGGTCAATTCACCCACTGACAAACACTCTTCACGTTCAATCAGCATCAGGCAACGAACTCTTGTTTCGTCAGATAGCAATTTAAAAAACTGATGTGGCAACATTTAAATATACTCATATATGGATATGCATATATATTTATTTAAACCGAACTGAAGATCAATACCCAATCGGTACTGTCATAAAAGATTCACAAATGAGAAAAGCCGCCTTACACCAGGCGGTTGATGTCCTGACTCCAGCGCTGCGCTTCAGAAATACGCGGCATGACGTCATCGACGGATAGATTCAACTGACGACATGCGTCCTGCATGCCCTGCCAGTCAGCTCGTTCATAGCACTCTTCCAATCCAAGCAAGATGCCATAAGGGCCCTGGCGCTCAAGTAACGCGACCTTAATCGCCTGATTGAGTGGCAACTGCTTGACCAGCTCTTCAAGCGAGAGATCCAGTAACGCATCCAAGGTTGAGAACAAGCCGATAAGAAAGGCCTGTTCACGGAACTGGCTGAATGGGTTCTCGTTTGCCATCAACTGGCAAAACTGAGCGCGTTGCAACGAAAGGTTGTATAGCTCTTTAGGCTTTTTAGCGGAAATAAAAGATGCCACGGCCAATGAAACGAAGATACGAAGTTTGTCTTCACCAAGGTAAACCAAAGCCTGCCTAAACGAAGATATGGTAACTTCGAGCCTCTCCGACATGGTGTTTACAAAGCGGAGCAATTTGTAAGATAGCGCAACGTCTTTGGCCACTATGGCTTCAACCTTCTCGAAGTCGACATTGGTCTGACATACTTCACGAAGCAACTCCATCGCAATCACCTGTTCAGGGCTAATGTACTGCTGACGAATCACTTCGGGCTTACTGAAAAAGAAGCCTTGGAAGAACGAAAAACCCGCCGAACGCGCAGTTAAGAATTCTTCTTCGGTTTCAACTCGTTCAGCAAGAAACTTACGTCGGATCCCACGTGACTTCCGCTCTTGAACAAACTCGCACGCCGCGTCGAGCCCCATAGCCATAATATCGAGCTTGATGATCTGAACAAATGGTAAGAAGCGTTCCCACTCAGGGCTATAAACAAAGTCATCTAGTGCAATCAGGTAACCTGCTGCATTGAGCTCTTTTATCGCTTCATATAGCTCGTCCGTCGGTGGACAAGTTTCCAGTACTTCAATGACAATCTGCTCTCTGGGCAGCGACAGAGGTAAGCGACGAATAAGGCTTTTATACGGAAAGTTAATGAAGCTGCGCGATTGTGCAAAAGCAGGATTAGTGCCCAGAGACAGGAAGTTCTCGACAATTAAACGATACGTTGCACGGTTGGAATCGACATGAGCTGGGTATGCATTGTTTTCTCCGTCACGGAACAACAATTCATACCCGAGCGTTTGTCTTTTGGCGTTAAAAATGGGCTGGCGAGCCACATAGGTATCGCGCATTGACTGCTACACCTTGAAATTACTTAAGCTTTGGCAGCCGCTAATAATGCCCCACAACCGACAAACATGGAACCAAATACCTTGTTGATCTTACTCATAATCTTATCAGAACGGATAAAACGCCCCATTTGTGCCGCCAAAGAGGTGTAACCCAGCATAACAATCGAGTCGATCACGACGGTTGTCACCCCTAATACCGCCAATTGCGTCAGCTGATCTTTGGCAGGGTCAATGAATTGCGGAAACAGCGCGACCAAAAATACGATGGATTTTGGGTTGGTCAGATTGATCAGCACAGCATTGCTCATCAGTTTAGTACCGGATAACGCTTCACCTTGAGTGTGAGTCGCCAAACCAGACTTATCGCGCCATTTCTGAATACCTAACCACACTAAGTAAGCCGCACCGACCCATTTAATCACGGTAAATGCAGTTGCTGACTGAGCAACCAAGGCGCCAATGCCGGCACCAACTAAAATAATATGTAACGTCAGCCCAATTTGCAGCCCAGCAATCGCTGAGAGAGATTTACGTGTACCATAGCTCAGACCATTACTGATTGAGTTCACGGTTCCTGAACCTGGAGCGAGGCTGAATACAACAGCTGTAACTACGTAGGCTAACCAAACATGCATATCCATAGTGTTTTCCTCTCGACTAAACTTCCTTAGCCACACATAATTTAGACTTGTTTACTTGTCAGTGTTGATACTAGGCCCCGATATCATGAATGAATCGAGCACCAGCATTAATCCACCTTATACTCAAGAGTCGAATTTTGAGCAAGCAATCAATAACAATATTGCTCAATTGTGGCGCTCTCGTGAGGAAGGCTTCTTTAAGTCCTTTGATAAGACCCGGCTGTTCTGGGTGAAACTGACCTCTCCTGAGCACACCAAAGCGATCGTCGTGGTCAATGGCCGTATTGAATGCACCTGGAAGTATCAGGAACTGTTCTATGACCTGTTCCAACAAGGCTATGACATCTACTCCTTCGACCATCGAGGTCAGGGCTTGTCAGATCGACTGATTGAAGACCAGCAAATGGGTTATGTCGAGGACTTCGAAGACTATGTGCAAGATTTACATGGTCTGATCCAACATTTTGACTTAAGTGGTTACGATAAACGTTACCTGCTCGGCCATTCAATGGGGGGCAATATCGCCACTCGTTACCTACAAAGCTATCCAGATCATTCATTTTCTGCGGTGTCACTCAGCGCGCCAATGTTTGGCGTCAATCTGCCCTGGCATCTCAAACCAATCGCAATACCCCTTGGCCAAATCATGACTGCGCTTGCGCCTAAGCCAACTTTTGCCCCCGGTCAGGCCCCCTATTACCCAAAACCATTTGAAGGTAATTTCCTTACTCAAAGCCAGATCCGCTATCACTGGTTTCGTGACCTCTATGAGCAGAGACCAGAGCTGAAAATTGGCGGAGCCAGCACACGCTGGGTGTGGCAGGGATTAATGGCAGCCAGAAAATGTCACCTGATGACGCGCCAGATAAAAGTCCCATTGTTACTCCTTCAGGCCAGCAGTGACCAGATCGTTTCCAATCAGGATCAGCTCAAATTCATCAAGAAACTAGCTAAAACCAACTATCAGTGCGCGTTAAAGATCATTTATAGCTCGCGCCACGAAGTATTATTTGAAAAAGACGAATATCGCGATCAAGCACTGGATGCCACACTGTCTTTCTTCAATCAGTATTGATAAAAATAGGAAATGCTGGAGGGTAACTTTTACCCTCTTTTTCCCCTTTCTGTTCCAGTAGAATAGTCACTCTGCCCTTTCCGGGCTGTTCAACGCATTACGCACGAGGGTGATATGACAGATACACGCAAAGAGACTCCTTTCCAACTGGTAGCTTCCGATCTCGATGGTACTTTACTGGCACCTAGCCACCAGCTGAGTGACTTCTCTAAGCAAACGCTGAGCGAACTGCACCAGAAGGGCTACACCTTTATCTTTGCTACCGGTCGTCACCACGTTGATGTTTCAGGTATTCGTCAACTCGCGGGTATCCCGGCTTACATGATCACCTCCAACGGTGCCCGAGTTCACGATCAAGACGACAACTTGATGTACAGCAACAATGTACCGCAAAATCTGGTTCAACCTGTGATCGATGTGATCAGACAAGATCCTGAGATTTTTATCCATATGTATCAGAATGATAGTTGGCTGCTGGATAGAGACGACGACATGTTAGCGAAGTTCCACAGTGAATCCGGTTTCGCCTATCAACGCTTTGATGGCGATGCGGCGCCAACCGATGGAATAGCGAAAATCTTCTTTACCCATCCAGCTAAAGATCACGACCATCTGGTCAAGTTTGAAGAACAACTGAATGACAAGTTTGGTGACCAGCTCAATGTGGCTTTCTCCACCCCTTGGTGTCTCGAAGTGATGGCTGCTGACGTATCGAAAGGAGAAGCGCTTAAAGTTGTGGCTGAGTCTCTCAATTTAACGCTGGAAAACTGTATTGCTTTTGGTGATGGGATGAACGATGTTGAAATGTTGTCCATGGCAGGCAAAGGCTTGGTGATGGAAACTTCACATATCAAAGTGAAACAAGCCTTGCCAGATAATGAAGTGATAGGCAGTAACGCTGACGATGCGGTGGCACACTACCTACATACTCACTTGTTCTGATGCTATTCGTTAAGAAATAAGTGTATCTTTACGACGGTAATTTCTCTTTATCCAGTATCGCCTGCCATTCCTGCTCACTCACCGGCATAATTGACAGGCGATTGCCACGCTTCACCAAAGGCATGTTTTCCAGCTCAGGCATCGCTTTCATGACGGTTAGAGGAATCAGCCGCTCCGTCTTTCTGACGAACTCAATATCCACCATCACCCAGCGAGGGTTGTCCGGTGAAGATTTCGGGTCAAAATAGTCACTTTCAGGATCAAAGGCGAAATGATCGGGATAAGCCTCTTTGGTTACTTTCGCAATACCAGCGACTCCAACCTTCTTGCATGAAGAGTGGTAAATCAGCACCAAATCGCCCTCTTTGACCTCATCTCGCATCATATTGCGCGCCTGATAATTACGTACGCCTTCCCAGCAGGAAGTATTTTGTGTACGAAGTGTGTCAATAGAGAAAGTGTCCGGTTCTGTTTTGAATAACCAATATGCCATAATGACGTCCGAATGATTAAGTATGAGGAAGATATAGCATGAAGGCGTTAAGAAACCCAGTGGCAGTGACAATCTTACTGGCCCTTCAGGCCTGTTCCGGTTTTCAATCCGGCTCAGAGCAAGCGCACACTCCCCAAGCAACGCTGAATGACCCTTCCTCAGTCAAACCTCAAACTTTTGTCATGCGCGGTGAAGTCATCCTTGGTCACGAGGTACGCTCAATTGTGCCATGTGGCAGCCAGCAGCAATATTGGTTGGATCTACCTGAAGATAGATTCCAGCAAGGGATGAAGTTGGTACGTTCCCCTTATGCGCCGTTATACGGTGAAGTAATTGGCCACCTTGAGCCGTCGGGCAAGCAAGGATTCGCTGCCGATTACGCCGCACGCTTCATGGTCGACAAGATCAACTTACTGACAGCGGAAAATACCCAACGCTGCGCACAGCCTGTTCAACCGACGAAGGCCTTTGGTAACGAACCATTCTGGTCAGTTCAATTTGCCGATAGCGCCCTTAATTTCAGCCAAATGGGCCAAGAAGCACAACAACTTGAACTGACCACAACAAAGATTGAAGCAGACCGCCGCCGCTACACATTCAGCAATGGCCAACTAGAGCTCAACCTGCGCAGTTGCAGTGATGGTATGAGTGATAGCCTTTATGGTTGGAGCTCAACCCTCACAATCGGTGATAAAACCTATCGTGGCTGTGCGACGCTATCAAACCAAGACACGACTCAACGCTGGGCGGCGACTTATCAGGCTCAAGCAAGCAAAAATGCTCACTTTGGTGTTTCTCTAGTAATGAACCCAGACCATACAGCCAGCACTACTTACAGCTATCAGAATGGAGGATCGGATACGGTTGAAAAAGGTTTCTGGCAGCAACTGAATCCAAATCAGGTACAGGTGGTTGGCACACACTTACAAGGCCAACCTCTCACCTCCGAGCGACTGTATACCGAAAAAGACCATAGCCTGACTGCTAAGCAGGAAAAAGTTGGCAGCGTGGTGTATGACATTGCTGAAGGCGGACTCACGCTTTACAAAGCGGGGAATGTTCTCTCTTCTCAACAAGCCATGGCAGACAGCAACAAAGTCCCGTCGAGCGCTGAGTTCAACCCACGAGTTGATCAAGCTCTGCGTGATTACTTCAAGGGAGAGAAGCAGGATCCTACTGGGACGCGCTATCGCTGGCTGACGTACGACCTTAATGGCGATGGCAACAAGGAATTGCTGGCTCAGCTCGACTGGTGCGGTTCTGGTGGTTGCACCTTGCTGATTTTCGACAATGTGGATCAGAAATGGCAATTCAATAGCCGGATTACATTGGTGCAAACGCCTTTAAACTTGGGGACCCAATTTCATCAAAATTGGCGCAATCTGGTGATGTTTGTCAGCGGTGGCGGCGCAGTACCCAACCAGCACACTTTGCAATTTAACGGTACGCACTACCCCCTCAACCCAAGTGTCGCGCCCGTGGCAAACTACGATGAAATCAGCCCAGTTCAACTGTTTTCTGATGGCCTGACTCCTCACCAGGGAGGCGTCACGCTGTAAGATGTCGACTTCAAGCCCCTGCCCAAACTGTTTGCTGAATCACAACTGTGTTTGTGAGTACTTACCTAACATCAATGTGCCTGCACATCTGGCTATCTTGATGCATGAAAATGAGTGTCAGCGGGAAACCAACACTGGGCAGTGGCTACTGAAAACAGTCCATCCTAGCAGTCGACATATCTGGCAACGCAAACAGCCCTGCTCCGAACTGGCTCGACTAGTCAACCATGAGGGTTATCAACCGCTGCTGTTGTTTCCTGGTGAGGATAGCCTGCCCATCAAGCAGATGACTCCGCACGCAGAGCAGAATACACGCAAGCCTTTGTTCATCATCCTTGACGGGACTTGGCAAGAAGCGAGGAAAATGCTGCGTAAAAGCCCTTGGCTTCAAGTACTTCCCAAAGTGCACTTAGCGCCAGCTTCTACATCCAACTATCAGCTGAGACGTAATCAAGATGAGGGTCATTTATGCACACTGGAGGTGGGGGCAGAAATCATCGCTTCTTTAGGCCAAGAATCACAAGCAGAGCATTTACGGCAGTTTCTCGGTCACTACATGAGAGCATTTCAGGCGGATAAAAGCGGGCACGCGCTAAAATAGCCGTGTTGGCTCCCCCAGATAGAAACCTTGTAAATAGTCGACCCCTAAATCTTCCGCAATCTCACACACCGCTTGGTTGTGAACAAATTCAGCGACCGTTTTCGCGTTGAGTACTTGGCAAAGTTTGACTAATTGCCCGGTTATCTGGCGCTGTTTCGGGTCCGTGTCTATGGTTTTGATCAAACTGCCATCGAGCTTGATGATGTCCGGTTCAAGGCGAATAATCTGATCGATATTGGAATAACCGCTACCAAAATCATCCACCAGCAGACGAACCCCCATCGCCTTAAAGTGTCCGCAGATTTCCGTCATCCTTGAAAAGTCTTTGATCTGCTCAGACTCCAGCACTTCCAGGCCGAGGCGACTTGGATCATTAAGGCGAGCAATCGACTCTTCAAGCAAATAGAGCGTTTTATCACTCAGCATATCTTGCGGCGATAGGTTAATCGAAAAAGGCATAGCCTTGTCCGCCATATACGCCAACGTCGAACTCAACATAAAGCGATTTAGGCGGGTATACAGGTGCGTGTCTTCAATGATGGGCAGAAAACGCCCCGGGGCGATAATTTCGCCTTCATCTTCAATGCGAACCAGGCACTCCTGTGACACCATTTCATGAGATTGAGCCGCGAAAATCGGCTGGCTGAAGGTCAAAATACGTTGATTTAATATCGCGCGGCTCACTGACCCCATCAGAGCCAATCGCTCTTGTTGGGCTTCAATCCCTGTCGCACAGTCTTTGGCATTATATAGATGGGTGTTGTGCGCCTTACCTTTACGTCTCGCATCAATCGCGCGCAGCAATAGCTCCTCCCCTTCAATATCCGGAAAGTCCTTCATGCTGGCCAGCCCACCCGTAACAGACACCGATAGGTAATCCACTTCTGGCAGACCGTAAGGCTCAAAATTGATGTGCTCAATCTTATCGGCAAACAGCAGAAACTCTTGGCGAATGCGCTCGCTGCTCTCTTGTGAACTGAAGACCAAGGCCCATTCGGCAATACCGATGTAGTACAACTGACGAAGCGCTGCCTCACCACGATGTGTTTCAAGCTGAACGACAAACAGGTCCGTCAGATCGCGGATTAGCTCGTCCGCCACCTGATAGCCATATTTCTCGTTAACCTGATGGAAGTTAGACAGCTTCAAGGTGATCAGGTGCGTATTGGCATCAGCTCCTCTCACCTCCTCCTGCAATGCCGCCCGATTCTTCAGCCCCGTATGCTTATCGTAACGATAGCTCTCTATCAGTTTTTCCGTTTGGCGGGCAAGCTTTTCTTCAATCTGTTTACGTGTCTCATCCAACTCTTCGATTGAGTGACGGATCAGGTGAAACAAAGGTGAAATCGGGTACTCTTCCTGTAACTGGTGTTGCAAAGGCTGACGATCATTTTCACTCAATGCCACGTAAGTCATACTGTGATGCAAAACTTCCTGCTGTTCATTGCGATACAGCTCCCCCATGCAGTAGGAACCGATACAAGATTCGAAACGATCAAACGGCTTTATTTCACTGGTACCTTCAATGAACTCAAGGCGAGATTCGCAATTGTAGATAAACACCGCTTCTGGATTGTACTGCGCCAGTTGAGCGGTATTGTGCCTGACTTGCTCTAGAGTCACTGACGGGTGGTTGTAGCAAATTCGTACTTCATCTCCCACCTCTAAGGGATTGTCCAACTCCACCACGCCGCCGGGATGCAGCTCACTCGGCACGCAGATCTGCTGACGATTATCGCGTTGCAGTGGAAAGCTCAGCATTTGTTCCAGCGTCAGTGCTTTGCCATCAGCTAAACGCTGGCGAAACACATCGTAAGCAGGTTCATGATTGAGCGATATCAGCTTATTGCCACTCACAGCGGTCACGCGCAGTGGGCTGCCAATCGGGTTCCATTCAGCAAACGCGCTGCGCCATACTGAGAGTGATTCACCATGTAAGGCAACGGCGATTGAAGAATCATGATGAATATCAGTGCCAAGCAGTAACCAAGCAGGCTGGCCGTCAACGCTGGCTGCCAGGCCACCACACACTGGCACATCAGCTATGGGATTGAGTGCCAAGTACAGGTTGTAGTCACGACCGTTCGTCAACTGGGAAAAGCTGATGATGAGCTTACTCTGCTCATTGAGTTCTAGTTGCTCGGTTAGAGAAGCCGCTTCGTTATCTGGGTGACCTTGCAGAGGAACATGGGCAGCACTCAATTGAGTGCAACAGAAGACCGATACCGCAATCAACGTACTGTGATGGTGAATATCTCCCTGATGGATAACATGGCGGGTACTGTGACCAATAATTTTGGCCTCAGGTAAACGCTCTTCAATCAGCTGAGCGTAACTGCGGATCTGGCGTTCATCTTGCGATGACAATAATTGAATCAAAACCGATTGCGATGCGTCATCAGACAAGGAACCAAGAAAGCGGGTGAGCTGTTGTTCATCTCTGATAAGAGCAGAATAGGTATGCATGCAATCGGCCTAAGACGTTATGTTTTGTGTACTAACTCTAACCTAATTGATGACTGTACAAATGAAAAGTCCTTGTCTATCAAGGCGTAACTTAGTTCTCAATCAGTAACAGCAATTCCTGTAAACAGGACACTTCAATGTCAGGCAGTGTTCGGGCTCTACGGTGCTGGATTAAACTCGCGCCCTGATCGTTAAACCAACACGCCGACAAGCCACAATTCTTGGCACCTCTGACATCACTAATCAGATGATCGCCAACATGCAAGATGTTGTGGGCCGAGCACTGCAGATGGCTGATGGCTTTATCGAACATCTGTGGGTGTGGTTTAGCGTAGCCATCTGGCCCCGATTGCAGGATCAAAGAAAAATATTTTGCTAGGCCGATTCTTTCGGCATCCACATTGCCATTGGTGATCGCAACTAATGGCATTTGCTCAGCAAGCTTCTGCATAACCTGATGCGTTTGTTCAGGTACAGTAAAATCACTGCGTAGCCGCAGCACTTCCTGAATCGCCTGCTCAGCGGCGTATTTGGCGTCCTCTTGCTCATAGCCAAGGCGATAAAGACCTTGCTCTATCTGAGTTCGCCGCCATAGCGTCATGTCATTGGTCAGCCAGCGGTCAGCGGCGGCCAATTCCATCTTTAACTCATGCCACCAGCTCAGTGGTTTACTCGCAGACATCGGGTGGTGTTTGTGTAGCCAAGACACCACCTGCGCCTCCACCCTGCGGATCACTGGGCGGTTGTCGTACAAGGTATCATCAAGATCGAACGTCATTGCTTCAATGACTGGTAGCTGGCGATAGAAGTGCATCAGTCACTCTCTTTCTTTTTAGCTCTGGGGTGAGCTTGGTCGTAAACGTCAGCAAGATGCTGAAAATCCAAGTGTGTATAGATTTGAGTGGTGGAGATATTCTCATGACCCAGCAACTCTTGAACGGCTCTAAGGTTGTTGCTCGACTCCAGCATGTGGGTCGCAAACGAATGACGTAGCTTGTGCGGACTAATGTGACTAGCAACCGACTGTTTTTGTCCCCATTCGGCCATACGCTTTTGTACGTTACGGTGCGAAATCCGTACTCCAAGTTTAGACACAAACAACGCCGGCTCATCGGTATTGGCTAGCGCACCACGAACTTTAAGCCATTTGGCGACCCATTCCTCCGCCATGCCAGCAAAAGGTACCTTACGTTCCTTGTCACCTTTACCCACCACTCGGATCTCTCCGGAAGACAGGCTCACATCACGCACATCGACACTGACCATTTCCGCCAGTCGCAGCCCCGCACCATACATCAGTTCCATCATGGCGCGGTCACGTATCGCCAACGGATCATCTTCGTTAACTTCGAGTAACTGACCGACTTCATCCACGTCGAGGTTTTTGGGTAAAGGCCTTTTCTTCCGCGGAGCAGACACACCCTTGGCAGGGTTTGCGGTTAACTCTCCTCGCAAGATCAGAAAATCAAAGAAACTCCGTAATGCAGATAATCGAGTCGCAAGGCTGCTGGCTTTCATGCCATCACGCATACCTTTACTCGCCAGTTGACGCACCCAAGCTGCGTCAACCTGAGACCAATCTTTCAAGCCCATAGTCACCAAGTGTTGAGCCATGGTTTCCAGTTGTTGTTTGTAATTACGTTGAGTGTGCAGGCTAAGCCCTTTCTCGCTTCTCAAGTACTCATAGAAACGATTGAGAGGGCTTTGTAGTCCGTTAGGCAGAGGTATTACTGATTCGCTCATGGTCATCACTTTGCCATGGAAGGGTTTCAATCAAGTGGGAAAGCACCAGTGCAAGATGGCGCAAGAATAAGGTGTCCATATGCGGCTGAAAGTGCCCACCATCACTGCTGGAAAAAGCCAGAATGCCTTGCAGGGACTGCTTGTGCAGCGGTAACACCACATAAGAGCCCATCTCAGGTGCTCGCGTGTTGTCACCAAACAGCAGTTCTCGATCCGCCTTACGCATTCGTCCTAAGTAAGCACTCTTACCATTGAGGTGATTGGTCGCAAAACGTTGGTAATTATCTTTATCGAGTGAGTAATACGCTGACTCACTGTCGAGCAAACGTACATACGCCACCAGCCCGAGAGACTTAGCCATCTCTTCGACGGCTTTGACCGCAGGCAACAAGGCATCACAAGTCAGGACATGTTCCTGCAAACTCATAAACTCATGAAAAGTACGATCGTTGTTTTTCGCCAACGACATCAGAGTGGTTATCTCTTCTTCCAGCTCTTCAATACGCTGGCGTTGTCTGGTCATTTGAACATGAACCAGCGACACCGCGCCCTGCTCTTTATGAGGCAATGCAAGACGGTCGACTAAATCACTTCGGGTACTAAAAAAATCTGGGTTATCACGCAAGTATTCCGCGACAACCTCAGCTGTCAGCGCATCAGCTTCAATCTGCGACACGTTCGTTCCTTTATTTATTTTCTTCTTAACAGCTTAGCTGACCATCGAACACATGAGTGGCGGGGCCAGTCATGTAAAGCGGTTTACCCGGTCCTTGCCAGCTGATTTTCAATGAGCCGCCAGGCAGGTTCACTGTGACTTTCTCATCCAACAGTTCTTGCACGATACCCACTGCAACCGCACCACAAGCACCACTGCCACATGCCTGAGTTTCCCCAGCACCACGCTCGTAGACTCTCAGATTCACTTCGTTGCGGCTTAATACCTGCATAAAGCCAGCGTTCACTCGCTCAGGGAAACGCTCATGAGATTCCAGCAGCGGGCCTAACGTATCAACGTCGGCAGTTTGTGTATCGTCTACGACCGTCACAACATGCGGATTACCCATGCTCACCGCGCCGCAGAACAAGGTCTTTTCTTCAGCACGTAAGATGTAAGTCTTCTCTGTTTGCTTGGCTTTGAATGGGATCTTATTCGGCTCAAATTCCGGTACACCCATATTGACGGTAACCTGATCGTCTTCCTCAATACTGAGAATCATTTTGCCTTTCTTGGTGCTGACACTGATGCTGTATTTATTAGTCAGGCCTTTCATGCGCACAAAACGGGCAAAACAACGGGCACCATTACCGCACTGCTCCACTTCGCTGCCATCGGCATTGAAAATGCGATAGTGGAAATCGGTTTCGGGATCGTAAGGGGCTTCAACCACCAACAATTGGTCAAAACCAACTCCTGTATGACGATCCGCCAGACGGCGGATCAAGTCAGGAGAAAAGAAAATGTTCTGAGTAATGCAGTCGACGACCATGAAGTCATTACCCAAACCATGCATTTTAGAAAAATGGAAATGCATAAGACTCCAATTACTCCGGAAGAATGTTTTCTAGGGCCCACAGGCTCGACAGCTCTTCACGCTGGCGTACCAAATGCGCTTTATTGCCATCGACCATCACTTCAGCGACACGAGTACGAGTATTGTAGTTCGACGACATCACAAAGCCATACGCACCTGCTGAACGAACCGCAAGCAGGTCATTTTCCTGCAATACCAAAGCACGGTCCTTACCAAGGAAATCGCCCGTTTCACAAATTGGGCCAACCAGATCGTATGTCACTGACTCACCTTCACGTGGGTTAACCGGCACGATGTCTTGCCATGCTTGATATAGTGCTGGGCGCATCAGATCATTCATTGCAGCATCGATAATGGCGAAGTTTTTGTGCTCAGTATGTTTTAGGAACTCAACCTTGGTCAGCAATACACCGGCATTAGCAGCGATTGCGCGGCCTGGTTCAAAAATCAGTTCCAGATCTTGGTGATTTTCCAGTCTACCAAGCAGTGCCTTAGCATATTCAGATGGCTCAGGCGGCAGTTCGTCACGGTAAACAACACCCAGACCACCACCCACATCAAGGTGTTCAATATTGATACCTTGCGCTTTCAAGTCATCAATCAGTGCCAGCAAGCGGTCAGTGGCATCAATAAACGGTTCGATGTCCGTCAGCTGAGAACCAATGTGACAGTCGATGCCTTTGATCGTTAAGTTTTCAAGACCTTGCGCAAACTGGTACACCGCAGGTGCACGGTCAAAAGCAATACCAAACTTGTTATCACGCAGACCCGTTGAGATATAAGGGTGCGTATTGGCATCAACGTCTGGATTGATACGCAGTGAGATTGGCGCTTTAACGCCTAACTCACCTGCGACCTTATTAAGGCGCTCTAGCTCTGGCTCAGATTCCACATTGAAACACTTGATACCCAGTTCAAGGGCACGTTTCATTTCAGGCGCCGTTTTGCCAACACCCGAAAAAACGACTTTGCTCGCTTCACCGCCTGCTGCAATAACACGCTCCAGTTCACCACCAGAAACAATGTCGAAGCCAGATCCAAGGCGAGCCAGTGTATTAAGCACACCCAGATTCGAGTTCGCTTTTACGGCATAACACACCAAGTGTGGGTGCTCACCAACGGATTTATCGAAAGCATTCCAATGGCGCTCAAACGTCGCGCGGGAATATACGTAAAGTGGCGTTCCAAATTGCTCTGCTAAGTCTGTCAGTGGAACATCTTCGGCCCAAAGTTGGCCATCATCCTGATAGTTGAAGTAATCCAAAGTGCTATCCCTTATGTCATTATTTATTGTTGTGAAGGCTGCTCATTCTGAGATGCATCTTCAGGCATGTAGAGAGGACCTGTCTGACCGCAGCCAGCCAAACCAAGAACGGATAAAAGAAACAGAGCGATTAGTGATTTTTTCATGGGTTGTGTCGTGATTAATCTTTCAATGCCCCCTATAATCGCACCACACTCAGGAAAAGCAATAGGATAACAGGATGAACGAGACTGAATTTCATCAGCTGGCAGATGTTCAAATGCAAATCATCGAAGAAATGATTGATGATTCAGGCGCGGACATTGATTACGAAACTTCCGGTAATGTCATGACCCTAGAGTTTGAAGACCGCAGCCAAATCATTATTAACCGTCAGGAGCCGATGAAGGAAATCTGGCTGGCATCTAAGTCTGGCGGTTTCCACTTCGCTATGGTCGAGGAACAGTGGACCTGTTCAAAAACGGGTATCGAGCTGATTGCGATGGTTAAGCAAGAATGCGAAAAGCATTCGGATGAAGAGATTGAATGGGTGTAGTGCCCCGTAAAACTCAGATACAAAAAAAGAGCACCTTAAGTGCTCTTTTTTATTGCTTCGACTTACGCATTCACGGCCCGACTTGGCTTGGAATAGTTCGCGCCATCATTACGATATGGCACGATGTAAGAGTCACCTTCTGCAGGGTGAACGATTTGATAGTACTGCGGCAGGTTGAAGTTAATAAACTGAGTCGACATTTGGTTATCATCTTTAACCGACGTATAGAAGCTGTTCACGCTGGCAATCATCTCATCTTTCATGCCACTGAACTGGTGGTACACCTCAACACGGTTTGCTTCATCCAGTACATAGATGTTGAAGCCTTGCTCTGAATCTTCAAAGAAGAACTGGATCAGACCTTCACTGGCAAAGCTGTCGACAATTTCTGGCAGCTGGTAGTCTTGTTCCTTGTCCAGCATCAGCAGTGGCGAACCTTTGAGTTTACTGGTCGAGATGCTGCGGTAGAAATCGACCGAGTTTTCCAACATCTGTACAGACACACCGCGGCGCTCAAAGAACAAACCATACGTTTGCTGAGCAATACGCAGCGCTTTAAAGCGGCGACGCTTCTCTTGCTCAATCGGCTTAAGGCGCAAATCAATGCATTCCGCTAAAAGCTGATACACCATATTGCGCATCACGCCACGCAGGTTTTTACTGTAGCAGAACACGTCTACCGACTCAGGTGGCAACGCATCTTGGTGCATCTTACCCAGAATGGTCTTCAGTGCATCCAGCATCGCCGTTTCACCTCGGAAATGCAGCGTACGCACTTCATGCCAAGAATTGCGATAAACCAAATCCACACTGCCAACCAAGCAAGTCTGCTTTGAGCCAAAACTAAAAATATCGGTAGTTTTCAGATCCACTTTCAGCGCGCGACCACTCAGCTCAGCCGTTGGATCATCTTCAAAGTTGATGAACATCGCCAGTTGGCTGATTTCACAAGGACTCGCCAATGCCTGCATAGTTGGGCGGCGCTTACGCAATGAGAAGGTATTACGCAAATCACTGACCATCTGATAGAACTTATCGATATCCAGATGAGCATCACGAACTACCGAGTGCAGACGCGTCGATTCTGTAATTAGACCATTGAAGAATGACCAAGCGACCAACTTACTCAGGTATTCATTGTGCTCTAAGAATGGCTGACCAAGAATGCGATCTGGCTGAAGAGGTTGCTTATAGAGGTACCAGCCGGCTCGGTTTGTACGACCTGGTCTCACTTCAATAAAGCTCAAGTCAGATTCATGCAAATCTGGCGAAATTTGTGGATTGAGCAACGTCACCTTACCCGGCAACACCTCAAACGCCGCATAGAGCTTACGCGCCAAGATACTGATGTCCTGCGGACTGATGGCAGAAGTAATGTCGTTACGGCGCGCAAACTGAATCAGATTACGATAGCTCAGCATCAGTGCATCAAGCAAAGCATGGTGAACCACTTTAACCTGCTCAACCTTCCAGTTACGGCGGTCGTCTAGCTCAACCAGCACTGAGTGGTCCCAGTTCCATTTCTGGATCATGTCACTCATTGCCTCACGGCGCCAAGCAACAGAGCCAATGCCAGGCTCACGGGACAGCTTCTCGTGCGTTTTGAGATAGAAACAGCGGCGCACCAGATCAAGGCGGGTGTGGTCGCCAATACGCTCAAGGTAACGTGTTACCTTTTCTAGCATCAAGTAGTACGCATCCATGCCATAAAGATCAGGCTCATGGGCAAAGAATCGACGCTTAGTATCAATGCTAAGCAGTTGGGTATGTGGGTACTCCCACGAATACGCTTCAAGTAGGATAGCTTTTAGCACCGACTTGTAAGGTGAATCGATACTCTTATACAACTGCCACAAGTTCGAACCAAAATACTCTTCGGCTGGAATGCGGTTCAGCTGACCAAAGTCAATCCACTGCGAGCAATCAATGTAGCCTTGGCTGCATAAATCACGAACGTATTCGTCGTAGCACTCTTCCATCTCAGGCGGCACGATTTGCCACAGCAAACGCTGACCAGCCAGACGAACGGCAGAGCGATAGAATTCATCTAATAGTAATAAGTGTTGGGACGAGCCACAGTTGTCACCGGTCATTTCTTCTGAACGATTGGTGCGAAAACGCTCTTCATCCATCAGGAAGAAATTCGCCTCAACGCCTTGAGTCTGAGCCCAATCGGTAATCAACAAACACTTATTGGTCAGGCACTCTCTTTCTTCACAGCTCATTGATGGCGAGACACACACCCAGATATCAAGATCACTTGAGGTACTCTGTCCAATCGACGAAGTACTACCCATGGTATACAAGCCGAGAATGGCCGGCTCTGCACAGGTACGAAGCGACTGACCTATCGTCAGTTCAGTATCTTCAACAAACTGCTGTTGCACGTCATTGAATTCGAGACCGTATACACCAAAAGGAACTTGAGAATCGTAATAGCCGGGGATGACTGGGTGGTTGAAGTGAAGAAGGGTAGGAATCAGATGGAAAACACGCTGACTTTGCAAATCCATAAGAGCCAGCGCGCGCTCAATACGCTGCTGGTTTAGGTTATCAAGTCTCTGAATAAGCGTCTTTGTATAAGCCTGCAAGGGTGATTCCTTGGTTGATTCCTAACTGTGCCCTGACGACAAATTGTTCTAAAGCACTAACAAAACGTGATCAATTTAACACTTTTATTTCGATTGGTAAAGAAATGTACGATCGAATCGACATTGTTTTGTTAATCAATATGCTCGCGACATAGTGTGGTACGTATCCGCCTTTTGTAATAATAGCCCATTTTACAAACGAGATACTCATCACACTATTTTGAATAATTTCTGCTAGCCCGATGTCTGGCATTCATCGAGATGATCTAGCAGTAAGACTTTTTCATGGAGAATGGTAGGATTAGCCCATCTGAACTGTTATTCAAAGACCATCATGACACAATCGACTCCTATTCGAATTGCAACACGCAAAAGCCCTCTTGCTCTTTGGCAAGCCTACTACGTACGAGATGCCCTTCAAGCAGCACACCCTGGTTTAGAAGTGGAGCTTGTAACTATGGTGACGAAAGGCGATGTCATTCTTGACACTCCATTAGCAAAAGTCGGCGGTAAAGGTTTGTTCGTAAAAGAGCTCGAAGTCGCTATGCTGGAAGGACGCGCAGATTTGGCAGTTCACTCAATGAAAGATGTGCCTGTTGATTTTCCAGAAGGCCTAGGGCTGGTTACGATTTGTGAGCGTGAAGATCCTCGTGACGCTTTCGTTTCTAATACCTACGCGAACATTGACGAACTGCCACAAGGTGCGGTTGTCGGCACTTGCAGTCTGCGCCGTCAATGTCAGATCAAGGAATACCGCCCAGATCTAGTCATTAAGGAGCTACGCGGCAACGTCGGTACGCGTTTAGGTAAACTCGATGCTGGCGAATATGATGCCATCATCCTTGCTGCGGCAGGCTTGAAACGCCTAGAGCTAGAAGAGCGCATTCGCAGTTTTATTGAGCCTGAGCAGTCTCTGCCTGCTGTCGGTCAAGGGGCAGTCGGCATTGAATGTCGTCTAGATGATGAACGTCTTATCAAGCTACTTGAACCACTCAACCATAAAGATACCGCTGACCGCGTATTGTGTGAGCGCGCAATGAACTTAACCTTGGAAGGAGGTTGTCAGGTACCTATTGGCAGTTACTCCCTGCTGGATGGTGATGACATCTGGTTGCGTGCACTTGTCGGCGAACCTGACGGCTCAAAGATTGTGCGTGGCGAAATCAAAGGATCGCGCGCCGACGCAGAGAAACTTGGGGTGACATTAGCCAACCAACTGTTGGATGATGGTGCACGCGATATTCTAACCAGACTGTACGCGGATCACGAGTAACTCCATGGCGGTGTTGGTTACCCGGCCAGGTGAACAAGGCCGCTCACTCTGCCAACAACTCAACAGCGCCGGTACCTGCGCGCTTCATCAGCCTCTTATCGAAATCCTGCCGGGGAAAGATCTCTCCGGCATTGCCACTCAGCTTAATCAGTTCGACTGTATTCTTGCCGTCAGTCAACATGCGGTAACGCTCACACAACAAGCCTTTACGTCTCAGCAAGAATGGCCGCAAACAGCCACCTACATTGCCGTCGGTCAAAAAACTGCACATGTTTTAAGCAAACTCAGTCAGCAAAAAGTACACTACCCCGACGTTGGTGACAGCGAGCATTTGCTCGAGCTGGACATACTAAAAAAAGTCAAAGACAAAAAGGTCGTTATCC
Source organism: Vibrio sp. St2 (assembly GCF_947311885.1). Classification (NCBI taxonomy): domain Bacteria; kingdom Pseudomonadati; phylum Pseudomonadota; class Gammaproteobacteria; order Vibrionales; family Vibrionaceae; genus Vibrio; species Vibrio sp. St2. The sequence goes on along the minus strand of NZ_CAMZNA010000018.1, from coordinate 3,578 downwards.
TACGAGGCAATGGTGGCCGAGAGCTAATATTCGAGACACTTAGATCTCGAGGCGCTCAGGTCAGTTATCTTGAAGTATACAAACGAGAAAACCTTGCTTTCGACTCAGATTTATTCGTACCTTTCTGGCAGGATAAACATATTCAACAGTTAGTCATCACCAGTTCAGGTCAGCTGAGTTACTTTGTATCACAGCTTACACAAGCGCAATTGAACTGGGCATTCGGGCTTCAACTTTATGTACCGAGTGCACGTATCGCAAATGAAGCGCAACAAATGGGTTTTCTTCATATAACCAACACAGGAAGCGCTTCCAATAAGGATTTACTGGCTACTCTCCGGCCAAAGTGAAACAGGACAATAGCAATGACAAGTAAAAATAAAAACGACCACATTGAACCTGAGAAAGACCAAGAAACAGCGTCATCTGCTGAGACTAAAGAGTCTTCCAAGAATACTTCTAATGCGTCTGAATCTCCCTCTACATCTTCCGCTAAAAAGTCTGAGCCTACAGCGTCACCAGACACTGCCAAACAAGAAAAAAATGCTAAGCGCGGGGTTAAAGTCGGTGCTGTCGCGATCGTAATTTCACTGATAGTTGGTGGCGGTTTAACATTCCAGATGCAGCAACAAAATGCTCAATATCAATCTCAAATTGAAGCACTGCAAAAGCAACTGGAACAAACTACCGCTTCTGTTCAGCAGGATTTAACTGCAACCCAGCAAGCAACGTTAGCTAAAGCCACCGAGATCACTCACAAGACAGAAACTGTTTTATCACAGCAGCAAAAAAGCATTGAAAGCTTGCAGCTTGCGATTGCTGATGTAAAAGGTCGTCGCCCGAACGACTGGCTATTAGCAGAAGCAGATTATCTAGTGAAATTGGCGGGCCGAAAGCTGTTTCTCGAACATGATGCCGTCAGCGCCACCAAACTGATGGAAAGCGCCGATCAGCGCATCGCGGCGTTAAACGACCCAAGCTTGGTGCCGTTACGTAAATCAATGGCCAATGACATTACGAAGCTTAAATCTGTGCCTATTATCGACCGCGAGGGTCTTGTTCTCAGATTAACAGCACTACAACAGCAAGTTGACAGCCTTCCGTTAGCCAATGCCATTCTTCCTGAGGCGCCAGAGCAGAAAGAGCAACAGGTCTCCGAAGACATCTATGACTGGAAAAATAACTTGATGACTTCACTCAAAGACTTTTCGGAGAATTTCATTACCTTCCGTACTCGAGATGGCAATGTCATCCCTCTGTTATCGCCAGAGCAACATTTCTATCTTAAAGAAAACATTAAAGCCAAATTAGAAACGGCGATTAAAGCGGTGTACGTTGAGCAGCAAGATATTTATCAAACAGCATTAACAACTGCCGACAAATGGTCGAGTTCATTCTTCAACCAAGACGTCAACACCGTTATCGAGTTCAATAAAACTCTGGAAATGCTAAGCAAGCAGAATGTACAAGTCGACTACCCGGTGAAACTTGAAACACAGCAAATTCTGTCCGACGTTATTCGTGACCGCCTGCGCCGTGAAGTGACCACTCTGGTTACGGAGGAGAAATAATGTTCAGAATCATTTTTCTCTTCGTCGTCTTAGGGGCTGGGCTGTTTACCGGAACCCAATATGCTGGCCAGCAGGGCTACGTACTGATCTCGATTGCAGATAAAACCATCGAAATGAGTGTCACTACCTTGGTGATATTTGTTATTGCGACCTTGGCTGCGCTTTTTGGCCTGGAGTTTCTGATCAAGAAAACTCTCTATGCCAGCTCGGCAACCTTGAATTACTTCAGTGTGCGTAAAATGCGTCGCTCTCGCCGCTATACCAATGAAGGTATCATCAAGTTGCTTGAAGGTGACTTCAAACTGGCAGAAAAAAAAGTCACTCGCTGGGCAAATCATCATGATATGCCGCTACTGTGTTACCTAGTCGCTTCAGAAGCAGCGCAAGGACTGGGAGACAATGAAAAGCGTGACCACTATCTTAAACTGGCATCTGAGCAGGAAAATGCTCTATTGGCGGTTGAGCTTACGAGAGCCAAGCAGCAAGTCAGAGAAGCAAATTACACTGCGGCATTTGAGACGTTATCTCAGTTGAAATCCAGCTACCCAAATAATCGCATCGTTCTTAATCTGCTAAAAAATGTCTACATTGAGCTTAAGATGTGGCAACCGCTACTGAATATCTTATCCACACTGGTGAAAAGCAAAATCATCACTAAAGATGAGCATACTCAGCTAACCCAACGTGCTCAATGCGGTTTGTTAGAAGAAGTAGCAGAGCAAAAAGGCAGTGAAGGGCTGATCGCTCATTGGAATAGCCTTACCCGCAAATTAAAAAGCGATGTTCATTTAGTCGAGTGCTTTGCCAAGCAGCTTATGGCTCGTAAAGCAGACAGTGAGGCCTTTACGCTAGTCAAAGAGAATCTCAAAAAGCATCCAGATTCAGACCTCTACGCATTGCTGCCTGATATGAATCTAGCCGACGATCATCCTGCCGTTGTGTTCCTAGAAGACGTGCTAAGAAAAGACGGTAACAATGCCCCAGCGCACAGTGCACTTGCCCAGTTCCACTTAAGAAATGAAAACTGGTCTGAGGCGCAACAACATTTAGAAAAAGCGCTGTCAGTCCGTTCCAGCGTATCTGATTACTCTTATTTAGCTGATGCACTAGAGAAACAGAATATGACCAAAGCCGCTCATGAGGTGTCGAAGAAAGCACTCACTTTAGTCCAAGCGTAAAAAGTTAATCTCTACTAACTAAGCCGACCGTCAGGTCGGCTTTTTGTTACCTAAATAACTAAACCTCACTACACTCCCGCTTGCCCGTAATGGATCGAAACTGACCAGCCTCTAAACCTACCAAGTTGCCAGTTTAATACCTTAGAAATCGTCGTCATGGATACCAATTCCTAGACTTCCTTAGTATTCCGCACCCGATCAGACGGGCCAATCATTATGTGATTTGTTCTCTAAAGAAACGATGCACACACCAACAATAAAGCCCAGCCGGGGGACAGTATCTCTATATAAGTAGTAGCTCAGCTTTGTGGGTAGTTGGACTCGAATACGTTCGGTACTTGTTAGTTGCAAGCGACAACTTCGTACAAACAAAGAGGCCCTATCATGGCTGCCGAGGTCTAGAATAAGTGTAGGCAGCGAGCGGTCTTCTTGTGATCAAATTGAGTTCATTCTCTGCAAGAGAATAGTTTTACCCTTAAACAACAAAAACCTGTCCTTGGACTGGGATTCTTAATAAGTAGCTAACAGCGGTGGAGAGACTTAGTTCAGGGTTATGGACTGCTGGGACTCGTTGGTCACAGACCAGTAATAATACTGCAGATACGAAAAAGCCCTAACATCGCTGTTAGGGCTTTTTCTAAATAAGTGGCGGAGCGGACGGGACTCGAACCCGCGACCCCCGGCGTGACAGGCCGGTATTCTAACCAACTGAACTACCGCTCCGCACTGGTTAGACTCTAAGTCTAAATTTAAAGCCTGGCGATGTCCTACTCTCACATGGGGAAGCCCCACACTACCATCGGCGCTATTGCGTTTCACTTCTGAGTTC
>NZ_CAMZNA010000017.1:0-58847 GCF_947311885.1 Vibrio sp. St2 | reverse complement strand
TAGTTCAGTTGGTTAGAATACCGGCCTGTCACGCCGGGGGTCGCGGGTTCGAGTCCCGTCCGCTCCGCCACTTATTTCGAAACCTCGCTATGGCGAGGTTTTTTCGAATCTACAATTTGAAAGATTCTACAGGGGTGTAGCTCCAATTGGCAGAGCAGCGGATTCCAAATCCGCGTGTTGGGAGTTCGAATCTCTCCACCCCTGCCATCTTCAAGGCTCTAGTCGAAAGACTAGAGCCTTTGTCATTTGGCCATTGCATCACTGTTTAGGAATTCCCCAACCTCCAAAGCAACACATGTCAAATGGTTCTATCTTCTTAGGGCCTTAAAACGATCAGCCCTTTATCGACTGTTTGTCCCTATATTCCTTCTGATTGCCTAAGTAGCATAGGCCAGTATTTTCTTAGACTGAGTAGCCATGAAGGATATATTTCTTAAGCCAACTCGAAATTATCATTCCCAATTCACTGGTTTTACCAAAACTTGCTCTCTTGTTGAGAATTATTACTAATAGTTTGTTACATTTTGCTGACGCATCACTCAAAGTTATTAGAATATGGAAATTTCTCGTCGTCGCTTCCTGCAATCCTCACTCGCCATTTCGGCACTCAGTGTTTTACCCGCTTGCTCTGTCAAACGTTCAACCGATCCTAAAGGCCGTTATGTCTACGATATTACGGCTGAACCTGCTACGGCAGAATTGGTGCCTGGCTATGAAACCCAAGTGCTTGGATTCAATGGGCAGATTCCAGCTCCTACGATTCGTTGTCGTCAGGGCGAGCCTGTCATCATAAGATTCACTAATAAGCTATCAGAGCCGACTACCATCCATTGGCATGGCCTGAGAATTCCGATTGAAATGGATGGTGTCCCATTCCTTAGCCAGCCTCCTATCATGCCAGGTGAGACCTTCAGCTATGAGTTTACACCACCTGATGCCGGCACATTCTGGTATCACCCGCACATGAACAGTGTTAAGCAGCTTGGAATGGGGTTAGTTGGGCTGATCATTGTTGAAGAAAGCCAGTCCGTTATCTTCGATGAGGAACATGAGTTGATGCTTAAGCACTGGCACCTAGACAAGCAAGGCCAGTGGAAAGACTTAATGATCCCGCGTATGAGTGCGCGAATGGGTACTCCAGGGGAGTGGAGTAGTGTGAACGGTGTGCATGAGCCGATTTACCAATTGAAGGCCAGAGCGACCACACGGTTGCGAATCGCGAACGTCGACAATACCATTACTTACCCGATTGCAGTGGAAGGTGCTGAGGCATGGGTCATCGCTATCGATGGTAACCCTGTTAAAACGCCCTATAAGCTATCTCAGCATAAAATTGGCCCAGGAATGAGGGTTGATATAGGTCTTATCGCTCCTCAAGCTGGTGAGCGTGTCTATGTTCGTCAAATGAAGGGGCGTTTCCCATTTCCTCTGTGTGAATTCGAAGTTGTCGAATCTTCTTTGCCTGAGTCTCAAGCGTTGCCCGAATTACCATTGAACCCAGTGCCGCAGCTTGATTTGGCTAATGCTGAGGAAATTGACTTTGTTTTTGAGTGGGAAGGAGCTGTTACTCCAACGAGTAAAGATGGCAAAGCTATGCCTAAATTCTGGCTAACCAACAAGCGAGCGTGGGAAGGAATGAGTAAAGATAATATCCCGGCTCCGTTGGCGACGCTCGAGTACGGTAAAACTTATATATTTGATTTAAAGAACGTTACCCAATATCACCACCCGATTCATATTCACGGTCATACATTCACAGTTCTAGAAATGGACGGTAAAAAGATTGCAGAACCGTTCCATACCGATACCGTACTGCTAGGTAAAAACGGTAGAGCCAAAGCGGCGTTTGTTGCAGATAACCCAGGACGCTGGATGTATCACTGCCACGTGATTGAACACATGAAAACCGGACTAATGGGTTACATCGAAGTAAAGTGACTCCTGTAACTTTTTAAATCTCAAAATTAATTTGAGACAATGTGTTGCGATTTTGATTCGAAAATAGCCTTATTCCAGATACAATACGGCAGAATTTGACAGGAGGAACCATGGGACAACTTTCTATACTTGGATTTATCGCATTAGGTGGTGCTTTTGGTGCATGCTCGCGATACTTGGTTTCAGAATTGTGTGTGGTATTGCTCGGGCGAGGTTTCCCCTATGGTACGCTGACGGTCAACGTTGTGGGTTCATTTATTATGGGCTTGTTGATTGCCGCATTTGAAAATGAAATGTTGGCCACCGAACCATGGCGTCAGATCATCGGCCTAGGCTTCCTTGGCGCGCTGACTACCTTCTCAACCTTTTCAATGGATAATGTACTTCTTATGCAGCAAGGTGCATTTTTCAAGATGGGGCTAAATGTACTGCTCAATGTTGTCTTGAGCATATCGGCGGCTTGGATAGGGTTTCAAATTCTGATCAAAAGCTAATACTTGATAAAATTGTTCTAAAAATAGACAACTCGGCTTGGTTTCACCAGGCCGTTTTTATATACTGATTTTACTTGTCGGAGTGCCATAAGGCTGAGACCGTTAATTCGGGATCCGTTGAACCTGATCAGGCTAACACCTGCGAAGGGAACAAGAGAAGATACCTACACCAGAACTCTCTCTGGGTGCATCTATCAAATAGTCGAAGTTGTTTCGGTGATCATTAGTCAACACTCTAATCGCATCACCTGTATTTTGACTCCTCTTGTCGCATCTATCCGCCAAGCATTTTTATCCAAACTCTTTTTATCTAGAATAACAAAGCAAGGAAAAATGCTATGTCGAGTCGCAAGCAAGCGAGACTGGAAGCAAAACAGTTCATTGATTCTCTTTCGGTACAACCGTACCCAAATTCGCACAAAATATATGTAGAGGGTTCACGCCCCGATATTCGTGTCCCGATGCGCGAAATATCTCTCGCAGATAGCTTAATTGGGGGTACCAAAGACTCTCCAATTTTCGAGCCAAATGAGCCAGTACGCGTCTATGATACTTCAGGTGTCTATACCGATCCTACTCATACAATAGACCTGTACAGCGGTTTACCTAAGCTGAGAGAGGAGTGGATAGAAGAGCGTAGCGATACAGAAGTACTCGATGATGTCAGCTCTGTGTACACCAAGCAGCGACTGGAAGATGAAACACTCGATGAGCTTCGATATGGCAATCTGCCACGCATCCGCCGTGCGAAAGATGGTCAATGTGTTACTCAGCTGCACTATGCACGCAAAGGCATCATCACACCTGAGATGGAGTATATTGCGTTACGCGAAAATATGGGCCGTGCAAAGTATCGCGATCAGGTTCTGAATCAGCAGCACCCAGGGCAAAGCTTTGGTGCTAATCTTCCCGACGAAATCAGCGCTGAATTCGTGCGAAAAGAAGTCGCCGAAGGTCGCGCCATTATCCCTTCAAACATCAATCACCCAGAATCTGAGCCTATGATCATTGGCCGTAACTTTCTTGTGAAGGTAAACGCCAACATTGGTAACTCCTCTGTGACCTCATCAATTGAGGAAGAAGTTGAAAAGCTGGTTTGGTCGACACGTTGGGGTGGCGATACAGTGATGGACCTGTCTACTGGTCGTAACATTCACGAGACTCGCGAATGGATTCTGCGTAATAGCCCAGTCCCAATTGGTACAGTTCCTATGTATCAGGCATTGGAGAAAGTGAACGGCATTGCCGAGAATCTCAATTGGGAGGTAATGCGTGACACCTTAATAGAGCAAGCGGAGCAGGGCGTGGATTACTTTACCATCCATGCAGGTTTACTCCTTCGCTACGTACCTATGACAGCCAAACGTGTGACAGGCATTGTCTCACGCGGTGGTTCTATCATTGCTAAATGGTGTCTTGCTCATCATCAGGAAAGCTTCCTCTATACCAACTTCCGCGAGATCTGTGAAATCTGTGCTAAATACGATGTAGCCCTATCGCTTGGTGATGGCCTACGTCCTGGCTCTGTCGCCGATGCAAATGATGAAGCCCAGTTTGCAGAATTACGCACCCTTGGAGAGCTTACAAAGATCGCATGGGAGTATGATGTTCAGGTGATCATTGAAGGCCCTGGGCATGTGCCAATGCATATGATTAAAGAGAACATGGAAGAGCAGCTAGAGCATTGCCATGAAGCCCCTTTCTATACGCTTGGCCCGCTAACCACAGATATTGCTCCCGGCTATGACCACATTACATCAGGTATTGGTGCGGCGATGATCGGTTGGTACGGGTGTGCGATGCTGTGTTATGTGACCCCAAAAGAACACTTAGGCTTGCCTAATAAAGAAGATGTAAAAACCGGACTGATTACCTATAAACTTGCCGCGCACGCTGCCGACTTAGCTAAGGGGCACCCTGGGGCACAAGTGCGCGATAATGCGTTGTCAAAAGCTCGATTTGAGTTCCGTTGGGAAGACCAGTTTAACCTTGCGCTCGATCCTGATACCGCGCGAGCTTTCCATGATGAAACCTTGCCTCAAGAATCCGGTAAGGTTGCCCATTTCTGCTCTATGTGTGGTCCAAAATTCTGCTCAATGAAGATCTCACAAGAAGTGCGTGAATACGCCAAAGATACCGAGCAAGTAGCAGCGGACCAAGCGATCAGTGTCAAAATGTTGGATGATCCACTTGAAGGAATGCGCCAGAAATCGAAGGAGTTTCGTGACACAGGCTCAGAGCTCTACCATCCTGCTGCTACGGCTGTAACGGAGGAGTAATGGCAACGATCCTTATTCCTACCGCGTTGGCTGACGTCAAACCCGAAATTGAGCAATGCTTACAGCTGGCCAAGGAAAAAGGCTTCGAGATAGAAAGTATTGAGCTGGGTGTCAGCCCAGCTCAAACAGTTCATATATCTCATGGCTCAGAATGGACAAAGCTGGCTACAGATTTAGTTGAGCCCGGTGTGGTGGGCGATGAACGTACGTTCTTTATCGAGTATTACTCTGGTATCACTATCGAGCCATCTAGGCCAAAAATAGATTCATCGCACGTTTACATTAATGTCTTGGATGTAAATCAGGTTCTAGATATTTGGTTAGACCCTAGTCGTGATCAAGCATGTGCGTTAGCGAGTTCAGTCAATCAATCAGAGTTTGATCGTAAACGTCACTTTGCATGGGTTGTCACCCTCATCAGCTTGGCGTTTACGTTTGAAGATGCTCTTACACTTGCACGAGCCATGGCGAATGTTTCACGTGAAACATGGGCAGAGAATATTATCGATTTTCCTTCCCCTGTTCTCGAAGAGCACCGACTAGGGATTAGCGCTGGTTGGACTAAATCAGGTAATCAATTGGCATTTCCATCGGTATCTAAATGTGATTTAGGGCTTTACCCAGTTGTTGATAGCGTTGAATGGGTCAAGAAGCTTTTAGAGAGTGGCGTCAAAACCGTTCAGTTGAGAATTAAAGATCCACTGGCAGATGAGTTGGAGCAACAAATTGAAGATGCAGTTGCACTTGGTCGCAGATATGACGCTCAGGTATTTATCAACGATTATTGGCGTCTAGCAATTAAGCATCAAGCTTATGGTGTTCATCTAGGTCAAGAGGATATTGAGGAAAGCAACTTAGCTGAATTAGCTAAATCCAGTTTGCGTTTAGGGCTATCGACCCATGGTTATTATGAATTGCTTCGAGTCGCACAGACTAATCCAAGTTATCTCGCTTTGGGGCACATATTTCCTACCCAGACAAAACAAATCGCAACCAACCCTCAAGGGCTAGTAAAGCTTGCTCTCTATCAAAAGCTGGTTAATACCATGCCTTATTTAAATTCATCAGGCGTACCTACTGTGGCGATTGGTGGTATCACGCAATCCAATGCGCATCTAGTTTGGAACTGTGGCGTTACTAGTTTGGCGTTGGTGAGCGCTATCACTCAAGCACCTTCGCTGGAACAAGCGATTGAATTCTTTACTCAGTTAACTGCCGATGAGCAGCGAAAAATCAGTACTGATGTTTCGAATGAGGTATCGGCATGCTAAGCGACCAAGATTTCTTACGTTATCAAAGGCAGATTTCACTGCCGGAAATTGGCGAATGCGGGCAGGAAAAGATTACTAAATCGCATGTTTTGATTATTGGCTGTGGCGGATTAGGCAGTGCGGCGAGTCTATATTTAGCTGCTGCTGGAGTAGGCCGAATGGTGTTGGTCGACGATGATGATGTTGATACTAGTAATCTGCAACGTCAAATTGTCTATCGCGAGGGCAATCTCGGTAAAGCCAAAATCGAGGCTATGCGCCAACAGTTAAACCAGCTTAATTCTGGTGTGCAAATACGTACCATCGGCAAGCGGCTATCAGCATATCAATTAGCACTAGAAGTGATGTTAGCGGATGTGGTGTTGGATTGTACCGACAATATTCAAACGCGTCAGTTGATCAATTTAGTCTGCTACCAACAGAGTAAGCCGCTTGTTTCCGCTGCCGCTATTGGTTGGCAAGGACAATTTGCTGTATTCGATTATTCATCGAGCAAAGAGTCAGGATGTTATCGCTGTCTCTACCCCTTTGATGAGCTAAGTCAGCCGAGCAAATGCAGTGAAAATGGGATCTTAGGTCCTGTCGTAGGTACCTTAGGCAACTATCAAGCATTAGCGACATTACAGAAATTGGCATTAGGACATTTTGATTTTCCTGTTGGCCAATTGCACTTATTCAATGGACTAAAACTCAACTGGCAAGTGATGACGATTGCGCGCGACCAGCAGTGTTCGGTGTGCAGTTAATGACAACCAAATTATATAAACAAGAAGTGAAGCAATGAGCGAGATACACATAATCATCAACGAACAGTCTCAGCGTGTCAGCGTAGGCGCGAGCCTAGAAAACATCATTCAGCAGTTTTCATTGCCTGAAGTCGGATGCGTCTTTGCTATTAACAATACCGTTGTGCCACGTAGCGAGTGGCCAACTACTTGCCTGAATGAAGGCGATGCGATTTCACTTTTTCAAGCCATTGCTGGAGGGTAACAACGATGCTTAAGATTGCAGACAGAGAATTCAAGTCACGACTGTTTACGGGCACTGGAAAGTTTGCCAACAAATTTTTAATGGAACAGGCGATTAAGGTGTCGGGCTCACAATTGGCCACCATGGCGTTGAAGCGTGTTGATATATACGATCAACAAGATGACATTCTTCAGCCTTTAATTGAAGCAGGAGTGCATTTATTGCCTAACACTTCAGGGGCGAAAAATGCCAAAGACGCAGTATTTGCTGCGCATTTAGCAAGAGAGGCTCTGGGTACCAATTGGCTCAAACTCGAGATTCATCCAGACCCTAAGTATCTAATGCCTGATCCGATAGAAACTTTAGCGGCAGCAGAGCAACTGGTCAAAGATGGATTTACGGTACTGCCTTACTGTCATGCTGATCCTGTTTTGTGTAAGCGATTGGAAGAGGTGGGATGTGCAGCAGTAATGCCTTTAGGAGCTCCAATTGGCTCAAATAAGGGCATAGCATCGCATGATTTTCTTGAGATCATTATTGACCAAGCTAACGTTCCCGTTATCGTCGATGCTGGTATTGGCGCGCCTTCTCATGCTGCGCGTGCGATGGAAATGGGTGCAGACGCCGTATTGGTCAATACTGCGATTGCAGCAGCAGCCGACCCGGTTGCGATGGCGACTGCATTTAAAATGGCCGTTGAATCTGGGCGAATGGCGTATGAGGCCGGTTTAGCTGGCCAGGTTTCTCACGCGGTAGCATCAAGTCCGTTGACGTCTTTTCTCGATGAACTGTAGTTAAAGTAGGTATTGAGAATGACTTTCGTTGATCAATTCAAAAAGCTGAACTGGGATGACATTTCGATGTCAATTTATGCCAAGACAGCTAAGGATGTTGAGCGAGCGCTAGCGAAACCCAAACGAGATCTAGAAGATTTCAAGGCGCTACTCTCACCAGCAGCTGAACCTTACTTGGAACAAATGGCGCAGCTATCATACGCGTTAACTAGAAAGCGATTTGGCAATACGCTTTCATTGTACATTCCTCTGTACTTATCAAACCTGTGTGCGAATGCTTGTACCTATTGTGGTTTTTCAATGGAGAATCGTATTAAACGCCGAACATTGAATAAGGATGAAATAGAAGCCGAGGTTGAAGCAATTAAACGCATGAAGTTTGATAGCGTGCTTCTAGTCACTGGTGAGCATGAAACTAAAGTCGGGATGAAATATTTCCGCGAGATGTTGCCCATCATTAAAGAAAAATTTAATTACTTAGCGATGGAAGTGCAGCCGCTTGATCAAGACCAGTATGCAGAGCTCAAAACATTAGGTCTCGATGCTATCATGGTGTATCAGGAAACTTATCACCCTTCGACGTATGCGGAACATCATCTGCGTGGCAACAAAACGGATTTTGAGTATCGCTTAGAAACACCGGATCGATTAGCAAAAGCAGGTATTGATAAGATTGGAATTGGTGCACTTATAGGGCTAGAAGAGTGGAGGACTGATTGCTTTTATGTTGCAACCCATCTCGATTATCTTGAACGTACCTATTGGCAAACACGTTACTCGATCTCTTTCCCTCGTCTAAGACCTTGTGAGGGAGCGCTTCAACCTAAGTCGGTGATGACAGACAAGCAACTAGTCCAGTTGATTTGTGCGTTTCGCTTACTAAACCCTGAAGTGGAACTTTCGTTGTCTACTCGCGAGTCACCTGAATTTAGAGACAATGTATTACCCCTTGGTGTGACATCAATGTCTGCCGCGTCGAAGACTCAACCCGGTGGTTATGCAAATGATGAAGCTGAATTAGAACAGTTTGAGATAAGTGATGAAAGAAGTGCGAGCTCGGTAGAGGCGATGATTCGAGCAAAAGGGTTTGACCCGGTTTGGAAAGACTGGCATTCAGCATACTCAGGCTGATATGTTTCACGTGAAACATCAAAGAAAGCTCTCCATAGGAGAGCTTTTTTATTTCTAGAAAAATAGCGATCAGCTATGCGCTATTGGCTGAGTGGCTGTTTCCAACCAGGCTTTGACATCGCCTTCTACTAATGGGCTGATATCGTTCCAAACTTTCTGGTGATATTCATTTACCCAATTCAATTCTGGCTTAGTCAACATGTCGACATTGATGTTTCTAGTATCAATAGGACAACGAGTCAGGGACTCGAAGCAAAGGACTGGGAAGTCACCATTAGTTTTTGTTTCTACGACCAGCTCAAGGTTTTCGATACGAATACCAAAAGCATCAGCGCGGTAATAGCCCGGCTCGTTTGAAAGCACCATACCTTCGACTAAAGGAACATCAATCTGTCGCTTCGATATACTAGCAGGGCCTTCATGGACGTTTAGGAAGTGGCCAACACCGTGGCCAGTGCCGTGGTCATAATCAAATCCCTCGGCCCACAAATGTTGGCGCGCTAGTGTGTCAATCTGATAACCACGTGTACCTTTCGGGAAACGAGCACGAGCAACACCAATATGGCCTTTCAGAGCAAGCGTGAATTGCTTAATCATTTCGTCACTTGGTTGACCAATAGCAATTGTACGGGTGATATCTGTGGTGCCATCGAGATACTGACCGCCAGAGTCGACTAGATAAAGTGTATTGAGTTCTAGCTTACCAGGCTCAGGTTGATTCTCATGATTATAGTGACACATGGCTGCGTTACCGCCTGCTGCGGAAATAGTATCAAAGCTAAGATCCATCAAGGTTGGATCTTGCCTGCGGAATGATTCCAGCTTGTCTGACAAAGTAGCTTCATCATGCAGTCTTTCATTTGCTATTTCATCATCTAGCCAACACAAAAACTGACTCATCGCTACGCCATCACGAATATGACAGGCTTTCATTCCAGCAATTTCAACAGCGTTTTTCGCTGCTTTTGGCATAAGACATGGATCGGTAGCACTTACAACGTTAGCACCATTGTTCTGAAGAACTAACTTAAACCATGCGTTGCTTGTTGCTGGATCGACTAAGACACTTTTTCCTGACAAAGCTTCGAGGCGCGTTTTTAGGGCTTCTGGGTGATGCACACTTACGCCTTCACCTACGTGTTGAGCGAAACCTTCAGGTAAGCGAGTAGGGTCTAGGAAATATTCCAAAGTTGAATCGGCATGGAGAATGACATGTGATAACAAAACAGGAAGACGAGATACATCTAAACCGCGCACGTTGAGCAGCCAGCAGACGGAATCCAAAGCGGTTATTACCGCGCTATCGGCACCTGCCTGAGCGACCAACTGGGCAATCTCTTTTCGCTTAGACTCACATGATTGCCCCACAGCTTCTGTTGCCATCAGACGCACGTCTGAAACGATGGGAGCTGGGCGGTCATGCCAAAGTTCGTCGATAGGGTTACTAGCAAGTACCTTTAGTTCCAGTGAACCTGAAAGCTTTGATTGTGCCATCGTTAGCCAAGCGGAATTGTGCATTCTTGGGTCTATCGCGACCGTTTGGCCCTGAGAAAGCTGGCCTTTCAACCAATCCAAAGCAGGTTCTTCGATCAAGTGACGATACTCGAATAGATCGGCTGGTACTTCTTTAGTCACCTGAACGGTGTAGCGGCCATCGACAAACATCGCTGCTTTGTCTTGTGTAATTACTGCTGCACCCGCAGAACCAGTAAAGCCCGTCAACCAGTGCAAGCGTTCGTTATGAGCGGGCACATATTCGCCTAAGTACTCATCTTCATGTGGGATGAGCAACGCATCAATATTGTGCTGAACCAGCCATTCACGAATGGCCGCCAAACGTTGTTCAGTAGTGGTAAGCATCTATTAATCCTTTATCATTTATTCACGCGTCCTTTCTAAAAAGCGGACGATGTGGCAATAAGCTACTCCTTTTACCGTCAGCCTGCAAATCATCTCAATGCGGTGGTTTTGTCTTTAATTATTCGACGTAACCAAGACAACGCAGGATCATTTTCTCTGTCTCTATGCCAGAACAAGGTGTAGGCCATCGGAGGGAATTCCAGTGGTAGAGGCAATACGGTGAGGCCCAGTTGTTTGGACGATAATTTCACGAAATGACTAGGTGCTGTGAAGATGAAATCGGTATAGGAACAGAGGCTGGCTGCGCTATTAAAGTCTGGTACTGTGATGGCGATATCACGCTCTTTACCTATGTCAGCCAGCCTGTAATCCAATAACCAGCGATCATTACCATCACAGCGAACCTGAACATGCCTTTGCTCAAGATAAGTATCAAGATTCCAGCTACCCGAGAGAATCGGGTGGTTGTGGCGCAACAGGCACATTTGGTTGTCGCGATAGATTTCCTGCTCACAGATGTCGTTGGGCGGTAGCATGGTCAACTTAGCATCGTTGATATCGATGTCCTTCCCCGTGATACCAAGGTCTATCTCACCACGTTGGATCTGTTTAAAAGTTTGGTCAGCCCAAGAATGTGTGCTGATGGTAACGCCTGGTGCCCGTTTAAAAATCTCCGGCAAGAAATGGGGCAAGATTAACGGATAAACACTTTCTACAGCGGCAATTTGAAATTTGTGATCACTCGAATCTGGAGCGAATTGCTCGGGTTGAGTGATTTGCTCCAAGTGGTTAATCAAGCTATCCAATTTGGGCTTGAGGAAGAGCGTTTTTGGTGTCGGCTTTAGCCCATGAGCGTGGCGAACAAACAGTGGATCTTCAAACTGTACGCGCAGCTTGGCGAGATTTTTACTGACTGCCGATTGGCTTAAACACAAACGATGCGCGGCACGAGTGACATTAAGTTCCTCTGCAAGCACTTTAAGGCACACCAAAAGATTGAGGTCGAGACGGGCTAGTTTTTCTATATGCACATGAAATTCCTTAGGGGAATATCTTTAATGATAAAGTGTCA
The DNA here is from genome assembly GCF_947311885.1 of Vibrio sp. St2. Lineage (NCBI taxonomy): Bacteria > Pseudomonadati > Pseudomonadota > Gammaproteobacteria > Vibrionales > Vibrionaceae > Vibrio > Vibrio sp. St2. Next base: position 47,039 of record NZ_CAMZNA010000017.1, on the reverse strand, counting down.
TTGGATGTCATATCTAGACTAGCTTACACTGCAAACAATTTCATCAATTCTTGGCGGGAGTCTTCTTCGTGCAAACTGCTTCTCAACAAAATCACGGTAAAATGCAAATGGTGTTGCTCACCTTGTTGGTGCTATTCAGCCCCTTGGCAATTGATATCTATCTGCCTGCTTTACCTCAGATTTCTCAGGCGTTTCACGTGGAACACGCACTTGCACAAGATACGATTACATGGTTTTTGTTCGCTATGGGTGTCGGTCAATTATTTGCCGGCCCTTTGGCAGACAAAGTAGGACGTCGAACTGTTGCATTGGGTGGTATTAGTATCTACGCATTGAGTGCCTTATTGGCGTGGGGTGCTCAAAACATTGAATGGATGCTAGCTGCTAGGCTGCTGCAAGGCTTAGGTGCGTGCGCGACATCGGTAGCAGCCTTTGCAACAGTTCGCGATATTTTTGGGCCGCAGAAAAGTGGCAAGATGATCAGTTATCTGAATGGTGCAATTTGCTTTATTCCTGCACTGGCGCCTATCTTGGGCAGCTGGCTTACACAGCAATTCGGTTGGCGCTCAAACTTCTCGTTTATGGCAGGCTTTGCCATGGTGGCTTTGGTTGCGATGTTCATCGGAATGAAAGAAACCAATCCTGCACCGAGCAAAGAACCAGTTTTTCGTCCCAGTCGTTATATGGCGGTGCTCAAAACACCTTCGTTCATCTTTCATGCTTCGCTGTGTATGCTCGCGATGGCCGTGATTCTTGCTTACGTAACATCAGCGCCAGTGGTGTTGATGGAGAACCTGGGTCTGAGCATGAACGAGTTTACTCTGTGGTTTGGTATCAACGCCGTGATTAACATTGCGGCTTGTATGACCGCGCCTAAATTTATGGATAAGTATGGTACGCATAAAACACTAGTTGTAGGAATCATGACCCTTGGCCTAGGTGGCGTTGTGATGTTGGTGATGGCACAGCAGCAATCGGCACTGGCCTTCATGTTGCCAATCTTTTTGTCGTCAGTCGGTTTCGCATGGGTGCTAGGTGCAGCTGCTGGTAAGGCATTGGCTCCGTTTGGTGACAAAGCGGGCACGGCTGCGGCGTTATTGGGTCTTTTCCAGATGAGCGGCTCAGGGCTGGTCGTAGGTACAGTGCAGCGCTTAGGTATGGAGCCTCAGGTGATGATCGCTGTGCAAATGTTTATCATCGTACCGGGTATTTTTGTACTGATGAGTAAAGCTGGTAAAAAATGGCATGCGGCAATTGCGTAAGTTTTGTCTAATTGCTTTGAACGACTAAAAAAACATTGTATATTTGTCCTTCACTTCTAATAACTACTGTGGATGCTAAACCTCGATGTCGATGACAACTTACGAAATGGCTCGTGTACTGGAGCAACTGGAAGATGCTCCGGAAAAAGTTATGTTTGGAAAACTATTAAACGAGCTGGGTAACCAAAGTGGTGAGCGCATTCGTAGTGCGGCGAAACAAGTCCCACTTCATATGTTGCGTGACATCGTTTACCAGTTTCAGCAAGTCGTTGAAGATCGCAAAGGGGAAGAAATTGCCTCGATTGCTAAAACCATTGCCGAGCAGGGCATCTCCGCTGAAGAGCTTAAGAAGTACCTCGAATCAAAATAATAAAAAGGCCCGCATCATGCGGGTCTTTTTATTGGATAATTTATTACGGATTTACGTTGCGATTGATTGGGTTTTGTAGGGAGATAAGAGTTTCAGTCGATTGCACTTCGTCAATCGCCTGAAGCTTATCAATCAGCACAAACTGTAGTTCTTCAATCGAGCGGCACATCAGCTTAACGAAAATATTGTATGCACCTGTGGTGTAATAGGCCTCAACCACTTCTTCTAATGCGTTGAGCTTTTCTAGAGCGGAGTGATAGTCACGCGCGGCATTGAGGTTAATACCGATAAAGCAGCACACGTCATAGCCCAGCTTTTTAGTATCGACGATCACTTCTGTTCCCTGAATAATGTCCGCGGCTTTCATCTTTTCAATGCGCACATGAATCGTGGCTGGGCTGACTTCAAACTGCTTAGCCATTTCAGCATAAGGCGTTCGGGCATCTTCCATCAGAGTTTTTAAAATGGCACGGTCGAGGTCGTCGAGCTTGGTGTTGTGAGCTTGCATCTTCATCTCTACTTAACGCTATGTCTTTAGTTCAAAATATCAACAACAGTGATACTATTAAACTAATCGCTAACTTTATCTGAGAGCTATTTTAGTGCGCTTTTGTCTGATTCTTCTAGCTGTATTTTTAACAAGCCTTTCTCATGCACACGCTAAAGATAAAGATGTACTGATTGTTCACTCTTACCATCCGGGCTTTTTCTGGACCGACGCCTTCCAATATGGTCTGGAAGATATTTTGCGTGGAGAAAGTATCACGACACGAGTGGTGTACCTTGATTCAAAACGACTACAGAACCCTGCCTACCTAGAGCAACTCTACAAGCTCTACCAAACCAAATTCTCTCAGGAAACCTTCTCTGCCATTGTTGTCAGTGACAATAATGCACTTAACCTGATGCAGCGTTTAGCGCCGGAAATTGGTGAGACACCTGTGATATTTGGCGGTATCAATAACTACAACCCGCAGATGCATTCTCAGCTCAGAGCGACAGGCGTGGTAGAAGATATTGATATCTACAGTAATGTCACGCTCATTGAACGTGTTCAACCAGAGGTGGAGACAATATACATTTTAAGCGATCACTCGGTGACAGGTGAGGCTGTCAGGCGCCAGGTCGAGCAATTTCTGACGCTCAATACCGAGTATCAAACTATGGTTGAACAATTGGTTCCGGAAACGTACCAACAACTGATCGAATTTACTTCTTCATTAGACAAATCCAGTGCTGTTTTGTTTTGGGTTTATTACCGAGACAAGAACGGGCGCGTTGCGACAGAAGATGAATGGGAGCAGCTCAATCAAGAGTCTAAATCGCCGATTTATATGGTACATGATTTAGGACTAGGTCATGGAGCGGTTGGCGGGGTAATTTTGAGTGGCAGAACACAAGGCCAGCAAGCCGCCCAGCAATTATTGAAAGTGCTGAATTCCACCTCGAAAACTCTACCTAAAGTGGAGGCGGGCATTCCGGAAATTAAACTTGATTATCAGGCGGTAGTGAGATGGGGATTAGGCATTGAAGGCGAAGCAATATCCACTTTATTTAACAAGCCTCAACCTTTCACAGTGCGGTTTCAAAAGGAACTTCGAGCGGTTGCCAGTCTGGTCGTGCTCTTATCCGTCATCATTGTGGTTTTGGTTTACTACCTGAGCCGAATGAAAAAAAGCGAGACCCTAGCCAAGGAAAGCCAGACATTAATCGAAATGGTCTTTGATCAGAGCTATCACTTTATCGGCTTGCTAGACGCTCAGGGACGGACTGTTTCAAGCAACAGTAAGCTCCAGGAATTGTTTTACCATCAGGACTTTAGTGTTGATCGGCCTATCTGGCAGCATCAGCATTGGGAAGATCAAGCAGCCCAGCAGTTGAAAAGCTACTTTAACACCGATAAATCAGAGCAAAACACTCAGTTTGAAGCCGAAATCTGGCACTCAGAACAAGGTTCAATTGTACTGGAAATCTCGCTTAAGCCTTTACCTAAGACTGGGCAGGGGGCTGATTTTCTGCTCGAAGCACGAGATATTACCTCAAGGAAAATTACCGAAGCGCGGCTGTACCAAAGGGAAGCGAATCTAAGCCATTACTACGACCAGCAACCTGTAATGATGATCACCTTAGATGACCACAACTGTATTCAGCAGGTTAATCACTTTGCTGAACAGCTGCTCGGCTATACCTCGAACCAAGTACTGGGCCACTCGTTGGGTGAATTCTATTTTCATCAAGATGCAGTCACTCCAAGGCAAGTTCTGTTGCAACCTAAGCAAGCGATGCGCGGCGTGTGGCGACGTGAAATTGAATATCGTCACGCGGACGGAAGAGCAGTCTGGGTTCGCGAGAACATTCGCCCGTTGGTTGAGTCTGGGCATTTGCTGATTGTTGGTGAGGATATTACCGAGACTAAGAAGCTGGCAGAGCAGTTGGAATATCAGGCTCGTCACGATTTGCTGACAGGAACGTTTAACCGAAATCATTTTGAAATGGAGCTGGCAAAATCGTTGCTGGAAGTAGAAAGCTACACCCGGACTCACGCTATGCTGTACTTGGACCTCGACCAGCTTAAAGTGCTCAATGATACTGCGGGCCATGAGGCAGGAGATACCGCTATCCAGTTCTGTGCCAGCATGCTGGAAGAGGTGCTGCCTTATAACGCTATTTTGGCGCGTATGGGTGGTGATGAGTTTGCAGTACTACTCAAAGACTGCACTGAGCGTGATGCTAAAAACGTTGCCAATACGATTGTCATGACACTCAGTGAGCAACCTTTTGTCTGGGATGACATCCGTCTCAATATGACGTGCTCGATTGGTATCCGTTTGATTGACCATACCGCTGACTCTCCACAAATGGTTCATGCTCAGGCGGATACGGCTTGTCATGCCGCCAAAGAGGAAGGGCGTAACCGCTACAACCTTTACTGTCAGGATGATGCTGATCTGCAGCGACGTGAGCAGGAAATGGAATGTGTCAGCTTAGTGCACAATGCGTTGGCGAATGATCGGATTGAATTGTTTGCCCAGCAGATTCTGGCTTTGAGCCAAGACGATGCGCCGATGCATTTCGAGATCCTCATCCGTATTCGCAATGCCGAAGGGGAATACATTTCTCCGGGTATCTTTATGCCAGCGTCAGAACGCTACAATATCGCACAGTTGCTGGATAAGCAGGTAGTGACTCAAACCCTAAATTGGCTGGCTGCCAATCCTGAGGCGTTGGCGAATCTTGGCATGTGTTCGATTAACCTCTCTGGCCACTCGATGGGTAATAAGGAGTTTATTGCTTTCCTACTGGATACGCTTCAGCACAGCCCTGTGCCGTGTGAAAAAATCTGTCTTGAAATTACTGAAACGGCCGCGATGAGTAACATGAATCAAGCGATAGAGCTGTTCTCTCAGTTTAAGCGGTTGGGCTGCAAAATTGCATTGGACGACTTTGGTTCAGGCCTCTCTTCGTTTGGTTATCTGAAGAAACTGCCAGTCGACATCGTGAAAATCGATGGCTTGTTTGTTCGCGATATCGACGTTAATGAAGTCGACCACCTAATGGTGCGTTCGATTAATGATTTAGCTAAGCAGATGGGCAAACAAACCGTTGCCGAATTCGTTGAGAATACCCGCATCATTGATCTTCTGGTGGAGCTGGGTGTGGATTACGCCCAAGGTTATGTGATTGGCAAACCCAAACCACTTGAAGAGCTGGTCGATGAGCTGCTGACTGACAAGCGTAGTGTCGGATAGCAAAATCCATTACACTGGCGCCCGAGAAATTTGACCACCCCTATGGAGCCTATCGTGCAGCTACAACTCATTAGTGAAGACCCGAACCGAAATGAGCAACTGAATCAGTTGGCTCAACGCTGGGGGCTGTCACACGATGAACAAAGCGCTTTTGCTTTGGTTTTGACTGCAGAACGCTTAGAGCTGCGTAAAGTCGATGAGCCTAAGTTGGGCGCTATCTTCGTCGACCTAGCGGGTGGTGCAGTGGCTCACAGGCGCAAATTTGGTGGTGGAAAAGGGCAAGCTATTGCGAAAGCCGCCGGTTTGAACAAAGGTGTGACTCCCACTGTGCTCGATGGTACGGCGGGTTTGGGGCGTGATGCGTTTGTACTGGCTTCACTTGGGTGTAAAGTGCAAATGGTGGAACGTCACCCTGTTGTGGCAGCCCTGTTAGATGATGGTCTTGAACGTGCGAAGCAGGACCCAGAAATCGGAGACTGGGTCAGCGAGCGGATGTCTCTGCTGCATGCTTCTAGCCATAACGCCCTAGAATCTCTCGCCAGCGACGCCGAGTTTACTAAGCCTGATGTGGTTTACTTGGACCCTATGTACCCGCACCCGGAAGGCAAAAAGAAGAGCGCATTAGTCAAAAAAGAAATGCGAGTGTTTCAGTCTTTGGTCGGGGCTGATCTGGATGCTGATAAGCTGTTAGAACCTGCGTTAGCCCTTGCGAGCAAAAGGGTGGTGGTTAAGAGACCTGACTATGCCGAATGGCTGGGTGGACGAAAGCCCACGATGGCTATTGAGACGAAAAAAAATCGTTTTGACGTTTATGTGAATGCATCAATGACTTAGCACTCAATTGCGTTTTACAGCGTTATTTTGTGCTTGCTTAATCGTCACCATGCAGGTATATCATACTAAGAATTATTCGTATTCTTAGCTGGAGTGGTAGCATGGCTAAACGACTTTGTAAGATGAATCGCAAGCAAATTGCCGATGGATTAAATGAAATTCATCGCTTGGTGGTCGCACCTAAGTTTGTCTGTCGTTCTTGTGCTCGCTCTTCAGCAGAGAAAACCTCTTTGTGCAAACCTGCCGCCATTCCTCCTCAGCAGTGCCAGAACAAACCTATAGAGCAACAACGCGCCTGTGGTTTGTTAGCGGAAGCTTTACCACCTCAAGAGACTCAAGTCCCTCGTCTTTCTGAAGAGAAGTCCCAAGCGGTGCGCCGCGTGGTGGAGCGGGTTAAAGAGAAAGCGCAGCCTAAGGTGTCTACAGAAGCCAAAGCCACTGCCGATGAACTGACGCTGGACTTGTCCGATAAGAAAGCGATTAAGAAGGCTAAGAAAGCACTTAAGAAACACTACAAGCAGCAGAAGAAGCTATTGAAGCTGGCTAAGAAACAACACAAACTGCAAAAGCACGAGGCTAAAATTAAGGCACGTCTCAGTCAAAACCCTGCCTTGAACCTGCCACCAGAAATGTTCGAACCGGCATCGACACCCAATATGCATTGATAAAAAACGCTCTCCAACTGGAGAGCGTTTTTTTGTTAGCTTGCGGCTTGATAACCTTGGGCGACTTTACGTTTGACCCAGGTTTCGTTAATCCACAACGACAGCATGATGATCGCACCGCCAATCGCTAGGCGGGTTAGGTCAACGTCTCGATTCCAAATCACTATGTTGACGATTAGCCCGGCAGGAACCAGCGCGTTGTTCATAACTGCTAGCGCGCCAGCGTTCACCATAGTCGCTCCTTTGTTCCAGGCAAAGTAGCCGAAACCTGAAGCGATCAGACCTAGATAAATCAGAATGCCCCATTGCGTGCTGGTGGTTGGCATCTTATCGATATTGCCCATCAGCGCAAACGCCACCAAGGCAACACACAGAGCACCTAAGTAGAAATAACCAAAGATCGTATGCTGGGGTAAATCAACCGGTTGCTTCTCCATCAGGTATTTGTAACCCACCTGACCGATGGCAAAACATACGTTAGCACCTTGCACGACAAGGAAACCGATCAGGAAGTTCTCATTGATACCTGCAAATTTAATAAAGGCTGCGCCCGCCACCGCTATAGCGGCAGTTACTAGGTACCAAGGTGAGAATCGACCTTTGAGTAAATCGTAAATCAAGGTGACGTAGATAGGTGTGAATACGGTGAACAGTAGAACTTCCGGTACAGAGAGTAAAAGAAAAGACTGGTAGTAGAAGCAATACATTAAACCAAGCTGGAAACCGCCCACGGTCATCAGCTTAATGATTAGCGATTTATCGACTCCTTTAAATTTAAGGAATGGAATAAACACCAAACTGGCTAGCGCAACGCGCATCAGCACAGAGAACCAAGAATCGACCTGACCAGCAAGGTAAACGCCAATCAGGCTAAACGAGAACGCCCACAATAGGGTGACTGCAGATAGATAACCCATAATTAATACTCATTATCAACAACTGTTCTGCAGTCTATACGAAAACTCTGTCGCGATCAGTCTTTAAGTGGCACGACCAACATGTCGACCGGAGAGCAATTGATCAGCTGTCGGGTGGAAGACAGAAGCTTGCTCCAGAAATCCTGATGATGACCGCATACCACCATATCGATATTGAACTCTTTGATGGTATCGCACAGCTCATTACCCAAATCACCGCTACCAACCAGCGTATGTTTGATCGGGTAGTTGGCGTGCTCTGCAAAGCTCTGCAGTTGCTGTTGTGAGGCTTCAATCGCCTGGTGTTGAGTCTCGGCCAGATTGATGTCAATCAGCCCGGTATACAGCTCTGCGTAGTTGACATCGATGTGAATGAAAGAGACATCGGCCTGAAGAGGTTTGGCGAGAGCAACCGCTTTGTCGACCAAAACCTTACTGTCTTCAGATAGGTCAACGGCAACCAAAATATGCTGATAACTCATAGTGCTATCTCCTTTAGGTGTCTAATTACAGGTTAGCATTAAGGTTAGAATATTTTTGCCGTAGTGATCTCAGATCCACATTCATTCGTCAAAGTGTTATGGTTGGCTAATGATATAGTTCATTGAAGTTCATCGAGTTAATTAGGAGTGATAAATGCTTTCACAGGCAATGGTTGATCAATTGAATGAGCAAATTAATCTCGAATTTTTCTCATCCAATCTATACTTACAAATGAGTGCTTGGTGTGAAGACAATGGTTTCGAAGGTGCTGCTGAGTTTTTACGTACACACGCCGTAGAAGAAATGGAGCATATGCAGCGACTATTCACTTATGTGAGCGAGACTGGCGCGATGCCAATTCTGGGTGCGATCGATGCACCAAAACATGAGTTTGGCAGCCTAGGCGATGTTTTCCGTGAAACCTACGAGCATGAGCAGATGATTACTCAGAAAATCAACACGCTGGCTCACGTAGCGTTTACATCCCAAGATTACTCTACTTTCAACTTCTTGCAGTGGTACGTCGCTGAGCAGCACGAGGAAGAGAAGTTGTTTAAAGGGATTTTAGACAAGCTAGAGTTGGTTGGTGAAGACGGCAAAGCGCTGTTCTTTATCGATAAAGACCTAGCGGCTCTAGCGAAAGAAGGTTCATCTTCTATCATGGATGCCCCTGCTGAATAAACTTCAGCGAAAGACTCTCTAAGCAGATCGTCTTTTTCTTCTGGGCTTCAGGTAGAAGGTGTAGGGAGGAAAAGATGATCAATGCTGATACCATTCTATTCACGCTTATGTTGGTAACTCTGGTGAACATGGCCAGATACTTGACTGCACTGCGTTCTCTCATCTACATCATGCGTGAAGCGCACCCGCTGCTCTATCAGCAAGTCGACGGAAACGGCTTCTTTACCACTCATGGTAATGTCACTAAACAAGTGCGTCTGTTTCATTATCTGAAGAGCAAAGAGTACCACCATCACCATGATGAAGTGTTTACCGGAAAATGCGAACGGGTCAGAGAACTCTTTATTCTTTCTACGTCACTACTCGGGGTAACTTTACTTGCGGCATTCATCTTATAACAGGTGATTTGGCAAGCGTTCCATTTGTGGTTAGAATAGCGCCGAAACTGGCTAAGGATGTGCTAAATGCACATCCTTTTTTATTGGATTTTGGTTGAGAAAAGGTCATGGCGGAAAAGTTTGATGTGGTCGTCATCGGTGCAGGTGCGGCAGGATTAATGTGTGCTGCAGAAGCGGGTAAGCGTGGGCGAAAAGTGCTTGTGCTGGATCACGCTAAAAAACCGGGCCGCAAGATTCTTATTTCGGGTGGTGGGCGTTGTAATTTCACTAACTACGATGTCTCAGCCAAAAACTACCTGTGCAGTAATCCGCATTTCGTAAAATCGGCACTGGCCCAGTACACCAACTGGGACTTTATCTCGATGATCTACAAACATGAAATCCAGTTTGAGGAGCGCGATCATGGTCAGCTGTTCTGTGTTGGTGATTGCGACTCGAAAGACATCGTCAAAATGCTACTTGCAGAGTGTGATTTGCCGACGGTCGAGCAACGTTATCGTCAGGACATTCACCATATAGAAAAAACCGACACGGGCTTTGAGCTGCACGCTAATACCGATGGGATTGAATGTCACTCCTTGGTGGTAGCGACTGGCGGATTGTCGATGCCAAAACTGGGTGCTACACCCTTTGGCTACAAAGTCGCAGAGCAGTTTGGGCTACCCGTGTTGCCGACGACGGCGGGCTTGGTGCCATTTACCTTACACAAAGAAGATAAAGAGGATTTCGCCGAGCTGTCCGGTATCGCGATTCCTGTCGAAATTACCACGCAAAACAATACCACCTTCAAAGAAGCCTTGCTGTTTACTCACAGAGGGTTATCTGGCCCGTCTGTCCTGCAGGTTTCCTCCTACTGGAAGCCCGGCGAGGCAGTGACCGTGAATCTGGTACCGGAAGCTGACATTGATACCTTGTTGAGCCGTTCTTTGGAAAAGCACCCCAACCAAAGCCTGAAAAACACCCTAGCCAAAGTCTTACCGAAGCGCTTAGTAGAAGTGCTGATTGAGCGTAAAGTGTTGACCGATCTGCCACTCAAGCAGTTTGGTGTGAATCAGCTGAAGCAGATTGCTCAGCAACTAGAAAATTGGACCATCGCGCCTAACGGAACGGAAGGGTACCGCACTGCGGAAGTAACGCTAGGTGGCGTTGATACCGATCACCTGTCTTCAAAAACGATGGAGTGCAAGGATATCAAAGGCCTGTATTTCATCGGCGAAGTGATGGACGTGACGGGTTGGCTTGGAGGGTACAACTTCCAGTGGTGCTGGAGCTCAGGGTTTGTTGCCGGGCAGTGGGTATAAGTCTTATCAAGAAAAAAACGGAAGAGTGGGGAGCTCTTCCGTTTTTCGTTTCGGGCTACAGGCAAAGTTATTTGGCTGGTGTGATGGTCAGCTGAGCATCACCAAAGCCAAGTGCCTCAAGTTCTTGTGCGTCAAAGTTGGTTGTGACTTCTATATCACCGATATGTTCACTAACCAGAGCTTCCGCAGAGCGTTTGACGCGGCTGCTTTGTGCAGCGTTGCCAATTGGTGTGGCTTGACCGATTTCGATCGTGCCAGCAAATTGCGATTCCGCGTAGAAATCGCCGGAAACATGAGAGTAAAACGGACGTAGGCTTGCTCCTGTTGCGTACTGCATGTTACCTAAACCGTTTTCATTGATCGCCCAGCTCCAATCCCACCATTTGACTTCACCTGGAATATAACGGTGATCCCATTGATAACGAATATCTGCGGAGTTCTCACTACCGCGTCCCATTGTAAAGGTGTGTGCTTTGTATGGACGGTTGTCTGGGTGAGAATGCCAAGCGTTGCCACCCCAGCGCAGGAAGCCATTAAATTCGACGTCGTAGCTGATATCTGCGCCAAAGCGGTATGGATAAGAGATGCTGGAACGGTAAAGCTCGACACGAATCGGGATTTCAGAGTGAGCAGGCACCGTAGGCCTTGCCTGAAGCGTCACCTGTTCGCTGGTGGATCCGCCATTCGTGCTGGCGAAGCTCTGATTGGCTTCGAGCGTAATCGTCAGCTTAGTGTCGCCGACCAAAGGCCACTTAAAGGTGTTTTCGGTCGATACCTTCTGAGCAAAGCCATAGCTGTTGGTTTTTGACCAGTTGGTTGATTCATCCACTTTCAGGTCCACTACCACTTGCTGTGGGATGTCACTGTTGTTGCGAGCAACCGCCGTTACGGTTTTCACCAGCTGGCGATCCGATTCGGTCACCGTACCGTGCCAGAAATCGCTGTCGTTAAGGGTATAGGCAAAGTTATCGACAGTGATTTTGGTTTTCTCATCGCAGCGATAGCCATCGCATGAACCGTCATTATTGCCTTGAATCACCCAACCGTTGCCTTCACGTCTGACATCCATATCTTCGCCGACATATTGGCTATGGTTGCCACCAACCCAAGCATAACCGAGGTAATGGGCGAGGTAGCTCAACGGACGGACGAAATTAGAGTGGTTGGTTACCAGTTCATACTGAATATCCAGCTCGTCACCTTCTGGAATGGATTTTGAGGAGTAGTTTGGAATTTCAGACAATGCATCGTCAGGGTAACACCAAGTACTGCCATTGGGATTATCCTGCTTAATTTGACCATGGTAGCCAGGTCCCATGATCACCCAATTGTCTTTTAAGCCAGCAATTTGCCACTGACCCATGCGAGAAACAATATAGTCCTTCTGTTCGGATGCTTCGAAGCGGTCAATCGGGCGGTAGCCAGAACGGCAGATATCTTCACCCAGTTGATCAAGCACTAACTGGTCAGGATAAATCTTAGCTTGCGCGCCTGCAGATAGAACGGAAAGAACAGCTGCTGATAACACATGTTTTTTCACCGTAGACATAGACGTTTCCTTTCGTGATTTTTGTTAGTTTTATGATGTTGTGTTGTCATTGTTGGCTGCTTGTCAAAAGCAACAGGTTTACCTTTCCATAGTCATATAATTTACAGTACTGAAAAGAGTTGAATTTTATTCCCTTTAAAATTCAGTGGGATGTATTGTTTTTATTATTGGTTTTATGCAACGCAAACACGGACTGTTTACAGCTTGTGATCTTGCTTCGATAAGATTTAGAAAAATTGTGGTGCGTTTAGATAGCGGAAAAGCAGAGGTACTTGCACAGGCGAAGCCCGTGCGAAGAGAAAGAACAAATATGAGGTAAGAATCTAGTGATAGGCTTAGCGTTTGGCGAGCAGTTGAGCTCGGCCGGTTTGTCTATCGCGGACTATCACAAAGCAGTTGGCTGAATAGAGGATATCGATATCCAGCGTGTAAGGATCATCATTGAGCAGTAGATATGGCGAAATGGTGGCGTCATTCATCACAGGTCTTAACTTCTGTACTGAGAGTAAGTTAATGATGCCGGAGAGTGAAAAGCCGAACTGGCTGAACGATTCCGCTTGGCCCTGAAAACGAATCACTATCGGTTGCTCCATTTTGTCATCCTGAAGTGAAGCAAGGTGAACGACTTCGTTGTTTTCAATCCGAGTCAGTCCATCAGAGCGAAAAATTTGGTTGTCGGGTTGGATATGGATTTCGCTGTGCTGATAACGGTTATCCTCAATACGGTTCGACCAAGGTAGGTTAAGGACAATAGAAAAGATGATCGTAGCGATTATTAGAGTGAGGTATGGGATCATTGTTGTCCCTCCTGAATAAAACGTTCTACCTGAGCCGAGACTTGTTTTAACTGTCCCGGTGCATAAAAGACATTAATCGACTGGCGACGCTGCCTGTCGAGCCACGACAGCTCTGAAAAGCGCTCGTTTTTTTCTATGTATACCACGCAATCGCACTGATTCTGTGAGAGCAACTGGCGTAGCGGTAAACTCAGGCGAGTTTCCGATTCCGTGAAGACTTGGAGTTGTCCGACCGTGTGCCTTGCCAGATGTTGATCGCTCGGAATGTCTTCCCAACGCCAGCCATGCACCTTACTTAATGCCAAGATGCTGGAAGCAAATAACAGCGCAATCGCGGTGACATAACACACAGGAGATTTGCACTCTTTCAAAGACAAGTTGGATGTAACACTCTGGTTCGATATTACAGTCGACGTAGGGAGGTTGGGCGCTGGGCTGGATTTGTCTACTTGTGGTGGCGGGTCAGCGGGCGCATATTCAATACAATGGCTGACCAATCGGTAGCCGACTTTAGGCACAGTCACAATCGGGGACTCCTTGGCTCCTAGTTTTAGTAGGGCCTGCCTAAGCGTACTGATGCTTTTCGCGAGTGACGTTTCGCCAATATATTCACTTCCCCAAACGTGTTGAATGATGTCAGACTTTTTGACAACTTCAGGGGAGTGCTTGAGCAGCAGGTCAAGAACCTGTGCTTCTCGGTAACCAATCTTAATGACGCGTTGTGTGTTAGAAAGCTTATTCTGAACAGAGTGAAATATAATCATACAGCCAGCTTTTTATAGTTATTGTTGTCATCTCAAATCTTATTGAGAGGATCAATATACTATTATGACAATGCAACCGCATGAATATTTTTTAATCAATTATTGGCTCTGTCTCATTGAATCGACAGTCGATGTTGATGTAATGAGAACAAGTGATTGAAAGTGGGAGTGGGAATCCTTTGGCTGGGCAGGAAGGAAAAGATGCGCCCCTGAATTGAGGCGCAGCCGTGTTACAGTTGATCAGCCGCAACGGTTTTAATTGTTGGCCAATTGCCGTTGGCATCCTGAATAAAGCCTTGAGTGTCTTCCAACCAACGCTTTTGCACGGTCTTATCTAAATTTAGGTACAACTTGCCGTCTTCTATCTTCCAAGCTTGTGGATCAGTCTCAAACTTTTTACCCATGGCAACCCCAAAGGCGCAATAGCCACCGTATTGAGGCGCGTATGCCTGAGGGTCTGCACGAAACTGATCGCGGTTTTCGCTGCTGGCAAAGTGATAAATGGCATTTTTATACGTTGCCGTAAACTGTGAGTTGCCTTGGACAGCGCCTTGGTCAGTAAAGTAAGCGACAGGGTCATATCCCTTGATCGCTAAGTCGTTTTGGTCGACGCTCATATCAATATCGGCTGCCATTAATGAAAAGCTGGTACCGAGCATTGCAGCCATTAAAGTGAGTTTTTGACCCGTGGATTTGATGCGTGACATAGCAAGCTCCTTGTCTGTTTTGATTACCTTGCCTGAAAGAATTTAGTCGACTTATCCGGTCTATAGAGGGACTAAGAGCCAAAAAACTATGCGAAAAGTCCGGAGATGAAATGGATTTACTCTCACAACTCATGGAGCACTGCTCAATACGTACTGGTGTGTTTTATTCCGGTCACTTATGTGGTGTGTCTTCATTCCAAGCAAACCCGCAAAACAGTGGCCATCTACACGTTTTGCATTCTGGTGAGCTGACGCTCAATAAAGCACACAGTGAATCACGCCATATTATTGAGCCGTCTATTCTCTACCTGCCACATGGGACCACGCACGCGATTGAAGGTGTTGAGTCCGGAGCGGAGCTGGTATGCGCAAATGTGGAATATCGTGTTGGGCAGATGAACCCTTTGTTGTCTGCACTTCCAGAGGTGGTGGTGATCCCTTTTAGCGCTGCGCCAAGCCTGATACCTGTCATTGACGCCTTGTTTTGTGAATCCGGCAACGATGTGGCGGGGCAACAGTTTCTGATGGACAAACTGAGTGACGCCCTGATGGCGCTGATTTTCCGCCATTTGGTGGAAGAGAAGAAAATAGAGCAGGGGCTGTTTGCCGCGCTGGCCCACCCTCGGCTTGCTGCTGTGGCCTCTGCTGTGCACCAGTTACCTACAAGGCATTTCAGTTTGGCCGAGCTTGCCTCGGTGGCGGCTATGTCACGCACTCAGTTCATCGATACGTTTAAAGCGGTGGTTGGAGAAACGCCCGGAGATTATGTACAGAAATGGCGCATCTCAGTCGCACAATCATTATTGTTGCAGCGTAAACCGTTGAACTGGGTCGCGGATGAAGTGGGTTACAGTAGTTACTCGGGGTTTTCGCGCGCCTTTCATAATATTTCCGGAATGTCGCCACGCCAGTGGCTGCGGGACAAACAGTGTTGATCGCAAGTGCTTAGCACAACCGTTATCGATCTTTTGCTCAATTTCTGTCCTATATTAAATGGACAGAACTTGCTGAAGGAGTGGTATATGAGCTATCAAGCGCTGATCTCAAGAATCAATGAATTACCCAGAATCGAAAGCGTACTTCAGGAATTGCTGGAGATGGTTAACAGGGAGCAAATCGATTTTGGTGAGCTGGCAAAGAAAATGGCCATGGATCAGGTGTTGTTAGCTCGTGTGTTAAGGATGGCAAACTCAGCGCAATTCGGTGGTGTTAAAGGGGTTTCCAACATCAATGATGCGATTGTACGAATTGGTGTTGGTGCGATTCGAAATTTAATTTCTTCTTCTATTCTCGCCTCAACATTTCCTAAACTGGAAACCCTCAATATCAAAGATTACTGGGCCAGTACCTTTGAAGTGGCAACCATTGCCAGTACAGTTGCTAAAGACGTCAAAGTTGATCCTAATGAAGCTTTTATTGCCGGTATTCTACACAACATTGGTGAGCTGATGATTCACTCTTTAGAACCTGAGCAGGCACTGGAAATCAGCCGTCGGGTGGAAAATGGCGAAAACCCTGTAGACGTACAGCGTGAAGTGTTAGGTACGGACGCACAGCAGTTGGGAGCAGCCTTAGCGGAAAGCTGGAAGTTTCCCTCTGAACTGGTTGATGCTATTGCTAATGTTAATCATCCAGGCAAAGCGGTGGAATCGAAAAGGCTGGCTTGCTTGATGTTTCTAGCTCGTGATATTGATCATCAGTGGGACTCAATGCTCAGTGTTGATGAAAAACAAGGGTATTTGAGCAGGCATAAGGCCGCAGCAGCATTGCGAGTTTCCCCTGACCTCACTGATAAAATTGATGAGGTGCGAGGCCAGGGAAGTGAGATGGCTTACCAATTGTTCTAGAAATGTTAACTCACGGATTGTGTGAGATCTTTTTTGCCAAATTTGATCTGCTGGATCACAAGTCCGGTAATGATCAACACTAAGCCGATCAAGGTTGTGGGATGTATTTCTTCACCAATGATGGTCGCCAGTAACGCCAGAGAAATAAACGGTGAAGCGAATATCAGATTGCTGATACGCGCAGTGTTTTGCGTTAATTTAAGTGCGCTGAGCCACAGGACAAAGGTTACCCCCATTTCAAATAGGCCAACATAGCTGACCGCGAGCCAACCTTGCAGAGAAATACCGTTCCAGCCGGCACCTTCGTAGAGGCTTAGGCCAATTGCGAATGGAATCGCAACCAAAAACCCGAGTAACACGCCGACGATAGGGTCGGCTTTGTTTTTAGTGTTGAGTATCCAGTAGCTGGCCCAAAGCAGAGTTGATAGCAGAGCCAGTCCCACCCCTAACGGGCTCTCGAAACTCAGGCCCAGTACATCACCTTTAGTAGCAATGACAATCACGCCAAAGTAACTCAGCGTGCAGGCTATCCAGTCCTGCTTGCGGATTTTCTGGCCGAGGAAGACGGCAGCCATCAGAGTCAAAGTAATCGCCCAGCTATAGTTGATCGCTTGTGCTTGTGAGGCGGGAAGTAAGTCATAGGCTTTGAATAAGATGACGTAGTACGCCAGTGGATTGATCAAGCCAAGCAATAAGTAATACCAAGGATTCGCGAAGAAGGTACTAGCCAGCGAAGACAGTTTGCCCTGAATGGTACATACAGCGGTCAGAGCAATCGCTGAGACCATGCTGGCAACGGTCAGCATTTGAATCGGGGTAAGCTCTGCAAGAGTTAATTTAAAGGCGGTGGCTACGGTAGACCACAATAGGACGGCAGACAGACCAAAGCCTAAAGCACGACGCTCGTTCATGATGTTCCTTTATTAAAACCAACAAGTTAAATTCGTTGGCGATTGGCGGTAGGGCAGATTAGAGAGCGCTTAGTCTAGCTGTTCGATATCTAGCCGACAAACTGGACATTTATCCAGTGGTAAAATACCATTGAAACAGTACCTGAAATAAGAGTTAACCCTTTATTATGCAATGGATTCTGGACAACCAAGCCCTACTTATTAGCGCTATTAGCAGTGCGGCGATCAGCGGAGTCGGAGTAGGCTGGTGGATCAGGCAGAAAACACGCTTTGATCAACAGCTTTTAAAACAACAACTTGAATCCAATCAGCAACTAGCAACAACGCAAATCGGCCAGTTACAGAAAGAGCTAGAGCAAGCACAACAGGAGCTGGATGAACTAGATAGCGAGCGAGATAAAGCCGCGTATGAGCTCAAACAGTCCCACGGTAAATTGATGGCGGTTCTAGAAAAATTGCGTTACTTCGAGGCGGTTAAGCAAGAAAGGCAACAATACGCTGAGGAGCTGACTCAAAGCCGCGATCAGAAAGCTCAGCTTGAAGCCCAGCTCAGAGAACAAGAAGCTCGCCATCAAGAAGAGAACAAAGCCAACCACGACAAATTGCAACTGCTGGAACAGGCGGAGTCTCGTCTCAAGCAGCAATTCGAACACCTAGCCAATCAGTTATTTGAGGCCAAGACCGCCAAAGTCGACCAACAAAACCGCCAAAGTCTGGAAGGGTTGCTATCGCCACTGAAAGAACAGTTGGAAGGGTTTAAGAAACAGGTCAATGACAGTTTTACGGTTGAAGCGAAAGAGCGACACACCTTGGTACATGAACTGAAGAACCTGCAACGCCTCAATGAACAGATGACGCGTGAAGCGGTCAACCTGACTCAGGCGCTCAAAGGCGATAACAAGCAGCAAGGTAACTGGGGAGAGGTCGTCCTTGCGCGTGTGTTGGCGGAGTCCGGATTGCGTGAAGGGCACGAGTACCAGACTCAGGTGAGCCTACAAAATGAAGCGGGTAAGCGCTATCAGCCGGATGTGATTGTCCACTTGCCGCAAGATAAGCAGGTGGTGGTCGACTCTAAAATGACGCTAGTCGCCTATGAGCGTTACTTCAATGCCGAATCAGAGTTAGATCAAGAACAAGCACTAAGTGACCACTTACTATCGGTTAGGAATCATATTAAAGGGCTATCACAAAAGGACTATCATCAGCTTAAAGGGATTCAGAGCCTTGATTACGTGCTGATGTTTATCCCAGTTGAGCCAGCGTTTCAGGTTGCGATTCAGGCCGATCCGGATCTGGTCAAGGATGCGATGGAGCAAAACATTATTCTGGTCAGCCCGACGACCTTGCTGGTGGCATTGCGTACGATCGATAACTTGTGGCGCAACGAACGACAGAATCAAAATGCGCAAATCATTGCCGAGCGAGCCAGTAAGCTGTACGACAAGTTGCGTTTGTTTGTCGATGACATGGAAAGCCTGGGCGGTGCGCTGGATAAAGCGAACCAGAGTTATCAAGGCGCGATGAACAAGCTCGCGACTGGCCGAGGCAATGTGATTCGCCAGGCGGAAAGCTTTAAGCAGCTTGGTGTTGAGGTGAAAAAGCCAATCTCGTCGAGCCTGACAGAACTGGCTCAATATGATGGGCTCACAGAAAATAACTCGATGAGTGAAAATGATTCTATCGCTGAAAGACATCCGGCTGAGGATAAAGTAAACTAATCGCCCGCAGCGCTCAGGTCGTATTTATTCATAGCGTTGCTTGAAGAGGAATCATCATGACGGATACAAGCGTGCAGTCGAATACAGCTTTAGAATCAAATGAAACCACGCATTTTGGTTTCACCACAGTCGCCAAAGAAGAGAAAGTCGCCAAGGTAGCAGAGGTATTCCACTCTGTAGCGGCCAAATACGACATCATGAACGACTTAATGTCGGGTGGTGTGCATCGTCTTTGGAAACGATTCACGATCGATTGCAGTGGTGTGCGTCCGGGTCAGCGTGTGCTGGACCTCGGTGGTGGTACGGGCGATCTGACGGCGAAGTTCTCTCGCATTGTTGGTGAAAAGGGCCATGTGGTTCTGGCTGACATCAACAACTCAATGCTGAATGTTGGTCGCGACAAACTGCGTGACAACGGCATTGTAGGCAACGTGCATTATGTTCAGGCTAACGCTGAAGAATTGCCTTTCCCAGATGATTACTTCGATGCCATCACCATCAGCTTCTGTCTACGTAACGTGACAGACAAAGACAAAGCCCTACGCTCGATGTTCCGCGTTTTGAAGCCTGGCGGTCGTCTTCTTGTGCTCGAATTCTCTAAGCCTGTGCTTGAGCCTTTGTCAAAAATCTACGATGCGTACTCATTCCACCTATTGCCGAAAATGGGTGAGCTGGTAGCAAATGATTCTGAGAGCTACCGTTATCTGGCAGAGTCTATTCGTATGCACCCGGATCAGGAAACCTTGAAAGGGATGATGGAAAATGCTGGATTTGAGAAAGCCAGCTACTACAACCTGACCGGCGGCATCGTTGCGCTGCATCGTGGCTACAAATTCTGAGGTTAAAGGATCGCTATGCCATTTGAACCTCTTGTTACTGCTGCGATTGAATCAACACTCAATACACTTATTAACGACGACCCAGAGCTGGGGCGTCGTCTTGCCCGTCTTAAAGGCCAGGTGATTCAAGTTCACCTCAAAGAGCTCAATAAGACGCTGACTTTTGTCTTCAGCCAGCAAATTGATGTTCTGGCGAATTACGAAGGTCAACCAGACTGCTACCTATCATTAAACCTATCGGTGTTGCCAGAGCTGCGCGAGCAATCCAATATCACCAAGCTGATCAAGCAAGACAAAGTGATACTGGAAGGCGATATTCAACTGGCGCAGAAATTCTCTCAGCTAATGACGGATTGCAAACCGGACATTGAAGAGTGGTTGTCGCGCGTCACGGGGGATGTGGTGGCGTATAGCTTAGTTCAAGGCGTGTCCAATTTAGGACAGTTTGTTAAAGCAAAAGCGGACAAACATCAAAACCACCTTGCTCAGGTCATTACCGAAGAGTGGAAACTGGCGCCAGCGCCATTAGAAATTGCCCATTTCTGCGATCAGGTTGACGACGTCAGAAGTCAGGCTGCTCGTATTGAAGCTAAGTTGAATCAGCTGCTGGAGCGCGCATGACTCCGGCCGAACTGAAACGACTCTATCGCATAATCAAAGTTCAGCTTGAATACGGTCTTGACGAACTGCTGCCTAATCACCAGTTAACCAAAGCCCCTTTGCTTGCTCGTAAAGCGCTGTTTTGGATTAAAAACCAACACGCTGACAAAGAGTTAGGTGAAAGGTTGCGCCTTGCTCTGCAGGAGCTTGGTCCGGTATGGATCAAGTTTGGCCAGATGATGTCGACCCGACGTGATCTCTTCCCTGCGCACATTGCCGATCCGTTGGCGCTGCTTCAAGACCAAGTTTCTCCCTTTGATGGTCAGCTAGCCAAAGAGCAGATTGAGCTGGCGTTAGGTGGCCCTTTGGAAAATTGGTTTACCGACTTTGATATCAAACCACTGGCCTCCGCATCGATCGCTCAAGTCCATACCGCCAAGCTCAAATCGACTAACCAAGAAGTGGTATTAAAGGTTATCCGGCCAGATATTCGTCCGGTCATTGATGCAGATCTAAAACTGATGTACCGAATGGCGCGTATAGTCGCCAAAGCACTTCCTGAAGCACGTCGTTTGAAACCGGTTGAAGTGGTGCGTGAGTATGAAAAAACGCTCCTCGATGAGTTGGACTTACGACGAGAAGCGGCAAATGCGATTCAGCTGAGAAGAAACTTTGAAGGCAGCGATGAATTGTATGTTCCTGAAGTAATTACGGACTTTAGTAATGAAACTGTAATGGTTTCTGAGCGAATATACGGCATCCAAGTTTCTGACATAGAAGGCTTGAAGGCCAATGGCACCAATATGAAGCTATTGGCCGAGCGCGGTGTGAGTGTCTTTTTCACTCAGGTGTTCCGCGACAGCTTTTTCCATGCCGATATGCATCCGGGCAACGTTTTTGTTAACCCTGAGCATCCGGACAATCCACAGTGGATTGGTTTGGACTGTGGCATCGTTGGAACGTTGAATAGTGAAGACAAACGCTATCTGGCGGAAAACTTCCTCGCCTTCTTTAACCGTGATTACCGCCGTGTGGCTGAGTTACACGTTGAATCAGGTTGGGTTCCACGTGAAACGAACGTTGATGAGTTTGAATTCGCCATTCGCATTGTGTGTGAACCGATTTTTGCTAAGCCGCTGTGTGAGATCTCGTTCGGACATGTGTTACTGAACCTATTTAACACCGCACGCCGCTTCAATATGGAAGTACAGCCACAGCTGGTGCTGCTGCAGAAAACCCTATTGTATGTGGAAGGCTTGGGGCGTCAGCTCTACCCACAGCTTGATTTATGGGAAACTGCAAAGCCATTCCTTGAAGAGTGGATGATGAATCAAGTAGGGCCGCAGGCAGTGATTAATGCGGTCAAGGATCGCGCGCCGTTTTGGGCCGAGAAGCTGCCTGAATTGCCAGAGCTACTGTATGACAGTTTACGTCAGGGCAAGATGATGAATCAGCGTATGGATCAGCTCTATCAAGGCTACCGCACTACGAAACGTCAGCAGGCAACGGGGAAATTTTTATTTGGTATTGGGGCCACATTAGTCGTATGCTCGGCAATATTGGTCAACAGTGCGTATGAGCAGCTATCCATGGCAAGCGCTATCGGTGGTGTCACATTTTGGCTGCTCAGTTGGCGAGCTTATCGTCAATAGACGTTAAGCTATTGAAATGATTTGTTTAGTAAAACCCGAGGTATAGAAAATGGGTGGTATTAGTATTTGGCAACTTCTGATTATTGCTGTCATTGTTATTCTTCTATTCGGTACTAAGAAACTACGTGGTATCGGTGGTGATCTAGGTGGCGCAGTGAAGGGCTTCAAGAAAGCCATGAACGACGAAGACCCGGCGAAAAAAGACGCGGACTTTGAGCCCAAAAACATTGAGCAGCAGAAGACAGACGCTTCTGCTGAAACAAAGAAAGATAAAGAGCAGGCGTAACACGTGTTTGATATCGGTTTCTGGGAACTGGTATTAATATCTGTCGTCGGGCTGGTGGTTCTTGGTCCTGAGCGTTTGCCTCATGCGATTCGCAGCGTGTCACGATTTGTCGGGGCGGCGAAAAACATGGCAAACAGCGTGAAAGATGAACTTTCACATGAATTAAAGGTTCAGGAACTGCAAGAAAACTTGCGCAAAGCAGAGAAAATGGGGATGGAAGATCTGTCGCCAGAGCTGAAGTCTTCTGTTGAAGAACTCAAGCAAGCCGCGCAAGATGTGCAGCGCCCATATGCGAGTAAAAGCGACTCAGCGTCTACCAACGTTGAATCTGAAGTGGACAAACCGTCCGCTGCAGAAGCGAAACACTCCGCAGATGCGGTCGAGTCACTGGATGCCCAGCCGGCACCTCAGGCAGATAAAAAAGCCGAATAGTCTCGCATTAGGGGAGCTGCTGTGAGCAGCTCCTTTTCGATCTTTTAGAGTAGAGGTTTTCATGTCTTCTGTTGAGCAGACACAACCTTTGATCAGCCATCTGCTGGAACTGCGTAATCGCCTGCTACGTGCGATTGTCGCTGTACTGGTGGTGTTTGTTGGCCTGATCTATTTCGCGAATGACATCTATGAGTTTGTCTCGTCGCCTCTCGTTGAACGCCTGCCTGAAGGGGCGACAATGATTGCGACTGATGTTGCATCGCCATTTTTCACCCCGCTAAAGCTGACTTTAATCGCGTCAATTTTTGTGGCTGTGCCGTACATTCTTTATCAGGTTTGGGCGTTTGTTGCTCCTGGCTTGTACAAGCATGAACGACGCCTGATTATGCCATTGATGTTTTCCAGCTCGCTGCTGTTCTATTGTGGCGTGGCTTTCGCGTATTTCGTGGTATTCCCACTGGTATTTGGCTTCTTTACGGCGATATCACTGGGTGGCGTAGAGTTCGCCACGGATATTTCCAGCTACCTCGACTTTGTGCTGGCGTTGTTCTTAGCCTTTGGTATTGCGTTTGAAGTGCCGGTGGCAATCATATTGCTGTGCTGGACGGGGGCGACGGATCCGAAAAGCTTAAGTGAAAAGCGCCCATACATTATCGTTGGTGCGTTTATCGTCGGCATGATGCTGACGCCGCCGGATATGATTTCGCAGACCTTGCTGGCGATCCCAATGTGCTTATTATTTGAGGTCGGCTTGTTCTTTGCGCGCTTCTATGTGCGCAAGAGTGACGATGAAGAAGAACAAGAAGAGGCCTGATATTAGGTCCTGACATAAGAGAAAGGCTTGCCAAGTGGCAAGCCTTTTTTGTATTACAGTTGGAATAGCTTAGTGGCGTTGGACGTGGTGATGGCATCGACCTGGTCGACACTTATGCCACGTAAATCAGCGACTCGTTGAGCAACCAAGGATGTGTATGCAGGTTCATTGCGTTTGCCACGGTGTGGTACTGGAGCTAGGTAAGGGCAGTCCGTTTCAAGAATGACATAGTCCATATCCAGCGACGGAATGACTTTGTCCATCCCGCCATTTTTAAAAGTGGACACGCCACCCAAACCGAGGTGGAAGCCTAATCCATTGATTGCCTTGGCTTCTTCTACACTGCCGCCAAAACAGTGGAATACGCCAGACAACGAGCCATCCTGTTCCTGTTCAAGCAGCTGAAGCGTTTCTTCAATGGAATCACGGGTGTGGATGACGACAGGTAGCTTCATCTCTTTGGCCCAGTTGAGCTGGGTGACAAACGCCATTTCCTGCTCGGCTTTATAGGTTTTATCCCAGTAGAGATCGATGCCGATTTCGCCCACAGCAATGAAGTTGTGTTTCTCAAACCAATGGCGAATTACTTGCAGTGTCTGTTCAACATTGCCATCGACATAACATGGGTGAAGCCCCATCATAGAACGACACACCTGCGGATAGGCCGCCTCGGTTTTTAGCATCGGCTCAATCGAGTCCAGATCGATGTTTGGCAGCAGGATTCTGTCTATCCCCTGAGCCAAGGCTCTCTCTACCACTTGGTCGCGGTCATTATCAAATTCGCTGGCATAAATATGGGCGTGAGTATCGATCATGGTTTGTCTCTGTAAAGCTGGATTGGCCAGAGTATACGGCAGTGTGAGCATTTGGTCATTTTTTGCATTTTTATCGCTTGCTGCTAGCGTCATTACTCAAGAGTGATATCATGCAAATCAAGCACTTTCACCACACAAGGAGAACAGAGTGTCAGTTTCCATTCAAGGTCAGTTCCCTGGCCGTCGCATGCGTCGTATACGTAAACATGACTTTAGTCGTCGCCTAATGGCTGAGAACCAACTAACGGCAAGTGATCTGATTTACCCAATGTTTATTCTGATGGGGAAAGACCGCCGCGAAACCGTTGACTCTATGCCTGGGATTGAGCGCCTGTCTATCGACCTGATGTTGGAAGAAGCACAGTACTTAGCCAGACTTGGTGTGCCGGCGATTGCATTGTTCCCTGTGGTGAATCAGGACGCAAAAAGTTTGTGTGCAGCTGAAGCGTACAACCCAGAAGGTTTGGTTCAGCGCGCGGTACGTTCTTTGAAAGAGCATGTGCCAGAAATTGGCGTAATTACTGATGTGGCACTTGACCCATTCACAACGCACGGCCAAGACGGCATCATCGATGAAGAAGGTTACGTCCTGAATGACGCGACGACAGAAGTTCTGGTCAAACAGGCTTTGTCTCACGCAGAAGCGGGCGCTGATGTCGTTGCGCCATCAGATATGATGGATGGTCGCATTGGCGCGATTCGTGAAGCGCTGGAAGAAGCAGGCCATATCAATACTCAGATCATGGCTTACTCTGCGAAATACGCGTCTTATTACTATGGGCCTTTCCGTGATGCAGTCGGCTCAGCGGGTAACCTTAAAGGTGGTAACAAGAAAAACTACCAGATGGATCCTGCCAACAGTGATGAAGCGGTGCATGAGGTCGCAATGGATGTCAACGAAGGCGCGGACATGGTGATGGTCAAGCCGGGTATGCCATATCTTGACGTGGTGCGCCGTGTTAAATCGGAACTGCAAGTCCCGACGTTTGCTTATCAAGTCTCGGGTGAATACGCGATGCACAAGGCGGCATTCCAAAACGGTTGGCTTAAAGAGCGTGAGACTGTGATGGAATCACTGCTTTGCTTTAAGCGTGCAGGTGCAGACGGTATCCTGACTTACTTTGCTAAAGATGTCGCTGAGTGGTTGGCAGAAGAAAATGCTCAGCCTGCTCAGTTTCTAAAAGACGCTGAATAACTCAGTTTACAAATATTAAAAGGCTGGCTTTTGCCAGCCTTTGTTGTTTAAGGAGAACCGATGAGCGTTGAATATCGACTTGGAACACTAGAAGAGTGTGTTGAGATTGTCGCGACTATCAAAGAGTTCATACACAAAGAAAGCGTAGAAAGCTTGTCCGAACGATTAGACGGTAAGCGACACCTCATTCAGGTGGCTGAAGAAAATGGCCAGCTACTTGGGTTTAAAATTGGATATGAAATCGACGAAAACACATTTTATAGCTGGTTCGGTGGGGTATCACCACTAGCTAGAAATAAAGGGGTGGCACAGAAGTTACTCGATTATCAGGAGATCTGGGTCAAAAAACACGCTTATTCTCAACTTAAGGTGAAATCCCGTAATCAATTTCCTTCCATGTTAAGACTCTTGCTGAGGAATGGTTATCTAATTGAAAAGTTTGAAGTAAAAGATCCCCTAGTCGAATCTAGAATTCATTTCGTGAAGCAGTTGTAGCACTGTCATAAAAATTAAATGAGATTTTTTCTCATTTAGGGGTTGACGGGATAAATGAGAATAATTATTATTTATCTCGTCTTAGGGAATAAGAGAAGTTCACAAGGACGTCGAGTTACCAGATTCAACTTGGAGACGGTGATGACACTGAACTTAATTGAACTTGCACTAGTTCTTTTTGACACGACATTGCTCACATTGCTTCCAGTGTAATTTATAGCTTTATGGCAAAGCTAACGATTCAATTGAATACGCTTTGACCCCTTTTTGCTAGGCGACATCGATACGATGTCGCTTTTTTTATGCCTGAAATCTGTGGTTGGATAAAAGGACACCAGTAGTCTTTTCCACAGTTGAGGATCGTTTCAAGATCGATCTATTTACGATCGATCTAATTCATTTGTTATATTTTTCAGTATCTTAAATTGTTTAATTACAGTTTTGTGACGATACAAAGCGTTAGTGGATAAATAATATAAACAGAGTTATCCACAGTTGAGGCTGTGGTGTGAAAGATTATTCGCCAAATGTGTGAGTAGTGCATGCAGAGTTAAAATGGATCCACTGTCAGAGTCATGGCATTCTAGGCAGATCTTTTTTCTTTGGATGCTTAAAGACTATGGCTCGTATTCCTGACAACCCGTTGATTTTGATTGACGGCTCTTCTTATCTTTACCGCGCATTTCATGCTTATCCGGGCACTATGAGCAACGGTGATATCCCGACGAACGCTGTTTATGGTGTGGTAAACATGCTACGCAGTATGATGCGTCAGTTCGCCTCTGAGCGTATCGCAGTGGTCTTTGATGCTAAGGGAAAAACCTTCCGTGATGAGATGTATCCGGAATACAAAGCCAACCGTCCTCCGATGCCAGATGATCTCCGTTGTCAGATTGAACCTCTGCACAATGTGATTCGCGCAATGGGCTTGCCTCTGATCTGTGTTCCGGGTGTGGAAGCGGATGATGTGATTGGTACGCTGGCGTATCAGGCTTCACAAGCGGGGATGCCAGTGTTGATCAGTACCGGCGATAAAGATATGGCGCAGTTGGTGGATGACAACGTGACTCTGATCAACACCATGACCAATGTGGTGATGGATCGAGAAGGCGTGATTGAAAAGTTTGGTATCCCACCAGAGCTGATTATCGATTATCTCGCTTTGATGGGCGATAAAGTTGATAACATCCCAGGTGTACCGGGTGTTGGTGATAAGACCGCAACTGCATTACTGCAGGGTATCGGCAGTTTGGAGAAGTTGTACGACAATCTTGATGACATCGCACCGCTTGGGTTCCGTGGCTCGAAGACCATGGCGAAAAAGCTGGTCGATAACAAAGAAGAAGCGTTTCTTTCTTACGAGCTTGCCACGATTAAGTTGGATGTTGAGCTGGAAGAGACGCCAGACTCACTGCTCAAGGCCGAACCGAATACCGATGAGCTGATCAAACTGTATGGCCAGTTGGTGTTCAAATCTTGGCTCAATGAATTACTGGAAGGTGGTACGGGTGTTGTCGTGGCAGATGAAAAGTCCGGCGCAGCGTCGGGGGCTGGAGCCTCTGCTACAGCCAGCGAGATCGATACCTCTGCAGTGACGATTGATCGCAGCCAGTACGAAACCATTCTTGACCAACAGGCATTCAATACTTGGTTAGATAAACTCAAAGCGGCGAATGTCTTCGCGTTTGATACCGAAACCGACAGCCTCGATTACATGGTGGCGAATCTGGTTGGTGTGTCGTTTGCGACAGAAGAAGGCGTCGCTGCATACGTGCCTGTGGCGCATGATTATCTTGATGCGCCAGAGCAGCTTGATCGCGATTGGGTACTAGAGCAATTGAAGCCGATTCTTGAAGATGATGCTCAGGCGAAAGTGGGGCAGAATCTAAAATACGATGCGTCGGTATTGGCTCGCTACGGCATTGAGATGAAAGGCATTAAGCATGACACCATGCTCGCGTCATACGTTTATAACAGCGTGGGTGGCAAGCATGATATGGACAGCCTGGCACTGCGATTCCTTCAGCACAGCTGTATTTCTTTTGAGCAGATTGCGGGTAAAGGCAAGAAGCAGCTGACGTTCAATCAGATTGAACTGGAACAAGCTTCACCATACGCCGCAGAAGATGCTGATGTGACCCTCCGTTTACACAATCGCTTGCTCGCCAACATTGAGCAGGATGAAAAGCTGAAGACCATCTATGAAGAGGTCGAAGTGCCGCTGGTTCCCGTTTTATCACGTATTGAACGCACAGGCGTGTTGATTGATGACATGAAGCTGGCCGCTCAGTCGCAGGAAATTGCGTTGCGCCTTGATGAGTTGGAGCAGCAAGCGTTTGAAATCGCGGAGCAAGAGTTCAACATGAATTCGCCAAAGCAGCTGCAAGCGATTCTGTTTGAGAAAATGGGTCTGCCAGTTGTGAAGAAAACGCCATCGGGTACGCCTTCAACTAATGAAGAGGTTCTGCAGGAGTTGGCGCTGGATTACCCGTTGCCAAAATTGATCCTCGAATATCGTGGCTTAGCGAAGCTCAAATCAACTTATACTGATAAGCTGCCGAAAATGATTAATCCTGAAACAGGCCGTGTCCATACGTCTTATCATCAGGCTGTAACCGCGACTGGCCGTCTATCTTCGACCGATCCTAACCTGCAGAATATCCCAATCCGTAATGATGAAGGTAGACGTATTCGCCAGGCGTTTATTGCACCACATGGTTACAAGATCATGGCGGTCGATTACTCCCAGATTGAATTGCGTATTATGGCGCACCTTTCAGGAGACAAAGCGCTACTAGATGCCTTCCAGCAAGGAAAAGACATTCATGCAGCGACAGCGGCTGAAATCATTGGTGTGGACATCGAGCAGGTGTCAGCTGAACAGCGTCGTCGTGCGAAAGCGGTCAACTTTGGCCTTATTTATGGTATGAGTGCTTTTGGCCTGGCAAAACAGTTGGGTATTCCACGTGGCGAAGCACAGCAATACATGGATACCTACTTTGAGCGCTACCCAGGTGTGATGCAATACATGGAAGACACACGTAGTGCCGCAGCTGAACAAGGTTATGTCGAAACCATCTTTGGCCGTCGTCTGCATCTGCCAGAAATAAAATCACGCAACGGCATGCGTCGTAAAGCGGCAGAACGTGCTGCGATCAACGCTCCAATGCAGGGCACAGCAGCGGACATTATCAAGAAAGCCATGCTATTGGTGGATGAATGGATTGAGAGCCAAGGCCAGGGTCGAGTGAAATTGCTGATGCAGGTGCACGATGAACTGGTCTTCGAAGTTCAGGAGTCAGCATTAGCCGAAATTGAAAGTAAAGTACAAGAATTGATGGAATCCGCTGCTCAGCTGGATGTACCTTTGATTGCGGAAGCGGGTCATGGTGACAACTGGGATCAGGCGCACTAGACAAAAAATAGCCAAAATTGATTGAATAATATGAGCCAGCGCCCAATCGCTGGCTTTTTTTTGTTCCTAAAAAAGCAACCATTCAAAAGTGAGTATTGTAGTTTAATAAAATTTTAATGAAAAAAAATTACAAAAAGAGTTTTCATTTCTGACCAATTGTTGTACATTAAACGGCGTAGGGTACAGAGGTAAGATGTTCTATCTTTCAGACCTTTTGTTTCACGTTATTGGATTAGGCTGATTCAGCCGCCCCAGTCAGTATTTGACTGGGGCGTTTTTTATTGTGCTAAAGAAAATTTCAATACATTTCAAATCTTTATTGCCATTCTCATAGATAGTACAGCTTTAGCGGCTTCTCACTACCACATCACTTGTTCCTAATATTCACTAATCACAGCATTTGGTAACTCAGACCAATTTTGTAAGAAAACTTCAGTCACACTTTTATTTTTTTAAACAGAAAACCAAACCAGAACTCGCGCGCCTTGTTGGATGTTAATAATGAATTTTTTCATATTTTTTAGAGTTTTATCGGTAGAAGGGGTTGTTGGAGAGGGAAGTGGAAGAGGAAAAATCAGACGTTGCATTGTTTGCGGCTTTGAACAATCCTATTCGCATAATAATAACTACCTCCTATTTCTCTCCCGTTGCCCCACCAGGATGGTGGGGATTTTTATTTCTAAGCCTTTTCTTTTTCAGCGTTACTCTTCAGACACAAAAAAGCCCCACTGAATAGTGAGGCTGGTTTCATCCGGCAGTGCGCCTATTCTTGTTCGTCGCTTTGCTGGTCTTCAATAATCTCATCAGTCAATTGCTCTGCAACGGCAGGGGCAAACCACTCATCAAGTTTATTACGCAGTACGTCAACGCCAATGCCTTTCAGAGAAGAAAACGCGGCGACACTCACGTCACCACCGAACCCAGCAGAATCCTTCTTGATCTTAAGCACCTGAGCTTTGCGCGCGCCACTTTTCAGCTTGTCTGCTTTGGTCAGTAGGACCTGTACAGGGATGCCGCTGTCGACCGCCCAGAAAATAAGTTGCTGATCGAGGTCCTTCATTGGGTGGCGAATATCCATTAATACGACTAAACCTTTTAGGCTTTGACGCTTTTGTAGGTATTCACCGAGTGATTTTTGCCACTTCTTTTTCATTTCCAGCGGTACTTGAGCAAAGCCATATCCCGGTAAATCGACGATGTGGCAGCCATCGGTCACTTTAAACAGGTTGATTAACTGAGTTCGACCTGGTGTTTTACTGGTTTTTGCTAAACTTCTCTGATTCGTCAGTCGGTTAAGAGAACTCGATTTGCCCGCGTTGGAGCGTCCTGCGAACGCAACTTCGATACCTTCATCTTCAGGCATGTGACGAATATCAGGTGCACTGGTGATGAAATGGGTGTTTTGATAATGAATTTTTACGCTCACTGTTAACTCCATCTCGACTTTGTGTAGTCGATTGATTACTTTTTTGTGAAATTGTGTAAAATAACCGTGCTCGGCATAAGGTCGCCTATTGTACCATGAGTGGCAACTCTGAGTGGTACTGGAAGCTTGATAATTATAATGGAATGTCATGAAGAAATTAGCGCTAATCTTGAGTCTTTTAGCCAGCTGCTCTGTATGGGCCCAAGGCAGTATTGAAGCTGGTAAAGCAAAATCCCAAACTTGTGTTGCCTGCCACGGTGCTGATGGCAACAGTCAACTCGCAATGTACCCTAAGCTAGCAGGTCAGCATGCTAAATATATTGAGAAGCAGCTGAAAGACCTCAAGCTGGGTATGACCAGTGGTGGTAAGCAGGGTCGTGTTGATCCAGTAATGGGTGGTATGGCAATGCCACTGTCTGAGCAGGATATGAAAGATCTTGCGGCTTACTATGCATCACTACCAATTTCGCACAACACTACGCCTGAAAATGTAGTGGAACAAGGCAAAACCCTCTATACAGCGGGTGATGCTTCACGTGGTCTGACAGCATGTATTGCTTGTCATGGTCCTCGTGGTAACGGCACTGAGCTTTCAGGTTTCCCTAAAATTTCTGGTCAGCACGCTGACTACATTAAAGCTCAGCTAGTTAAATTCCGCGATGGCTCTCGTGCTAACGACATGAACGGCATGATGCAAGATATCGCAAAGAAACTGACAGACGAAGACATCGATACTTTGTCTAAATATGTTGGCGGCCTACACTAAGCCCTATTAAATACTGCCCGAGCAATGTTGTATTGAATGAGCCCAGACGAAAGTCTGGGCTTTTTCGTATGACACAGGTCACATCACCTTTTTGCTTGTGTGGCTCCATCTTTCCCGAGCTTTTGTAAGAGATCGGCTATCCTCGCTGGTGCTCATTTCTTTGCCTTGTTTGTAACTATTTGAAAAGTAATAAAAGAAGATCGGTGATCGAAAAAAGGCCGATTTTTTTCTTCAGGTGGATTGTTCAAAATTGGTCAATCGTTAAAGTGTACTCATCGGCAGGGCGCTGATACGGAATTTAGACCATGATGGTCTCCAAGGATGCAGGCGATGGATGCTTGGAGGTCTTAAAGGAATTTAGGTAAGCAGGAAGCTTACTGGATAGGGATGGTCGACTCGTCTAATGGTTTAGACAGCGAAAAGGATCAGGCTAAGGATTAGCCCAGATACGGGAAGTAAACGGAAAGCCAAAATTCACCAGGACGGTGAAAAACGACACCTTTTGCAGGGAAAGCGCCAAAAACAAATGGAAATTTGATGCACGATAATCCGTGCAACACAGTTTCGCCGAAAGGCATTTTTAGAAAGCGATAGAGTTATCTATCGCTTTTTTTATATCTGAAATCCACCGAGCTCCATCTCTCGCCAACACGGTTCCTTTATTCCTTCGATAATATTATTGGTCGGAGAGGGAATATTTCACTGAATCGATGATTATTTGCACAATAGTGCTCCACTCTCTTGCCACTTTCTGGTATGTTTCGCATCCCTGTTTGAGGATGTCATCATGCGCCACTGTCCACTTTGCCATAACCCGGAATCACTGCATTACTTCGAAGATAAACGTCGCGAGTATCTTCAATGTGCGCAATGTGAGCTGGTGTTTGTTAATCCAGAGCAAAGATTGGATGCAAAGGCTGAAAAAGCCCACTACGATCTGCATGAGAACGATCCAAATGATGCTGGCTATCGTACCTTTTTATCGCGGGTTGCAGACCCCATATTGGAACGTATTGAGCCAGGCTCAACAGGAATAGATTTTGGTTGTGGCCCCGGGCCCACACTCTCTTTGATGTTGCAGGAGCAGGGACACAACATGTCGTTGTACGACCTTTATTATCACCCTAATACTGAGGTGCTAGATTGTACGTATGACTTTATGACTGCCACTGAAGTGATAGAGCATTTGTATCATCCGGATCAGATATGGCAGCAATGGTTGAATTTAGTTAAGCCAGGTGGCTGGATTGGTCTGATGACCAAGATGGTCATTGATGTCGAAGCGTTTGCCAAATGGCACTATAAAAATGACCCAACGCATGTGGTCTTTTTTAGCCGCAATACGTTTAAGTACTTGGCAGAGCGGGATCAGCTCAAGCTTGAATTTATTGGTAATGATGTAATTTTACTGAGGAAAGCCCAGTAATGAGCCGTAGTAAGAAAGTAAGATCGGGCGGTAATGGCGACGTTATCGTCGTTCGTAATCGCACAGAATCAGACGTTGAAGGGCGTCTGCGCAAGAAAGAGAAAAAACGCAAAGGTCTAAAGACGGGCGGTCGTAACTCTGAAGCGAAGCAAAATAAACAGCAGACAGCTGGACAAAAGCGCGACCCACGTTTAGGAAGCAAGAAGAAAATTCCTCTTGTGGTTGAAGCGGTGAAGAAGCCAACCAAAGCAGAACGTCGAGTCAACGCAGAACAAGAGCTAGAGATGCTGGAAAATGATGCTCAGCTGAATGTCTTGCTTGATCGCCTTGATAACGGTGAAAGCCTAGGCGCAGGTCTACAGAAATACGTCGATGAGAAATTGGCGCGTATTGAAATTCTGATGAAGCAACTTGGCCTCTATGAAGAGGAAGAAGAGCCAGAAGTCGTTGAAGAGCCAAGCGCTCCTGTGGCGAAAAAGGTGAGTAAGAAAGCCTCATCAGAAGATGAACTGCTGTCGCAGTTTGAAGATCTGGATTTGGACCAGTTTAAAGGGTAAAGCGATTCATGAACGTAACCTTGTTAGCCATTGCTGGTGGAGTCATTGTTCTCGGCTTAGCGTCCTATGCAGGTTACCTTCTGCTCCAGTTGAAGAAGCAAAAGGAATTGCAGGAACAGCATAAGAAGCTGGCCATCGAAAAGCGTAACGCCAACATCTTTGAAAACGTCCATATATTGTGTATGGCCGGTATTCAGGGCCAGTGTGATTTATCGGAAATCAGTATTCGTGTCTACAACATCATGGACTACGTTCAGGGTGAAGACCGTGTTGATTTTGATAAGGAATTCCCGGCGACAGCCGAGCTTTTCCACATTGTAAAAGATATGCCTCGCGGTGAAGATCGCCAACAAATGGCGAAGAAAGAGCGCATGAAGCAAAATCTGGAACGCCACAAAGCCGAGTCGCGCCTTCAGGATGCGATTGTCGAAGAGCTCAAACTGCTGCAGAAAAAAGTTCAACCTTTAAACAACCAGATCAACATTCAGATGATCTAGATTGATACTTTAGTCACTCGATCACTTACACTTATGGGGAGTGATCGAGTTATCAATTCTGACTATTGTTACTCAAAAAGCGCTATGCCACCCGGCGACCAGCCTCAGCGTGTGGCAAAATAGCCCGCAAAAATATAACGGTTAATCACACCGGATACGCAATATAGCACTAACGGAAGAACACCATGTCTCAGCAAGTCGTCGCAAGCCAACAAATAGTATGGGATCAAGCCATCCTCGATAAGTACAACTATTCTGGTCCGCGTTATACGTCTTACCCTACCGCGTTGGAATTTCACGAAGCGTTTACCATTGCCGACTACGACATGGCTTGTACTGAGTATCCGGAACGTCCGCTGTCGCTCTACATTCATATTCCGTTCTGCCACAAGCTTTGCTATTACTGTGGCTGTAATAAGGTCATCACCCGTCACGCACATAAAGCCGATGAGTATCTTGATGTTCTGGAGCAGGAAATCCTGACGCGCGCGTCTTTACTGCAAGGGCGTAAAGTGACTCAGTTGCACTTTGGTGGGGGAACTCCCACGTTTCTGACCAAAGCTCAAATCAGCCGTTTGATGAACATTCTGCGCGCTGAGTTCAGCTTTGAAGCTGAATCGGAAATCAGTATTGAAGTCGATCCGCGTGAGATTGAACTGGATATGCTCGATCACCTGCGTGAAGAAGGTTTTAACCGTTTAAGTATTGGTGTTCAGGATTTCAATAAAGAAGTGCAGAAGCTGGTCAATCGTGAACAGGACGAAGAATTCATCTTTGCTATGGTTGAGCGTGCGAAAAAGCTTGGTTTCCGTTCGACCAATCTCGACCTGATTTACGGGTTACCAAAACAAACCAAAGCACGTTTCGCTGAAACGTTAGCTCAGGTGCTTGAGATGCAGCCGGGTCGACTATCTATCTTTAACTATGCTCACATGCCGCAACTGTTTGCTGCACAGCGTAAGATTAAAGACGAAGACCTGCCACAAGCGGAAGAAAAAATGGCTATCCTGCAGGATACCATCGCAACGTTGACTAACGCTGGCTATCAGTTTATCGGTATGGACCACTTTGCTCAGCCGGATGATGAATTAGCTGTCGCTCAGCGTAAAGGCATCTTGCATCGCAACTTCCAAGGCTACACTACGCAAGGTGAATGTGACTTGGTTGGCTTTGGGGTTTCTGCTATCTCTATGATTGGCGATGCGTACGCACAGAATCAGAAAGAACTGAAAAAGTACTACGCTCAGGTTAATGAGCAGCGCCATGCACTGTGGAAAGGGGTTGCTTTAGATGGCGATGACCTTCTGCGCCGTGAAGTCATCAAGCAGCTAATCTGTAACTTCAAACTTGATAAAGTATCAGTTGAGACGGAGTTTGATGTCGAATTTAATCACTACTTCAAAGAAGATCTCGAGCTGCTGCAAACCTTTATTGATGATGAGCTAGTGGAAGTCGACAACAAAGAGATTCGAGTGACATTACGCGGTCGTCTACTGATTCGCAATATCTGTATGTGTTTTGATAAATATCTCCGAGCAAAGGCGCGTCAGCAGCAATTCTCACGAGTGATTTAATCGCAGCCGACCATGAACAATAAAGCCACCGAGAACGGTGGCTTTATTGTTTCTGCGGGTAACCAGTTAGGGCGCGATGTAAGCGTCCTGTGCGACTTCCCATAAAGCTTTAACCAGCGGATTATCCAGTTGCGAACGCTTGCAGCATACTCCGAGCTTAAAGGGTTTAATCGACGCTACTTTGAGCCGTTGAATCTTCTCTTTGACAGGGCTGTTGTTGATCACCACATCTGGTGCAATCCCAACACCACAACCAAGTGCAACCATACTGACAATAGCCTCATGCCCTGAAACCTGCGCATAGATGTTTGGTTTGATTCTCATCGCCTTAAACCAAGTATTGGCGCGGTCTCGTGCGGTACCTGATTCAGGCACAATAAAAGGAATGGACGACCAGTCAGGTTTGTCCTTTTGCAGTGCTTCTGCAAAGTTGCTCACGCCGACAGGGGCGATTACTGAAAGAGGAATTTCACTAATGGTTTCAAATTTGAGCTTGGCGGGTAGTGCTTCTGGTTGAGCGGAGATTGCGACATCCACTTCATCATTAAGGACTTTGTTTATTGCCTGAGCCGGATCGCCGGTAGACAGCTTAAACTCGATAAACGGATGCTGAAGGCGAAACTCTGACAACAGCTCAGGCAGGTGGCTGTAGCTGGCAGTCACCGAGCAAAACAGGCGAATCTCACCTTTTAACTCTTCTTCGTGCCCTTGAAGCTGCGCATTGAAGTTCTGCCATTCTCCAAGAATCTTTAAAGCCACTGGCAAAAGTTTTTTTGCCGCTGGGGTCAGCTCAACGCTGCGGTTATCCCGTACGAACAACTCTTGCCCGGTTTCTGCTTCCAACTTTTGTACCTGACGGCTGAGTGCAGAAGGGCTGATGTGCATGGCAGAAGCGGTTTTTGCGAAGCTTTTGCTATCACACAGGTGAATGAACAATTGCAGACTTTTAATGTTCATGAAATAAGTGCGTCCTTGTTGCATTTTTTGCAATAACTAATTGTGAATATATCACTTTAAGCAACCCGATGTCTGATTTAGTATCGAGGCATTCGGTAATGAAACACCGACCCAAACGGATAAATTCTCAAAGGAGAGCCCTAACATGGCTAACTATTTCAATACTTTAAACCTACGTGAGCAGCTAGATCAGCTTGGCCGTTGTCGCTTTATGGACCGCAGTGAATTCGCTACAGAAGCGGATTACCTGAAAGGTAAGAAAGTGGTTATCGTTGGTTGTGGTGCACAAGGTCTTAACCAAGGTCTGAACATGCGTGACTCAGGTCTTGATGTAGCGTACGCACTGCGTCAGGCAGCGATTGATGAGCAGCGTCAGTCGTTCAAAAACGCGAAAGAAAATGGTTTTGAAGTAGGTAGCTACGAGACGCTTATTCCTCAAGCAGACCTAGTGGTTAACCTAACGCCAGACAAGCAGCACACGAACGTGGTTGAGACGGTGATGCCACTAATGAAAGAAGGCGCAGCACTAGGTTACTCACACGGTTTCAACATTGTTGAAGAAGGTATGCAGATTCGTAAAGACCTAACAGTCGTGATGGTTGCACCTAAGTGTCCAGGTACAGAAGTACGTGAAGAGTACAAGCGTGGCTTCGGTGTTCCTACACTAATCGCGGTTCACCCAGAGAACGATCCAAAAGGTGAAGGTTGGGATATCGCCAAAGCTTGGGCTGCTGGTACTGGTGGTCACCGCGCGGGTTGTCTAGAGTCTTCATTCGTTGCTGAAGTGAAATCTGACCTAGTGGGCGAGCAAACTATTCTATGTGGCATGCTACAAGCAGGTTCAATCGTTTCTTACGAGAAGATGGTTGCTGAAGGTATTGACCCAAGCTACGCAGGTAAACTTATCCAGTACGGTTGGGAGACCATCACTGAAGCACTGAAGTTTGGTGGCATCACACACATGATGGATCGCCTATCAAACCCAGCTAAAATCAAAGCGTTCGAGCTTTCTGAAGAGCTTAAAGAGCTGATGCGTCCACTGTACAACAAGCACATGGATGACGTAATCACAGGCCATTTCTCTAGCACTATGATGGCTGACTGGGCAAACGACGATGCGAACCTACTAGGCTGGCGTGCAGAAACAGGTGAAACAGCATTTGAAAACTATCCAGCAGGTGACGTTGAGATCTCAGAGCAAGAGTACTTCGACAACGGTATCTTAATGGTTGCAATGGTTCGCGCAGGTGTTGAGCTAGCATTTGAAGCAATGACGGCATCAGGCATCATTGATGAGTCTGCGTACTACGAGTCACTACACGAGCTACCACTAATCGCAAACACAGTAGCACGTAAGCGTCTGTACGAAATGAACGTTGTTATCTCTGATACAGCTGAATACGGTAACTACCTATTCGCTAACGTAGCAACTCCGCTACTGCGTGAGAAGTTCATGCCTTCAATTGGCACTGACGTTATCGGTAAAGGCCTAGGTGAAGAATCTAACCAAGTTGACAACGCAACACTAATCGCTGTGAACGAAACTATCCGTAACCACCCGGTAGAGTACATTGGTGAAGAGCTACGTGGCTACATGACAGATATGAAGCGTATCGCAGTAGGCGGCTAATTACTTGTCTTAAGGTTCCATTTCGGTGTCGAAGCCTTAATTTCAAGTAATTCACTAATCTAGATAACAGATTAGTAAAAACTCCAGACAGACTGGAGTAATAAATACAAAATAAACACAACATCTAAATGAAAAGGCTTGGTCGCCGTTGACCAAGCCTTTTTTGTGTCTGGGGAATAGCCGAAGGTATAGCTCAGCGTCTGCTGTGGTTATTGAGTCAGCAAAAGAAAAGGGCTGACGCAGTACGCCAACCCTTGAACCTTATCGCTTGTATAAAGCGTTTATTTGTCTGCTAGCTTCTCTTCCAGCTCAGCCAGCTTCTGCTCCATTTCGGTCAGCTTTTGGCGAGTACGTAGCAGTACTTGAGTCTGCACATCAAACTCTTCACGGCTAACGACATCCAGCTTATTCAGCTGGCCTTGGATGACTTGGCGAACTTTCTGATCAACGTCTGCGCCAAGCTCTTTAACCGGTGCTGGCATTGAATCATGTATCTGTTTAGCAATTTGCTCTAGTTTCTTTGGGTCAAACATGTGACGAAAACTCCTGTCTCTATTGTTTGTATTCTATGTAATTGGTACCAGAAAGTCGCTACTTCGATAGTAAAAATTCGAAGTGGCTAGTGGCAGATCGTAACCAATAAAAAAGGCCACCGAAGTGGCCTTTTGGCAAACGTTGAGTTTAGCTGTTGTCAGATAACTGACGTTGCGCCGCTTTTGCTTCGTCAACACGGGCCAGCTTTTCCAAGTCTTTGTCTTCAACAAACACTGGTAGCGGCTTGTGTTTCTCAGCTAGGTAGCTGTAGATAACCGGCAGTACGAACAGGGTAAACAGAGTACCAATCGCCAGACCAGCAACGATAACGATACCGATACTGAAACGCTGAGCGGCACCTGCGCCCGTTGCGTACATCAGTGGGATCAGACCTGCAATCATCGCCGCAGTCGTCATTAGGATAGGACGTAGACGAACTTTCGCCGCTTCCATGACCGCTTCTGTCTTACCAAGTTTGTTATGTAACTGCTCTTCTTTGGCAACTTCACAGATCAAGATACCGTGCTTGGTAATCAGACCAACCAAGGTGATCAGACCGACCTGCGAGTAGATGTTCATTGAGGCTGCGCCCCATGCCAAAGCTATCAAAGCACCACAGATCGCCAGCGGTACGGAAACCATGATAACGATTGGGTCTTTGAGTGATTCAAACTGAATCGCCAGAACCAAGAAGATGATCGCCAGTGCCAGACCAAATGTGGCGTACAGTGCGCTACCTTCTGTCACATACTGACGAGCTTCACCCATGTAATCATGGTTGTAACCGTTTGGCAGTTTTTCAGTCGCAATACTTTCGAGCCAGTTTACAGCATCACCCATGGCTGTGCCTGGTGCATTTACAGCACCAATGGTGGCTGAATTCAGCTGGTTGAAGTGCGGCAGTGAGCGTGGCTCAGCGACAACATCAATGGTGATCAGGCTACCTAGTGGAACTGCGCGGTTGTCTGCAGCACGCACGTAGTAGTTGTTCATCGATTCAGGGTTAAGACGCCATTTACGCTCGACCTGAGGGATCACTTCGTACGAACGACCATTGAGGTCAATTCGGTTGACGTAGCCATCAGACATCATAGTGCTCAGCGTGGTACCAATGTCCTGCATTGTTACGCCATACGCACCCGCTTTGTCTTTATCGATGTTGATCTTCATTGTCGCTGAGTCGTAGTTCAGGTCCAGCTCAGAATAAACAAACATCGGGTTAGACTTCACTTCGCCAAGAATATCGGTCGCGATAGTGAACAAGCTTTCGAACGCGTTTGGTGTGGTAATCACGAATTGAACCGGAAGGCCTGAACCTGCACCTGGTAGTTCTGGCATCTGGAATGCCGTTACCGCCATGCCTGGTACGTGACCGACTAAACCTGTCACGCGGTTAGCAACTTCAGACTGGCTCGCTTCACGCTCACTCCAAGGCACCATAGATGCGATACCAAATGCCTGGTTCGAGTTAGGTACACCAGTAAACACCTGCGCGTACGCTACTTCTGGCTGGTCAGACAGAATTCGGTTCACGTCGTTCATGGTGTTTTGCATGAAGTCGAGGTTGGCATTCGATGGAGCTGTACCCATCAGCATGACCACGCCTTTATCTTCTGACGGTGCCAGTTCACTTGGGATGAACTTGAACAGCATCGGCAAGCTAGCAAACACTATGATAGCGAAACCAATCACCACAGGGCGGTGTTTCATGACCGCACCCAGCATTCGCTCGTAACGATTGGTCATGCCATCCAATACGCTATGTACCTTTTGTTCGAACTTGCTTGGCGTTTCATTTGCCTTAAGCATTTTTGAACACATCATAGGCGACAGCGTCAGAGCGACGATACCGGATACGAATACCGAACCTGCGAGGGTGAGGGCAAACTCTTTAAATAACGAGCCCGTGATACCACCCATCAAGGCAATCGGCGCGTATACCGCACCCAGTGTCAGGGTCATAGCGATAACCGGAACCGCGATTTCACGTGTACCGATAATCGCAGCACGGAAAGGAGACTCTCCCAGTTTGATGTGTCGGTCGACGTTCTCAAGAACAACGATCGCATCATCCACCACCAGACCGATGGCCAATACCATCGCCAGTAGCGTCATCAGGTTCCATGAGAAGCCCATTGCCTGCATCACCATTGCCACACCAATCAGAGATAGCGGAATGGTAACGATAGGAATCATAACCGCACGGAAAGAACCGAGGAACAGCGTAATTACGATCAGTACAATCAATGCCGCTTCAGCGATGGTCTTAATAACCTCGTTGATCGACTCATTGATGGCGATGGTCGAGTCATACATCACGTTCATGTCGATGTTACTTGGCAGGTTACGCTCTAGCTGAGGTAACAGGTCAAGGACATCGGCTGCGATGTTGATTGGGTTCGCACTTGGCGCCGCGTTGATCGCAACTACGACCGCTTCTTT
Source organism: Vibrio sp. St2 (assembly GCF_947311885.1). NCBI lineage: Bacteria > Pseudomonadati > Pseudomonadota > Gammaproteobacteria > Vibrionales > Vibrionaceae > Vibrio > Vibrio sp. St2. Next base: position 5,734 of record NZ_CAMZNA010000017.1, on the reverse strand, counting down.
ACCATTGGCACTTGCACGGTAAACATCGTGGCTCTTCTCAAGTGTGACTTTTGCGATATCGCTTAAGCGAGTGACATCACCTTCATCAGAGCTTACAACAAGGTTCTTTAGCTCCTCGACGTTAGATACCTGAGTATCAGCGCTACCGTTATACAGAACGAATTCGCCCACAGCCTGACCAGCCGCTGACTGGTAGTTGTTGGCATTTAGCACGTTCATGACATCAGTAGCTGTTTTGCCCAGTGCTGCCATTTTTGCAGGGTCTAGCCAAATACGCAGTGCGTATTTCATACCACCGTAGAGGTCAACCTTAGAGACACCATTAACGGTGAACAGCTGCGGGTTGATTACACGCTCTAGGTAGTCTGTGATCTGGCTTGATGAAAGTTCATCACTGGTAAAGCCGATGTAGAGAACCGCGGTTGTAGAACCCGTTGACATGGTCACAGTTGGGTCTTCGGCTTCTTTTGGAAGCTGAGATCGAACCGAGTTGGTCTTAGCCAGAATGTCAGACAGGGCAGCATTCGGGTCAGTGTTCAACTTCATGTTAACGGTAATGGTCGATGTACCGAGTACCGACGATGAAGTCATGTAATCGATATTGTCGGCCTGAGCCACAGCCTGTTCCAGAGGTTGGGTAATAAAGCCCTGGATAAGGTCGGCACTGGCGCCGTAGTAACTGGTGGTTACCGTTACTACCGTATTTGTCATTTCAGGGTATTCTCGGACCTGCATCTTGAACACCGCTTGCAAACCAAGCAAGGCGATCAAAAAGCTGATCGATACCGCTAAAACTGGACGTTTAATAAAAACATCAGTAAAGCGCATGAGGCCTCCAATTACAGCATTGGTGTTTCAGCTGGTGGAGTAGTTGCATCGCTTTCTACTACACGAACTTTCGCGTCATTGCTCAGACGAACCTGACCAGATGTCACTACAACATCACCAGGCTTAACGCCATCTAGGATGTGAGCGATGTCTTTCACGCGTTCACCAACTTTAACCACGTGCTGCTTAACGCGCTTCTCACCGTTCTCTTCAGAGATGATGTAAACATTGTCACCGTAGAGTGTGAAGGTAATGGCGGTTTGCGGCAGAGTCACCTGATTGTCCAGCGTTGGCAGAATGATATTGGCACGCGCGAACATACCGCTACGTAGCTTACCATCGCTGTTTGGAATATCGGCTTGAACCTGAATCAGACCACTTTGGATGTTAACCGCGGGTTCAATCGCGGTGATTGAGCCTTCAAATGGTGTTTCAGGGTAAGCATCAACGAAGATATCCACTTGCTGACCTAGCTTGATGCGTGAGATGTCAGTCTGAGGCACAGTGAAGCGCAAGCGCATAACACTAGTATCTTCCAGGCGAACAATGTCCGTACCTGCTTGCAAGTATTGACCTAGGTAAACATTACGAATACCAACTACGCCTGCGAAAGGAGCTTTGATTTCACGGCGGTCGATGGTCGCTTTTAAGCTTTCGATATCCGCTTTAAGCGAGAAATAGCTTGCTTCGGCGTCATCAAACGCTTCTTTCGATACAGACCCTTTTTTGTACAGGCCTTGGTAACGCTTATATTTAGCCTGAGCTGCCGGCAGCTTCGCCTGAGAGCTCTTCAGGTCTGCTTTTTCCACTTCAGAGTCAAGTAGAACAAGAGGCTGACCTTCTTCAACGGCAGTACCTGAGTCGAAAGTAATTTTATCAATCACACCCGCTGTTTCATTGGCAACTGTGACACCTTGGTTCGGTTCGATGAAACCGATCGCTTCGATCACAGGTACCCAATCAACAGGCTTCACTTCCGTTACGGTCACCGGAAACTCAGGCTCTGGGCGATTAGCCAAATATTCGGCTATCTTCTGTTGCTTGAATAGATTGAAGCCTATCACGCTACCAAATAGTAGTATTGCGATAAGCAACATAAAGAAAGTCCACTTTTTCATTCTGATCAGAACTCCAAGTTAGTGTTGAATTATTGCATCCCAGCTAGCTTCGATTGCGGCTTCTAAGGCTGCTTCATCCAGCTGGTAGTATCCCAAAGCATGTTTTCGGGCCAGTGCAACACTGGCTTCAAAGCTCAGCCCTGAAAGAATCTCATTGTCGAGAGGTTTAAAAATCCCTTGCTCTTTTCCTTGATTAAACAACCGATCCACTTGGGCAAACATTTGTCGCTCAAGTTCCCGAGTTTTTCGCTTATTTGCACAGGGAAGAGATTCATATTGAACGCGATTACTCAGGGTTTCCATATTGGAACCTGCAAGGTTCCAGATGTTTAACCACATAGTGCGATAGCGTGTTTTCAAGGGCATATCGTCATTGACGCCAGCTTGGACGGCAGTTGCAATCCGTTCGGCGACATTTAAACGCACTTCATCCAGGAGATGCTCTTTATCTGAGAAATAACGATAGATAGTACCTGCAGCCACCCCAGCTTCTTTAGCCAGCTTTTGCATCGACAGGCCTTGAAAACCCGACTCTGCAATCAGCTTTTCTGCTGCTGTGAGGATCTGCTCGTGTTTATCTATTGCCGTGTTACTAGACATAGTCTCACTATCAATGAATGAACGTTCATTCATTATAGCCCAATAACTGCACACTAGTGCAATAAAACATTTCGTTAATTATGTAAATTTACAGTCAATGAGATCATTTTAGCTGGAATTGGTGCACTACGATTAAACATAGCAATCGAACTATTGCACCATTATTATAGGCGCCAAAGATTTTGACCTCAGAGACTCCTATGAAGCTGAACCCCAATCAAGATGAAGCCGTAAAGTACGTATCGGGACCATGTCTGGTCTTGGCGGGGGCGGGATCGGGTAAAACACGTGTTATTACCAATAAGATTGCGTATTTGGTTCAGCAGTGCGGTTACAAAGCTCGAAATATTGCTGCGGTGACATTCACCAACAAAGCAGCACGTGAAATGAAAGAGCGTGTCGGTCAGACGTTAGGCAAGAACGAATCGAAAGGTTTGATGGTGTCGACGTTCCACACCTTAGGTCTCAACATTATTAAACGTGAATACAAGGCGTTGGGGTTAAAGTCAGGTTTTTCTCTGTTTGACGACCAAGATCAGCTAGCACTATTGAAAGAGCTGACTGAGAAACAGCTCGATGGCGATAAAGATTTACTACGCCAGCTACTCAGTACCATTTCCAACTGGAAAAATGACATGCTGACTCCGGAGCAGGCGAAAGCATATGCTCAAGGGGAACAGCAGCAACTGTTTGCCTTCTGTTTCGATATGTATCAGAAACAGATGAAAGCCTACAATGCGCTCGACTTTGATGACTTGATCGCTTTACCGGTTCTGCTGCTGCGTACCAATGAAGAAGTCCGTCAGCGTTGGCAGAATCGTATTCGCTATTTATTGGTCGATGAGTATCAGGATACCAACACCAGTCAGTACGAGTTGGTCAAACTGATTGTTGGCGAGCGGGGTCGCCTGACGGTGGTAGGAGATGATGACCAGTCAATCTATTCTTGGCGTGGTGCGAAACCACAGAACTTAGTGTTATTGGGTGAAGATTACCCAAGTCTTCGTTTGATAAAGCTGGAGCAAAACTATCGTTCTACCAGCCGAATTCTGCGCGCTGCCAATATTTTAATTGCCAACAACCCGCACGTGTATGAGAAGTCGCTGTTTTCTGAAATCCCCGATGGCGAAAAGCTCAAAGTGTTGCTGGCGAAAGATGAAGAACATGAAGCGGAGCGAGTGACGGGTGAGCTGATCGCCCATAAGTTCCTCAATCGTACTGATTACCGCGATTACGCTATCTTATATCGTGGTAACCATCAGTCTCGTCTGATTGAAAAATCGCTGATGCAAAACCGAGTGCCTTACAAGCTCTCTGGCGGTACCTCATTTTTTGCTCGTGCTGAAATCAAAGACATCATGGCGTATTTACGTGTGTTGGTGAACCCGGATGATGACAATGCATTTTTGCGTATTGTGAACACGCCACGGCGTGAGATTGGCCCAGTAACCTTGGAAAAACTGGGCAGTTACGCCAATATGCGCGGTAAGAGCCTGTTTGAGTGCAGTTTTGAGATCGGACTGGAGCAGCACTTGTCTGGCCGTGGGTTAGAAAATTTGCGCCGCTTTAGTCAGTGGTTAGTCAAGATTGCCGATCAGGCTGAGCGAGGAGACACTGTAGAAGCGGTGCGTTCATTGGTGCGGGACATCAACTACGAAGACTGGCTATATGAAACCTCTGCGAGTCCAAAAGCAGCAGAAATGCGGATGAAAAACGTCTCGGACCTGTATTCTTGGATTGTGGCTGACCTAGAAGGGGACAATTATGATCAGGAAGAAAAGACCATTAAAGAGGTGGTTCAACGTCTGACACTGCGAGACATGATGGAGCGGGGTGAAGAAGATGATGACAGTGATGCGGTGCAACTGATGACCTTACATGCGTCAAAAGGTTTGGAGTTTCCTTATGTCTACTTGATTGGTTCGGAAGAGGGCATTTTACCTCACCAGACCAGCATTGATGAAGATAATGTCGAGGAAGAACGCCGTCTGATGTACGTAGGGATCACACGAGCCCAGCGCGAGTTAACTTTTACCATGTGTAAAGAGCGCCGCCAGTTTGGTGAGTTGATAAAGCCGACCCAGAGTCGCTTCCTTGATGAGCTTCCATTTGATGATGTGGAGTGGGAAGTGAATAAAAAGCCCCAGACGCAAGAAGAGCGCATGGCCAAAGGGCAGGCTCACATCGCTAATATTCGTGCGATGTTCAATAAGAAGTAGTTGCCACTTATAAGGCGCACAGACAAAAAAGAAGGGCTTGGTAAAAACCAAGCCCTTCTTCTATATAAGGTGGGATTACAGACCAGCAATCATGTGCTCAATCGCAGCAACGATTTCGTCATCTGAACAATCCATACAAGACCCTTTCGCTGGCATCGCGTTGAAGCCGTTAATTGCGTGGTCTTTCAGCACGTCTTTACCTTGTGCGATACGAGGACCCCAGTCACCAGCATCACCAGTTTTTGGTGCGCCGCTTACACCTGATGCGTGACAAGCGATACAGAATGTGCCGTATACTGTCGCACCATCACGTGGGCCAGTTGGCTCTTCTTTTACTGGCTCTGCGCCTGCCAGATAAACACCACCAACAGGTTTAATGCGTTCTGCAATCGCATCGTATTCTTCTTGGCTTACATTAGCTGCAAAAGAGGCGCTAGAAAAAGTGATCGCAGCGACCAAAGCGGTTAAGATTTTTCGAGACATATCCATTAAACTCACTTTACATTCCTGAAGGTAAGTTCGTGCTTACCTATTATTAGAGTGTGGTTTGATCCACAGCGTTTTGCTGTTAAATCAATGTAAATATTGGGTGATTATATCCTGATAACTTGTTGCAATAAACAACAAGTTACCCGCTTCCATGGGGTTATCTAATGGGAAATAGGGGTTTATCACACTTTAATTGCCGAAAAAGGCACCAAACGATAAAAAAAGTTTAAAAAGTACTAGACGGCCTAGTGTGATATACGTATTATTCCACTCCGCCGATAGGGCATGCGCCCGTAGCTCAGCTGGATAGAGCGTTGGCCTCCGGAGCCAAAGGTCGAAGGTTCGAATCCTTTCGGGCGCGCCATCCGGACGCTTACTAAGGTAAGTTAAATTGGCAAATATAATGGTGGCTATAGCTCAGTTGGTAGAGCCCTGGATTGTGATTCCAGTTGTCGCGGGTTCAAGTCCCGTTAGCCACCC
>NZ_CAMZNA010000016.1:0-62960 GCF_947311885.1 Vibrio sp. St2 | reverse complement strand
AATGGCGGTGAGGGAGGGATTCGAACCCTCGATGCGGCTACAAACCGCATACTCCCTTAGCAGGGGAGCGCCTTCAGCCTCTCGGCCACCTCACCGTCTTGCGGAGGCACATATTACGATTTACCGAAAATATGTCAAACATTTTCTTGGCAAAATCAGCAAAAAGTTGGCCAACCGTTGGCTATTTAATCAAAGCGATGCTAATTCGCTCTTTTTGCTATAAATATGCCTATCAACAATACAAAAAAGGCTGACATAATGTCAGCCTTCTCGTGTAATTAGTAGTTGCCTGATGCAGTGTTACCATTACCTTTTTCTGCCTGAATGCGCATGTAGATTTCTTCACGGTGAACAGACACTTCTTTCGGTGCATTAACACCAATACGTACTTGGTTACCTTTCACGCCCAGTACTGTGACTGTGACTTCATCACCGATCATTAGAGTTTCGCCAACGCGGCGAGTTAAAATTAGCATTCTGTGCTCCTTGAGTAATCTCTGATTTTTCTTGCTACGAGGCTATTATCCAACAAAAGTTATATTTTCGTAAACTCTATTCTCGAGCCTAATTAACCTAAAAAGGCATGTTTTTGTTGGCAGTCGAGCGCCTCTGCAGAAGTAATGTAAGCATCATGCAGTATGTTTGCCGCTTTGTCGACGTATTCTGGAGACAACACCAACATCAACGACTGTGAATTCACTGCATAATGCATCACATCTATCCCCTGTTCAGACAACAAGGCATAAGACTGTTCAACCAATCCTTCGACCTGAAGACCTACTGCTGTGAGTAGGCTAACCTCTTCACTATTACGGATTTTGTCACCGAACACCAGTTCCAGCTTGGCATAAGCATCGTGTTTTATCACCGCACCTACCCATTCTGCATGGTCGATCACATTCCAAATCGTGACACCCAGCATCTGACACTGTTTCTCTAAGCCGCTGAATGCATCACGGTCAACCTTCAGCATTGTCAGTTCACGCTGGATTGCGACCCCACAGATCGCCTTTTGGCATTCACTGCCCTTGACCAAACTGCCTGTATTGCCATCAAACGTGGAGAGAACACGCAGTGGCACATTATGTAGCCAAGCGTACTGAACCGAAGGAAGGTGGAGCACTTTCGCTCCTTTACGTGCCATTTCCTCCATGGAAGGAAAATCAATCACATCCAACTTCTTGGCACTAGGAACCGTGCGAGGATCGCAAGTATAGATACCGTCGACGTCAGTAAAAATTTGGCACTCTTCTGCTTGCAGAGAGCCCGCCAAAGTGACGGCACTGGTATCAGAGCCCCCTCGGCCTAACGTGGTGATATCCCCATTCTCATTCATACCCTGAAAACCCGCGACAATGACAATATTGTCTTGCGCCAGCCATGATTCAATTGTTGAGGTATCAATGTGTTTAATCGTCGCGTCATTGTGTTGATTGTCCGTCACAATGTTCGCTTGTGCTCCGGTAAGTGAGCGTGCGGCATAACCTAGTTTATTCAGAGTCATTGCCAGCAGTGCCATCGACACCTGCTCACCAGCAGAGAGCAAAACATCAAGTTCTCGGGCAGTTGGCACGCTGTCTACCTGCTTTGCCAGATCCAATAGTCGGTTTGTCTCTCCAGACATAGCAGACACAACGACTACAACTTGATTACCATCATTTTTCGCCTTAATGATGTGCTCAGCGACTTTGTGGATCCTTTCAATTGAACCCACAGAGGTTCCGCCAAACTTTTGCACGATAAGGGGCTTTTTCACCAGTCTTCACCTTCCCAAGACCAAAGTCTCATTAGGCCACATTCAATCAATTGAATATTGTTTGCAGCATTAATAACAAAAACCAAGCTGCTTAATCAGCACAGAGTAACTGAGCTATTAAACCACTTGGTTAGTAGAAAAAAATTACGCCCAATCAAACAATTGATTGAGCGTATTTATATACAAATCAGATTTTACAGGCGCTCTTCAAGCCATGGCTGAACAGACTTAATTGCGTCAGGAAGCGCTTCAACGTCTGTGCCACCAGCCTGAGCCATGTCAGGTCGACCACCACCTTTACCGCCGACTTGCTCAGCAACCATTTTCACTAAGTCGCCCGCTTTAACTTTGCCGATAAGATCTTTTGTGACACCCGCAATCAAACCAATCTTCTCACCATTGATGTTCGCCAGCATGACGACACCACTGCCCATTTGGTTCTTGATGTCATCAACCATAGTACGCAGGTTCTTAGGATCAGCATCTTGCATCGCAGCGATAAGGACTTTAACACCGTTGATTTCTTGAGCTTTACCCATGATGTTTGCACTTTCCGCAGCCGCCATCTTGTCTTTCAGCTTTTGGATCTCTTTCTCAAGAGCTTTCGCTTTAGATACAGACTCTGCAAGCTTCTCTTCGTACTTAGCTTGTTGCTGCTCGATTGCGTCTAGCGCAGCTTCTCCAGTGACGGCTTCAATACGACGAATACCTGCGGCAATACCACCTTCAGATGTGATCTTGAATAGACCGATGTCGCCGGTGTTCTCTGCGTGGATGCCACCACAAAGCTCTGTCGAGAACTCACCCATAGACAGTACGCGAACTTCGTCGTCGTACTTCTCACCGAACAGTGCCATTGCGCCTTTCTGCTTGGCAGATTCAATGTCCATGATGTTGGTTTCGATGTTGTGGTTGCGACGCACTTGTGCGTTAACCAGACGCTCAACTTCTTTCAATTCAGCTGGTGTTACCGCTTCTAGATGAGAGAAATCAAAACGTAAATTTTCAGGCTTAACAAGCGAACCTTTCTGCGTTACGTGCTCACCTAGTACATTACGCAATGCAGCGTGCAGTAAGTGCGTAGCAGAGTGGTTTAGTGAGATAGCTGCGCGACGCTCAGCGTCCACAACCGCTTCTACATCATCACCTTTCGCCAAAACGCCTTCAGCAAGAAAACCATGATGTGCGATGGCGTTACCAAGCTTCTGGGTATCTTGTACGGTGAACACACCAGATTCAGTCTTCAATACACCTGCGTCACCACACTGACCACCGGACTCGGCGTAGAATGGCGTTTCACCTAGGATAAGAATGGCTTGATCGCCTGCTGATAACGACTCCGCTGCTTCACCTTCAACGAAGATTTCCACAACTTTACTCTTGCCTTCAGTACCCGTGTAGCCACAGAACTCAGAATCTACATCAGACTTGATGGTCGCGTTGTAGTCAGTACCAAACTGGCCTGCTTCACGAGCACGTTGACGCTGCGCTTCCATCGCCTTTTCGAAACCGGCCTCATCGATGGTGAACTCACGCTCACGAGCTACATCGTTAGTAAGGTCTGCTGGGAAACCGTAAGTATCGTACAGCTTGAAGACGGTTTCGCCATCTAACACTTTACCGTCTAGGTTATCGAGAGCTTCAGACAGAATTGTCATACCACGTTCAAGCGTGCGTCCGAAGTTCTCTTCTTCGATACGTAGCACTTTTTCAACAACCGCTTGTTGCTTTTTAAGCTCTTCGCCCGCAGTACCCATCACTTCAGCAAGCACACCAACCAGTTTATGGAAGAATACGCCCTTCGCACCTAGTTTGTTACCGTGACGAACTGCACGACGAATAATACGACGTAGTACATAACCACGACCTTCGTTTGAAGGCATAACGCCGTCAACGATCAGGAATGAACATGAACGGATGTGGTCAGCGATAACACGTAGTGATTGATTTGATAGGTCTTCGTAACCGATGGTTTCTGCCGCAGCTTTGATTAGCTTTTGGAATACATCGATTTCGTAGTTTGAATGAACACCTTGCATGATTGCAGAGATGCGTTCAATACCCATGCCTGTATCAACAGCAGGCTTAGGAAGCGGTTCCATTGTGCCGTCAGCATGACGGTTGAACTGCATGAATACGTTGTTCCAGATCTCGATGAAGCGGTCACCGTCTTCTTCCGGTGTGCCCGGACGGCCGCCCCAAATGTGTTCACCGTGATCATAGAAAATCTCAGTACATGGACCACAAGGACCTGTGTCACCCATTGTCCAGAAGTTGTCAGACTCGAACTTCTTGCCGCCTTCTTTATCACCGATGCGGACAATTTTGTCTGCTGGAATACCGACTTTTTTGTTCCAGATATCGAATGCTTCGTCATCTGTCTCGTAAACCGTGACCAGTAGGCGATCTTTTGGCAGTTGCAGTGTTTCTGTCAGGAATTCCCAAGCGAATGCGATTGCATCTTCTTTGAAATAGTCACCAAAACTGAAGTTACCCAACATTTCAAAGAAAGTATGGTGACGAGCGGTGAAGCCAACATTTTCAAGGTCATTGTGTTTACCACCTGCACGTACACAACGCTGAGCCGTAGTTGCTCTCGTGTAGGCTCGCTTTTCGGCGCCTAAGAAGCAATCTTTGAATTGGTTCATACCTGCGTTAGTAAATAGCAGGGTTGGATCGTTATGTGGAACCAACGATGAACTGTCTACGATTTGGTGTCCTTTGCTTTCAAAGAACTTGAGGAACGAATTACGAACCTCATCAGTGCTCATGTACATGCAGCTCTTCCTGAAAATAGTCGAGTTAGAATTTTGCCGTATTGTAGATCAAGCAATCAGCCACGACTAGCTTTCTTGTAGAAAAGAGCCTTTTCAACGCGAATTTCGCAACAAATCAAAAAATGAGCGCATAAACACTGTTTATGATCCGTCTTCATTACTCAGGGCATAGCTGATTTGTTCAAAGCTGTAGCCGCGATATTGAAGAAATCGCACCTGTTTTGCATACTCTTTCTGATCTTTCGCTTTGACGCCTTTGAACTTTTTTTCGGTAGCCTGTTTCGCCAACTCAAACCAGTCTTGAGGCTCCTCTTCAAATGCCTTTTCAATAACGGACTCACTGACACGTTTCTGATTGAGCTCCTGACGAATACGTCGCTCACCATGACCTTTGTATACATGCTGTCGGATCTGGCTTTTGGTGTAACGAAGATCGTCTAAGTAATTGTGTTCAAGACAGAAGTTAACCGCTTCTTGAATCGCCTCTTCTTCATAGCCTTTCATCGCAAGCTTCTGATAAAGCTCATACTCACCATGATCACGCCGACTAAGCAGTTGAATGGCAGCTTCTTTACTGGATAAAGTGGGAGGTTTGCGTTGAAACATAAGCACTTAAAGATTATTCGGTTACGCTAAATACAACAAAGCCCCGCAAAATTGCAGGGCTTCAAAACTCTGAGCTATCAGTGCTTATAGCTCTTCTTGCTCTGGCATTTCACCTAGCTCAGCGTCGTCTGGCTGGATTTCTGCCGGTGTTAGCAACAACTCACGCAATTTCGTATCGATTTGCTGAGCCGCCGCTGGGTTTTCACGTAGGTACTTGCATGCATTTGCTTTACCTTGGCCAATCTTATCGCCATTGTAGCTATACCAAGCGCCCGCTTTTTCAACCAACTTATTCTTCACGCCCAGGTCAATCAGCTCACCTTCACGGTTAAAGCCCGCGCCGTACATGATTTGCGTTTCCGCTTGTTTAAACGGTGCTGCGATCTTGTTCTTAACCACTTTAATGCGAGTTTCGTTACCCACCACTTCGTCGCCTTCCTTGATAGAGCCTGTGCGGCGGATATCAAGACGAACAGAAGCGTAGAATTTTAGTGCATTACCACCTGTGGTCGTTTCAGGGTTACCAAACATCACACCGATCTTCATACGGATCTGGTTGATGAAGATACACATACAGTTTGACTGCTTCAGGTTACCTGTCAGCTTACGCATTGCCTGAGAAAGCATACGCGCCTGAAGACCCATGTGGCTATCGCCCATTTCGCCTTCGATTTCCGCTTTCGGTGTCAATGCAGCCACAGAGTCGACAACCATAACGTCAATCGCGCCAGAGCGCGCCAGAGCGTCACAGATTTCTAACGCTTGCTCACCCGTGTCTGGCTGAGAAACCAACAGTGCATCAATATCTACGCCTAGCTTCTTAGCGTAGACAGGATCAAGAGCGTGTTCTGCATCAATAAAAGCACATGTTTTACCTTCACGTTGTGCAGCAGCAATCAGCTCAAGAGTTAGTGTCGTCTTACCTGATGACTCTGGGCCATAAACTTCAACGATACGACCCATTGGCAGACCACCAGCACCCAATGCGATATCAAGAGAAAGTGAACCTGTCGAGATGGTTTCAACATCCATAGCGCGGTTATCACCAAGACGCATAATAGAGCCTTTACCGAATTGCTTTTCAATCTGACCGAGCGCAGCGGCGAGCGCTTTCTGTTTGTTATCGTCCATCACTTTCTCCGATTTGTTCATCAACGCATTGATGATCTTTGAATTCTTCTCTTCTTCCCCAGAATCCTCTGAGGCAATCAACGAAAATTATTATACTGTTGATTCATACAGTGTCTATAGCTGTGTGAATTTTTTTTAGATTTAGATCATATCTCTTTAATTTTATTCACTTTTAAATTCTCAGCCAGAATATGTGCTGCGTTGTTCCAACTCTTCGTACAGTACTGTCATCGCCACTTCAACGGCCTGCTGGCGAACCTCAGCTCGATCACCATCAAAGTGATAAGTGGCAACTTTCAGCCAACTGTTTTCATCGGCCCAAGCAAAACAAACCGTTCCTACTGGCTTTTCAGTGCTACCACCTCCTGGCCCCGCAATACCACTGATTGAAACACCAATGTTGGCATTAGAATGTTCAATCGCACCTCGTACCATTTCAATCACAGTCTCTTCGCTGACAGCGCCATGAGAAACAAGCGTCGGCTCCGTTACGCCTAACATCTCCATTTTCGCTTCATTACTGTATGTAATAAAAGCACGGTCAAACCAGGCCGAACTGCCCGCAATATCGGTAATTGCGGCTGATACACCACCACCAGTGCAAGACTCTGCTGTGGTAAGGATTAAATTATGATGATTTAGGTGTTCACCTAGTTTTTGAGATAGTTTTTGCAATGCCTTCATATTTAAAACTCTCATTGTGACTTTTCGCCAATCAGTGATTCACGTATCCTAAGCCGCAATAGAAATAAACAAAAGATTTTAACCGTGAAAGCTGAACAAAAACACACTCCCATGATGCAGCAGTACCTCAAATTGAAGGCTGAGAATCCGGATATATTGCTGTTCTATCGAATGGGAGATTTCTATGAGCTTTTTTATGACGATGCCAAGCGTGCATCTCAGTTACTTGATATCTCGCTGACCAAACGTGGAGCCTCCGCTGGAGAACCCATTCCTATGGCTGGTGTCCCATTTCATGCGGTAGAAGGGTATCTGGCTAAGCTCGTTCAGCTCGGTGAATCAGTGGCTATCTGTGAGCAGATTGGTGACCCAGCCACCAGTAAAGGACCGGTGGAGCGCCAAGTCGTTCGTATCGTGACTCCGGGAACAGTCACTGATGAAGCGCTGCTTTCAGAACGGATTGATAACCTCATCGCAGCGATTTATCACCACGATGGTAAATTTGGCTATGCCACGCTGGATGTGACCTCTGGCCGCTTCCAACTGATGGAACCGGAAACCGAAGAAGCGATGGCGGCCGAACTGCAACGAACTGCCCCTCGTGAACTGCTCTTTCCAGAAGACTTCGAACCTGTAGAATTGATGGCCGCGCGCAACGGTAATCGTCGTCGCCCGGTGTGGGAGTTCGAACTGGATACCGCTAAACAGCAGTTAAACCAACAGTTTGGTACTCGTGATTTGGTTGGTTTCGGCGTGGAACAAGCACATCTCGGGCTATGCGCCGCTGGCTGTCTGATTCAGTACGTGAAAGACACTCAACGTACCGCTCTACCACATATCCGCTCCCTAACTTATGATCGTCAGGATCATTCCGTTATTCTCGATGCCGCCACTCGTCGCAATCTGGAGATCACTCAGAACTTAGCTGGCGGGACTGACAATACACTCGCAGAAGTCATTGATCATACTGCGACGCCTATGGGTAGCCGAATGTTGAAACGTTGGCTTCATCAGCCAATGCGTGACATCAATACACTCAACCACCGCCTAGATGCGATCAGTGAACTGAAAGAACTGACTCTGTTTGCTGACTTACACCCAACCCTCAAACAGATTGGCGACATCGAACGTATCTTGGCGCGTCTTGCTTTGCGCAGCGCCCGCCCTCGTGACATGGCGCGCTTACGCCATGCTATGCAGCAATTGCCTGAGTTGGCAGAGACAATGGGCACGCTTGCTCATCCTTATCTCACCAAGCTAGGGCAATATGCGGCGCCACAAGAAGCCGTTTGTGAGCTGCTTGAACGTGCCATTAAAGAGAACCCACCGGTGGTGATCCGAGACGGTGGCGTGATTGCTGAAGGGTACAATGCCGAGCTCGACGAATGGCGAAAACTCGCTGATGGTGCGACTGAGTATCTGGAAAAGATGGAACAAGATGAACGTGAACGCCATGGCATCGATACGCTCAAAGTCGGCTACAACAATGTTCACGGATTCTTCATCCAAGTAAGCCGCGGACAAAGCCACCTAGTACCTCCGCACTATGTGCGCCGTCAAACGTTGAAAAATGCAGAGCGCTACATCATTCCTGAGCTGAAAGAGCATGAAGACAAGGTTCTTAATTCCAAATCGAAGGCACTGGCGCTTGAGAAGCAGTTGTGGGAAGAGCTGTTTGACCTTTTAATGCCCCACCTAGAAAAACTGCAGAATTTGGCTTCAGCTATTTCCCAAATAGATGTGCTGCAAAACCTTGCAGAGCGGGCGGATAGCTTAGATTACTGCCGACCAGTGATGAGCCAAGAACCTGGTATTCACATTCAGTCAGGGCGCCACCCTGTCGTCGAACAAGTAATGGATGAGCCATTTATTGCCAATCCGATAGAGCTCAACCCACAGCGTAAGATGCTGATCATCACCGGCCCGAACATGGGCGGTAAATCGACCTACATGCGCCAAACTGCCTTGATTGCGCTAATGGCCCATATCGGTTCTTACGTACCGGCTGAATCGGCTCAAATTGGCTCTATCGATCGCATCTTTACCCGTATTGGCGCATCCGATGATCTCGCCTCTGGCCGTTCTACCTTCATGGTAGAGATGACGGAAACTGCCAACATTCTCCATAATGCGACCACCAATAGCCTAGTGCTGATGGATGAAATCGGTCGAGGCACCAGTACTTACGATGGTCTCTCACTTGCTTGGGCGAGTGCTGAATGGTTGGCAAAAGAGCTTGGTTCAATGACCTTGTTTGCCACCCACTACTTTGAGTTGACCGAGCTGCCAAACCAGATTCCTCATTTAGCGAACGTTCACTTAGATGCAGTGGAACACGGCGATACGATAGCCTTCATGCACGCCGTTCAAGAAGGTGCAGCGAGCAAATCGTACGGCCTTGCTGTAGCTGGGCTGGCTGGTGTGCCAAAGAGTGTCATTAAAAATGCCCGAGCAAAACTGACTCAGCTTGAGCAACTCAGTCAAGGAGAAAGCAGCAGCGCCACCAGCAGTGCGGTCGATATTGCTAATCAACTGAGTCTTATTCCGGAGCCAAGCGAAGTGGAAGAAGCTCTTTCTGGCATCGACCCTGACGATCTAACGCCACGTCAGGCACTGGAAGAGTTGTACCGACTGAAAAAGTTGCTTTGATAAACAGTAAAACGGCTGCCATTGGCAGCCGTTTTTATTTCAGATGCAGTGTTTAGAGCTTTCTTCTCAAGAGGGCTAAAGCCACTGTCAGAAAGACAATACTTGGCATCACAGCACCAAAAACTGGCGGGATACTGTAAACCAGACTGAGTGGGCCAAAGAACTCACTGGAGATATAGAAAGTAAAACCTGCCACTACACCAGATAGAATACGAGCTCCCATGGTAACACTACGCAGTGGCCCAAAGATAAACGACAGCGCCATCAACATCATAACGGCAATGGAAAACGGCTGAGTCACTTTCCGCCACAGGGCCAGTTCATAACGCGAAGCATCCTGCTCTGAAGCTTTCAAATAAGTCACGTAATCATAAAGACCACTGAGTGATAACTCTTCGGGTTTCACTGTCACGACAGCGAGCTTGTCGGGTGCTAAAGAGGTCGTCCAACGATACTCAGGTAAACTGGTTTTGGTGATTTCCACTTCATCCGCCATTTCAGTCAACTGAACATCTTTCATCACCCAAGTGTTGTCAGATAAGTAATCCACTTCGGCCGCGTGCACCACGCTTTCCAACTGTTTATCGTCGTTGTAGCGCCACATGCTCAAACCGTATAGCTTGTCGTCTTCAACTTTACCGATGAAGATAAAGTCGTTGGCATCCCGGGCCCACACACCAGTTCGTACTGACATTATCGCACCACCAGATGTGGTAAACGCACGCAGATCGCGCGCCATTTTCTGTGCCTGAGGTGCCCCCCACTGACCAAGTAAAGTCACCAGAACCATCAGAGGAACCGCCGTTTTTAGAACCGACAGGCCGATATCCAGCTTAGAATAGCCAGCGGCCTGCATCACTACCAACTCGGAACTTGACGCCAGCATACCTAAGCCGATCAAAGCCCCCAGTAATGCTGCCATTGGGAAGAACATTTCGATATCACGAGGAATACTCAGTAACACGTAAAACAAGGCTTGCAGCAAGTCATAACTACCCTGACCCACTTTGCGTAGCTGTTCAACGTATTTGATGATGGCAGACAGGCCAACAAAGGTCGCCAATACGAGCGACGTCGTGGCGATAATGGTTCTGCCAATATAAAGATCGAGAATTTTAAACACGGCTTATGCTGCCTTCTTTCTTTGTCTTAGTTTGTCTTTAAAGCGTCGCATTGGAATGCTGTCCATCGAATTGATCCCTATTGCGGTCAGCAGCAAGGCCGCGTTAATCGGCCACATACCGATGAACGACGGAATAGAACCATCTTCTAGTGCCGATTTAGTGGCACTGATCGAAAGGAAATATGCCAAATAGATGAGAATCGCTGGGCCCATTTTGGCGAAGCGGCCCTGACGCGGGTTAACTGCTGACAACGGGACGACCAACATAGTCAGAAGCGGAATACAGACAACCAGAGAAATACGCCATTGCAATTCGGCCTGAGCACGCGGATCTGGGTTAGATACCAACTGCATCGTCGGGATAGCTTCCCAGTCACGCCCTTTCGGCTTGACATCTCGCTGGCCAATCAGGCCTTCATACTGGTCAAAATCGGTCACCATGTAATCAACGCGCGTTGGTACACCTTCATAACGCGTACCATCGTACATGCGAATAACCTGACGCCCATCACTCAGTTCTTTCACCTCACCAGATTGCGAGAAGGAGACACTTGGTAGAATTGAATCACGTGGGCGCATCTGAGCCACAAACACATGCTTGAGCTGCTTGCCTTCAATATCGTCGATAAAGACTACAGAGGAACCGTCTGGAGTGCCCTGGAACTGACCTTTCTGCAATAGGTCAACACTGTTCTCCGCTTCCACTTCTTCCTGTAGCTGAATCAGCTTTTCCTGACTCATCGGAGAAAATACAAACGCATTGGCTGCAGCAATCACGCCAGTGATCACCGCAAGATAAAGTGCGGCGCGGATTAGAAACTTATTTCCTATTCCGGTCGCATTCATGACGGTTATTTCACTTTCTGCATACAGTCGGCCAAAAGTCAGCAAAATACCGAGGAAAAGACTCAATGGCAGCATCAAAAGCCCCATTGACGGCATGCTCAAACTCACATAGTGCATAACCAGACTGGCAGGAATATCTCCATCCGAAGCATCCGCTAAAACTTTGATCAATTTTTGGCTTAAAAACACTAAAAACAGGATAAAAAATATCGCTAACTGGCTCTTGAGTGTCTCGCGGATCAAATATCTAACAATAATCACGCTGAAATTACCTATACAAAACTTGTTTTTTTAATTGAATCACTATAATTTCCCGTTGAACCTTTTATTTTTAAATTTTTTGGCTAACTGTTAACGCGCTTATTTAAAAGTAGTTCCGATTAAGGAATCAACAAGTAAGACGCCATTATCTAACATTTAGTTCTATTTGTCTTCAGGATGTAGGAGTACGCATGGAGTTCAGTGTAAAGAGTGGTAGCCCGGAAAAGCAACGTAGTGCATGTATCGTTGTGGGTGTATTCGAACCACGTCGCCTTTCTCCAGTTGCTGAACAGCTCGATAAAATCAGCGACGGCTATATCAGTTCACTACTTCGCCGTGGTGATCTGGAAGGTAAACCAGGGCAGATGCTACTGCTGCATCAAGTACCAGGTGTTTTGTCTGAGCGCGTTTTGCTTGTCGGTTGTGGCAAGGAACGTGAACTGGGCGAACGTCAGTACAAAGAAATTATTCAGAAAACCATCAACACCTTGAACGAGACAGGTTCAATGGAAGCGGTATGCTTCCTGACAGAGCTGCACGTGAAAGGTCGTGACACATACTGGAAAGTACGTCAAGCAGTCGAAGCAACCAAAGATGGTCTGTACACTTTCGATCAGTTTAAGAGCGTTAAGCCGGAAACTCGTCGCCCGCTACGTAAGCTGGTCTTTAACGTACCAACACGTCGTGAGCTGAACCTAGGTGAAAAAGCGATCACACACGGTCTAGCGATCTCTTCTGGTGTAAAAGCATCGAAAGATCTTGGCAACATGCCGCCAAACATCGCCAACCCTGCTTACCTTGCTTCTCAGGCTCGTCGTCTGGCTGATGACTATGACACCATCACAACCAAGATTATTGGTGAGCAAGAGATGGAAAAACTAGGTATGACATCATACCTAGCAGTAGGCCGCGGCTCTAAGAATGAATCTATGATGTCTATCATGGAGTACAAGGGCAACCCAGATCCAGAAGCGAAACCAATCGTGCTGGTTGGTAAAGGTCTGACTTTTGATTCAGGCGGTATCTCACTTAAGCCTGGTGAAGGCATGGATGAGATGAAGTACGACATGTGTGGTGCGGCATCTGTTTTCGGTACCATGAAGTCTCTGGCGAAACTGAACCTACCAATCAACGTCATTGGTGTTCTTGCTGGCTGTGAAAACATGCCGGGCAGCAATGCTTACCGTCCAGGTGACATTCTGACAACGATGTCAGGCCAAACTGTTGAAGTACTTAATACTGACGCTGAAGGCCGTTTGGTTCTTTGTGATGCACTGACTTATGTTGAGCGCTTCGAACCAGATTGTGTTGTAGACGTAGCTACGCTAACAGGTGCTTGTGTGATTGCACTGGGTCACCACATTAGCGGCGTTATCTCTAACCACAATCCACTGTCTCATGAATTGGTTAATGCTTCTGAGCAAGCCAGTGACCGCGCATGGCGTCTACCAATGGCAGACGAATACCATGAGCAGCTGAAGAGCCCGTTTGCTGACATGGCAAACATCGGTGGTCGCCCTGGCGGTACGATTACAGCAGGTTGCTTCCTGTCTAAGTTTGCTAAGAAATACAACTGGGCACACGTCGACATCGCAGGTACTGCGTGGAAGTCTGGTGCAGCTAAAGGCTCAACAGGCCGCCCAGTCTCAATGCTTGTCCAGTTCTTGCTGAACCGCAGTGGCCAAGAGACAGAAGAGTAATTTATGAACAAATTCTAAAGGGCCGAAAGGCCCTTTTTTATTCGGAATGATTATGCCAAACGCGACGTTTTACATCATTAAGCCCGATTCACCGCAAGCCAATCGACAAGGCTTTGAACAATATGTTTTGTTTCTTGCTGGTCACTTTGCCAAACAAGGCGCTAAGGTGTATCTCCATTGCCATGATAAGCAGCATGCTGAGCAGTTAGCGGAATGTTTCTGGCAAGTCGATGCCGAACAATATCTGGCTCATAACCTCACTGGTGAAGGGCCGAAATATGGCACAGGCATTGAAATCGGATACCAAGGTGTTAAGCCCTCATGGAACCGTCAGCTGGTAATAAATTTGGCGGAAAATGAGACAACCTTTGCGAACAAGTTTGCAGAGGTGGTAGACTTCGTCCCTTGCGAAGAAAAAGCCAAGCAACTGGCGCGAGAACGATATAAAATCTATCGCCAAGCGGGTTATCAGCTACAAACGATCGACATCGCACACAACTAATGGTCAATCCTTATAGCTAAGCTCTCCTTCTAGAGAGTTCACTTATAAAGATTGACTTAGAATTAAACCAGACCTATCTGCAGAATATCTATAGCTATGGAAAAGACATACAACCCAACTTCAATCGAACAAGCGTTATACCAAGCTTGGGAAGAGAAAGGCTACTTTAAGCCACACGGTGACACGACGAAAGAATCATACAGCATCATGATCCCGCCACCGAACGTCACTGGTAGCCTACACATGGGCCACGCGTTCCAAGATACAATCATGGATACTCTGATCCGTGCTGAACGTATGAAGGGCAAAAACACCCTTTGGCAGGTAGGTACTGACCACGCTGGTATCGCTACTCAGATGGTTGTTGAGCGTAAAATCGCAGCAGAAGAAGGCAAAACCAAACATGACTACGGTCGTGATGCCTTCATCGACAAGATCTGGGAATGGAAAAACGAATCTGGTGGCACAATCACTAAGCAGCTTCGTCGTCTAGGTGCATCAGTAGACTGGGACCGTGAGCGTTTCACAATGGATGACGGTCTATCTAACGCAGTTCAAGAAGTATTCGTTCGCCTGTACGAAGAAGACCTGATCTACCGTGGTAAGCGTCTAGTAAACTGGGATCCTAAACTGCACACTGCAATTTCTGATCTTGAAGTTGAAAACAAAGACAAAAAAGGCCACATGTGGCACTTCCGCTACCCTCTAGCGGATGGCGTGAAGACAGCAGAAGGTAAAGACTACATTGTTGTTGCGACGACTCGTCCTGAAACCATGCTTGGTGATACGGGTGTTGCTGTAAACCCAGAAGATCCACGTTACAAAGATCTGATCGGCAAAGAAATTCTTCTTCCTGTCGTTGATCGTCGCATCCCTATTGTGGGTGACGAGCACGCTGATATGGAGAAAGGTACTGGTTGTGTGAAGATCACTCCTGCACACGACTTCAATGACTATGAAGTAGGTAAACGTCACCAGCTACCAATGATCAACATCCTAACTTTCAACGCTGACATTCGTGATGCTGCGGAAGTATTCACCACTAACGGTGAAGCAAGTGATGTGTACTCAACTGAGCTACCAGCGAAATACCACGGCATGGAGCGCTTTGCTGCACGTAAAGCGATCGTTGCAGAGTTTGAAGAGCTTGGTCTACTAGACGAAATTAAAGATCACGACCTAACGGTTCCTTACGGCGACCGTGGCGGTGTGGTTATCGAACCAATGCTAACTGACCAATGGTACGTGCGCGCTGCACCTCTTGCTGAGCCTGCAGTTAAAGCGGTTGAAGACGGTGAAATCCAATTCGTTCCTAAACAGTACGAAAACATGTACTTCTCTTGGATGCGTGACATTCAAGACTGGTGTATCTCTCGTCAGCTTTGGTGGGGTCACCGTATCCCAGCTTGGTACGACAACGACGGCAACGTCTATGTAGGTCGTACTGAAGAAGAAGTACGTGCAAACAACAACCTTGCACCTGTTGTAGTTCTTCGCCAAGACGACGACGTACTTGATACATGGTTCTCTTCTGCGCTTTGGACGTTCGGTACTCAAGGCTGGCCAGAGCAAACTGAAGACCTGAAGACATTCCACCCTTCAGATGTGCTAGTAACGGGCTTCGACATCATCTTCTTCTGGGTTGCGCGTATGATCATGATGACCATGCACTTCAACAAAGATGAAAACGGTAAGTCACAAGTACCATTTAAGACTGTTTACGTAACGGGCCTAATCCGTGACGAAAACGGCGACAAGATGTCTAAGTCGAAGGGTAACGTACTTGACCCTATCGACATGATCGATGGTATCGACCTTGAGTCTCTAGTAGAGAAGCGTTGTGGCAACATGATGCAACCTCAGCTAGCGAAGAAGATCGAGAAGAACACGCGTAAGACGTTCGAGAACGGTATCGAACCATACGGTACTGACGCACTGCGTTTCACTCTTGCTGCTATGGCTTCTACTGGCCGTGACATCAACTGGGACATGAAACGTCTTGAAGGCTACCGCAACTTCTGTAACAAGCTATGGAACGCGAGTCGTTACGTACTGATGAATACAGAAGAGCACGATTGTGGCATGTCACTGTCTGCTGAAGAACGCGCTAACCTAGAGTTCTCTCTAGCGGACAAATGGATTGAATCTCAGTTTGAGCTGGCTGCGAAAGAGTTTAACGCTCACCTAGATAACTTCCGTCTAGACATGGCAGCAAACACGCTTTACGAATTCATCTGGAACCAATTCTGTGACTGGTACCTGGAGCTGACTAAGCCAGTTCTTTGGAAAGGCACTGAAGCTCAGCAAGTTGCGACTCGCCACATGCTGATCACGGTACTTGAGAAAACGCTTCGTCTAGCTCATCCAGTGCTTCCTTACATCACTGAATCTATCTGGCAGAGCGTGAAGCCTCTAGTAGACGGTGTTGAGGGCGACACTATCATGACTCAAGCGCTGCCTCAGTTTAACCAAGAGAACTTCAACGCTGAAATCGTAGAAGATATCGAATGGGTTAAAACCTTCATCACCGCGATCCGTAACCTACGTGCCGAGTACGACATTGCACCTAGCAAAGGTCTGTCGGTAATGGTTAAGGTCGCTGATGAGAAAGATGCGGCTCGTATCGAAGCAAACAAGACAGTACTGAGCTCACTGGCTAAACTAGATGAAATCAAAGTACTGGCTGAAGGTGAAGAGACCCCAGCTTGTGCAACTAAATTGGTTGAGAAGTCTGAGCTGATGATCCCAATGGCGGGTCTGATCGACAAAGATGCAGAGCTTGCTCGTCTTGATGGCGAAATCAAGAAAACGCACGGCGAAATCAAACGTATCGAAGGTAAACTAGGTAACGAAGGTTTCGTTGCTAAAGCGCCAGAAGCGGTTGTTGCGAAAGAACGTGAAAAGCTAGAAGGTTACCAAGAAACCTTAATCAAGCTTGAAGAGCAGAAGACAACCATCGCGGCACTGTAAACCAGTACCATAGATAAAGAAAAGGCAGCGAATTCGCTGCCTTTTTTATCTCTGTGATTCGTTATTCGCGCGCGGCCTGAATGCGCAGCTCAAAATCAGGGTGACTGTTCATCCATTCTGGCATTTCCAACCTTTCTTGTTGTCTGAACAACTCAAACATCTCTGCCATCGGTTCACTACTGCCGTATATATCCACCATCGCTTGTCGAGCATAAGCGTCAGCTTCCAGTTCAGCGTCACGAGAGTGACCATTGGAAAGGAAGAAAACCCCTAGCCCGGCCAAGTTATCCACCACTCCCGAGCTTTCACCGGTTAACACTGCAACTCCAACTGAAAGTAAACTCGAATGGACTAACCTTTTGATCATATGGCGATGATGAACATGACCTAGCTCGTGAAGGATAATGCTATCGAGCTGTTGTTCATTCTCAGCCAGAGTAACCAAATCGTCGAGTAATACGATTTTCCCACCCGGCAATGCAAATGCATTAGCGCCAAGCTCTGAGGAGCGAAACACCACCTCAATGGGATAAGGTAACGCTTCCAACTGTGTGACATGCTGAGCCACACGTTGGCGGATCGCTTGCTGCTCTTGCGAACCCAACTCACTCTCTTGCCAGCTGTTATCAAAGCTTTCGAGCACTTTATCGCCCAGCGCCACAGCAACGTAATCAGGGATAGCATTGGCGACCTTCTCACTGGTCCATGGCAAGACATAAAAATAACTGCCTAATACCACTCCGATACACACTACCGCTGACAACAACCACGCTAACCAGTTAGCTTCCATTTTATCAATGGTACTGCTTCTGCGATTTCGCTCCAGCCAGTGGCTGACTTCTGCCGTTCTTTCAACCACAAATACCCAGCCATCGGGGAACTTAAAACGCACGGGCAGATTACCAACAGGGACACTAATATCGGCGTATTGCTGGTCACAACTAATGATTTTCCCGTCAACACGCAAACTTAATGCATTAGCTTGAGTGACATCCAACTTGGCAGGATGACGCTCCGAGCTGCGTGGCGGAAACGCCACCCCGTCAAATAGCATTAGCTGATTCCGATACCTAGATCAAAGGCCTGTGCCACTTCATCCGATACTGCAGATTTGACATTTGAATCTTGGTCTGTCGCCTTCAGCACACTCATACCGCCAAACACCACCGTGTTATCAGCAACATAGCGGGATGTTCTGACCATAACCCAAGGTCTGGCAATACTTAGCGTCACCACCTGTAGTAAGAAGTTAGAGATCACCAACCAAGTGTACCCTCTCGCAGTCAGTGATGACTTAAAGGTGTATCGATCGTCTGACTCTTGCTCTAACTTCGCTTGTAGCTGATCAAAGATGTAATTACGCAATCGCGTTGTGGTGTAGGCTGTCAGGCCGATAGTCAGTGTAATGATGGCTAGGTAAGCCACAATAAACACCGTAACCTGAGATACGCCCATCAACGAGCTGAAGTCTCCATTCTGAAGCGCGGTAAAATCGAAACCGCTAAATACCGTCAAAGACATCGCAATCAAAAGAACAATCGACGCGACAATACCTAAGCCTATCGCTTTTAGATAAGTTTTGAAAAAGAAGCCAGTTTCCAGTTCCGCACTGAACTTCCAATCTCCGTATCGATAGCCATTAGAAAAATACTTATGCGCGCCAGCCACAACCCATGCATACAACACAGCCATGAACACCAAAGACGCAATACCTAATACCGTTGCAGCGACTGCAGAAACACTGGATACCGCCACGACCACGCCAATATAGATAGCCATCGCTAGCAAAGCACCTAAACCGCGCCCCATAAGCGCTACATAGGCATCTTTCAATGAAGAGTCAAAAGAGAAATGAACATTGCGGTAACTCGTCATTGCGGCATCAAAGCGGGCATTGCTCCATAACAACCAAGGTAAAGCAATGTAAAAAACCAGTAATAGAGCGGCGCTCGCTGCTGGGAAAAAGGCGTTCGCCACGGCCCAAATCACTAGAACTGCAACAGCAACTAAACGACCTTTGAGGATTTGCATAGGTTCAGCATGATACTCAAAGTTATCGCTATCGACATAAGTATTGCCGTAGAAATAACGCTTAGTTCTGACCTTCGCCCAAGCCGAATAGATACCTAAAGTGATGATGGTCAGCAGAACATTGACTATCCAAATGCCAAAGAATTCGCCTCCCTTTCCCTTAAACTCAACGGGATTTGTTATATGTTTTTGTTCCATTTATTACATTTCCTGACGTAGTTGACTAAAACACAAGGCAAATAATTTCTTACATTTCATTCTTAGCGTCTATGTCTTAATAACAAGAAAATGCAACCAGTTGATGTACATCACAAATAATATGGAGTATTAGCACAATAATTTTACATATAGTGGACGTTAAAAAACATTTGCCTAAGAAATATCAAACGCTTATTAATTGAATCTGACCTTGTTTCACTTCGCTTTTGAGCAGTAATGATCCAATTGAGCCTGTCTCTTCTAGAATTACTTAGAGGTCACCAAATAAGGAGCCAAGATGTTGAAGAAATCCTTGTTAGTTATTCCCCTGCTTCAATGCTTGTTTGTCTTGTCAGCCTACGCCGAAAGCACACCTCAAACCGTCAAGATCACAGCCGGAGATTGGCCACCGTTTATTGGCCAGAACCTTGAGGGCTATGGTGTCGTAGCACAAACCATCGAACAGGTTTTCGCGTTGCAAGGCTATGAGGTGACTTTCGCTTTTTATCCTTGGGCTAGAGCTTATGAGAAAGCTCAAAGTGGAGAGTATGATGCCACTGCGGTATGGATGTTTGATGAAGAGCGGACGGAGCATTTCTATTACAGTAAACCAGTCTCGCAAGAGCAATTTGTCTTCTTTCATCACAAAGACTTAGCGTTTGATTGGTCTAAGATAGACGATCTCAAGGGATACAAGATAGGTGGAGGGTTAGGTTACAGCTATGGGGAAGCTTTGGACGCCTTAATCGATGCAAAAGAGGTCAGCATAAGCCGAGTCAACAACCCTAGCCAGAATCTGCTGCGCCTTAATCATAAACGTATCCAAGTCTATCCAGAAGAACGTCAAATCGGCATGTATCACCTGAGCCAGCAACCAGAAGAGATTCAAAATAACATTACCTATCACCCGAAACCCTTTCTTAATAACGACGGTTTCGTGATGTTCTCCAAACAAAGCCCTAGAGGAAAAGAGCTATTAGAGATCTTTAACCAAGGGCTTATCAAGTGGCACCAACAACAATCTAAAGGCCACTAAACGACACGGTTTTGTTCCTGCCCTTGATGAAAGGCAGTGATGTTATCCATCAGGATGTTAGCTAGATTCTGAATCGATGAATCACTGCCCCACGCAACATGTGGAGTCAGGAGCAAATTAGGCAGACTCATATTAGCGAGCAACGGGTTGCTGTCGTCCGCTGGTTCTTGGCTAAATACATCGACACCAGCACCAGCAATCGTGCCTCGTTTTAAGGCCTCAACCAGAGCCGCTTCATCAACCAACCCACCTCGACCAGTATTGATCAGCACACTGCCAGGCTTCATTTGAGCCAGTTCATGACGCCCAATCAAGTTATGAGTCTGTTCATTCAACGGACAATGTAGCGTCAAGACATCAACCATCATCAACACCTGCTCAAATGGCAGGTAACCTTTTCGGCAATGATGCGCACCTTTATGTTCTGCATAAATGACTTGCATACCAATCGCCTTCGCCAGCGCGGCAGTAGCCTGACCCAAAGCTCCAGAGCCGACAACGCCCAGCGTCGAGCCTGCTACGTCACCAATTGGGTGAGTAAAGAAACAAAACTGTTTATTGCGTTGCCATTCCCCTTTGGCAATATCATTGTGGTAGCCCATCAAATTGCGCTTAAGAGCGAATATCATCCCAATCACATGCTCAGGCACCGATTGAGTGGCGTAGCCCTGCACGTTTGTGACAGCTATGTTTTGCTCACGGCAGTAATCAATGTCGATGTTGTTGAAGCCAGTAGCCGAGACAGCGATCAGTTTGAGATCCGGTAGTTGGCGCAACACTGCCGCATCTAATACGACTTTATTCGTGATGACGATATGAGCGTTTTTCAGCCGTTCTACCACCAGCTCAGGGCTGGTGAAATCATATTCAATCCATTGGTGATCAAAAGGAAGATGAGGTAATTCGATATGAGTTGGGATCGTCGCACGATCCAAGAACACAATATTAGGCAGCGACATGGTTTCTCCTTTCGCTGCCTATAATGAAATCATGGACGCGGCAGCGTTTTATAGTCCGGCAATTCTCGCACAGGATCGAAATAGTTAAAGATCAACGCCTCCGCTTCAGGATAGAAATCACAAGGAACAAAAATACTGCGTAGACGTTCATCTTGAGGATGGTAAAAACTCAATTCAGCCGCATGCAATTCAAGGCGGTTGGAGAATTCAAAGGCTTCTCCCTGTGAATAGAACTCATCTCCGACAATCGGATGTCCTAACGCCTGCATATGCACACGCAGCTGATGTGAACGCCCAGTTATAGGCAGTAACCTGACGATGGTGGTCTGCTCTTCCCGCTTCGCCACCTCAAATAAGGTTTTTGATGGCTTACCCTGTTCAAAACAGACTTTCTGCTTCGGCCGATTTGGCCAATCACAAATCAGTGGAAGATCCACTTCTCCCTCTTGTTGTTCAACGTGTCCCCATACACGAGCATAGTAAACCTTATGCGTGAGGCGAAACTGAAACTGCTTTTTTAACGCCGATTCTGTGGGTTTGTTCTTAGCAAACAGCATCAAACCTGAAGTTGACATGTCAAGACGATGAACCGGTTGGATGTCAGGATAGATGTCTTTCAAGCGGCTCCACATGCTGTCGTAATGCTCTTCAGCCCTGCCTGGCACAGACAAAAGACCCGACGGTTTATTCACCACAAGGATGCCTTCATCTTCAAATACTCGCTCAACCCATGGCTCGGTGGGAGGATGGTATTGCTGCATAGCCATAAAACATCTCAATCAGATTTATAACTCAGCCAGTATATCAGAGTCATGCCTGTGACGGCGTTTCCACATCCTAGTATGTTTTAGCTTTTTTCATGTAAATAATATTTAACGCCTTGGTTGCATATGATATTCATACCCGCCATTGACAAGACACTATCACTAACAACAAAAACATCAAGGAACACAAATGGAAACGATCTCCGCTTCAGAGAGCCAACCCAAATACTCTCTGTCACAACTCGTCCGTTCGCTAGGCCCAGGGATCATGATGGCCGCTGCCGCGGTAGGGGGCTCCCATCTGGTGGCTTCAACAAAAGCCGGGGCGATTTACGGATGGCAGCTAGCCGCACTCATTTTGTTAGTTAACTTTTTTAAATATCCATTTTTCCGCGCCAGTATCCAATACACAATGGGAACCGGAGAAAGTCTGGTCGAAGGTTATGCAAAGCTTGGCCGACCTTACCTATGGCTGTTTGTCGCACTCAGCGTTATTTCCGGTATCGTCAATACAGCCGCCTTACTGCTCTTCAGTGCTAGCTTGCTGGGTTACTTCATTCCCTTCGACCTCTCGACCACAAGCTTGTGCTTAATCATCTTAGCCACCTGTTTAACAATTCTATTTGCAGGTCACTACAAAGCCCTCGACTCCTTGTCCAAAATCATTATGGCGGTACTGACCATTGCAACCCTGACTGCGGTCGCTATTGCCGCAGGTAACCCTGTCGAAGCGGTTCCTGCTTTTGAAGCGCCCTCACCTTGGTCCATTGCCGCTATCGGCTTTATTGTTGTAACCATGGGTTGGATGCCAGCACCGATTGAAATTTCCAGCCTGACATCAATGTGGCTTAAAAGTCAGCAACGCCACCAGAAGGTAACGGCTCGTTCTGCTTTGTTTGATTTCAATGTGGGCTACATCGGTACGGCGATTCTGGCGATTGTCTTCCTTGCATTAGGCACCTTGGTCTTACACGGCAGCAATATTGAATTATCTCAATCGGGTGTGGGCTTTTCGCATCAGCTGGTTGGGCTCTACGCGTCAACTATTGGCGAATGGTCACGTTACCTAATTGCAGCCGTTGCGTTCTTCTGTATTTTTGGCAGTACGATTACGGTGATTGATGGCTACGCTCGAGTGATTTCAGAATCTCAACGCCTACTGCGTAAGCAAAAAGAGATGAAGCCTAAAGTGACTCAGGGTTGGATGTTACTTATCTCCGCAGCAGCACTGTCGATCATCGTATTCTGGGCAGCGGCACTACTGCCGATGCTTGATTTTGCGATGATTTTGGCCTTTATGACCACACCGTTTTTTGCGCTACTTAACTATATTCTGGTTTCAAAATCTCAGTTGCCAGAACCTTTGGCGCTCAGTAATAAACTGAAATGGCTTTCTATCACTGGCCTTGCCTACCTGTTTGGTTTCTTGGCGGTATTTGTGTGGTGGAAGTGGCTGATGTAGTCACATAGCGACCAACAAAAAAGGCCTTCAAATGAAGGCCTTTTACTGCAAGTTGCGTAAAATCAGTTGTGAGATACAACAATCATACGCAGCGAGTCCAGTTGATACTGAGCTTGAGCAATGTAACCATTCAGCTCTTTAATTTGCGCTTCAATCGCTGCAAGTTCTTCATCACGGATGTTTGGGTTAACCGCTTTCAATGCTTGAAGTCGTTCTAACTCCGCATTCAAGCTCGCCTGCATTTCCTGTTGTGCCTCTGCACGTACGGCTTCGACTTTTTCGACAATCAACGCTTCACCAGCGGTGATCATCTGATGAACCTGAGCCTGAACTGACGACACCAGTTTGGTCGCCATATGACGACCTACTGGGCTAAGTTGGCGGTTAAAACTTTCAAACTCAACCTGCTGAGATAAGTCACTGCCTTTGCCATCCAACATCAGACGGATTGGTGTTGTCGGTAGGAAACGGCTGATACCACTACGCTTTGGCGCCTGAGCATCAACTTTATATACCAACTCAAGCAGCATAGTGCCTACTGGTAACGCTTTGTTCTTTAGTAAAGATACTGCCGTTGCACCGACGCCTTCACTCATCAATAAGTCGATACCACCCTGAATCATCGGGTGCTCCCAACTGATGAAGTTCATGTCTTCACGAGACAACGCCGTTTCACGATCAAAAGTGATCGTCGCACCTTCATAAGGCAGACCAGGGTAACTTGGCACCATCATGTGTTCAGATGGCGTCACTACCAAGGCATTTTCCCCTTTGTCGTCCTGATTAAGGCCAATGGTATCAAACAGACCCAACGCAAAGGTCACCAGATTGGTATCACCATCAGTGGCCACAATCTTATCGACTATCTGCTGCGCTTTTTCGCCACCATTGGAATGCATTTCCAGTAAGCGGTCACGCCCTTGCTCAAGTTGAGACTTAAGCTCTTTGTTCAGCGCAGCAGACTCGCTGATCACATCATCGAGTTCAGTCACGTCACCTGAAGCCAGCATTTCAATCAAACGATCAGAGAACTTGTCATACACCGCGCGACCTGTCGGGCAAGTTTCAGCAAAAGCATTTAGACCTTCATCGAACCAACGCGCCAGAATCGCCTGTGACGTTTGCTCCAGATAAGGAACGTGAATATTAATATCACGACTCTGACCAATACGGTCCAGACGACCAATACGCTGCTCAAGTAAGTCAGGGTTGAACGGCAAATCGAACATCACCAGTTGGTTTGCAAACTGGAAATTACGACCTTCTGAGCCAATTTCACTACAGATAAGGACCTGAGCGCCACCCTCTTCCTGCGCAAAGTATGCAGCAGCTTTATCACGTTCCAGAATAGACATACCTTCGTGGAACACGGTGGCACGGATACCTTCACGCTCACGCAGCGCCTGCTCTAGCTGTAGCGCTGTGCTAGCACGAGAAGCAATAACCAAGATCTTGTCACTGCGCTTTTGTTTGATCTTATCAATCAACCAATTGACACGTGAATCAAACTGCCACCAGCTAGCATCATCACCTTCAAACTCTTGGAAGATTTCTTCTGGATAAAGATTTTTCAGCGCACGTGCTTCAGGGCTGATTTTGCCACCAATCATGCCCGATACACGCATAGACGTCGTGTACTGCTGAGGGATCGACATTGGCAATAGGTTCACGTTACGAACCGGGAAGCCTTTAATCGCTGCACGAGTGTTACGGAACAGCACGCGTCCTGTACCATGACGGTCCATCAGGTTGTCGATCAGTTCCTGACGAGCTGCGGCTTTAGCTTCTTCTTCGCTATCGCTTTCAATAATGCGGAACAGCGGCTCAACATCCTGCTCGGACAACAACTCGGTAATCTGATTTTTAGCGTCACTCTCAAGCTGTTGACCAGAGAACAGCGTACTCACCGAATCCGCTACTGGCGCGTATTGCTCTTCTTCTTCAACAAACGCCTGGTAGTCGTAAAAGCGGTCTGAGTCCAGCAAACGCAGACGGGCAAAGTGGCTCTCTCGTCCTAGTTGTTCTGGGGTTGCGGTCAGAAGAAGTACCCCTGGTGTGCGCTCTGCCAGCCCTTCAATCACCTGATATTCACGGCTTGGCTGCTCTGGGCTCCATTCTAGATGGTGCGCCTCATCGACAACCAACAAATCCCACTCACCTTCAAGTGCTTGCTCAAAACGCTTGCGGCTCTTACGTAAGAAATCCAGTGAACACAGTACATATTGCTGGGTATCAAACGGGTTATCTGAATCAGCAAACGCCTCAATACAGCGCTCTTCATCAAAAATCGAGAAATGTAGATTGAAGCGGCGCATCATCTCCACTAACCATTGATGCTGCAACGTTTCCGGTACCACAATCAAGATACGCTCCGCTCGGCCCGCTAACACCTGCTGGTGGATGATCATCCCAGCTTCAATGGTTTTGCCTAGACCTACTTCATCGGCTAACAAAACGCGAGGCGCATGACGACGACCGACTTCATGAGCAATGTATAGCTGGTGAGGAATCAAACCAGCACGCATACCACAAAGGCCGCGCATCGGGCTCTTATGCTGTTCATATTGGTTCATCAATGCACGATAACGGAGCACAAAGTTGTCCATGCGATCAATCTGACCAGCGAACAATTTATCTTGCGGCTTGTTAAAACGGATTTGGTTGCTGAGCATAATTTCGCGCAGCATCACCTCTTGCTCTCCACTGTCTTCGCGGGTACCGATGTAGGCAAATAGACCTTGGTCCTCGACCACTTGCTCAATCTTAAGTGACCAACCTTGCTGACTGTCAACGACATCACCAGCGTTAAAGGTTACTCGGGTAACAGGCGCATCATTACGAGCGTACACTCGGTTCTCTTCTGAAGCTGCAAACATAAGTGTCACAGTGCGAGCATCCAGTGCTACTACAGTCCCTAAACCTAAATCGCTTTCTGTATCGCTGATCCAGCGCTGGCCCAAAGCAAATGTCATGAATCGACTACCTCATCTGTTTAATTCAAAAATGGGTCTATTTATCTTAGTTGTTCTTGCGTGACTTGAAAGGCAACTGACGGGGAAGTGAATGGTCAGCAGTCACGCCAAAAAGGTCGCTCATATTACTCGAAGCTGTGATATTGGTCACGCACAAACACCTCAAAAAACAACAAATTTTTCTCTATCTTTTGCATGACATCAAAGTGTAAGAAAAGAGTGGCAAATCTAAAAAAGAGAGTTGGAAATCTGACTTATACTCACAAATGAGAATGCAAGCTATGGTGTCAATTTTTCGACTGGCACGAGAGATGCATTATTTCGGATGACGATCAACACGGGTTTGTAGCATATCAGCTAACCGACAGCGATCTCTGAGCGACTTAGCGACATGCTGCAAGCAACCGCAGGTAGGCCATCATCACAAGCGATTGTGAATGGCAAACAAGCCGCATCACGGCAAGGAGACGCTTATGGGTGACACGGATCGGAAACTTTTTGTCCTAGACACCAACATCCTTCTTCATGAACCTTTAGCCATCTATTCCTTTCAAGAACACGACGTGGTCATTCCAATGACCGTCCTCGAAGAACTCGACCGAATCAAAGACAGCAAACGCGACGTTGCCCGCGATGCCCGAGTGGCCATCCGCGCAATGGAAGCCATGTTCAAAGACGCCACACCAGATGAAATCTCTGAAGGCATTCCGATTAACCGCGATAAAGAAAACACCGGACATATCTCTATTCTCGCCGATTTTGAGCTGCAAGAAACCGTTAAGGCTTTTGCAGACAAAGCAGGCGATAATCGCATTCTTAATGCGGTGCTTTATCTGCAAAACAAACGTGCACCACGTGAAGTGGTTCTGATCACCAAAGATATTAATATGCGCTTGCGTGCCAAAGGCGCTGGCGTTCGCTTCGTTGAAGACTACCGAACGGACCAATTGATTGATGACGTTCAGTACCTAACTAAAGGCTTCCAACAAATCGAAGGCGACTTCTGGAGTAATATCGAAGAAGTCGAAAGTAAGAACCTTGGCGGTCACACGTTCCACACTCTAGACCGAGAACCTTTTGAGCCGACGTACATCAATCAGTATGTTATTGATGAAGAAAGTGACTTTGCAGGACGAGTGGAAGAAATAACCCCGGAAAAAGTGACACTCAAAGATCTCAGCCGCGAGCGTATGATGCATCGCCGAGCGTGGGACATCACGCCGAAGAACATTTATCAGGGCATGGCGTTAGATGCCTTACTCGATCCTGATATTGATTTGGTGATTCTCACCGGGGCTGCGGGCAGTGGTAAAACGCTACTTGCTATGGCTTCCGCTTTGGAGCAAACCATTGAACACGGTATGTTCGACAAGATCATCGTTACACGTAACACGCCAGATATCGGCGAATCGATTGGCTTCTTACCCGGCAGTGAGGAGGAAAAAATGCTGCCTTGGCTAGCGGCGGTAACGGACACACTGGAAGCGCTGCATAAGCACGACCACTGTACGGAAGGCTCGCTGAAGTACATCTGCGACAAAGCCAATATACAGTTTAAGTCGATAAACTTTATGCGTGGCCGCTCAATCCAGAACGCGTTTGTGTTGCTGGATGAATGTCAGAACCTGACCGCTTCGCAAATCAAAACCATCATTACTCGCTGTGGTGAAGGTACTAAGATAGTCTGCTCGGGTAACCTGGCGCAGATTGACTCTCACTACCTCACCCCTGTTACCTCAGGATTGACCTACATGGTTGAACGCTTCAAGAACTTCGAAGGCAGCGCTAATGTCCACCTAAATGGTGTCGTACGCAGTCGTCTGGCTGAGTTTGCAGAAGAGAATTTATAGTCACCAAAAGCGGGATATTATTTATATCCCGCTACAAATTTAAAATAATTATTCACAAGCATCACATAACTATGTTTAACTAGTCCTATTAAAATAATGAGCAATGAAGGACTGAAGCATGGCTTTCAATCTACGTAACCGAAATTTCCTTAAGCTTCTCGATTTCACCCCAAAAGAGATCCAGTTTTTACTCGATCTATCTGCGGATCTTAAGAAGGCAAAATACGCGGGCACAGAACAGAAAAAGCTCGTTGGTAAAAACATCGCCCTGATCTTTGAAAAAGCCTCGACTCGCACCCGATGCGCGTTTGAAGTAGCTGCCTTCGACCAAGGTGCACAGGTGTCTTACATCGGCCCATCTGGTTCTCAGATTGGTCATAAAGAGTCGATGAAGGACACCGCGCGTGTATTAGGCAGAATGTATGACGGCATTGAATATCGAGGGTTCGGCCAAGAGATCGTCGAAGAATTGGGGCAGCACGCTGGTGTCCCCGTGTGGAACGGTTTGACCGACGAGTTTCACCCCACTCAAATACTGGCCGATTTTCTCACCATGCTTGAACACGGCCGCGGTAAACTGCTCCATGAAATCAAGTTTGCTTACTTAGGCGATGCACGCAACAACATGGGTAACTCTCTATTGGTGGGGGCTGCCAAAATGGGCATGGACATTCGTCTCGTCGCTCCTAAAGCTTTCTGGCCAGAAGAGGAACTGGTGGCAAACTGCCAACTGATTGCTCTGCAAACCGGGGCAAAAATCACGCTGACTGAAAGCGTTGATGAAGGCGTTAAAGATTGCGACTTCCTTTATACTGACGTGTGGGTTTCGATGGGCGAAGCCCTAGAGGCTTGGGATGAGCGAGTTGCTCAAATGAAGCCTTATCAAGTCAATATGGATACCTTAGATAAAACCGGTAACCCGCAAGTCAAGTTCATGCATTGCTTACCAGCATTTCATAATGATGAAACCACCATAGGCAAGGAAGTAGCCGACAAATACGGTATGAATGGGCTGGAAGTTACTGAAGAGGTGTTCGAGTCTGACCACTCAATTGTGTTTGATGAAGCAGAGAACCGCATGCACACGATTAAAGCTGTGATGGTCGCAACACTCGGTTCATGACACCAACAAAAATTGCACCATAAAGCTTCGATGTAATCGCTTGCGTTAACAAATCTTCAGCGTATAATGCTCGGCAATTTGTCTGGAGGTAGTGACCAAATGCCACGTAAAACGTGTTCTACAAAACGATTTACATTAGGTAAGCCAAAACGCTTACTGGCTGGTCTTTTTACTATTTCCACCGATTTTTAAAGCCTCCCTATTGGGAGGCTTTTTTATTGCCTAAATTGCAGATGGGACGATGATTATGACGAACACGCTTTATAACAAGCACATTATCTCAATTCCTGAGCTTTCTCGTGAAGAGCTGGAACTGATTGTCAAAACCGCAGGTCAACTCAAAGCAGAGCCTAATCCTGAGCTGATCAAGAATAAGGTGATCGCCAGCTGCTTCTTTGAACCTTCTACCCGTACTCGTCTGTCTTTTGAAACCGCTATCCAGCGTGTCGGTGGCAGCGTAATTGGTTTTGATAATGGCGGTAACACTTCGCTAGCCAAGAAAGGGGAAACCTTATCGGACTCGGTTCAGGTTATCTCTTCTTATGTCGATGCATTTGTTATGCGTCATCCACAAGAAGGCGCTGCACGATTAGCTTCTGAATTCTCCAATGGTGTACCAGTCATCAACGCGGGTGACGGAGCGAACCAACACCCAACCCAAACTCTGCTCGACCTGTTCTCAATTGCCGAAACGCAAGGCCGCTTGGATAACCTCAACGTTGCCTTTGTTGGTGACCTGAAATACGGCCGTACCGTTCACTCTCTGACGCAGGCTCTGGCGAAGTTTAACAATGTTCGCTTCTACTTCATCGCGCCAGAGGCACTGGCGATGCCAGATTATATTTGTGAAGAGTTGGATGAAGCTGGCATTGAATACAGCATGCACACGGACATGGAAACTGTCATCCCTGAGCTGGACGTGCTGTATATGACCCGTGTTCAGAAAGAGCGCTTTGACGAGTCGGAATACGCACACATCAAATCCGCCTACATCCTTACTGCAGCCCTGCTGGAAGGCGCGCGCGACAACCTAAAAGTACTACACCCGCTGCCTCGCGTGGATGAAATCACTGTTGATGTCGATAAAACGCCACACGCCTATTACTTTGAGCAGGCTGAAAATGGCGTCTATGCGCGTGAAGCCCTACTTGCTCTTGTTTTAAACCAATCACTGTAATCGGGAGAATCATCATGGCTAAAGAAACTCAATTGCAAGTTGAAGCAATCAAAAACGGCACCGTTATTGACCACATCCCAGCTCAGATTGGTATTAAAGTTCTCAAGCTCTTTTCAATGGATAAGTCAGAGCAACGCGTAACTGTTGGCCTCAATTTGCCGTCTTCGGCCCTCGGCCATAAAGACCTGCTTAAGATTGAAAATGTTTTTATTAGTGAGGAGCAGGCAAGCAAGCTGGCCTTATACGCACCGCATGCCACGGTTAACCAAATTGAAGAATACGAGGTTGTGAAGAAACTGGCACTGGATTTACCAGAACAGATCAACAACGTCTTTGAATGCCCAAACAGTAACTGCATTACCCACGATGAACCTGTAGAAACCAGCTTTAAAGTGTTCGAGAAAAAAGATAACGTGCGATTAAAATGTAAGTATTGTGAGAAGGTCTTCTCACGAGAAATCGTTACTGAACGTTAATCGTCGCTTAATCATAAATTATCAATCCCTGCTCTCTGATAGCAGGGATTTTTCTTTACGCCGCTCTGCTTTCACGGCACACTGACTTCCCTTAATTACGTTAACCCTCAACAGATGGAACATAATAATGACTAAAGTACTTCATACAGAATCCGCTCCTGCTGCTATTGGCCCATATGTACAAGGTGTAGACCTAGGTAACATGGTACTGACTTCAGGTCAGATCCCAGTAAACCCTGCAACAGGTGAAGTATCAGCAGACATCGCTGAACAAGCTCGTCAGTCTCTGGATAACGTAAAAGCGGTGGTTGAAGCATCTGGCTTGTCTGTTACTGACATCGTTAAAATGACAGTTTTCGTAAAAGACCTTAATGACTTCGGCACAGTTAACGAAGTGTACGGTAAATTCTTCGATGAGCATAACGTAGCAAACTACCCTGCACGTTCATGTGTGGAAGTGGCTCGTCTACCTAAAGATGTGGGTATCGAAATTGAAGCTATTGCTGTTCGTAAGTAATTTGCAAATACCATAAAAAAAGCGAGCATTGAGCTCGCTTTTTTTTATGGTCAGGAATCAATAGTACTTGTCACAACCTATATGCAGTTGTGGGTCATCCATTAATTCGCTGATGTCAGCGGCAAACTGCTGATGAGAATCACGCTCCTCAATAAGAATCGCATGGTTCTTCTTATCAACGGCCAAGACTCTTCCGACGCCCTGTTTACATTCCACCAGCATACCTTTTTCGATTTCAGTAATATCCATATTCCTCTCCCCTTGTTGTTTATCTATTTACAACCTAAGGGATAAAAAGGATCAAAAAAGCCGACTCAAAGTCGGCTTTTTATAATATTAGTTTATGGCTTACTTAACGAAATCCACACCCGTTTGGATGTCGCCGTTCAGTGTTTCTAACATGCCATCAAGTGCTGATTTTTCGAATGCACTCAGTTCACCGTAGCTCAGGATCTCTTCAACGCCATCTTTACCCAGCTTCACTGGTTGTGCGAAGAACGGTGCATGCTCACCATTACCTTCAACGTAAGCGTACTCAACCACATCTTCACCTTGAAGTGCTTTCACTAGAGCAAGACCGAATCGGCAAGCCGCCTGACCCATAGACAGAGTTGCGCTACCGCCACCCGCTTTTGCCTCTACCACTTCAGTACCCGCATTCTGGATACGCTTAGTCAGTGCTTCTACTTCTTCTGCCGTGAACTCAACACCTTCTACCTGAGAAAGCAGAGGAAGGATTGTCACGCCAGAGTGACCACCGATAACCGGTACACGCACTTCACCTGGATCTTTATCTTTTAGATCCGCAACGAAAGTTTCAGAACGGATAACATCCAGAGTTGTTACACCAAACAGGCGACGCTTATCATAAACGCCCGCTTTCTTAAGAACTTCTGCCGCAATTGGCACGGTAGTGTTGACTGGGTTAGTGATGATACCGATCATCGCTTTAGGACAAACGTGAGCGATTTTCTCAGCAAGAGACTTAACGATACCAGCGTTGACGTTAAATAGGTCCGCACGATCCATACCAGGCTTACGTGCAACACCCGCTGAAATAAGAACAACATCCGCACCTTCAAGTGCTGGCGTTGGATCTTCGCCCGCATAACCTTTGATTGATACAGGCGTTGGGATGTGGCTTAGATCAGCAGCAACACCCGGAGTAACCGGAGCGATGTCGTAAAGTGCTAAATCTGAACCAGCAGGAAGACGGTTTTTTAGTAAAAGGGCTAGGGCTTGACCGATGCCTCCAGCGGCACCAATAACGGCTACTTTCATCGTAGTTCTCCTTGAGATGAATCTCTTTATAAGTCTTGGGGTGATTTGAAATCAACGCTGTCCAAAGCTATAGCAATCACATACTGATTACAATCAATTAACGTCAGCTTTGCGACCTTGCGCAACTCAGTAACAACGTGCTACACACAAGTGTTTATTATCCTTACATTTACCTTTATTGACAAAGGGTTAAGTAATTAAAAATTGCAATCTTACATCTCCGTTTACAGTGACACGTTAGACAGATTTTAGGGATAGCATTGGCACAATGTGCATAGCTATGCGAGAATATTCACTTGATTTTTATAAAACTACGGTTGAGAGAGAACCATGCGTCATTCAGAAAAACAAGATAACCTCGTCCGTGCCTTCAAAGCGCTATTGAAAGAGGAACGTTTTGGCTCCCAGGGGGATATTGTTGAGGCTCTGAAAAATGAAGGCTTCGAAAACATCAACCAGTCTAAAGTTTCCCGTATGTTGACTAAATTCGGGGCAGTGCGTACTCGCAACGCTAAGATGGAGATGGTCTACTGCTTACCTGCAGAATTGGGTGTACCAACAGTATCCAGTTCTTTGCGTGAACTGGTACTGGATATTGATCGAAACAATGCTTTAGTGGTTATCCATACTGGACCGGGCGCTGCTCAGCTTATCGCTCGCTTGCTGGACTCGTTAGGTAAAGCAGAAGGCATTTTAGGTGTAGTGGCTGGTGACGATACTATCTTCATCACTCCGACACTGAATATGACCACGGAACAATTGTTCAATTCAGTCTGCGAACTATTTGAATATACTGGATAAGTTTCAGATATAACCCCTTATTATTGAGTCACTCGATGGCATTCTTCTTGTGACTCAAATCACATCTTAGATAAATCTCTTCTTCTAAATACACACTAAGCTAAACCCTTGATTCACCAGTGGTTTAACCTGCTAATTCAGGTTAAATTTTCGCGCAAAAACCAGCCAATTTCGCTACATTTTTTAACAATCGTGTAATTATGTGCCAATTTTTTGGTATTATTCAGCCACTTTTTCAACATACGGATTGAAAAAGATGCCGTTTCCATAATAGGAAACTCCCGTAGCGACTACACTTGCTATGGGGTTAATAATGAATAAAGGAAGGGAAATTCATGGCATTGAACAAACTTATTAAAGTTGGTGCTATTGCAGCTGCTGTAATGGGTGCTGGCGCGGTTAACGCTCAAGAGTTCATCACTATTGGTACAGGTTCTGTAACTGGTGTTTACTACCCAACTGGTGGTGCAATTTGTAAGCTGGTTAACAAAGGCCGTAAAGATCACAACATTCGTTGTTCTGTAGAATCGACAGGTGGTTCGATCTACAACGTCAACACTATCCGTGCGGGCGAACTGGACTTCGGTATCGTTCAGTCTGACTGGCAGTACCATGGTTACAACGGTACAAGTAAGTTTGCTGAACAAGGCCCGTACAAAGAGCTACGCGCAATGTTCTCTCTACACACAGAACCATTCAACATCATCGCTCGTTCTGACTCTGGTATCGAAAACGTTGCAGACCTGAAAGGCAAGCGCGTAAACATCGGTAACCCAGGTTCTGGTGACCGTGCGACTATGGGTGTAGTAATGGAAGCAATGGGCTGGACTAACGACAGCTTCAAGCTTGCTTCTGAGCTAAAAGGTTCTGAGCGTTCACAAGCCTTGTGTGACAACAAAATCGACGCGTTCGTTTATGTTGTTGGCCATCCAAACGGATCAATCAAAGAAGCAACCACTTCATGTGATGCGAAGCTAGTATCAGCGACTGGAGCGAAAATAGATGAAATCGTTGCCGACAACCCATACTACGCATTCAGTACAGTTCCAGCGGGCATGTACCGTGGTACAGATAAAGACGTAAACAGCTTTGGTGTTGCCGCTACTATGGTAACTACAACAAACGTTTCTGACGAAGTTGCTTACAACGTTGCAAAATCTGTATTCGAGAACTTCGATACCTTTAAGCGTCTGCACCCTGCGTTTGCAAACCTTAAGAAAGAAGACATGGTGAAAGCTGGTCTTTCTATCCCTCTACACCCAGGTGCTGAGAAATACTACAAAGAAGTAGGTCTACTTAAGTAACCTCTCTTTGTTCACCAGGGAGATCACAATCTCCTTGGTGCATCAAGCTCTAAGGTATTGAGCAATAACGTATTATTTGGAGTTTCACATTTTTGAAACTCCTCTTTATTTCTATCTATCAAAAACTTACGACCGAGCAATATTTCATCCTTTCACTAAACTGAAAGATGCAAAATCAGGTTCTGACAATCATAAAAAGACAGGCCATTTATAATAAGGATTAAGTACATGTCGAAGACAACATCTCCGTCTCAAGACGT
Source organism: Vibrio sp. St2 (assembly GCF_947311885.1). Classification (NCBI taxonomy): domain Bacteria; kingdom Pseudomonadati; phylum Pseudomonadota; class Gammaproteobacteria; order Vibrionales; family Vibrionaceae; genus Vibrio; species Vibrio sp. St2. The sequence continues at coordinate 27,744 of NZ_CAMZNA010000016.1, read as the reverse complement.
GCAAGAAATGGTAGCTCAAGCCGACACAGGTGCCCGTGCCCCGTTGGGGATTCCTGGCCGCATCTTATGGTTTGTGCCCCTATGTTGGTCATTATTCCAACTTTGGTACGCATCCCCTCTGCCGTTCATATTTAATTTTGGCGTACTCAACGACACTGAAGCACGTTCGATACATTTGATGTTTGCCGTGTTCCTAGCGTTTACCGCTTACCCCGCTCTGAAAACTTCTCCTCGTGATCGAATCCCTGCTCTGGATTGGCTACTGGCGTTAGCCGGCAGTTTCTCCGCTGCTTATATCTATATTTTCTACACCGAGCTGGCTGGCCGCTCAGGTGCTCCAACAACATTTGACATTGTGGTTGCAGTTATAGGAATGGTGCTCCTACTGGAAGCTACACGTCGTGCACTGGGTCCACCGCTGATGGTTGTTGCTGCAGTATTCTTGCTGTACACCTTTGGCGGTCCGTACATGCCGGATGTTATCGCACACAAAGGAGCAAGTCTGAACAAGGCAATGTCTCACCTATGGCTAACAACGGAAGGCGTATTTGGTGTTGCATTAGGCGTTTCGACATCATTCGTATTCCTGTTTGTACTGTTTGGTGCAATGCTAGAACGTGCTGGTGCAGGCGCGTACTTCATTAAAGTCGCTTTCTCTCTACTCGGCCATATGAAAGGTGGCCCAGCGAAAGCGGCTGTTGTGGCATCAGGTTTGTCAGGTCTGGTTTCAGGCTCTTCAATTGCTAACGTTGTGACCACTGGTACCTTCACTATCCCACTAATGAAACGTGTCGGTTTCCCAGGAACAAAAGCAGGTGCAGTAGAAGTTGCCGCTTCAACCAACGGTCAGTTAACGCCACCTATCATGGGCGCAGCAGCGTTCCTGATGGTTGAATATGTGGGTATCTCGTATGTAGAGGTGATTAAAGCCGCGATTCTTCCAGCTCTAATTTCATACATCGCGCTAATTTACATCGTCCACTTAGAAGCCTGTAAAGCGGGTATGACAGGCCTTCCGCGTCGTCATAATCCGACACTAATTGCGAGCTTGCTGTCATTCACTGGCACCATTCTCGGCTTGTGTGTCATTAGTGCTGCGGTGTACTACGGTATTGGTTGGACGAAAGACGTCTTCGGTGATGCCGCTACACCAATCGTCACCGTTGCGCTACTTCTATCTTACGTCGGTTTGGTCAATATCTCGGCCAAATATGCCAAAGAAGGGGCGATTGAGATAGATGCTGAACTGACTGAAGTACCAGATCCAGGTCCAACAATTAAATCGGGCTTGCACTACCTGCTGCCAATCGTGGTACTGGTGTGGTGTTTAACCGTCGAACGTTTTTCTCCAGGTTTATCTGCGTTCTGGGCAACAGTATTCATGATCTTTATCCTGATTACTCAACGTCCTCTCATGGCCGTACTTTCTAAACAAGGATCGATTGCTGAACAAACCAAAGAAGGCTTTGTTGATTTGCTAGAAAGCCTAGTCTCGGGTGCACGTAACATGATCGGTATCGGTGTTGCCACTGCGGCGGCTGGTACGGTTGTTGGCGTTGTCACACTCACGGGTATCGGTCTAGTGATGACGGACTTCGTTGAGTTTATCTCGGGCGGTAACATTATCCTGATGCTACTGTTTACCGCTGTGATCAGTCTTATATTAGGTATGGGTCTGCCGACAACCGCAAACTACATCGTAGTATCTACACTGATGGCACCCGTTATCGTGACGTTGGGTGCACAAAGCGGCTTGATTATCCCTCTAATCGCCGTTCACTTGTTTGTGTTCTACTTCGGTATTCTGGCAGACGATACACCTCCAGTTGGTTTGGCTGCTTTTGCAGCAGCGGCGATCGCAAAGTCGGACCCAATTCGAACGGGTATTCAAGGCTTCACCTACGATATTCGTACTGCCATCTTGCCATTTATGTTCATCTTCAATACTCAGCTTCTTTTGATGGGTATTGATAGTTGGTGGCATTTGTTGCTCACGATCATATCTTCCGTCATCGCAATGCTGATATTCTCTGCAGCAACACAAGGCTGGTGGTTTACTAAGAACAAGTGGTGGGAAACGGTTCTGCTCTTGGTTCTGACGTTTACTTTCTTCCGCCCTGGTTTCTGGTGGGATCAAATTTACCCAGCCAAAGTACTTCACCCAGGTACAGAGATCGCGCAAATCACTGAACAGCTGCCAGTTGGTCAAGAGATTGAGCTTCTTGTTGCGGGTGAAAACCTTGAAGGCGATTTCATCTCGAAGACCGTCCGACTGCCATTCGAGGACAGCGCAAAGTCCGCTGAAGATCGTATCTCATCTATGGGTCTGATGCTAAATAACAGCAATGGCCGTATGTTGGTAGATATGGTCGAGTTCGGTAGCCCAGCAGAAGCAGCTGGTGTTGATTTCGACTGGGAAATTCGCTCGGTTGTAGTGGATGCAGATCGACCAATGAAAGAGTGGGTCTTCGTTCCTGCACTGTTACTGCTCATCGGTCTAGGTATGAACCAGAGAAGACGAGCTCGTAAGGACGAACTGAGCGCGTAACTTAGTTAGCCTCGCTCCATAGAAGGAAGTGAGGCTACACTTATACTAAACCACTTAAACCTAGTGGATTTGGTATTAACTAAGGATGCACATCTCAGCCATTTCCATGGTTGTGACTGAATAGAGAGCTATCGATGTATAAGCAAATTCTTGTTCCTGTCGATCTGAACGACAAAGGCTTTTCTGATAAAGCACTTGAGCTGGCTGTCTGGCACGCCAAGCACTCCAATGCTCAAGTTCATCTTCTAAACGTATTACCAGGTATTCACATGTCAATGGTTGCGACCTACTTTCCAAAGGATGCCGCAGCAAAAATGAAAAACGACGTTGAGAATCAGCTGAAACAGTTCGCTGTCCAGCACATTCCTGAAGAAGTCGTCTATAAAGCGCACGTAGCCGAAGGCAAAGCGTACGCGACTATTCTCGACTATGCGGAAAAGCTTGGTGCCGACCTGATTGTGATGCCAAGCCATAAACGTTCTAAACTGGATAAAGTGGTATTAGGTTCCGTCGCCAGTAAAGTGGTTCAGAACTCACCCATCAATGTCCTGGTGGTAAAACCGCAAGGTTAAGTGGATTGAATAAAGACAAAAGGCGCTCAATTGAGCGCCTTTTTAATAGTTACTAACGATTGATATTATAGTTTCAATCGAATTTAACTAATGATAATAATTATCAATAATGATCCTATTAACACCAAAGACTGGATCACATCATGAAAAAGACACTAACCTTTGCTGCTATTCACTTCACAATCGCGTTCACGGTCGCGTATCTATTCACGGGTGATATCTTGATCGGTAGTCTGATTGCCATGATCGAACCTATGGTGAACACTGTTGCGTTTTATTTTCATGAACGAGTTTGGCAAGCCTCACCCCAGTTGAAAAAACGTGAGAACGCTACAGCCCTGAAAACCACTAGCTTTGCCGTTGTACACTTTAGTGTGGCGTTCAGTGTGGCTTATCTTTTGACAGGGAGCTGGTTAGTCGGTGGCGTTATGGCCGCGATTGAACCAAGTATCAATACTCTCGCCTACTATTTCCATGAGCGAGTGTGGCAGCGTAAACAAAGCCCGCTATTTCCACAGCAAGCTGCTCATGTTTGAAAACCACTACACCGGGAAATGGGTCACGCAGAGATCTTCACTCAGCCCGATATTAAATTTCTGCGTTTGACCATCCAACATCACTTCTAGCTGATACAGATCATTAGGATCAGGCTGACTAGCATCGAAATAGATCGGCGCTTCGACCTGGAATAGAGCGCTCGCATGATCATTTCGTACATCAATAGGCAGGTGATACGTCATTCCATTAAACTTAACTGAAGCAGAAATCAGCCCAGGTGAGTATGTTTTGTAGTGAAGATCGACCATAAACTCACAACCACCGCCGTGATGCCAGATCTGCTCGGTTACAACATGATCTAAACGCACATGGCGAATAAACTGTAAGTAAGGCTCTTTCCAGATACCCACTCGTGAATCAAACTTTTGGTGAGGTTGTTCACCTAAAGGACAAATATCCAGCCTGTCTTCTTCAAATAGAAGTTCTTCTTCCTCTTCAAGAAATAGGATCTCAAAACGATTTCGACCTAACTGCATGTAAGGGCGAATGTCCTTTTTGTATTCCACCTGTGAGCCATCACAATCAAACAACGCGATACCATTAAGTCGCACTTCAGCATGGTAATCTACGCCACCGAGCACCAAGTCAACGGCTGGGAACGCCAGCATCGCCTCGTCAACTTCAATATCATGCATCAAGTGCCACTCTTGCTCCGCAATCTCTTGTTCGGACAATGTATCGGGTAGCCGCGCGCTCAACGCTGCAGGGAAAGTAATGTCATCCTGAGGAACAGAAAGGTCAGTAAGCGGAGAGATCTGCCATAAGCCTGCGAGTGATAGCTGCATGTTTCCCTTATTAAAATTGCGCTAGATCAAGTTTGGGTGATTATAAAGAATCGTCTGAATGAAAGATACTTATCCCTCGACGAATTACAGCGACAAAAAAACCAGCCTTTGGGCTGGTTTCTTCAACAACTCGTTACTCTTCGTCGTCATCTTCTTCTGGGTACAGCGCATCTTCGCCTTCGTAGTAAGTACCCCATCCGTCGTAGATGATGTCGTATTTCTCTGCAAGGTGAATTAGCTTCTCTACTTGAGCATCAATCGCTTCTGCATCAAGAGCGGATTCCATTGTGGCGTCACAACACAGCAGTTTGTTGCCATCTTCATCTTCTGTTTCTTCAGCTTCCAATACTTCAAAGCCCATTTTAAACGCTTCAACAACGGCTTTTTCCAGCGTATCGAAATCTTCTGCAAACAGGTGATGTTCAATTTCATACAGCGCATCTGGATCACTGCCATCTTCACGTAAGGCTTGGATGATCTCGCGAGTCTCTTCCTTTTGAATCTCAATTAATTCTTCAACTGATAGATATTCGTCTTCATGAGACATAAGTCGGCTCCAGATAGTGACAACATTGATCGATTTTTACCGCAACGGAATATCGCATGGATCCAGCGAAATTACTACCCGCAATCCATTCGGATCGTCATCTTTATTGAGGCAATCATTAACGATCTCACCGGATCCAGCTCACAACATCGGAAACTTAACATTTTTTTATCATCAGCGTGATTCAGAATTATCTGTGGTCGTCGATCACAGTTTCCTCCCCTTAGTTATGCGTTTTTATTTTTCATCACTGCATATCTTAGGAAAAATGAGATCTGCATAGAAATATACCTTTCTGCCATCAGCTGGCAAAGTTGTGAATAGCTATGCTGAATTCAATTTTAATTTGTCAAAATTCTTCTTATAGCGTGGCGAATAGAGTCGCAATGTCAGTGCACATATTTTACAGTTGAATTTTCAGTTATAAAATTTACCAAAAACTAAATTAATGGAATTTAAAACCACAAATATAACAAAAACCAGTTTTTGAACCCAACATTATCGCTTGCATCTTGATAACAACCTTGTCATAAATACGCACTGGATATTATTGTAAGGACGCAAAATGAGTAAGTTGTACGTAGGCTCAGAAGTAGGCCAGTTAAGACGTGTATTGTTAGCCCGACCAGAGCGAGCGTTAACCCACCTCACCCCTTCGAACTGCCATGAGCTACTGTTTGACGATGTTCTTGCTGTGGAAGCAGCAGGTGAAGAACATGATCAGTTTGCACAAACTCTGACAAATCAGGGCGTCGAAGTATTACTACTTCACGACCTCCTAGTAGAGACCTTGGCAGTGAAAGAAGCCAAGGAGTGGTTACTGGATACTCAGATTTCTGACTTCCGCTACGGCCCGACGTTTGCTCGCGACCTACGTCATTACTTATCGGATATGGATAATGAGCATTTAGCAACAATCTTGCTCGGTGGCCTAGCTTATTCAGAGCTGCCAATACAGTCTTCGTCAATGTTACCTAAGATGCATCGTCCGCTAGACTTTGTTATCGAGCCACTACCAAACCATCTCTTCACTCGTGACACTTCATGTTGGGTTTACGGCGGTGTTTCTCTTAACCCGATGATGAAACCAGCACGTCAACGTGAGACAAACCATCTACGAGCGATTTATCGCTGGCACCCAGTATTTGCAGGGCAAAATTTCATCAAATACTTTGGTGATGATGACCTGCATTATGACAATGCCAATATTGAAGGTGGCGATGTATTAGTAATCGGTAAAGGTGCAGTGTTGGTCGGTATGTCTGAACGTACGACGGCACAAGGTGTTGAGAACTTAGCGGCAAACCTATTTAAGAATGGTCAAGCAAAAGAAGTGATTGCCATCGATTTGCCAAAACACCGTTCTTGCATGCACTTGGATACGGTCATGACCCATATGGATATTGACACTTTCTCCGTTTACCCAGAGATCATGCGTAAAGACCTTGATACATGGCGCCTGACTCCTAAAGGAGACAGCGAAGACGGTGAAATGAAAGTCGAGCAAGTCCCAAGCTATACTCATGCGATTGAAGAAGCACTTGGTGTCGATTACCTCAAGATCATCACAACAGGCGGTGACAACTATGAGGCAGAGCGCGAACAGTGGAATGATGCGAACAATGTCCTCACTGTGAAGCCAGGTGTAGTGATTGGTTATGAACGCAACGTCTACACTAACGAGAAGTACGACAAAGCTGGTATTGAGGTTTTGACCATTCCAGGTAATGAACTGGGCCGCGGGCGCGGTGGTGCTCGTTGTATGAGCTGCCCAATTGAGCGTGACGATATCTAGTTCTACATAACAAAAAGATACTGAGAGGGCTGGCGTTTTTACGCCAGCCCTCTTTTTTCTGATCTAAAAAATGATTATCACCAGAGACAAAAAAGCCCCAGTCTATACTGAGGCTCAATTTAGTTATTTCATTTACTAGAAGTTAAGCTTTTACGCCCGCTTGCTGATTGAGCATTGCTACTTCTTTATCCAGAGATTCGAGCTTATCTTTCATCTGTTCACGACATAAATTTGCCAGCTCGCGGATGTTTTCCTTACCGTATTGTTCGGTACTGATAGGTGGCAGCATTTCGACAATCACATGGCCGTTATTCCAGCGGTTGAGCTTAAGCCCACTGGTTGAGCTGCAGACAATAGGAACGACAGGCAGCTTAGCGCCAATCGCAGCATGGAACGCGCCCGTCTTAAACGGCAATAAGCCACGACCACGTGAACGGGTTCCTTCTGGGAACATCCACACAGAAACGTCACTTTGATTCATGCTGTCGACCACCTGATCAATCGTCCCTTTCGCTTTAGAACGGTTAGCACGATCAATCAGAATGTTGCCCGTCAGCCAGTAAAGCTGACCAAACAGCGGCATCCACGCCAAGCTCTTTTTACCGACCGTGACAACTTTTGGCGTCACAGCAGAAGAAACGGTAAACAAATCCCAGTTGTTCTGGTGGTTAGCAATATAAATATGCTGACCACGTTTGTATGCGTCCTCTGGTAAACGCAGTTCCAATGTGATGCCAAATACACGTGACATCTTGCCAAACAGGCGACCAAAGGTAAAAACGTGTTTTGGGTTACGCGGACTCAGTAAACAATAGCCGCATCCAAACACAAACATCACAATTGCAAAAATCGCGACAGCTAATACACGTAGTAGTGCAATCATTGGTTGTTCTCCAAGAACAAAACAGTCAATAACATATGCCCCAGACTCTAACTGATCTAGCGCTCATAAAAAAGCCGAAACTCTCGTTTCGGCTTACAAATGTTAGCTGAGGTTAGTGAGAGTCTCGAAAGCGCTCTATATTGGCCCCGAGAGCCGACAGTTTGTCTTCAATTTTATCGTAGCCACGATCAATGTGGTAAATACGATCAACAATTGTCTCACCATTCGCAATACAGCCTGCAATAACTAAGCTCGCTGAAGCACGTAGATCCGTCGCCATCACTTGGGCACCGCTAAGTTCTTCTACGTCACCACAAATCACAGTGTTGCCTTCGATTTCAGCTTTAGCGCCCATACGCATTAATTCAGGTACGTGCATAAAACGGTTTTCGAAAATGGTTTCGGTGATCACACCACCACCTTTCGCCATCAGATTAAGCAGAGTGAACTGAGCCTGCATATCTGTCGGGAATCCTGGGTGTGGCGCCGTACGCACTGTCACCGCTTTCAGCTCGCGATCTGTCATGTCGACAGAAATCCAGTCTTCGCCTGTCTCAACTTTCGCACCAGCTTCTTCCAGCTTAGCTAGCACTGCTTCAAGGAGTTGAGCCTTAGTATTGCGACACACAACTTTACCGCCAGAAACGGCAGCAGCGACAAGGAAAGTCCCTGTCTCAATGCGGTCAGCAACGACAGCATGTTGACCACCACCAAGACGCTCTACGCCTTCGATGATGATAGTGTCCGTCCCAGCACCAGAAATCTTAGCACCAAGCGTATTCAGGAATTCCGCCGTATCAACAATTTCTGGCTCACGCGCAGCGTTATCCAGCACTGTCTTACCTTCAGCCAAAGTCGCAGCACACATAATTGTAATCGTTGCGCCTACACTGACCTTATCCATTACGATGTGCGCACCTTTCAGACGACCATCAACGTTAGCTTTAACGTAGCCATCTTCGAGTGTGATTGTGGCACCTAGCTGTTCTAGGCCATGGATGTGTAGATCCACAGGACGCGCACCGATGGCGCAACCGCCAGGTAAAGAGACTTGACCTTGACCAAAACGCGCTACTAGTGGACCTAATGCCCAGATAGATGCACGCATGGTTTTAACTAAATCATAAGGAGCGCAATATTCATTAATACTGCTCGGGTCAACGTGTACAGAACCATTACGTTCTACTTTGGCACCTAGACGCTTGAGCAATTCCATCGTCGTGTCGATATCACGCAGATGCGGCACGTTGGCTACTTCAACGGGCTCTTCCGCTAAAATAGACGCGAAAAGAATTGGCAATGCTGCATTTTTCGCACCAGAGATTGTGACTTCACCAGCCAGAGGTTGCTTTGACCCTTTTACTCGAAACTTATCCATCATTAACCCTTACAGTGACATCAACTTCTTATCACGCGCCCACTCTTCTGGAGAGTAAGCTTTAATGGACACAGCATGGATGTCATTTCTTTGGATATATTCCATCAATGGAGCGTAAATCAGTTGTTGCTTCTTAACGCGGCTCATTCCTTCGAAACTAGCATCAACAGCGACCACTTCATAATGGCTGCCTTCACCTTTAACGTGTAGCTCTTCCAGGTTAAGTGCTTCTTCTAAAATCTGTTGTACTTTTGCGCTATCCACAATTCACCCCTGTTTAATTCTTTAAATGCCCGTCGATAAACTCTTCGACATTACTCAACTGAAATAAAGTTAGCAGTTGTTTTGGCACGAAGCTGAGCATTATATGACAGTTTTGCTTTTTTGCATGCTCTAATAGATGAATTAACATAACCATACCTGCTGAATCGACTCTTTCGACCTGTTCTAGGCTGATTTCAATCGTCGAGCTGGTCACCTTCCAGTTACATAATGAGCGCCATAAGGCGGGTACCGAATCTCTATCCAGCGCGCCAGTAATTTGGTAGTGGCCGTCAGACACACTTAGCCATTGTTTGGCACTCATTTCTCTTTACCTTCAAAACGAATTGGCTGTGCAGCGAGATCTTCCAAATCTTTCGCTACCGCAAGAATACCTTCCTGACGTAACTTGCCACTCCATTCAGACTGTTTGCTTGATAAAAGGCTGATGCCCTCTGCAATCATATCAAACGCCTTCCACTCACCACTTTTTTTGTCCTTACGGAGTTTAAACTCAAGTTTGATGTTTGGGCGTGGCGCATCGATGATTTCAACCTTAACGCCTGTAATGCTTTTCTTAGGACTGGATTTTGGCTCTGGACCAAATTTAATGTTCTGATTGGTGTATTGAGTCAATACCTGAGCATAAGAACTCACCAAATAAGCACGAAACGCTTCAATGAACTTACCAACATCCTCTCGCTTTGCCCCTTTCAGGTTAGGGCCTAATAGCTTAAGGGCCGCGTATTTTTCATTGACGTATGGCATCAGCTCCTCTTCGACAATCACTTTGAGATAGTCTGGGTCCTGGTGCACTTTATCTTGTTCAGCTTTCAATCTGGCAAACGCCTGTTCAGACACCTGCTTCATCATCTGGTAAGGCTGGGTTTTATCTATTTGAGCCGCAGAAGCGGTAAACGACAGAGCAAATGTCACCAAAGTGAGTACTAACTTTTTCAACATGATTATTCCTCTTCTTTAGCCGAATCAGAACCGCCGACGCTGTACAGCACCTGACCGATCAAATCTTCCAATACGAGAGCGGATTTAGTGTCTTCAATATAGTCACCCTCCACCAGCATTTGCTCATCATCAAAAACAAAGCCCGGAGTTAAGCCAATGTACTGCTCACCAATAAGGCCAGAAGTTAAGATCTTAACACTGGAGGTTTCTGGAAATTGGTCATACTGACTGCCAATCGCCATCGTCACGACAGGTAGCAAGTTTTCTGTATCCAAGCCAATATCCGTCACTCGTCCAACAACGACACCGCCTACTTTCACTGGCGAGCGGACTTTAAGGCTGCCGATGTTATCGAACTCTGCTTTCAGTGAGTAAGTATCATTTGAGCCAATGCCCTTTACGTCAGCGACTTGAAAAATCATCACCAGAATTGCGCAAATTCCAGCAAGGACAAAACTGCCGACCCATAATTCAATTTTTCTTGTTTGTTGCATACTTAGTTCCCAAACATCAATGCAGTCAGTACAAAGTCTAAACCAAGTACCGCCAATGAAGAGTGTACGACTGTGCGTGTCGTTGCCCGGCTGATACCTTCCGAGGTCGGAATCGCATCATAGCCATTAAACAGTGCTATCCAAGTTACAGTAATGGCAAACACCAAGCTCTTAATCATGCTGTTGCCAATATCTTGGCCCAATTCGACGGAGGCTTGCATCGCGGACCAGAAGCTACCGTGATCAATGCCTTTCCAATCCACACCAACCAACTGGCCTCCCCAAATGCCGACAGCCATAAAAATCATGGCCAGCATTGGCATGGAAATCACACCAGCCCAGAAACGTGGCGCAATAACTCGTTTTAGTGGGTCGACAGCCATCATTTCCATACTCGATAGCTGCTCTGTCGCTTTCATCAGACCGATTTCAGCCGTCAACGCAGAACCTGCACGACCAGCAAATAGCAAAGCTGTCACCACAGGTCCAAGTTCACGTAAAAGTGACAAGGCGACCATTTGACCCAATGCGCCTTCTGCCCCGAAGTCGACCAGAATGACATAACCTTGCAGGCTCAATACCATGCCAATAAATAAGCCGGACAGCACAATAATGATCAGGGACTGAACTCCAACGCTGTAGAGTTGCTTCACCAGCAAAGGTAAATTTTGGATTGGGCGTGGACGAGAGGCCAGCGCACCAAATAGCATTAAGCTGGCACGGCCAAACGACTCGCAGACACCCATCGCTCTGCGCCCTGTCGATGCGACAAAATTCGCGAAGTCAGACAACATCAGAATAACTCCTTCGCAATAGGTTGAGCAGGATAACGAAATGGTACTGGGCCATCCGCATCTCCTTTAAGAAATTGTTGGACCTGAGGGTCAGGGTTATCACGCAATTCTTGTGGCGAGCCTTTGGCTATGATTTTACCGTTAGCCAGAATATAGACCCAATCAGCGATACTCATCACTTCAGGGACATCATGAGAGACCACAATAGAGGTGACATCGAGAGCTTGGTTCAGGTTACGTATAAGCTCCACCAACACTCCCATGGTAATCGGGTCCTGCCCCACAAAAGGTTCATCGTACATAATGAGTTCAGGATCAAGCGCGATAGCACGTGCTAATGCTGCTCGGCGAGCCATACCGCCAGACAATTCGCTTGGCATCAACTGAGAAGCGCCACGAAGCCCGACCGCCTCTAATTTGAGTAGCACTAAGGTTCGGATAAGCTCTTCGTTTAAATCGGTATGCTCATGAAGAGGGAAAGCTACGTTGTCAAAAACGTTAAGATCAGTAAATAGCGCTCCAGACTGGAACAACATACTCATCTTTTTACGTTCTTTATATAGCTGCTTGCGGCTGAGTGACGGAATATTCTTGCCATCAAACAATACTTCCCCTCGCTCAGGGTATAGCTGACCACCAATCAGGCGCAGCAAAGTCGTCTTACCTATGCCCGAAGGCCCCATAATGGCGGTGATCTTACCTTTCGGCACATGCAAGCTGACATCGTCGAAGATCTTTCTTTCTCCACGAGAAAACGTCAGATTATTAACGGTTACGAGATCGGATGAGGACATGGTAAACCCTGCCATAGCTTATTGAATGGGCAATCATAAGCACATTGTGTGAAAATTAAAAGCACTGTTCAATTAATTATGGCTGACATTTATTTAAATGAAGTCTGTTTCATTCTAAAAGTCTAATACGTCCGTCAATTTAAATGGTTAACAATTAATTGCTTCCCTTTTAGCACCTAAACCGTCAAAATTAACGGTTAAATTTATCACGTTGTACACTGAATTAAGGATCATCATGTTTGAAGCCATAGCGTTTCTCGTCGTTGGATTAATCTTTCTGGTTTGGAGCGCAGACAAGCTCGTATTTGGTGCCGCTGCTCTAGCCCGAAATATCGGTATTTCTCCATTGGTGATCGGTATGACCATCCTAGCGATGGGCTCTTCGGCGCCAGAAATGATGGTGTCAGCTACTGCGGCGCTGGACGGTAAAACGGATACCGCTGTCGGTAACGTTTTAGGCTCTAATATCGCTAATATTGCCTTAATTCTCGGTATTACCGCGATGATAAAGCCACTTTCTATCAGTTCTGCGGTTTTGCGTCGTGAGCTGCCGTTAATGATCGGCGTCACTATCCTTGCGGGTGTTTTACTTTGGGATAGCCACTTGGGCTTCTATGAAGGTGTTCTGCTGTTCGTCCTGTTTGCAGCCTTTATCCTTGCCATGCTTAGAATCAGTAAAAAAGAGAAAGACAGCGGCAGCCCTGATCCATTATTAGAGGACCAAGAGTCAGAAGTACCTGAAGGCGTTAGTAATGGCAAAGCGGCGATGTGGGTTGTGGTTGGCTTGATTATCCTACCTATCGCTGCAGATACACTGGTAAATAATGCTGTATATATTGCGCAGTACTTCGGAATGAGCGATCTGGTTATCGGTTTGACCATTATTGCGGTTGGCACCAGCCTACCTGAACTTGCCGCTTCGCTTGCGGGCGTAATGAAAGGCGAAGACGACATGGCTGTCGGTAACATCATTGGTTCTAACGTTTTCAACATTCTTGCTGTGATGGGGATTCCAGGCATCCTTAACCCTTCCGTCCTCAGCGAATATGCCATGGGGCGTGATTTCTGGATCATGCTAGGTATTTCGTTGCTGTTGGTTGCAATGGCATTAGGTAAATCTCGCAGTATCATCCGAATAGAAGGTGCTGTATTATTCTGCTGTTTTATTGCTTATCAGGGATACCTAATCCTTAACATGACAGCTTAAATTTAGTTTTGCCTGCCGGAGAGTGACATGTTTGATTTTCGCTCGGCTGCTCTTGATGTATTAAAAACAGAAATCGAAGCCCTTGAGCAGCTTGATCAGTATATTAACGACGATTTTGTCCAAGCCTGTGAATTGATTCTTGCCAATAAAGAAGGCAAGGTTGCCGTCATGGGGATGGGAAAGTCAGGACATATTGGAAACAAGATTGCTGCTAGTCTAGCCAGCACTGGAACCTCAGCGTTTTTCGTTCACCCCGGTGAAGCCGCACACGGCGACCTAGGGATGATCGAACCTGGCGACATTGTCCTTGCGATTTCTAACTCTGGCGAATCTTCTGAGATTTTGGGGCTATTCCCAGTCCTTAAACGTCTCAATATCAAAATCATCAGCATGACAGGTAAGCCTGAATCTAACATGGCTAAGTTGTCCGACTATCACTTACAAATCACGGTTCCGAAAGAAGCTTGCCCACTAGGTTTAGCGCCAACGGCCAGTACCACTGCGACATTAGCTATGGGCGACGCACTGGCGGTAGCCTTACTACAAGCTCGTGGTTTCACAGCTGAAGATTTTGCACTCTCTCATCCCGGTGGGGCATTGGGTAGAAAATTGCTGCTTAAGCTATCGGACATAATGCACACGGGTGAGCAACTTCCTCTAGTAACACCAGATACTGTGGTACGAGAAGCGTTGCTGGAGATTAGCCAGAAAGGCTTAGGCATGACTGCCGTCGTTGATGGCCACCAGCACCTAGTCGGTATTTTCACTGACGGCGACCTGCGCCGTATCCTAGACAAAAGAATTGACATTCACAGTGCTTTAATTGGCGAAGTCATGACAACCAATCCAACGACCGCCAGCCCTAATATTCTTGCAGCTGAAGGTCTCAACCTTATGCAGCAGAAAAGCATTAATGGCCTAATTCTATGCCTAGACGGCAGAGTTGTCGGTGCGTTAAATATGCATGATTTATTAAAAGCGGGAGTGATGTGATGTCAAAATTGATTGAAACCCTGTATAAACCCGTGGAACAAAACACGTTTAACATTGCCAAAGAGATTAAACTGTTAATATGCGACGTTGATGGGGTCTTTTCTGACGGCCTAGTCTATATGGGTAATGATGGCGAAGAGCTGAAAACATTCCATACACGAGATGGATACGGCGTAAAATCTTTAATGAATGCAGGCATTGAAATCGCTATCATCACAGGTCGACAATCACGCATTGTTGAGAATCGCATGAAAGCTCTGGGAATCTCGCTGATTTACCAAGGGCAAGACGATAAAGTAAAAGCTTATCAGGACATTTGCAGCAAATTGAATATTGCGCCAGAACAAACCGGTTATATCGGTGATGATCTTATCGACTGGCCTGTCATGGAAAAAGTAGCTTTAAAAGTCTGCGTCGCTGACGGACATCCACTACTGGCGCAACGCGCAAATTACGTCACTTCAATACGTGGCGGACACGGCGCAGTCAGAGAAGTGTGTGACCTCATTTTACAAGCGCGCAATGAACTTGATGTCCACAAAGGTCTAAGTATATGAGTTTATCCCGTATCGGTTACCTGATACTGGCATTTGTTATTTGTTGGTCCGCTTATTACCTGTTTGATAAAGGTAAGACATTCGACATTCAGGTAGAACCGGATACTGAATTACCTATGTTTAGCGGTGAAGATTTAGTGAATACCTCTTACAACGAAGAAGGGATTCGCAGCTATGTCATTACGTCCGTAAAACTCGATCACTACGCAAAAAGCGGTGATACCTTTTTTGATCAACCGGTCTTAAAAGTTTACAAGGAAGGCACAACCCAAGAGTGGGAGGTTACTGCAGACCGAGGCATTCTCGGGCAAGACCATGTCCTGACATTATACGACAACGTATTGGCGAAAAACTTATTGCCAGATTCTGGCTTTGATACCATGTCGACGGATGTGCTTGGCATCCAGTTGGACAATCGTGATTTTTGGGCGGACAACCAAGTCACCTTGGTTGGCCCTCAGTTTGAAACAGTAGGTCAGGCGATGAAAGGCAACTTTGCTGAAAACAACGCCATCCTATACAAACATGTACAAGGCAGATATGAAACTCTCACACCTTAGTCTAATTTCTTGTTTGCTGATTTCAGGACAAGCGCTGGCGCTGTCTACCGATCAGGATCAACCTGTTTATATTGATTCAGACAGCCAGCAGCTTGATATGCAGAGCAACAAAGTAACCTTCCTAGGTGACGTAAAACTCAAGCAAGGCAGTATCAATATTAACGCCGATAAAGTCATTGTAACCCGTGATCCGAAAGACGGCTCCATTCAAGAGATCGAAGGATACGGCGATTTGGCGACTTTCTCTCAGCTCACCGATGACGGTAAAACCCTCTATGGTGAAGCAAAAGAGCTGTACTACGTCATGGTTGATGACCAACTCACCATGATAGATGAGGCCATGCTGTCTCAAGATGATAGTGTCATTCGCGGTACCAAAATCCGTTACAAAATCTCTTCTCAGAAGCTGATTGCTGACGGCAAAGAAAAAGGCGACCGCGTCTCTACGGTTCTCCAGCCACAAGCAGTACAAGAATAATTATGGCAAATCTCAAAGCAGAGCATTTAGCGAAAACTTACGGTAACCGTAAAGTGGTGACCGATGTTAGCTTGGAAGTCACTTCAGGGCAGATCGTCGGTTTACTTGGTCCAAACGGTGCAGGTAAAACTACGTCGTTTTACATGATTGTCGGCTTAGTCGCTCGCGATGAAGGCTCAATTACGATTGACGGGCAGGATATCAGTATCTTGCCTATGCATAGCCGCTCTCGTATGGGGATTGGCTATCTACCACAGGAAGCATCCATCTTCCGTAAGCTATCTGTAGAACATAACATTATGGCGGTTCTGGAGACTCGTGAAGAGCTCACTCGTGAACAGCGCCAAGATAAGTTGGAAGACTTATTGGAAGAATTCCACATTCAGCACATTCGCCACAGTGCAGGTATGGCACTATCAGGGGGTGAGCGCCGTCGTGTAGAGATCGCCCGAGCTTTGGCTGCCAATCCTCAATTTATCTTGCTGGATGAACCCTTCGCTGGTGTCGACCCGATTTCGGTCATTGATATCAAGAAGATCATAGAGCATCTGCGCGATCGTGGGCTGGGTGTTTTGATCACAGACCACAACGTACGTGAAACATTAGACGTGTGTGAAAAAGCCTACATTGTGAGTCAGGGGCACTTGATCGCCGAAGGTACGCCAGAACAAGTACTCAACAACGAACAAGTAAAACAAGTTTATCTCGGCGAACAATTCCGTCTATGATTAAAGTGAAGAACGGTAAGATTCTATAGCATCTAAGGCAAGTAATACTGAATGAAACCCTCATTACAACTCAAGCTAGGACAGCAGTTAGCGATGACCCCGCAGCTTCAGCAAGCAATTCGCTTGTTGCAGTTGTCAACGTTAGATCTTCAACAGGAAATTCAGGAAGCCTTGGATTCTAACCCTCTGCTAGAAGTCGAAGAAGGCAGCGAAGAGACCTCAAGTGTTGAAGAAAAAGCAGCGAGTGAGGAAAAAGAGCCGAACGCTGAAATTGCTGAGCCAGAAGTCAAAGACAGCTCAGAACTGATCGAGAAATCTGAAATCAGCAACGAACTTGAGATTGATACCACCTGGGAAGATGTCTACAGCGCCAACACTGGCAGTACAGGTATTGCGTTAGATGATGATGCGCCCGTCTACCAAGGTGAAACCACACAATCCCTGCATGACTACCTGACTTGGCAGTTAGACCTGACTCCTTTTAGCGAAACGGATCGCACCATCGCAATGGCCATCATTGATGCTGTAGACGACTATGGTTACCTGACCATTTCTACTGAAGATATTCTTGAAAGCTTTGATAATGAAGAAATAGAACTCGAAGAAATCGAAGCCGTGCGCAAACGCGTTCAGCAATTTGACCCACTGGGTGTCGCATCAAATAACTTGCAAGACTGCTTGCTGCTCCAATTGGCCACCTTCCCAGAAGATACACCGTGGTTGAGAGAAGCCAAGTTAGTGCTAACTGACTACATCGACCAACTGGGCAATCGCGACTATAAGCTGATCATCAAAGAAGCGAAGCTTAAAGAAGCTGAGCTCAAAGAAGCTCTCAAACTCATTCAGCAGCTCGATCCTCGGCCTGGCAGCCGAATCGCTGCAGAGCACGCAGAATATGTCATACCCGATGTTTCTGTGTTCAAAGATCATGGTAAGTGGGTAGTCACTATCAACCCAGACTCAGTACCACGTCTTAAGGTCAATCAACAATACGCAGCACTTGGCAAAGGCAACAGTTCAGATAGCCAATACATTCGCTCAAACTTGCAGGAAGCAAAATGGCTGATTAAGAGCCTAGAAAGTAGAAATGAGACGCTACTCAAAGTTGCTAAGTGTATTGTTGAACATCAACGTGATTTCTTCGAGTATGGTGAAGAAGCGATGAAGCCGATGGTTCTCAATGACGTCGCCTTAGATGTCGATATGCACGAATCCACGATTTCACGTGTCACAACCCAAAAATACATGCATACCCCTCGTGGTATTTTCGAACTGAAGTATTTCTTCTCCAGCCATGTCAGTACCGACAATGGTGGAGAATGTTCATCAACTGCAATCCGAGCATTGATTAAAAAGCTCGTTGCTGCTGAAAACAGTGCTAAACCACTGAGTGACAGTAAAATTGCAGCTCTACTCGCTGACCAAGGGATTCAGGTCGCTAGACGAACAATAGCTAAATACCGAGAATCACTAGGCATTGCCCCTTCGAGTCAGCGCAAACGCCTGCTTTAGGCATCTAACCGAGAAGGAAAGTCTATGCAAATCAATATTAATGGCCACCACGTTGATCTCACCGATTCAATGCAAGACTACGTAAACGAAAAGTTTCAAAAGCTTGAGCGTTTCTTTGACCACATAAATAACGTTCATGTTGTTTTAAAAGTTGAAAAACTCCGTCAAATCGCTGAAGCTACCCTTCACGTCAATCAGGGCGAAATCCATGCATCTGCAGACGAAGAAAGTATGTATGCCGCTATCGACTCTCTTGTTGATAAGCTGGTCAGACAGCTCAACAAGCATAAAGAAAAACTAAACACGCACTAAACATCATGCAACTAAGCGAAATCCTTTCATTGGACTGCACCAAAAGTGCAGTCCAATGCACCAGTAAAAAACGCGCTCTAGAAATGATCAGTGAGATCGTCGCCGAGCAGACTGGTCAAAACTCCACTGAACTTTTTGAGTGTATGCTCAGCCGCGAAAAAATGGGCAGTACTGGCATCGGAAATGGAATAGCCATTCCCCATGCTCGTATGCAATCCAGTGACAAAGCCGTTGCTGTACTCATACAATGTGAATCTCCTGTCGAGTTTGACTCGATAGATAATCGTCCTGTCGATCTCCTTTTTGCTCTTCTTGTGCCTGATGCGCAGTGTAAAGAGCACCTTAAAACGCTTTCCAGCATGGCAGAACGATTAAACAACAAACAAGTCCTCAAACAGCTGCGTAAAGCGCAATCTGATGAGGAGCTTTACGACATCATGGTGAATCAGTAATGCGCCTTATCGTCGTTAGTGGCCAATCAGGTGCAGGTAAAAGCGTCGCGCTTCGCGTACTTGAAGACCTTGGCTACTACTGCGTCGATAACCTTCCGGTGGATTTACTCGATAATTTCGTCAAATCGGTCAAATCAAGTAAGCAAAATGTAGCGGTCAGTATTGATATCCGGAATCTGCCTACCGAACCGAATCTCGTGACCGATGTGCTGACGAAGCTAAAAAAATCTTCCGACGTTAGTGTTCTTTTTCTGGACGCCAAGAAAGACACGTTACTCAAACGCTACAGCGAAACGAGGCGCATACACCCCCTTTCACTCAGTCTCGAAAACACGTCTCTTGAACAAGCCATTGAAAAAGAACGCTGTATTCTTTCTCCATTGAAAGAACACGCTGATCTGATCATCGATAGTAGCAACCAATCACTGCATGACTTAAGTGAGACGGTTCGCATGCGTGTTGAAGGTCGAGAGCGCAAAGACTTAGTGATGGTATTTCAGTCATTTGGCTTTAAGTATGGCTTGCCAAGTGATGCTGACTATGTGTTTGATGTACGCTTTCTGCCGAATCCACATTGGGAACCCGCATTGCGCCCAATGACGGGGCTCGACACACCGATCAAATCTTTTCTGGAAAGCCATCAGGATGTATTGGATCTTAAACAGCAGATCCAGAAATTCATTGAAAACTGGCTACCATTACTAGAAAAAAACAACCGCAGCTATCTAACGGTCGCAATAGGTTGTACTGGCGGTAAGCACCGTTCAGTTTATCTTACCCAACAAATTGGCGAGTACTTCGCTCAAATGGGCCATCAGGTTCAGATTCGCCACGCGACACTCGAGAAACAACATAAGGAATAACGCATGCAGCAACAGAGTCGAACCGTCCTCATCCAAAACCGATTGGGCCTTCATGCTCGTGCTGCCGTTAAACTTGTCGAACTCGCTCAGTCTTTTGATGCGGTTCTCACTATCCAAAACCATGAAGGTAAAGAAGCGACCGCTGATAGCGTTATGGGACTACTCATGCTCGAGTCTGCTCAGGGAGAGCATGTCACTATCAGTGCTGAGGGTAGTGATGCAAGCCCAGCTCTGGAAGCCGTCTGCCACCTCATTGAAGATAAATTCGAAGAGGCGGAATAATTTTCCTCCCATATAAGAAAAATCATTACCTTCATATTAACTTATTAAATAAACACTAAAATTAAGTTACTATTCAACGCATTGTAAGTATTTAGAGTCAGGAGGAAGAAATGGCAGAGCAAATTGAATTCGACCAAGCTCACCAAGCCCTCCAAGAAGTGACCGAGGCTCTAGAAAATGGCCGCTTTGTCCATGTCCGTCGCCAATTACAGGACATGGAGCCAGAAGACATTGCCCATCTGTTAGAAGCCTCACCACGAAAGAGTCGTGAAGTCCTTTGGCAACTCACCGATCCAGAAGATTATGGTGAGATCCTCGACGAACTGAACGAAGACGTCAAAGATGCCCTGGTTTCTAAAATGGAACCCGAGATGCTGGCCGAAGCCACCGAAGGCATGGACACAGATGACGTTGCTTATGTCTTACGTAGTCTGCCAGACGATGTCTCACGTGAAGTTCTGTCACAAATGGACACCGCCGATCGCTTGCGAGTGGAAACCGCACTTTCTTACCCCGAGGATACCGCTGGCGGATTGATGAACACCGACGTAATCACCATTCGTGGTGATGTCGATGTCGATGTTGTCTTACGTTATTTGCGTATGAAAGGGGAGCTTCCCGAAGCGACCGACGCACTGTATGTGATAGATGAAAACAGCCAGCTGATTGGCCAGTTACCGATCACAACTTTGATCACTACTCAACCTGATATCAAAGTCGCTGAAGTGATGGAAGATTCAGACGAAGCCATCGAAGTCACCATGAGCGACTCCGATATTGCCAGCCTATTTGAGCGCCGAAATTGGGTGTCTGCTCCCGTCATTGATGAAAACCAGCACCTAGTCGGTCGTATTACCATTGATGACGTGGTTGATGTAATTCGTGAAGACGCCGAACACTCCATGATGAGTATGGCGGGTATGGACGATGACGAAGACACCTTCGCTCCGGTGGTCAAATCTGCCCGTAAACGCAGCATATGGTTGGGGGCGAACGTACTGGCGGCACTTGCTGCGGCATCAGTCTCAAACATGTTTGAAGCGACCTTAGATCAGATGGCGGCGATTGCTGTCTTGATGACTATCGTTCCTTCAATGGGCGGAGTTGCGGGTAATCAAACTGTCGCTCTGGTGATCCGGGGCCTAGCCTTAGGTCATATAGGTGATGCCAACAAACGAGAGCTACTAATGAAAGAAGCAGCAATCGGCCTATTGAACGGTATCATGTGGGCATTGATAATTGGTGGTATCGTCATAGCTTGGAAAGGTAACTGGATGCTCGGTGGCATTATTTCCGCAGCCATGCTAACCAACCTTTTGGTCGCTGGTATCGCGGGCGTAACCATCCCGATCTTATTGAAGAAAATGAACATTGACCCTGCTTTGGCCGGAGGGATGGCATTAACCACAGTCACCGATGTAATTGGCCTCTCAGTGTTCCTTGGTCTTGCTACCATCATGATCTGACAGGTAGCCATCAATAAAAAAGCACAGCTTTTGCTGTGCTTTTTTGATCCAACTTGCAGAAAATTAGTTAATGTTCGGCCCTAACCATTTTTCAGCTTCTAACATATCCCAACCTTTACGATCAGCGTAACTTTCGACCTGATCCTGCTGAATCTGCGCGATCGCAAAGTAACGCGAATCTGGGTGAGAGAAATACCATCCTGATACAGACGCTCCTGGCCACATTGCATAGCTGCTGGTTAAAGACATCTCAATCGTCTCTTCCACATTGAGCAACTCCCAAAGTGAGCCTTTCTCAGTATGCTCTGGACAAGCTGGATAACCTGGAGCTGGGCGAATACCTTGATATTTTTCACGTATCAGATCATCGTTAGAGAGATCTTCATCCGCGGAATAGCCCCAAATTTCCTTACGCACTTTTTCATGCAGGTATTCAGCAAAAGCCTCAGCCAAGCGATCCGCCACAGCTTGAATCATAATCGCGTTGTAATCATCTCCCGCTGCTTTGTATTCATCAGCGAGTTCACGTTCTCCAATACCACCGGTTACTGCGAATGCGCCAATCCAGTCTTCCTTACCTGAAGATTTTGGTGCTATGTAATCAGAGAGACAGTAATTGTAGCCTTTAGGCTTCTCAGTCTGCTGACGTAGATTATGTAATACTTTAACCACTTCAGTACGCGACTCATCGGTGTACACTTCGATATCATCTCCAACACTTGCTGCTGGGAATAGCGCACACATACCACGTGCTTTAAGCAAACCTTCTCGCTCGACCCTATCAAGCAGCTCATTTGCATCAGCAAACAGCCTCTTTGCTTCTTCTCCGACTTCTTCGTGCTCAAGAATGGCAGGGTACTTACCAACTAAAGACCAAGTCATAAAGAATGGAGTCCAGTCAATGTATTCACGTAATGTTGCTACATCAAAGTCGTCGAAAACATGTACACCCGGTTTGGCTGGCTCTGGTGGAGTATAAGCTTCCCAGTCAATCGCGACCTTATTTGCTCGAGCTTGTTCTAAAGTGACAGGTTTAGTACGCGGTTTCTTGCGATTATGCTGGTCGCGCACACGTACGTAATCGGCATCAAGTTTTTCAACAAATTCAGGACGACGCTCATCAGACAGTAATGAAGTACACACCCCAACGGCTCTTGAAGCATTATTGACGTAAACCACTGGGTGCTTGTAGTTTTGCTCAATCTTAACCGCAGTGTGTGCTTTCGACGTTGTCGCGCCACCGATCAGTAATGGCAGATCAAAATCAAGACGCTCCATCTCTTTTGCCACATGCACCATTTCATCCAACGATGGAGTAATTAAGCCGGAAAGCCCGATGATATCAACGTTCTCTTCCTTCGCTACTTTAAGGATCTGCTCACATGGCACCATCACACCAAGATCAATGATCTCGTAGTTGTTACATTGAAGCACAACACCAACGATATTCTTACCAATATCGTGAACATCCCCTTTCACTGTTGCCAGTAGTATCTTACCGTTTGAAGAACCCGCTTGTTTTTCCTTGTTAATGAACGGCTCTAAGTGCGCTACGGCCTGCTTCATTACACGTGCCGATTTCACCACCTGAGGAAGGAACATTTTACCTTCACCAAACAAGTCACCGACCACGTTCATACCATCCATTAGCGGCCCTTCAATCACCTCCAATGGTTTACTGGCGTTAACACGTGCCTCTTCAGTATCTTCAACAATAAACTCGGTGATACCTTTAACTAATGCATGCTCTAATCGCTTCTCTACTGACCAAGTACGCCATTCAAGCGCAGAGGCATCTTCTTCCTTACCGACACCTTTACCTGCGTACTCAGCTGCAATATCAAGCAAGCGCTCAGTACCATCATCACGACGGTTCAGTACCACGTCTTCTACTGCTTCACGCAGTTTCTCAGGGACGTTATCGTAAATCTCCAGCTGACCTGCATTCACGATCCCCATATCCATACCATTTTTGAAACAGTGATAAAGGAATACAGCGTGAATCGCTTCACGTACATAGTTATTACCACGGAACGAGAACGAGACGTTTGACACACCGCCAGAGATCATCGCATGCGGCAAATCTCGTTTAATGTCCGCAACTGCTCCGATAAAATCGACCGCATAATTGTTGTGCTCTTCAATACCAGTCGCCACAGCAAAGATGTTCGGGTCAAAGATAATGTCTTCTGGTGGGAAGCCGACTTCATCAACCAGAATACGATATGCGTTGGTACAGATTTCAAGTTTGCGCTCGCGTGTTTCTGCCTGCCCTACCTCGTCAAAGGCCATTACAATGACAGCAGCGCCATAGCGGCGGATTAGCTTAGCTTGTTCAACAAACTTCTCTTTGCCTTCTTTAAGCGAGATAGAGTTAACAATGCCTTTACCCTGAATGCATTTCAGTCCTGCTTCAATGACTTCCCACTTTGAAGAGTCAACCATGATAGGCACTTTAGAAATTTCTGGCTCAGACGCACACAGGTTGAGGAAGCGCACCATGCATGCTTCGGCATCCAACATGCCCTCATCCATATTGATATCGATGATCTGAGCGCCATTTTCAACCTGCTGGCGAGCAACCTCTAACGCTTCATCGTAAAGCTCTTCTTTAATCAATCGCTTGAAGCGAGCGGAGCCAGTCACGTTAGTTCGCTCACCAACGTTGACGAACAAAGTGTCTTTTTCAATAGCCAACGGTTCTAGACCAGACAAACGACACGCCACATGTAAGTCTGGTAGTTGACGAGGAGTCACGCCTTCAACGGCCTCTGCCATCTGACGAATATGTTCTGGTGTGGTACCACAACACCCACCGATTAGATTCAGAAAGCCACTTTCCGCCCATTCTTTAACGTGCGTAGCCATATCTTCAGGTGAAAGGTCGTATTCACCAAACGCATTCGGTAAGCCCGCATTCGGGTGCGCTGATACAAAGCTTTCGGATATACGCGACATTTCTTCGACGTATGGACGGAGCTCGTCCGGACCTAAAGCACAGTTCAAACCAAATGACAGCGGCTGAACATGACGCAAAGAATTGTAAAACGCTTCCGTGGTTTGGCCGGAAAGCGTTCGTCCTGAAGCATCAGTGATCGTTCCCGAAATCATGATCGGTAATTTAACACCCATCTCTTCGAAAACACTGTCGACAGCAAAGGCACAAGCCTTCGCATTCAAGGTATCAAAAATCGTTTCAATTAGAATGAGGTCTGAGCCACCTTTAATTAAGGCACGCGTCGATTCGGAATACGCAGCAACCAACTCATCAAACGTGACATTACGATAGCCGGGATCATTCACATCAGGCGAAATCGAACAAGTACGGTTAGTTGGACCGAGAACACCCGCCACATAGCGTGGTTTATCTGGTGTTTTTGCCGTCCACTCGTCTGCCACTTCGCGAGCGAGCCTAGCAGCTTCAAAGTTGATTTCTTCGCTCAGGCTTTCCATATCGTAGTCAGCCATTGCGATAGTCGTTGCATTAAACGTGTTGGTCTCAAGAATATCCGCGCCTGCTTCTAAGTACTCAGCATGAATATCTTTAATCAATTTGGGCTGTGTCAGAACCAGAAGGTCATTATTGCCTTTAAGGTCACAATGCCAGTCGGCGAAACGTTCACCTCGATAGTCGGGTTCTTCCAGTTTATAGCCCTGGATCATAGTCCCCATGCCGCCATCTATCAGTAAGATGCGTTTTCTTAGTTGAGCTTCTATCTGTTGCCTTACATTACTTCCCACAGTACAGCCTCATTCCTTTAGTTATGTTTCCATCCTATCACACATTAAAAAGGAGTCTAGACGTCTAAATGACTAAATTAATCACCTCTGCATGACAAAAAAGTGTTTGCTATTTAATCACGTCAGGAACAAAATTCTCATTCATAATTTGTTACATGCTGAGAATCCAATGTCGGTCTACTATACTCTCTGTTTTCTATCTGCAGCGGCAATGTTAATTGCTTTTGTAAACAGCAAGATAGGCAAGATGCAAACTACAATTGCCATCACTGCTGGTTCCATGGTTTTATCCCTTCTTATCCTTATCGCAGGTCAAAATAACTGGTTTCATTTAACAGAAATTGCTTCGAAGACAATGTCGAGCATTAACTTCGAAGATTTTCTGCTTAAGGGGATATTGGGCTTTCTCTTATTTGCAGGTGGTCTTGGGATTAAACTGCCTCACCTCAAAGACCAAAAATGGGAAATTACAGTGCTCGCACTCGGAGCGACACTGTTCTCTACCTTCTTTATTGGTTTCGCACTTTACGGATTCTGCCACCTGATAGGTGTGCAATTCGACTTAGTTTACTGCTTATTGTTTGGCGCATTGATCTCGCCAACCGACCCGATTGCAGTATTGGCTATCGTAAAAAAACTGGATGCACCGGAACGTATCTCAACCCAAATCGAAGGTGAGTCCTTGTTTAATGACGGTTTTGGTCTAGTCATTTTTGTCACCCTGTTTACAATCGCTTTTGGCACTGAAGCACCAACGGTTGGTAGCGTGACGATGCTGTTCATTCAGGAAGCTATTGGCGGCATCGTTTATGGCTTTGCACTTGGTCTGCTGTTCCACTACCTCATCAGTGCGACCGATGATCACTCTATGGAGTTACTGCTAACTATAGGTATACCGACCGCTGGCTATGCGTTTGCGGAAGTTCTGCATGTTTCTGGGCCATTAGCCATGGTGGTATCCGGTATTATGATCGGGAACTGGACACGATTTATCGGATTCTCTAAAGAAAGTGAAGATCACCTCGATCACTTCTGGGAACTAGTCGATGAGTTCCTCAACGGCGTTTTGTTCCTATTAATCGGTATGTCGATGTTGCTATTTGAATTCCATAAGGAAGATTGGATTCTAATGGCGTTTTCGGTACCACTGGTACTAGCTGCCCGCTATCTAAGCGTGTTCTGTTCGTACATTGGGTTTAAACGTCATCGTAAATACAACCCTTGGTCAGTGAAAATCCTAACTTGGGGTGGATTACGCGGTGGTCTAGCCTTGGCGATGGCGCTGTCTATCCCTTCTGGAATTTGGGTTATCCAAGACAAGCTCATCGACGTGAAAGAGATCATTCTCGTCATGACTTATTCTGTAGTGGTGTTCTCGATCCTCGTTCAAGGTTCGACGATTACCCCTATGATAGAAAAAGCAAAGCAGGCAGAAAAAGAAATGCAGCTCGAGCCGGAAACAGCGGAGTCATTAGAGAAAGAATAACCCGTATCTAATTAATTACTTCAAAGCCGCTCTCTATGAGCGGCTTTTTTGTTGTCCAGCGATAAACAATGAAAATCTAGAGATGCTCGCTTGCTTATTTTCAAATTTGGAATCAATAGATTAGAAAGCTGTTTTGCCAGATTGCACTTCACTGTAGAGAGAAAACTATTCAAACATCAACTGCAAAACCTAAGCTTCTCGCTAAATGTTAGATCATTAGGTCCGCGGTAGGTACAAACTCCTTAGCCTAAGAGCAAAATAACTTAGCATATAAAAAAACAAGCGTGCCTGCTGGGATCTAAAATAAGTGCGGATGGCTGAGTTTGCGCTCAAGAAAGATTTATTCCCTTCAAGGAATACCAATGCTCCTAAACAACAAAACCCAGTCCTTAGACTGGCTTTCTCAATAAGTAGCAGAAGGTGGAGACACCGTATAAGTGATAACTGAGTCCGGATTTGCACTTAAACTGGACTCGTTGGCCATAGACCAAAAAATAATACTGCAGATACGAAAAAGCCCTAACATCGCTGTTAGGGCTTTCTCTGAATAAGTGGCGGAGCGGACGGGACTCGAACCCGCGACCCCCGGCGTGACAGGCCGGTATTCTAACCAACTGAACTACCGCTCCGCACTGGTTAGACTCTAAGTCTAAATTTAAAGCCTGGCGATGTCCTACTCTCACATGGGGAAGCCCCACACTACCATCGGCGCTATTGCGTTTCACTTCTGAGTTC
>NZ_CAMZNA010000015.1:0-70920 GCF_947311885.1 Vibrio sp. St2 | reverse complement strand
AGGTCTTCGTTTCGCGATCCGTGAAGGTGGCCGTACAGTAGGTGCTGGTGTTGTTGCTAAGATCTTCGACTAATTCTTAGGAATTAATTGAAATCTTGCACTTTTCTTCATTTATGAAGAAAGCGCATCTAGAAAAAGAGAAGCTTCGGCTTCTCTTTTTTGATTTTTGGTTATAAAAAAAATTGTCCGATAACTTCACTCACTCACCTATTCCTCTTTTCTTTATCCTTTAAAACAAACAGTTATCAAGGCTTATTTCATTACCATTTTTATGGTTAAGTGCGTAAGTGTTTTGTGCAGGCTTTTTCCTATTTTTGATATAACAAATCAGTCTTAATACCTTCAAAAATGCAACTGGTAATAAGAACAATTATTGTTTATATTTTTCTCCTAGGTTGTATTACGGGTTTCATTTATGTACGTTTGTTTGTGTCACGGAGTTTCTGACAAGAAAATCAAAAAGTTAGCTTTAGAAGAAGGCATAACTGATATCAGAGGCATAAAGAAATGTACCGCGCTTGGCAGCCAATGTGGCAAATGTGTCAAGATGGCGAAGGAAATCCTTAATGAAACAGGCGTAGTACAGTACCAAAAAGCGAGCTAAAACAGTCTCGTGGCTTTTTGACACCTTCTCAATTGGTTCTACAGTTTAATTGGAGCCAAAGAGGAGGTTTTTGTCATGAAAGGCGATCCAATTATTATTCAACATCTCAATAAAATCCTTGGCAATGAGTTAGTTGCCATTAATCAATATTTCCTTCATGCACGAATGTATAAAGACTGGGGCTTAAAGCATCTAGCCGATAAGGAGTATCACGAATCCATCGATGAAATGAACCATGCGGATCATTTGATTGAACGTATTCTGTTTCTTGAAGGCGTACCTAACTTGCAAGATCTTGGTAAGTTAATGATCGGCGAAGATACCAAAGAGATGCTGGAGTGCGACCTTAAGTTAGAAATGGCCGCGATACCTGATCTAAAAGCTGCCATCGCTTACGCAGAAGACACACACGATTATGTATCCAGAGATCTGTTTCAGGATATATTGGAAGATGAAGAAGAACACGTAGACTGGCTTGAAACGCAACTTGGCTTGATCGACATGACAGGTATTCAAAATTACTTGCAGGCTCAATATGTTGATGAAGATGATGACTAGTCAGAATTAGAACAATCCCGGGCAGCGTGCGATACGCTGCTCTATTCCTACCAGCTTACCTCCACTTGTATCACATTTTTCTTGCTTAAATTGCATTCATTCTGTACTATTCGTGCTCCTTAAAACTCGGTCAATTATCTTTAGTTCCTTGCTTCCTCTGGACGACCGGGCCAATTGTGGAAGCTGAATAATCCGTAAGGAGCAACCAATGCGTCATTACGAAATCGTATTCATGGTGCACCCTGATCAAAGCGAGCAAGTTGCTGGCATGATCGAGCGTTACACTGGTTCTATCACTGAAGCTGGCGGTACTATCCACCGTCTAGAAGACTGGGGTCGTCGTCAACTGGCTTACCCAATCAACAAGCTTCACAAAGCTCACTACGTTCTAATGAACGTTGAAGCTGACCAAGCTGTAATCGATGAGCTAGAAACTGCTTTCCGTTTCAACGATGCAGTTCTACGTAACATGATCATGCGTACTAAAGCGGCTATCACTGAGCAATCTATCATGCTTAAGCAGAAAGAAGAGCGTGCTCCTCGTCGCGAAGAGCGTGCTGAAGCTAAGCCAGAAGCAGCTGCTGAGTAATTACTACTCAGAATTAGTACTCAGTCTAGATAACTCACGGGTTTACTCGGATGTGTTTATTTAGGCAGACAACTTTTTTAAATTTAAGATCAGGAGATAGCCCATGGCTCGTTTCTTCCGTCGTCGTAAATTCTGCCGTTTCACTGCAGAAGGCGTACAAGAGATTGATTACAAAGACGTAGCAACTCTTAAAAACTACATCACTGAAGCTGGTAAAATTGTACCTAGCCGTATCACTGGTACAAGCGCTAAGTATCAACGTCAACTAGCTCGCGCTATCAAGCGTTCTCGCTACCTAGCTCTACTACCGTACACTGACAAGCATCAGTAATCGGTCGTTTTATTAAGAAAGAGGATTAAGCAATGCAAGTTATTCTACTTGATAAAATCGGTAACCTAGGTGGTCTTGGTGACACTGTAAACGTTAAATCTGGCTACGCTCGTAACTTCCTTATCCCTCAAGCTAAGGCAGTTATGGCAACTAAAGCTAACGTTGAAATGTTCGAAGCTCGTCGTGCTGAACTAGAAGCTAAAGTTGCTGAGAAACTAGCTGCTTCAGAAGCTCGTGCTGAGAAAGTTAACGCTCTAGAAGCTGTTGTTATCGCTTCTAAAGCTGGTGACGAAGGTAAACTATTCGGTTCTATCGGTACTCGTGACATCGCTGAAGCAATCACTGCTGCTGGCGTTGAAGTTGCGAAGAGCGAAGTTCGTCTTCCAGAAGGCGCACTACGTAACACTGGTGAGTTCGAGATCAGCGTTCAACTTCACTCTGAAGTTTTCGCGACAGTTAACCTACAAGTTGTTGCTGCTGAGTAATTCAGTATCAAGACGTATTTTAAAAGCACCTCTTAGAGGTGCTTTTTTTACGTCTGGCGTTTGGAGAGTAAGACTAGAATAAGAACAGCAAGTTGACAGAAAAGATGCTGTCTGCTTTTTTCAGCCCTTCTGGCACTCGGTCATGATATTGACGAGTGTAGGCGAGTTTAAGGGCGATATCCTCTGTGATGTTGTTGGTCACGTTGATATCGGTATCCGCTCTGAGGTTACTGTCACCGGCGACGAGAGTGACGCCGCCCGCTACGCTGAGGTTTTTCAGCACCTGCCAGCTTGAATTGACGTTGCCTCGGAAAATGGCTTCTTTCACCGTCTCCTCGAATACGATATCACTGTCGCCAATCTCATCGGTATTTGGTTCTTGATAGCGAAAACCTGGGCCCAGTTCTAATTCCAGTACAAACACCTCGGTATTGGAAAACTGATAACCTAAACCGCCCGAAAGTGTGTAGTCCTTAAAGTAGGCACTGTAGCGAGAATCTACGCCTTTGAAACTACCGTAAAGGTATGTCTTAGGCCCAAGCTTGTAGTCGCTCTGTGCGGTATAGGTCGACTGACGTTTATCTTCTTCCCCATCTTTATAGAGTAGGTAGTACTTCCACTCACCGCTGGTTCTGTAGCGGCCAGAGAGGTATTCAGCGCTGAGTCTAGAGTTGAGAGAGCGCGAGTCTGAGTTTCCGGTGTGCGACTGATAACCGAATTCGACTTCGGTGTCCCAGGGGGAGGGTATCTCAATATCGGTTTGACTTTGTACCGCCTCATCCGCATAGACCACGGAACTGCACAGCAGGCCTGCACTCATGAGCCAAAGTTTCGCCACTCATTACCTCTTATTTGATGGGAAAATTGGGGGAATAGTAGAGGGTATTCACTCTAATTCCGTCAGTTCTAAGTTAATTCTACACGAGAAGCTTTCAAACTCCTTGTTTATTACAGACATCCGTCTCATTCTGGCTATAATGAGCGGTCACAAGTAAGTTGTTGAGCAAGAGCATGGCAGATTCCAGAACAGACAATCGTAATCAAAAACCAGCAGACGCCCAAGTGGACGCAATCAAGGTTCCTCCGCATTCGCTGGAAGCTGAGCAGTCCGTTATTGGTGGTTTGTTGCTTGATAATGAGCGCTGGGATACGGTCGCCGAACGCGTGGTAGCGAAAGATTTCTACAGTCGCCCCCACCGTTTGATGTTTGAAGCGTCTCAGACGATTTTAGAAGAAAGCCAGCCTCTTGATCTTATTACACTTTCCGAGTTCCTAGAGCAGCGTGAGCAGCTTGATGATGTCGGTGGCTTTGCCTATTTGGCGGACTTGGTCAAAAACACCCCAAGTGCGGCGAACATTAACGCTTATGCGGACATTGTCGCAGAACGTGCTCTGACGCGTGAACTGATAGGGGTCGCGAACGAGATTGCTGATGCGGGTTACGATCCGCAGGGACGTACATCGGAAGATCTGCTCGACATGGCGGAAAGTAAGGTTTTCGCTATCGCCGAATCACGCACAACTGAAAGTGAAGGCCCACAGAACGTTGATAACATTCTGGAAAAGACACTTGAGCGTATCGAAATCCTGTATAAGTCACCGCAAGATGGTGTCACAGGGGTGACGACTGGTTTCACTGACCTGAATAAGAAAACCGCAGGCTTGCAAGGCTCGGATCTGGTGATTGTTGCCGCGCGTCCGTCGATGGGTAAAACGACTTTTGCGATGAACTTGGTTGAAAATGCAGCCATGGCGCATGATAAACCTGTGCTTGTGTTCTCTCTCGAGATGCCATCTGAACAGCTGATGATGCGTTCCTTGGCATCGCTTTCTCGTGTTGACCAAACCAAGATCCGTACCGGCCAGCTGGATGATGAGGATTGGGCGCGTATTTCTTCTACTATGGGGCTGCTGATGGAGAAGAAGAACATCTTCATTGATGACAGCTCAGGCCTGACGCCAACCGAAGTCCGCTCACGAGCACGACGCATTGCGCGTGACCATGGTGGCTTGTCGATGATCATGGTCGACTACCTTCAGTTGATGCGTGTCCCTTCCCTTGCTGACAATCGTACTTTGGAAATCGCTGAAATTTCCCGCTCACTGAAAGCGCTGGCTAAAGAGCTCAACGTGCCAGTGGTCGCACTGTCGCAGCTCAACCGTTCCTTGGAGCAACGTGCCGATAAACGCCCAGTTAACTCTGACTTGCGTGAATCAGGCTCGATTGAGCAGGATGCTGACTTGATCATGTTCATCTACCGTGACGAAGTGTATCACCCGGACAGCCCGATGAAAGGCACGGCGGAAATCATCCTAGGTAAGCAGCGTAATGGCCCGATTGGTTCGGTACGTTTGACCTTCCAAGGTCAGTGGTCTCGATTTGATAATTATGCTGGCCCAGCGTTTGATGTGGATGAAGAGTAAAGCATGAGTTATATGAAAGCGGCAACCGCCTTTATCGATTTAGATGCGTTGCAACACAACCTGAAACAGATCAAATCTCAGGCACCAAACAGCAAAATCATGGCGGTGGTGAAAGCCAACAGTTACGGTCATGGTTTAAGACATATTGCTAAGCATGCTACGGATGCGGATGCGTTTGGCGTTGCGCGGATTGAAGAGGCGTTACAACTTCGTGCTTGTGGTGTGGTGACTCCAATATTGTTGCTCGAGGGCTTTTATTCTCCGGGCGATTTACCTGTCTTAGTGACCAATAACATTCAGACCGTTGTGCATTGTGAAGAGCAGCTTGAAGCTCTTGAGCAAGCCGAGCTGGATACCCCTGTTGTGGTCTGGCTTAAAATCGATAGCGGGATGCATCGTCTCGGGGTCAGACCGGAGCAATACACGGACTTTGTTTCTCGCCTGAAAGCGTGTCGTAATGTCGCTAAGCCACTGCGTTATATGAGTCATTTTGGTTGTGCTGATGAGTTGGATAAGTCCACTACGACAGAACAAACTGAATTGTTCTTGGCCCTTACCGATGGTTGTGAAGGAGAGCGTTCACTCGCGGCTTCTGCGGGCTTGTTGGCTTGGCAGAACAGTCACCTCGATTGGGTTAGGCCTGGAATTATCATGTATGGTGTGTCGCCTTTTAACGATAAAACGGCACAGCAGATGGGCTATCAAGCAGTCATGACGCTTAAGTCGCATCTTATTGCGGTGCGTGAAGTAAAAGCTGGTGAGAGCGTCGGCTATGGCGGGATGTGGACCAGCCAGCGTGACACCAAAGTCGGTGTTATTGCGATTGGCTACGGTGATGGTTACCCGAGAACTGCACCTAATGGCACCCCAGTGTTAGTCAATGACCGCAAAGTACCGATTGCGGGAAGAGTGTCGATGGACATGTTGACGGTTGATCTCGGTCCAGATGCCAACGACAAGGTCGGAGATGAGGCTATCCTTTGGGGGCAAAGTCTTCCTGCTGAAGAGGTGGCCTGCCATATTGGTACCATTGCTTACGAATTGGTGACTAAACTGACCTCGCGAGTTGAAATGGAATATTCCAAATAGCTCACATCGAACTTTTCGTTTTAGGCTGGCTTATTAAGCCAGCCTTTTTATTATTCGCCCTGAATCGTCGCAACTAGGGTGCGGCTACCGCCATAATCCCGATGCTCTCCAAGGTAGATTCCTTGCCATGTCCCTAAAGCTAATCGTCCGTTGCTAATGGGTATCATCACGCTGCACCCTAAGGTTGACGCTTTTATGTGGGCGGGCATGTCATCATCACCTTCATAGGTATGCTTGTAGTAAGGGGCGCGCTCCGGTACAAACTGGTTAAAATGCTTTTCCATATCATGACGCACCGTTGGGTCGGCGTTTTCGTTAATGGTCAGGCTTGCAGAAGTATGTTGGATAAATAACTGTAATATTCCGACAGAAAAATCCGCTATTTCTGGAATTTGTTGTTCTATTTCATCGGTGATGAGATGAAATCCGCGTTTTCTCGCGCTCAATTGAATACTCTTCTGAGCCCACATATGGCATCCTCTATAATCTATTTGGCAAATTCAACCTAAGGCGGTAAGGTGAGTGCCAATAGCTAGTCATGGGTTTGAGTGTAACTAAATCACTTAACGTGACTTAACTCAATGATGGTGCAGCCACACTGGTTCATAATTGCACCTTGAAAATTTATTACAAAGTTCTGGCTGCTTGTTGCAATGCGAGAACCGAACTATTTTTGCTTAATCGGGGATTCTACTGGCTGTCGTTTATCTTATTATCCAGCCAACCAATGTAGAATAAAACCTACTGTAACATCGGGATAGTAACCATGTTGAAAAATATCAATCCAACGCAAACATCAGCTTGGAACGCGCTGACTGCGCACTTCGAATCGGCTCAAGATATGGATCTTAAAGAGCTGTTTGCTCAAGACGCTGCGCGTTTTGACAAATTCTCTACGCGTTTTGGTAGCGACATTCTTATTGATTACTCTAAGAACCTAATCAACGAAGAAACTATGAAGCACCTATTCGCATTAGCTGGCGAAACTGAGCTTAAAGCAGCAATCGAAGCGATGTTCAGTGGTGAAGCAATCAATCAAACTGAAGGCCGCGCCGTACTCCACACAGCACTACGTAACCGCAGTAACACTCCTGTTATGGTTGATGGCGAAGATGTCATGCCTGCTGTAAATGCCGTGCTAGAAAAAATGAAGTCTTTCACTGAACGTGTCATCGGCGGCGAGTGGAAAGGTTACACTGGTAAAGCGATTACTGATGTCGTGAATATTGGTATCGGCGGTTCTGATCTTGGTCCTTACATGGTGACTGAAGCTCTAGCTCCGTACACAAACCACCTAAATCTACATTTCGTTTCGAACGTTGATGGTACACACATCGTTGAGACGCTTAAGAAAGTAAACCCAGAAACGACACTATTCTTAGTAGCGTCTAAGACGTTTACTACACAAGAGACTATGACCAATGCACACAGTGCTCGTGATTGGTTCCTCGAGTCAGCAGGTGATGAAGCACACGTAGCGAAGCACTTCGCAGCGCTTTCTACCAACGCACCAGCAGTGTCTGAGTTTGGTATCGACACTGACAACATGTTCGAGTTCTGGGACTGGGTTGGCGGTCGTTACTCGCTATGGTCAGCTATCGGTCTTTCAATTGCCCTTGCGGTAGGTTACGACAATTTTGTTGAGTTGCTAGATGGCGCTCATGAAATGGATAACCACTTTGCATCTACAGAGCTAGAAAGCAACATTCCTGTGATCCTTGCGCTAGTTGGCCTTTGGTACAACAACTTCCATGGCGCTGAGTCTGAAGCGATTCTTCCATACGATCAGTACATGCATCGTTTTGCAGCTTACTTCCAACAGGGCAACATGGAGTCTAACGGTAAGTACGTTGACCGTGACGGCAATGCAGTGACTTACCAAACAGGCCCAATTATCTGGGGTGAGCCTGGTACTAACGGTCAGCACGCTTTCTACCAGCTGATTCACCAAGGCACTAAGCTGATCCCATGTGATTTTATTGCACCAGCCATCAGTCACAACCCAGCAGGTGATCACCACCAGAAGCTTATGTCTAACTTCTTTGCCCAAACTGAAGCGCTTGCTTTTGGTAAGTCGGAAGAGACAGTCAAAGCGGAATTTGCCAAAGCAGGCAAGAGTGAAGAAGAAGCGGCGACTCTAGCACCATTCAAAGTGTTTGAAGGTAACCGCCCTACTAACTCAATCCTAGTCAAGCAAATCACACCACGTACGCTAGGTAATTTGATCGCAATGTACGAGCACAAGATTTTCGTCCAAGGTGTTATCTGGAATATCTTCAGCTTCGATCAGTGGGGTGTTGAGTTAGGTAAACAATTAGCTAACCAAATCCTACCTGAGTTAGCTGATGAATCGGAAATCAGTTCTCACGACAGCTCAACGAATGGTCTGATTAACGCATTCAAAGCTTACAAAGCATAAGCTGATCCGAACTA
Source organism: Vibrio sp. St2 (assembly GCF_947311885.1). NCBI lineage: Bacteria > Pseudomonadati > Pseudomonadota > Gammaproteobacteria > Vibrionales > Vibrionaceae > Vibrio > Vibrio sp. St2. The sequence continues at coordinate 62,407 of NZ_CAMZNA010000015.1, read as the reverse complement.
AGTAAAAACGCCAACCTGTCGGGTTGGCGTTTTTGTTTTGAAGGGATGTCAGATCACATTCGATCTTATTGGTCTACTAATCTGAATTCTTATACTGTGGTATCGATACTAGATTTAGTATCCGTACTCGCGGTGAATTTCTGGCTGAGCAAAGCGACCATCTGATCGTAATACTGCATGTTCGGCTTGTTTCCAAGCAGCTTACACAATTCATTACCAGTTGGGCTAAAGCGGTAGTAGAGAAGTCGAACCCCTTTGCTGTGCGCTTGAAGTGACAGCTGCTTGCCCTGATAGGTTAGTGGTAATGGGGAATCGAGCTCAATTTCACCTGACTCCAACTCAGTACCGTGCATTAGGCCAAGTTCAAATAAGACCAACAGGCTGGAGTAGGGAAGCTGGAAATTACCAACGTTGATATTGCCGGTAATATTTCGCTTACCAAAGCTGAAAATCCCCCCTTGTGCCCGATAACCAATCAACAGCTTACGACTGGTATCGCCACCAAAACTGCACGCTAAAGAGGCGGCACGCTGCAACGTCTGCGCTTCTTTTGGAGACATATCCTGTAGCACCTTTAACGCTTTCATTGAGGTTGAGCCTGGGTTAGTGACTTCGCGTTTCAACACTTGTGCCCATAGTCGCTGCATTGAGGAGTTGTGTACTTCCTGAGCCATATTGAAGAAGCGGTGTAGCCAATCCTGATCGGGGTCGCCCGCAGTTTCATCTTTACAGGACAGATGAGCGAGCTTAAGGATTTGTTCGAGGTTCTTCTGTTTCTGCTCTTTATAACGGCGCTCACGAATGAGGGCGCGCTCTAATGCGGTTTTTTCTGGTGAGTCTTTTTGTAATAAGGCATCCAAACCATGGGTTTGAGCAATGTTCATCACCCGGCTGGCACTATCTTTGATATAGGTTTTCTTTTTCTCATGCCGTGATTCAGCGCTGGACTCGTGCTCTATAACCACTGGCTTTTGCTTTTCCGACATGTGAATTCCTTGCCCATCAAAGTGTTAAACGTATTTATTAAATTTACCTCTTAACCTGATTGGCTGCCAGAGGAACTATGTGAGCAAGCTTTGAAAATTGGCGCTATGCCAAATGATAATAAGTTGTTAAAATTGTTATCGATGTTTTTGAGGGGCTTATGAAGTTTTTAAATGAGAATAAACTGAAAAAGCACCTGTCAATTGCCCTACTATTTCTGGTTTATCTAGCCGTCTTGGTATATCTCTCTAGATACATATAAAGAAAAGCGGATAATTAACAGGTTGCTTTTATGTTAATCAATATTAGTAGTCATCGTACTCTTCGATAGCGGTGCCTTCTAAAACGTAACCTGTTTCAGCCAGATCATGGTTGATGGTTTCCGTTTTCAGCGTACCGACCACGTAAATAACATCCCACAGCTCTTGCACTGGCGCCCCTTTAGGGAACTTCACGTAGATGATCTGGTTCGGCGGTGGTGGTGGCACGTGAATACATGCACCAAAGTATGGCACCAATAAGAATTCGGTGACTTTGTCCTCATCCCCTTCTAACGGAATGACAAAGCCAGGTATTTTAACCTTACTGCCGTTGAGTTCCTGGCGAACCTTACCCACCAAGGATTGCTTGGCTGCCTGACCAGAGTGATCAGTCACTGGCATACCGTACGAATCGAACTGCTTTCGTTCACTCTCCGGGATCAGATCGATCCAGTCCAGTTTGAGAATATCTTCTTTAGCACTGACCAGAGAGGGCGTCATAAAGCTCATGGCTAGCATGACGACTAAGATTATCTTTTTCATGTTTAAACCCGAATTGTCATCCCATCACTAAGGGATTGTCTGTATGCACGGAACGCTGGAATAAAGCCGATTACAGTACCTGCTAACTGCACAGCTGCAAGCAATATCCACTCATAATGGGATATGGCTACCATCTCAATATTAATTCCATACTGTTGTTGAATTACTGGTGCAACAGTGGCCAATAGCGCATATAAACCTACTACACCCACAGCTAAGCCAACTAAGGTTAAGGCACTGGCTTCGAGAACTAACAGCGTCAATACATGTCGTGGCCTCGCTCCCATCGCCCTTAGAATAGCCATCTCTCGACGTCGTTCCTGCAAACTAGTCAGCAAACTCGACAACATTCCCAGTAGTCCGGCGATAACGACGAATACTGAAACCGCCATCAGGGCTTGTTCTGCCACTGACATCATGCCCCACAATTCGTGCAGCGCAACACCCGGCATAATGGCACTCAGTGGCTCTTTAGGGTAGGTGTTGATCTGGCGCTGTAGAGCAAAAGTCTGAATTTTGGAATTCAGGCCAAGAAGCATGGCAGTGATTTGTTTTGGCTGGAAGTTTTGCTTTTCAAGATGCTCAGCACTTGGTGTATTACCTAAGTGGGCTCCAGACTCCCAGCCAACGTGAATCGCCTCAATCGCCTCGAGTGATACATGTACGGTTTTATCTACCGGGGTGCCTGTCGGGGCTAGGATACCGACAACTTTAAATGGCAGGTTGTCATGGCGACTGAATCCAACGTCACTGATGCCGTGGGCAATAATGATTTCTGTGCCTATCTTGTACCCCAGAGAGCGGGCGACATCAGAGCCAATGACGGTCTCAAATAAACCTTCAAATTCGCGTCCCTCAGCGATGGCAATGTTTTGTTTTTTGCCATATCGATAGTGCTCAAAATAGCTGTGGTTGGTTCCCATCACGCGGAAACCTTTGTGTGAGTCTCCGAGCGAAATAGGGATTGCCCACTTTACAGAACGATGGTTGCTGAATTCCTGATAACTCTTCCAGTCAATGTTATTGGTGGCGTTACCGATGCGAAACACTGAGTAGAGCAGCAAGTTTACTTGACCAGAGCGCCCACCGACGATCAGGTCAGTCCCTGAGATAGTATTGGCAAAGCTGCTTTTGGCTTGAGTACGGATTCTTTCTACACCCAGCAGTAGGATGACCGAAATAGCGACGGTTAATATGGTCAGAATGGCAGTGACACGGCGGTTACGGACACTCTTCCAGGCAAGCATAAATGTCGGGGTCACTGTTGAGCTCCTGCCTGATTGATTTGATTAAGGTTTAAGGTACGGTCGAACAGGCTTTCCAGGGTCGGGTCATGACTGACAAACAACAGGGTTGATTGAGCCTGATTGACCTGCTCAAGGAGCAACTCGATAAATGCGGTGCGGTTGTCGTAGTCGAGCGAAGATGTGGGTTCATCGGCAATGATCAGAGCCGGTTTGCCAATCAGAGCACGAGCGGCTGCGACACGCTGTTGCTGACCAATACTCAGTTCTACGACAGGTTTATCCATCAGATGTGCAGGCAGATGAAGTTTTTCCAGAAGTCGAGTGGCGTCTTCACCCAGCGATGTATCGACCTGTGATTTGCGCTGTGCGGAAAACTGGCAGGGCAGGATGACATTTTCAATCACGTTGAGATAGGGCAATAAATTAAATTGCTGAAATATATAGCCAATATGATCGGCACGGAACTTGTCGCGCTGGCTACCTTTCATTTGATTGAGATCTTGACCTAAAACACGTAACTGACCGCTGCTGGTGGTGTTAATACCAGTAAGCAGTCCGAGTAAGGTGGATTTGCCACAGCCACTGGGGCCTTTAATAAAGAGGTGCTCGCCTTTAGTGATATGCAGTTGTTTGATATCGAGTGTCGGAGTTTGATTCCCGGGCCAAGTAAAGGTTACCTGCTCCAGCTCAACAACGCTGTTACTTCTGTTTTCTACCATCGGATCAACCTGAACGAATAGACCTGATAGCCACAAGCTATCAGGTCTTTTTAGACTTAAAGCGAAATCTTAGTGTTGTCTGCAGACAGTTCAAGTGCTGTTTGCACTTTATCTGTCAGTAGGTTAACGCTGATAGATTCTGTCGTTGGGAAAGCCTTGAACCATTGTGTATCGATAGAAGATAGGGCGTTGATGTCGTCACACTCGAAGTGATATTCGACAGTAAACTCGCCATGGCCACCTTGATGTTCATCATGGTGTTCGTGACCTTCGTGACCTTCGTGACCTTCGTGACCTTCGTGACCTTCGTGACCTTCGTGACCTTCGTGACCTTCGTGACTAGCGTGATCATCATGGTCATCGTGGTGTTTGTGCTCATCATGATGCTCGCCATGGTCATCGTGATGTTTGTGTTCATCATGATGCTCGTTATGCTTCTCGTGGTCGTGGTCGTGGTCGTGGTCGTGGTCGTGGTCGTGGTCGTCAGCACCTAATGTGTGAGTTACTGACAGATGCTCAACCTTACAACCTGCTGCTGATGCAAGAGTGAAAATAGAGTCTGCATTTTCTAGTTTAGTGACTGCGTCTTTTAGGGCTTTTTCTTGTTCTGCTGTTTTTGGAGCATGTTCAAAGCCCACAACATCAGCACCAGGAGCGGTAATTTCCATTAGAAGCTCTTTACCATCTTGAGCGATGTTTAGCTCAACGTGGCCGTGCACGTGAGCTTCGTGTTGACGGAATCCTTCTTCAGCGAAAGCGGTAGTACTTAGGGCAAGACCAACCAGTGTTGCAATTTTTGTCATTGAGTTCATTGTGAATCCTAATAAAGTGTTTTGATAAAATATATGGCTATTGCTATGAAACAGCACGTAAAAAATCTGGGTTAACTGATCAATCTCATCGGGGGAGATCGTGCCTGATAGACAAAGGCTGGCTGGTGGTAGAAGTGGTAATCATCCCGTACGACGAATACATCTGGTAATGAGGTATCGATGAGTGCCAGAGATGAATAGCTCATGCCGTGTTGTGCGCAAGAGAATAGCTGGCAGTGATGATCACTGTGATGTGCAGACGAGATATCGTATTGGTGGTCGATGTAGGCGAAACTCATCCATAGCATCAGCACAATGCCACACAAGGCAAGCGCGGCTGAGCGTCTGGTTAGATTAGGATGAGTTGGAATCACAGCGTTTCATTCAATACGAAAAAAGAGCTGTTATGTTATAACAACTCTTCGGGAAACGCTAAGATCAAATGAGATTAGATATTGTCTTTAATCAGGGTCAGAACCTGTTGAATTTCGTCATTATTTAGTGCGCCTTCTTTAACAAACAGGACGTTACCTTGCTTGTCTTGCACTACGATAGCAGACGATTCTTCCTGAAGTTCCCAAGCACCGGCAACCACACCCTCTTCATCAAGTACCATTGAAGACCATGGGAATTCTTTTTTGCTGTCTTCTGCTGAGGATTTTACAAACGAGCCTGTTCCCCAGATAGCATCATCTTGGTTAATGATGGACGTGGTCTGGTAGCTTTCCGCTGGGAATTTAGCCGCTGTAATGGCTGACATGAGTGGTGCATTCAGCTCTTTCGAACTGCTGCGTCCGGCGATGGCTTGGATCACACGTACCTTGCCTAACATGTCCTGAGAAGACCACTGTTGATAAGTCGTATCATTGTCCTTGACCATAATTTCACCATAGCTGGCCACTTCAACGGTCGGAACTGCCTGGCCGACAGTGATGTTATGCGCCAGTGCAAACATGGGAGAGCATGCTACTGCCAAAGCTAATAGAGTCTTGTTTTTCATTATTTTGTTCCTTCTTAGTAAGCGGAAAAAGTATATACCGAAAAATTCTCAGTCGCTGAAGAAAACCAATTGTGTTAATGATTTGTTGTCTATTTGTGATCTTGCTTCTTGTTGGTCTTGGATTAATGTGTATGATGTATTGTAAGCCTATCAGGAAGAGAGGCTGAACCAAGGAAAGGTTCATATCGCAAATGGATATTGAGGTAGTTATGCTGCGCGAATTTACGAAATATCGACCACGTCAGGTGGCACGCTTTGTTAAGACGTTATTCAAGGGACAGTTTGTCATTTCAGGAATTGGTGAGTTTAGATTTGATAACGGTAAAGTCCTGATGCCGGACGTAAAAGATAAAAAGAAAATGAATACCTTCAAGGAAATCAATCAGGCCATTACGGTGTTACCTGTGTAGGAAAATAAAAAGTCGCCCAATTGGGCGACTTTTTGCTTTATAGCGTTTAGTATTCTGGCGGGAAGCACACGCCAGTGCCGCCTAACCCACAATAGCCATTTGGATTCTTGGCTAAATACTGCTGATGGTAGCTTTCCGCATAATAGTAGCGACCAGCAGGCAGGATTTCGGTGGTAATAGACGAGGTTTCTTGTCCGAGCAACGCTTGATATTCGTCTCTTGATTGTATTGCAGCCTGATATTGTTCGTCGCTATGCACGTAAATAGCAGAACGGTACTGGGTGCCTAAGTCGTTGCCCTGACGCATTCCTTGAGTTGGGTTATGACGCTCCCAAAATTTTTGCAGCAGTTGGTTAAGGCTAATGACTGCAGGGTCAAAAACAATCCGCACCACTTCAGTATGACCTGTCTGACCTGAGCAGACTTCTTCGTAGGTTGGGTTAGGTGTAAAGCCACCAGCGTATCCCACCGAAGTACTGATCACGCCCTCAAGTTGCCAAAACAGACGCTCTGCGCCCCAAAAACATCCCATGCCGAACACGATTTCTTCGCAGCCTTCAGCAGGTGGTGCGGTTAAACTGGATTGATTGACAAAGTGTGTGTCGTCAATAGCCAGTGGCTGCTCACGCCCCGGCAAAGCCTGCTGAGCAGTGATCATGGTTTGTTTGTCGAGCATAGTGAATATCCTTAAATTAACAATCTTGAGAGTAGACCGCCTAATTGACTGTTTTCGTACAGACTTATTTTATGAGTGGCGTTATTATTCCGTTACGATTTTGAGGTAGTAAATAGAACATGATAAGAAAGTCATTACCAGCCCTTCTCCTTCTCAGCAGTTTTCCTGTTTATTCGCAGGAGATCGATTTGTCCGTCAAGGGCTTGTCAGGTGAACTGGAAAAGAATGTTGACGCTTATCTTTCGTCTATACCTGCCGAAGAGTATAACACCAGCCTTCGTTTTCAGGCCCGATTAGAAAAGAGCCTGACCGAAGCGCTCAACGCGCTGGGCTACTACCATCCTGATTTTTCTTTTCAGATCGTTGATGAAGACAGTGAGCTGATTGTTACAGTCACTCCGGGTGAACCCGTCACGATCAAAGAAGTCGATATCCAAATCACTGGTGAGGCCAGCGACGATCGATCATTTAAGGCCTTGATTCGCAAAAGTGGCCTTAAGGAAGGCCAAATCCTCAACCATAGTCAGTATGATGGCCTGAAGTCTGGGATTCGCAATCTAGCTTTGCAGAAAGGCTATTTTGAAGGCGATTTCACTGCCAGTCGTCTTGAGGTTGCCCCTGATCTCAATCAAGCCTTTATCCGTCTTCATTTTGATAGTGGCATACGTTATTCGTTTGGCGAGAACATGATCACGGGCAGTCAAATCGAACAAGATCGGGTTAACTCTTTATCGCCTTATCAGCAAGGCGACCCTTATCAGGTTTCAGAGGTCGGCGCTTACAACCAGAACCTGTCAAACACAGACTGGTTCTCATCGGTATTTGTTGAGCCTGATTTATCCATGCTAGGTAAGGGCAGAGAGCTGCCAATGAAAGTGTCTCTGGCACCACAGGCAAAAAATAAGTTGGAGACCGGCCTTGGCTACTCTACCGATGTGGGTGTTCGAGGCTCTCTGAAATGGAAGAAGCCTTGGGTCAACTCTCGTGGTCATAGTTTTGACAGCAGTTTTTCTCTCTCTAACCCAGAACAGACCATTACGGCCGGCTATCGGATTCCGCTTGAAGATGCATTAAATGAGTACTATCGCATTCGCTATGGTATGAAAAACGTCGATAATCGAGATACGAAAAGTCTCGAGTCCAATCTTGCCCTGGAGCGGCATTGGGCCTTGGACAATGGTTGGCATAGAACCGTGTTTGTCCGTTACTTATTGGAAAACTATGAGCAGGGTCTGCAAGATGACTCTGGGCAATTCCTTTTACCCGGGATCACATACAGTCGTAGCCGTATTCGTGGTGGCGCGATGCCACGCTGGGGGGATCGCCAAAGCCTGACTATCGAGTATGGTGATGATAGCTTGATATCAGAAACACGTGTATTGCGCCTCCAGGCGGGCACGTCATGGATCCGTAGTGCAGGGCGCAACCATCGCGGTATTTTGCGTCTAGATGGAGGCGCTAACTTAGCAGATGATTTTGATAAATTATCTCCGTCACTGCGCTTCTTCGCCGGTGGTGACAACAACTTGCGTGGTTATGGTTATGAGTCTATTTCCCCGAAAGACAGCAGTGGCGCATTGACGGGTGCCAAATACATCGCCACCTCATCTTTAGAGTATCAATACCGAGTGTATGGCAACTGGTGGGGGGCGGTGTTTTATGATTACGGTGACGCTTTCAATGATAATCCCGACTTTAAACGTGGTACTGGCTTTGGTGTCCGCTGGGCCTCGCCTGTGGGTCCAATCCGTCTTGATTTTGCCTGGGGCCTTGATGCCACACCGGGTGATGAATTTAAAATCCATTTCACGTTAGGGCCTGAACTATGACCAAGGTTGTTTTTAAATGGTCTAAGTGGCTGTCTATCTCATTGATCAGCTTATTGGTGGTGATTGCCATTGCCTTAGCGGCAGTACTGTTTACAACGCCGGGGCTTAAACTGGTGCTGTGGGGAGCAGAAAAGTTTGTTCCTCAGTTGAAAGTCGAGTCCTATTCAGGGGCTATTTTCCCACGCTTTACGCTTAATGGTGTTGTGTTTAAAGACGACTCACTTAACGTTGATGTGCAAGCTCGCTCAATCACGCTGGCAGTTAATGCCGCTTGTCTGACAGAGCCTAGCGTTTGTGTCGATGAACTTGCAGTAGACGGCCTCAAGTTTGAGATGCCGGAATTACCGCAGAGCAGCACAGCGTCAGATGAGCCTGTGGCTGGCGAAAGTGGACCTGTGACAGCGCCAGTACCCATTAAAGTCAAACGCGTCGCCTTAACCGACATTTCACTGAACGTTCTAGGTAATCAGGTCGACTGGCAGTCTTTCACGACTGGATTAGCGTTTCAGGGCAATCGTCTACGAATCAATAAAATGGCGCTCGACTCCATTCGCGTCGCACTGGCACCAAGTGATACCAGTGAAGCAGCCCCTGCTGCAAGTCCTTCTACGGATGCTAACGCACCGATAGCCTTACCAAACATTACCTTACCGCTGCAAATTGAAGTAGTGCGATTGGATGTGAATGATTTTGAGCTGCAACAGCCCACTCCTGTAGTCGTGAACCATCTGGGGTTGGAGGCGAGTGCGGCCCGCTCCCAAGTTAAGGTTGATACTCTTGAGTTGGATATGCCTGAAGTCGAAGGTCATCTGAGTACAACGGTGACCTTAGCAGACGACTATCCGTTGGTTCTGGAGCTGAATGCCAAAGTGAAGCAGGAAATAGCGGATGGACAGACAGTCAAACTGCATGCGACGGGAAGTGTTGCTGACTTGACGTTAAAGGCAGATTTCGGCGGTTTAGCGAAGGCACATCTTGAAGCGGCACTGCAGCCACTGAATGCTGAACTTCCTTTTGAACTGACTTTGAGTGATGGTGACCTTCAATGGCCGTTGAAAGGTCAGGGTGATTATTTTGCCACAATACGCAACTTGCATACTCAAGGCTCGCTAAGCGGCTACAGTGTTGAACTCGATTCGGCTCTGAAAGGTAAGCAATTGCCTGATGCTGACCTGACTTTGCGCGGCAACGGGGATTTAAACCAAATCGATCTTCAGTCCCTTTCTATACAAACCTTAGGAGGGGAGGTGAGTGGTACGATGATGGCTAATTGGCAAGCGCCGATTAACTGGGCTGCAAACCTTTCACTGAAGGACATTCAACCGGGCTTACAGTGGCAGCAGGCAGAAGGGAACATCAGCGGTAAATTAGCCACTACTGGTTCACTGACGGAGCAAGGTGGTTGGCAGGTTGAATTGCCAACATTAGATATTGACGGCATTTTGCGAGATTACCCGCTGAACATAGAAGGTGCGCTGTCTGCTTCCGATAAAGCGGGCACTGGTGAACTCAAAATTGATACGCCACGCTTAGTCTTATCTCATGGACCGAATCATCTGACGGCAAAAGGTGATGTTGAACAAAACCTAAACATGCAGCTAGCCGTTGATTTTCCGGATATCGCTAAGTCCGTCCCTGATGTAAAAGGCAGTGCTCAAGGTCAGATTAAGCTGACTGGTAAGCTGGATAAACCTCTGGTTGGTGTTGATCTTAATGTGAAAGCCATTAAGTGGCAGCAAGATGTGCAGGTAGAGGATGTTTCGTTGCAAGGGCAGATCTCTCCACTGCCTTTGCCTTCCGGTGAATTGCAGCTCAAAGTTGCCAACGCCAAATACCAAGATTATCTGATTGATAAAGTGTTATTAAATTTTGATGGCGAGCAACAGCAGCACGCATTGACTCTGGATCTTGAGTCAAACATCGCCTCAACGAAATTGGTGATTAAAGGTGCGTTGCAAGATAAGCCTGAGTTGATGTGGAAAGGTGCGCTAGAGCGCATGTCGCTGACCTCAGAGCAAGGTACGTGGAATCTGAATCAACCGACTCAGTTAGAGTTTCTCATCGACTCGCAGCAAGCTTTCGTTGCGGCCCATTGTTGGTTACAAGCTGATGCTTCGATCTGTCTCGATCAGGATGTGAACGCGGGTCAAAGTGGCGAAGCGCATCTTTCCATCAAACAATTCGATTTTGAGCAGGTTAAAGCGTTTGTGCCTCAAGCGATTAAATTAGAGGGTGGTGTTAATGCCACAGCGATGGCGAAATGGGCACCAGAGCAAGCGCCGCAAGTCGTGATGAAGTTAGAAATGCCAAAAGGGTCGGTCACGCAAAATAATGAGCAACCTGTGCACCTTGGCTGGGAGTCACTTAAGCTCAATGCTTCTCTGGTAGAAAATTCCTTACACGCTGATTGGCTGTTCGATGTGGCTGACAATGGAGACATTTCAGGTGAGCTGAATATTCCGGATGTGCTAGCGAAAGATAAGCAAATCGACGGGCGGCTTGGGTTAACCACATTTAACCTCGACTTTCTTGCGCCTATTCTTGGTGATTACAGCAAGCTTAAATCAAACATTGCCACTGAACTGACTTTCTCAGGACCAGTCATGCAGCCTAAGGTGCAAGGTCAGTTTGTAGTGGATGATATTTTGCTCAAAGGTGAAATTACTCCCGTTGAGATTGATTCGGGTAAATTGACCGTTAATTTCTCGGGTTACGATGCCACGCTGGCCGCTGCGATCGATACACCTGATGGCAAACTAGAAGTTGCGGGCGATGCCGACTGGCGAGACTTGAAAGATTGGCAAACCAATGTGCGCGTGTTTGCCGAAGAGTTATTGGTTGATGTACCACCTATGGCAAAAATAAAGGTGGTGCCTGACATGACCATATCCGCTTCGCCTAAGCAGGCTCGCATTGACGGTAACATCTCTCTGCCGTGGGGACGGATAGTGGTAGAAGAATTGCCACCAAGTGCGATTGGCGTGTCTAAAGATCAGGTGATTCTTAACGATCAGTTAGAGCCAGAGCAAGAAACTGCCAGTGTTCCATTCAGTGTCCAGACCAACATCAATATCAAAATTGGGGATGACTTTAAGCTGTCTGCGTTTGGTCTTGAGGGTGGACTGTCAGGTAACCTCAATGTTGCCCAGCGTGATAAAGGCCCATTCGTGACCGGAGAAGTGAACATTGTTGACGGTTCGTATCGCTCCTTTGGTCAGGACCTTTTGATTAAGCAAGGTAAGATCCTGATGAACGGCCCGGTTGACCAACCTTATGTCCAGATCACCGCGATCCGAAATCCGGACAATACGCAGGATGAAGTGACTGCTGGTGTCAGGGTGACAGGCCCTGCTGATGAGCCAAGTGTGACCATCTTCTCTGAACCGGCGATGCCGCAGGCCAATGCACTGTCTTACTTGCTGCGTGGACAGAATATTGATGGTGAATCTGGTGGCAACTCAATGACGACGACACTGATAGGATTGAGTCTGGCACAAAGTGGTCGTGTCGTGGGTCAAATTGGTGAAGCGTTTGGTGTTCAGGACTTGCAAGTTGACACCGCGGGTTCTGGCGATGACTCGCAAGTGACGGTCAGCGGTTATGTTCTACCTGGCTTGCAGGTTAAATATGGTGTTGGCATCTTTGACTCAGTGGGTGAGTTCACTGTGCGTTATCGTCTGATGCAGGATCTGTACGTGGAGGCGATGTCAGGTCTGGACAGTGCTGTCGATCTGCTGTATCAGTTTGAGTTCAATTAATCATTAAGTTAGGTGGCAGGATGCAACATTTACTCTTTGTGTATGGAACCCTACGTCAGGGCGAAAGTAACCATAATTTTTTGGCTGATAGCCAATGCTTGGGGCATTTTGAAACACCGCCGCACTACGCTTTGTATGATTTGGGCACCTATCCAGCAGTAATCGAAGGTCATGATACGATTCTCGGTGAAGTGTACCTGATTGATGATGAGACTCTGGCTAGGGTGGATAAACTCGAAGATGTGCCCGTCGAATATCGACGTGAGCAGATTGAGACACCTTTTGGTGAAGCTTGGATATACTTGTATCAAGACGGTAGCATGCTCGATACCATCATTTCATCAGGGGATTGGTGTCAGAGGGTTTAGCTGTTATAGCCATGGAAAAAGAGCCAGCATTGCTGGCTCTTTTTTATTATTTCTGTGCGCGTTCGTAAGACTCTAGAATCTCTTTGCGAGCTGACTCTACGTCTTCCCAACCGTCGACTTTTACCCACTTGCCAGACTCAAGCTCTTTATAACGCTCAAAGAAGTGCGTGATCTGTGCTTTTAGCAGCTCAGGCAGGTCGTTTACGTCTTTAATGTGATCGTATTCTTTTGACAGCTTAGTGTGTGGTACCGCCACTACTTTCGCATCTTCACCAGACTCATCCGTCATCTTTAGAACACCGACTGGACGGCAGCGGATCACTGAACCAGGCATCAGAGGGTGTGGTGTTGGAACCAGAACGTCTACTGGATCACCGTCTAGAGACAGAGTGTGGTTTACGTAACCATAGTTACATGGGTAGAACATAGGTGCAGACATAAAGCGGTCGACGAACACAGCACCTGAATCTTTGTCTACTTCATATTTGATTGGATCAGCGTTAGCTGGGATTTCAATCACGACATAGAGGTCATCAGGAAGAGACTTACCTGCTGGTACGTTGTTTAAACTCATTAAGAAAGTTCCTTTTTTAGTTTGTACCTCAATGAGGCACACGGGCTGAATATAAGACCGGAATACCTTACTGCTAAACTCGGTTTTATGTAAACCAACTAAGGCGAGATTTTGCTCAAGAAAATGTGAAAAAGGCGCTCGAAAGCGCCTTTATATTTAATCTTCTGGGTGTTGCTCTAAGAACTCTTCTACTTTCTTGACCATGTTTTTTGAGCCAACAAAGAAAGGCACACGTTGGTGCAGCTCGGTTGGTTTGAGGTCCATGATACGAGTTTTACCATCAGACGCTACACCGCCAGCTTGCTCAATGATGTAAGCCATTGGGTTGCATTCGTATAGCAAACGCAGCTTACCGTTTGGATGGCTTTGCGTACTTGGATAAAGATAGATGCCGCCTTTAAGCAGGTTGCGATGGAAGTCTGCGACCAGTGAACCAATATAGCGTGACGTGTAAGGACGCTGTTCGCTCGGCTCATTTTCCTGACAGTATTTGATGTACTTCTTCACACCCATCGGGAAGCGGATGTAGTTACCTTCGTTGATTGAGTAAATCGTCCCATCTTCAGGAATCATCATGTTTTCATGAGACAAGCAGAATGTGCCCAGAGATGGATCGTAGGTAAAGCCATTGACGCCTTTACCAGTTGTGTACACCAACATCGTTGAAGAGCCGTAAATTACGTAACCTGCAGCGACCTGCTTGTGGCCTGGCTGAAGGAAATCTTCTTCTGTCGGTGGGGTGCCAATAGGTGACACACGACGGTAAATCGAGAAGATGGTACCGACTGACACGTTAACATCGATGTTTGAAGACCCATCTAGCGGATCCATCAGGACCACGTATTTCGCGTTTTTGTTCAGCTCTTTATTGAACGCAACGGCTTCGTCTTCTTCTTCACTGGCAACACCACAAACTTGATCACGGGCTTCTAGCGCTGCTTTAAACTTTTCATTCGCGTAAATATCCAGCTTCTGCTGGTCTTCACCCTGTACGTTCTCAGTACCGACTGCACCGGTAATGTCACCAAGACCAGCTGCGTTGATTTCGCGGTTAACGATTTTTGCAGCAAGTCGGATAGAAGAAAGTAGGGATGATAGATCACCGCTAGCGTGGGGGAAGTCCGCTTGTTTCTCAACAATGAACTCGCCAAGGGTGCGCATTCCAGACATGATTTTTCCTTTAAGTCGCTTCAATATAGGGGGATTGGCGTTGGTGATCTCTGACGGATCTTAGATTTCGCCTAAGCCTAGTCTAAGAGTTAGATCTTTTTATTGGTAATGAACTAACTGACTGAGATCTCGTTTTATTTGTCGACTTGATAACGGTTTTCATCTGCTTGTTTGAAGCCATGCGAACAGAATAACGCGCATTACACGCAATCATTTGCGTTCGTGTGACGAAAAAACAGTGAGCAAAGTAGTTCGCTTTTCTGCGCATAATCGCCATAATGTCAGCTCAGTTTTCGCCTTGGAGAAGGTTGTTTATGCATATTCATATCTTGGGAATTTGTGGCACATTTATGGGAGGTGCTGCAATTTTAGCTCGTCAATTAGGTCATAAAGTGACGGGCAGTGACGCCAACGTTTATCCACCAATGAGTACATTGTTGGAGTCTCAAGGTATTGAAATCATTGAAGGCTTTGACCCTTCTCAGCTTAACCCTGCACCTGATCTGGTCGTTATCGGAAACGCGATGAGTCGAGGCAACCCATGTGTCGAGCAGGTACTCAACAGTAACCTGAGATACACCTCAGGCCCACAGTGGCTGCAGGAGTTTCTTCTCCATGACCGCTGGGTGCTGGCTGTGTCAGGAACCCATGGTAAAACCACGACTTCCAGCATGCTGGCGTGGATTTTGGAAGACTGTGGCTATCAACCTGGCTTCCTTGTTGGTGGGGTGTTGGGCAACTTTGGTATTTCAGCGCGTTTGGGCGAAAGTATGTTTTTTGTCGTTGAAGCCGACGAATACGACAGTGCTTTTTTCGATAAGCGTTCTAAGTTCGTGCATTACCATCCTCGCACGTTAGTTATGAACAATTTAGAGTTTGATCATGCGGATATCTTCGATGATCTGGAAGCGATCAAGCGCCAATTCCATCACTTAGTCAGAACCGTGCCGGGTAATGGCCGAATCCTTGCCCCGCAAGGTGATTCAGCAATTGCCGATGTATTACAGCGTGGCTGCTGGAGCGAAACGGAGTTCAGCGGTGAGCAAGGTGACTGGCGAGCGGAGAAACAAGTCGCCGATGGTTCAATATTCACAGTCTTCTCCCAAGGGGAAGCCGTTGGTACTGTGAAGTGGGATCTGGTGGGCGATCATAATGTCGATAACGCTTTGATGGCTATCGCAGCGGCTCGTCACGTGGGTGTTACTCCGGATTTAGCCTGTCAGTCGCTAGCGAAATTCATCAATACCAAACGTCGACTTGAGCTAAAAGGTGAAGTGAATCAGATTACGGTTTACGATGACTTCGCTCATCACCCTACGGCGATTGAACTTACTCTGGGTGGATTGCGTAATAAGGTTGGCAAAAAACGTATCCTAGCTGTACTTGAACCTCGTAGTGCGACGATGAAACGTGGCGTGCACAAAGAAACATTGGCGGCGTCCCTTGCTCAGGCCGACGTCGTCTTCCTTTATCAACCAGATAATATCGAATGGTCTGTCGAGGACATTGCCCAGCAATGTCAGCAGTCGGCTTATGCGTCAGACAGTGTTGATGCGTTAGTCCAGATGGTGACAGAACAGGCTCAACCGGGCGATCAAATTCTGGTGATGAGCAATGGTGGGTTTGAAGGCATCCACGACAAGCTGCTGGCTAAACTCGCCGAATAGATTAATGTAGTAGTATGAACAATGAGAAAAACAAAGCAATTACACTCGCTTTTACGGGGGCTTCTGGCGCACCGTACGGGCTTAGATTGCTTGAGTGTCTGCTAGCCGCTGGCTATCAGGTACATTTGCTGATATCGTCAGCAGCTCGAGTTGTGTTAGCAACTGAGCATGATATGAAATTGCCGGCGAACCCAGACTCTGCTCAAAAAACGTTGGTCGCCCACTTAAACTGTGATGCCGAAAAGCTGATAGTCTATGGTAAAGACGACTGGTTCTCTCCTGTGGCTTCTGGGTCTGCGGCGCCAAAACAGATGGTTGTGTGTCCTTGCTCTGCAGGCAGTGTCGCTGCCATCGCACATGGTATGTCCGACAATCTCATCGAGCGCGCGGCTGATGTGGTGATGAAAGAGCGCGGGCAGTTGTTGCTGGTCGTGCGTGAAACACCATTCTCTACGTTGCACCTAGAGAACATGCATAAGTTGTCGCAGATGGGCGTCACCATTATGCCTGCGGCACCGGGCTTCTATCATCAACCTAAATCTATTGATGATCTGGTTGACTTTATGGTGGCGAGAATTCTCGATCATCTTAATGTTGAACAGGGACTTGTCCCGCGTTGGGGATATGACCAGCGTGCTTAACTCTGGCTAATTGATAACATTACGATTACAATTCAGCCGATACTCATCGGGGAGCTATTCATCGCACAGATGAAGCTGAGATTGGGCAAAGCCCAGGACCCGTGTACCTGAACCAGATAATGCTGGCGTAGGAATTGAGTCTGAACATTTGCCCTATCAATGTTTCCTCAAGCCTGTGCCGCTCAACCAAGGAGAGAGCGAGCAGTGAAAACCACTTTAAGCACCATCGCTGTTGCCACACTGACATCTTTTTCTGCATTGGCTGCAGATAACACCCTTACCGTTTATACCTATGATTCTTTTGCCGCGGACTGGGGCCCGGGACCGAAAGTGGAAAAAGCTTTTGAAGCGCAATGTGGTTGTGATGTGAACTTTGTCGCTCTTGATGATGGCGTTTCTATTCTTAACCGCCTGCGCCTCGAAGGGGACAACAGCAAAGCGGATATTGTGTTAGGTTTGGACAATAACCTGATGGCAGAAGCGCAGAAAACAGGCCTACTGGACGAGCACAAGGTCGATACCAAATCGGTCAATCTGCCTAATGGCTGGGAAGACAGCACTTTTGTGCCGTATGACTTCGGTTACTTTGCGTTTGTCTACAACAAAGAAAAGCTCACCAATCCACCAAAGAGTCTCAAAGAGCTGGTGGAATCTCGCGATGATCTGAAAGTGATTTATCAGGATCCCCGTACATCAACGCCGGGCCAAGGCCTGATGTTGTGGATGAAATCTGTCTATGGCGATGACGTCACCCCAGCATGGCAACAACTGGCTAAGAAAACCGTCACTGTGACCAAAGGTTGGTCTGAGGCTTACTCTATGTTCCTTGAAGGTGAGTCAGACATGGTGTTGTCTTATACGACTTCACCGGCTTATCACCTGATCGCGGAAAGCGACAGCAAATACGCTGCCGCTGATTTTACAGAAGGCCATTACACTCAAGTTGAGGTTGCGGCTAAAGTAAAAGCATCGAAAAGTGAAAAGTTAGCCGATGAATTTATGACGTTTATCCTTAGCGACGACTTCCAGTCTTTGATGCCAACAGGTAACTGGATGTACCCAGTAACTGAAGTCGCACTGCCTGAAGGCTTTGAGACACTGACGGTACCTGAAAAAGCCTTGAGCTTTAGCGCAGAAGAAGTGGCGCAAAACCGAAAATCCTGGATACGTGAGTGGCAAAGCGCCTTAACCTTCTAAGGAGACGCTTTGCGTAGTATTCCAAAATTGGGACTCTGGGTCGCGATTGCTATCGCGGCCTTTGTTGTTTCTGCTCTCGGTGCTTTATTAGTTGCCGCCCCATCTCTGAATATCGCTCAGGTTTGGTCAGACCCTTATTATCGGCATGTCACCAAGTTCAGCTTTTACCAGTCGTTCCTGTCGACTCTGCTCAGTGTTGGCTTAGCCATCCCAGTCGCGCACGCACTATCTCGGCGTACCTTTCCTGGTAAATCTTTGCTGCTTAAGCTGTTTGCTACCACATTAGTACTGCCTGTGCTGGTTGGGGTGTTTGGCTTACTGGCGATTTATGGCAATAGCGGTCTGATATCGTCAGCTTTTGTATGGTTTGATTCTAAACTGCCATTTTCGATTTACGGTCTGAACGGTATTTTACTTGCGCATGTGTTTTTTAACCTGCCTTATGCGACGCGCTTGCTATTGCAATCATTGGAGTCTATTCCGGCTGAACAGCACAAACTGTGTGCTCATCTAGGTATGGGCCATTGGCATAAATTTAAGTGGGTCGAATGGCCTCGCTTGCGTCAGCAGTTGCCGCACGTGTGTGGCTTGGTGTTTATGCTGTGTTTTACTAGTTTCGCGACGGTAATGGCACTCGGTGGTGGGCCGAAATCGACCACGATAGAACTGGCGATATATCAAGCGATCAAATTCGATTTTGACTTGCAGGCAGGGGCATTACTGGCGATATGGCAGATGCTACTGTGTGGCATTACGGCGTTGGCAGTGCAGCGTTTGACTAAGCCTGTGGCTGTGAGTTCTGGTACACAAGGTCACAACCTTTATATGGCAAAGGATTCGATCTGGTCACGTATCTGGGATTGGAGTTGGATTGGCCTGAGTATACTATTAGTGCTGCCACCTTTACTGATGGTGGTACTCAGTGGCATCAACTCAGAAGCCCTATCAGTGTTTACGGATCAACGATTTTGGTTGGCGTTATGGTCGTCACTTAAAGTGGCAACATTGGCGAGCGGTATCGCGCTTTCGGCAGGGATTGCAATATTGCTGAGCAGCCGTCGATTGCGTTTGAATGCAAAAAACCGTCATGCGGATCAGATTGAGTTACTGGGAACGATCATTCTTGTCACGCCCGGTTTGGTGATATCTACTGGGTTATTCTTGCTACTGCGGTCTTTTACAGATGTGTTTAGTCTGGCGTTTTTTATTGTGGTCGCGGTGAATGCTTTGATGGGCTTGCCTTACGTGATCAAAACCTTGTCACAGCCGATGCAGCATATCGAGCAGCAATACCAATACGTATGCGCAAGTCTAGGTATGAAAGGCTGGCAGCGCTTTCGCGTTGTTGAGTGGCGAGCACTGAAAAAGCCAATGGCTCATGCTTTCGCGATCAGCTTTATGTTTGCGGTGGGAGATTTAAGTGCGATTGCCCTGTTTGGTAGCCAGGAGTTCCGCACGCTGCCGTTGTATCTTTTCCAATTGCTGGGCAGTTATCAGATGGATGCGGCAGCTGTAGTGTCAGTCACTCTGTTACTGCTCAGTGTTGGCTGTTTTGCACTGATTGAAACCCTGTTTAAGGCAAACTCTAAGGTGACTTATGCTGACCCTCAATGATGTTCGTTATTATTACCATCAGGATCTATTCCATTTTGATTTAGATATTGAGCAGGGAAGTCTGGTCGTATTGATGGGGCCGAGTGGGGCAGGTAAATCAACGTTACTGGCCTTGGTCGCAGGCTTTATCGAACCTGAAAGTGGCAGTATTAAAGCTGGTGGATTAGAGGTTATGGGCAAAGAGCCTCACCAGCGTCCTTTTGCGATGCTGTTTCAGGAGCATAACCTGTTTGCCCACCTCACGGTACGTGAAAACATTGGATTGGGCCTGCACCCTGGGTTGAAGCTCAACTCAGAGCAAGTCAGTCAGGTGGAACACGCAGCGATGCAGGTCGGTATTGCGGACTATTTGGATCGCTTACCTGAGCAATTGTCGGGCGGACAGCGTCAGCGTGTTGCACTAGCTCGTTGTTTTGTTCAGCCTCATCCTATCTGGCTGCTTGATGAACCTTTTTCTGCGCTTGATCCGGTGTTGCGGGAAGAGATGCTCGGATTGGTCAAGCAATTGGCGGCAGAGCGCAATATTACCGTGGTGATGGTGACGCATCATATCAGTGACGCTAAAGCTATCGCCTCGCATTTTGCCTTTGTTGACCAAGGAAAGGTGGCGATTGCTGATACGATTGATCATTTAACCCAGCAACATAACCACGCTGCACTCAGCGGGTTTGTTAAAGCGGGTGAATAACTTTTCCTAAGAGCAAAAAATGGGCTGATGCGTTTGCATCAGCCCATTTGTATCTAAAGCAGCTTGCTTAAATCTCTTCGTCGTTGAGCTCTTTGAGCACTTGGAAGATTTCACGGAATGCTTTAGCGGGCTTACCCGCTTTTTTCTCTTTTGCTGCCTGACGTGCTAGTTGGCGTAAGCGTTGGCGATCCGCTTGTGGGTATAACTCCATTACATCAGCAATGGCATCATCGCCTTCTTCAACGACACGATCGCGTAACTGTTCCAGCTTGTGCAGTGCAGCAGTCGCTTGAGAGTGCTTGTTACGTACTTTGTCTAGTGCCGCCTGAAGTGGTTCAGGATCTTCGAAACGCATCAGTTTACCAATGTATTGTAACTGGCGACGACGAGCTTCATTTTTAAAGCGTTGTGCGTCTTTAATTGCTTCTGCAAGGTCTTCACTTAACGGGAATTTTTCTAACACCGAAGGTTTAAGACTGGCGAGTTCTTCACCCAGTTTTTGTAACTCTTCCATGTCACGTTTCATTTCGGTTTTACTGACCCAAATGATTTCCTCTTCTTCTTCCCATGGCGCTTTTTGATTCTTACGGGCCATCTTTCTGCCTTAATTTGAACATCTATTTCTCTATTTTAACAAGAATCATGGGGAGAAAGCGAAATTCTTGTTATTCTAGGGACAACAGACCTTAAGCATGAAGAAGATATGGACGTAAGACAGCAAGTCGCTCAGCAACGTGTTGAGCTTGAGGCCGCCGTTGCGAAAGCACTGGAAATGGCCGCGGAAAAATCCGATGGCGCTGAAGTCGCGATCACCAAAACCACTGGCCTGAGTGTATCAACACGCATGTGCGAGGTGGAAAACGTTGAATTTAACAGCGATGGCGCTTTGGGGATTACTGTTTACCGTGGTCAGCGCAAAGGCAGTGCGTCTACCTCCGATCTCAGTGAAAAAGCCATTCAGCAGACGGTAATGGCAGCACTTGATATTGCCAATTACACTTCAGAAGATCCATGCGCAGGCCCAGCTCCTAAAGAGCTGATGGTAAAAGAAATTCCTGATCTTGATTTGTTTCACCCTGATACACCAGACCCAGATCATGCTGCTGAGATTGCGATTGCTGCTGAGCAAAAAGCGTTATCTTTCAGTGACAAAATTAAACAAAGCGATGGTGCAAGTTACGACAGCCACTATGGCTTGAAGGTCTATGGCAACAGCCACGGTTTGCTTGCTAGCTATGCCTCCAGCCGCCACAGTACCAGCTGTTGTGTGATTGGCCAGGGCGAAAGTGGTGTCATGGAGCGTGACTACAGTTATACAGTTGCACGCCATAAAGATGATCTTTGGACGCCTGAGTCAGTTGGCTTGAAAGCGGCAGAGAAAACCATCAGTCGCCTTGATGCGCAAAAGCTCAAGACAGGTAAGTACCCTGTAATGTTCGCAGCCGATGTGGCAACGGGTTTACTTGGACACTTGGTGATGGCAATCAGTGGCGGTAACCTGTATCGCAAGTCGTCATTCTTACTTGATCATTTAGGCCAACAGGTACTGCCAGACTGGTTTAATGTTTCTGAAAAACCTCATGTGTTACGCGGTTTAGCGTCGAGCCCATTTGATAGCGAAGGTGTTACAACACAAGATCGTGAAATCATTACCGACGGTGTGCTCGCGACATACCTATTAACCAGCTATGCCGCGCGTAAAATGGACATGGCGCCAACGGGTCACGCTGGTGGTATTCATAACTGGTTCGTTCAATCGACGGGGCAAGACTTTGAGCAGATGCTTAAAGAACTGGGAACGGGCTTCCTTGTCACCGAAGTGATGGGGCAGGGCGTGAATATCGTCACCGGTGATTACTCACGAGGAGCGGCAGGCTTCTGGGTAGAGAATGGTCAAATCCAATATCCTGTTTCTGAAGTGACAATCGCCAGCAACCTGAAAGATATGTTTAATCAGATTGTCGCGGTTGGTAATGATGTTGAAACCCGCTCACAAATCCAGACGGGTTCGATTCTGATTGAATCTATGAAAGTGGCGGGTGAGTAACACACTCGGTTTTACCACTGATACAAATTGAAAGGGTTGGCGTTTTAGCGCCAACCCTTTTTTGTTCTCTGCTCTATTATTACTTCTCAAACAATTCAGTGTGCAGCTTCTGAATCGCCAATTTTGCATCGGCTTCGTCAACCAAGAAACACAGGTTGTGTGGGCTTGCACCGTAGCAGATCATTCTCAAGTTAAACTCTTCTAATGTGCCAAATACTTGTTTTGCATAACCTTTGCTCTCACTCATATTGTTGCCAATCAGCGCGACCAGACACAGGTTATGCTCTACTTCAACCGTACACAGATCTTCCAGCTCAAGACGTGCAGCTTCAGGTAACTGAGGAGCACCACCAGATGTGTCGGTTTGGTCAAGCGTTAGACTGACACTGATCTCTGAAGTAGTAATCAAATCTACCGAAATCTTGTGCTTCGCCAGAATTTCAAACACCTTGGCCAGAAAGCCGTAAGCGTGGAACATCTGTGCGCTGCGCAACGTCACCATGGTCTGGTTGCATCGTAAAGCCAGAGCACGGAAGAGAGGTGAGCTCTCGACTTGATGGCGAATCCAAGTTCCGCCTTTTTCGGGTTGCTTTGATGAACCGACAAAGACCGGAATATCATGGCGAAGAGCAGGGATTAGCGTCGAAGGGTGAAGGATCTTGGCGCCAAAATTGGCCATTTCGGAGGCTTCACTGAAGCTGATCTCTGAAATGGGAGAGGCTTTTGGGGCAATACGTGGGTCAGTGGTATAAATGCCCGGTACATCGGTCCAAATCTCAAGTCCCTGAGCTTCAACTGCTTCTGCAATAAGTGCTGCACTGTAATCGCTGCCGCCTCGACCGAGTGTCGTGGTATTGCCATCTGCATCGGCACCGATAAAGCCTTGAGTTACCACAACCTGTTGTTGGCATAACGGGATAAGTGAAGCTTGCGCTTGTTGACGAATAGTGGTCAGTTCAGGTTCTGCTTTACCAAAATTATCATCTGTGCGTAGTACGTCACGAATATCAAAGCGTACCGCATTGATACCACGTTCCCTCATTAACTGGGCCAACAGATGTGTAGACATCAGTTCACCACAGGCGACAAGGTGATCGGTCAGTTTGGTACTTGACTGAATCGAGGCGGCTTCTGCCAAACTAGTGACAGTATCTAGAATGGAATAGACCTCGCTGGCCGCTTGAGTTGCATCTTCTAGTTGATTAAGTACCGCATCATGAATACTGGCGAGTTTGGTTAGAATCGCACTGCGCTCTGTCTGATCTTGAACTCCATTCGCGAGTTCGACTAATAAGTTTGTCACGCCTGAACAGGCACTACTGACGACCAACTTTGTGTTTGGGTTTTGCTCAATGATCGCAGCACAGCGACTCATGGCTTCAAAGTTAGCGACACTGGTTCCACCAAATTTAGCAACGTTAAAATTGCCCACGGCATTTCTCCCACAACTTCCTGAAAGTAAATAAGTAATCCTTGCTTGAAGAGAGAGTGAGCGTATAGAGAGGTTTTATTGTGTAAGGTTTACCTCAGAAGCTCTTCACCAGACTGAGCTGATGACAGTTGATGGGAGTCAACCCAAGTCAACCGACAGATCAAAACCACAACGTTGATCTACCTCGGCACTACTCCCCCTCAGTGATTTGTATCGGAGTTGTGGCTCCACAAAACACCTACCTGGGTAGTGCTCCTCTTCTGCAAAATGCATTCATATGGCGGCATAAAAATTCACCATACAGTCTGCATTGAACGTTTTTATGTGACCTTTGTCAACGGGAAAGTGTCACTTTAATCGGTTTATTAATTAACAAACTTGTGACAGTGGTTTGACCTGAGAACTTTCGGCCAATTGCTGCCTGTGTCGATTTGTTTTAATGTAAAGACAAATAAGTAGAAAGTAGACCCGTTTCAAGGAGCGAACAATGACGATTCAAAGCTTTATCCCCCCTCACCGTATTCTCATGGGTCCTGGCCCTTCGGATATTTCTCCTCAAGTTTTGCAGGCTTTGAGTCGCCCTACCGTAGGTCACCTTGACCCCTTGTTCATCAAAATGATGGATGAACTAAAACAGTTACTCAAATACGCTTTTCAAACCGAAAATGAATTCACTATTGCCGTTTCAGCGCCGGGCAGTGCAGGTATGGAAACCTGTTTTGTTAACCTGATTGAACCGGGTGAGAAGGTGATCGTCTGTCGCAATGGCGTGTTTGGCGAGCGCATGCGCGAAAATGTAGTTCGAGCGGGCGGCGTAGCGGTAGTTGTCGATGATGAATGGGGGACTCCTGTCTCGGTCGACAAAGTTGAGCAGGCGCTGAAAGATCACCCTGATGCTAAAATCCTGTCATTTGTTCACGCAGAAACATCGACAGGCGCATGCAGCGATGCTGAAGCACTAGGTAAACTTGCAAAAGATCACGGTGTGCTAACAATTGTTGATGCGGTGACCTCTTTAGGTGGTGTACCGCTTAAAGTCGATGAATGGCAGCTGGATGCGGTGTATTCAGGTAGCCAGAAATGTTTATCTTGTGTTCCGGGTTTATCACCAGTGACGTTCTCTCCTCTGGCCATTGAGAAGATTCAGGCTCGACAAACACCTGTTCAGAGCTGGTTTTTAGATCAAAGCCTAGTATTAGGTTATTGGAGTGGAGAAGGAAAGCGTAGCTATCATCATACTGCGCCTGTCAACAGCCTTTATGCGCTGCATGAGTCCCTATTAATCCTTAAAAATGAAGGGCTAGAGAATGCTTGGCAGCGTCATAGTGATATGCACGAAAAGCTGAAGTTGGGTCTCGAAAAGTTGGGCTTTGAGTTTGTTGTTGCAGCAGAGTCACGTTTGCCTCAGCTTAATGCGGTCTACATTCCTCAAGGTGTTGATGACGCAGGGGTTCGTAACCATTTACTGGAAAACTACAATCTCGAAATCGGTGCAGGTTTGGGGGCGTTAGCGGGTAAGGCATGGCGTATAGGCATTATGGGCTACGGTGCTCGTGCAGAAAATGTTGCGCTTTGTTTGAGAGCACTGGAAGAGTCACTGAGGCAGTAACTTCCATAAAAAATGAGTTGAAAGGCGACGCATAAAGCGTCGCCTTTTTTACTTGGTTACTTTTTCATTATCTGCTTTTAGCGCATCGATATCTGGAGCTATGTATTGCACCTGTGAGAAATCTCGCTCAGGGAACAAGTATTGCGCTTCACTGCGAATTTGCTCAGCACGCTCACTATCTCCAAGGCCTTGGTAAGCCAGGATCAGGTTGTTGTAAAACGCTGGTCTTGGCTTCTCTTTAATAATTTTCAGTGACCAGTCAATGTATGGCTGGATGAATTTCGCCTCCTGACGATAAAGGCCAATATTGAGATAAGTGCTATAAATATCCCAGTCGTACCTGTCTTTCCAAACTATTGGATTGCTGACTTGACTGAGTAAGTCAGGATTTTTAGGGTTCGATGTTTCAAACTGAGTGAGTACGTAGTTAGTGTGCAGCGCTGTCAGCATATAGAAACTGGTTATGATTGGCACGACTAAGCTCATCACTCGGAACAGTGTTTTAGTCACAATGCTGAATGACGCAAAACGATACGAGCGAGCGCGTTGATCAATCCAGAAAAGCAGAACCACAAAAGTTATCCAGTGAATCGCAGAGTGGTAGAACGGATATTCCAGCTGACTATGAAGCACTATTGGCACAAATAAGGCAAACATCGCGAGGCGCGTGCCTTTTTTAGCGTTGTAGATCCTCACTAAAACCATCACCGCAGCGAGCACTATAGCTACAACCGGAAGCAATCCTCCTTCAGATCCCCAATAAAGCAACTCATTGTGAGGGTGATCCATCGAAGCAAGCCCCGGATGATAGCCGGGGTTCAACTGATGCTGACGGGCGGTATAGACAATGTATTCTGGCTCAAAGCGCCCGTAACCATAACCGGTAAAGGGCTTCTCAATTAACATATCGAGTGTTTGAGGAAAGGTGTATTGTCTCGGGCTTTCAAGGTTAGCCCGCTTAGCTGCTAGAGACTCCCCGTCGGTGAACAGGTTTGAGCTGAAACCTATCGCTAAACCGACGATGATGGCGATAAGCCAGCCCCAAAAACGTTTTTTAGTTGCAAAGCGATACAGATACGACAGTAGCAAGACGACGGCGAGAAGTGCGCCGAGCCAGCCTGTTCTAGAAGCGATGATGATTAAGAGTGGTACGGTGACCACCGGCATCAGATAAAGCAACGAAACTTCGCTGAGATGGCGGTTGTATTTCTTTGGATGACGAGTGAGTAGATAGCCTGACAGAGCCAACCCTGTGGCGAGAAAGCTGGCCATGACGTTAGGCTGCTGAAAAATACCGTAAGGGCGATTCTGTACTGTATCGTAGCCAAATAAGTTGTCAGGTTGTAGGACTAGATATTGAAACCAGCCAAACAGTGCCTGCATAAAAGCCGCGATGGTGATAAACCACAATAAACGCTGTTTCTGCTTATTGCTGAAGCGAAATTGTTGAAGAACAAAAAACAGCCCGTATCCGGCCCACAACCCGAGTAGCTTACCTTGGGATAGAGAAAAGTCTGAGTGAGGGAAAAACACCGGTATTGTGAGCAATACACAGCAAAGAAACAGCCCAATCGACAGCTTATTGTATCTGACCACACCTTGGGTACCGACCTGATATAACCCTATCGCCAGAGAGAAACTGACCGCCATCCAAGTTGTCGTGTTAAAAGAGAGCGCGAGCCCTGCACCACCCGGATTAGGCGTAAAAATGTGCATTGCGAGCAAAAATACGACTGCTAGAGAAACAAGAAACGGTTTAATGAGCGGTAGTTTAGGTGCTTGCGGCTCTAGACTTGTCCCTGCCAAATGGATGGTTGCCATTGATTATTGCGTCCTTCAAAAGAAAACAGACCATGTTATGGTCTGCTTAATTTACTACTTTTCTTTATTTTAACATAGGCTTGAGGAATCGTGCGGTGTGTGAACCTTTTACTTTGGCTACTTCTTCCGGTGTTCCTTCAGCAATAATTTCCCCGCCACCTTGTCCACCTTCTGGGCCTAAGTCGACAATCCAGTCTGAGGTTTTAATCACATCAAGGTTATGTTCGATGACCACCACTGTATTACCGTGATCACGTAGTCGATGCAGTACAGTAAGTAACTGCTGAATATCATGGAAGTGCAGGCCAGTGGTTGGCTCATCCAAAATATAAAGCGTTTTACCAGTATCACGCTTGGATAGTTCTCGGGCAAGTTTGACACGTTGCGCTTCACCACCGGATAAGGTGGTCGCCGCTTGACCAAGACGAATATAAGAAAGCCCGACGTCCATAAGTGTTTGCAGCTTACGGGCTATGACTGGCACAGGGTCGAAGAACTCACGTGCATCTTCAACCGTCATTCCAAGCACTTCATCAATGGTCTTGCCTTTGTAGTGAACCTCGAGTGTTTCACGGTTGTAGCGTTTGCCTTTACACACATCACATGGGACGTAGACATCCGGCAGGAAGTGCATTTCCACTTTAATAACCCCATCACCCTGACAGGCTTCACAGCGGCCACCACGTACGTTGAAACTGAAGCGGCCGGGTTTATAGCCTCGAGAGCGGGCTTCTTGTGTTCCAGCAAACAGCTCTCGAATTGGTGTAAAGATACCAGTGTAAGTCGCTGGGTTAGACCGTGGTGTACGCCCAATTGGGCTCTGGTCAATATCGATGACTTTATCAAAGTGTTCCAACCCTTTAATTTTCTGGTAAGGAGATGGAGTCGCTGTCGTCGCACCGTTTAGCTGAGTGTGTGCAATCTTGAAAAAAGTATCATTGATCAGAGTGGATTTACCTGAGCCTGAAACCCCTGTCACACAGGTGAACAAACCGACAGGTATAGTTAAGCTGACATCTTTAAGGTTGTTGCCAGTTGCCCCAATCAGCTGTACCACTTTTTTCTTGTCGATAGGTGTGCGTTTCTCAGGTATCGCAATTTGTTTAACGCCACTGAGGTACTGGCCTGTTAGGGATTCAGGGGTAGCGACAATGTCTTCCATTGTTCCTTCTGCGACCACACTTCCGCCGTGAACACCAGCTCCCGGACCAATATCGATCACATGATCGGCGATGCGAATCGCATCTTCGTCATGTTCAACGACCAAAACAGTATTGCCCAAGTCACGCAGGTGAGTCAGTGTTTTTAGCAGCCTCTCGTTGTCTCGCTGGTGAAGTCCGATAGATGGCTCATCGAGTACGTACATTACACCGACAAGACCTGCGCCAATCTGGCTTGCCAGTCGAATACGTTGCGCTTCACCACCAGATAGCGTTTCAGCGCTACGGGAAAGGTTGAGGTAATTGAGACCGACGTTGACTAAGAATTGGAGACGATCGTTGATTTCTTTCATTACCTTTTCAGCGATTTGCGCTCTCTGGCCTTCTAGCTCCAACGATGCAAAGAAATTCAGAGCATCCGCGATGCTGAGTTCAACAATCTCAGGTAAGGTCGTGTCGCCTATGAATACATTGCGAGCTTCTAAACGCAAGCGGCTGCCTTCACAGCTAGAACAGGTACGAGTTGAAATGTACTTTGCTAGATCTTCACGTACGGCATTAGATTCGGTATCACGATAGCGACGCTCAAGGGTATTGAGTATGCCTTCAAATGGGTGACGTTTGACGCGGATATCGCCGCGATCGTTGATGTACTTAAACTCGACCTCTGTGCGTCCGGAGCCTGTAAGCACCACATCTTGCATTTTCTTTGATAAGGACTTAAAAGGCGTTTTTAGATCAAAGCCATAGTGTTCTGCCAAAGATGACAGCATTTGGAAGTAATAGTAGTTTTTCTGATCCCAACCTCGGATCGCCCCTTCGGCGAGACTTAAAGAGTCATCGAGAATGACTCTGTCGGGGTCAAAATATTGCTGGACGCCAAGGCCGTCACAGGTGTGGCAGGCGCCTGCTGGATTATTGAAGGAAAAGAGTCGAGGTTCTAGCTCTTGCATGCTGTAACCACAATGTGGACAGGCAAAGTTAGCGGAGAAGACGACTTCTGCGCCATCTCCATCCATCGGAGCCACGACCGCAATGCCGCCGGACAATTCGAGAGTCGTCTCAAAGGATTCCGCCAGCCTCTGTTGTAAATCATCGCGCACCTTAAAGCGATCGACTACGACTTCAATGGTGTGTTTTTTATGCAATTCTAAAGTTGGTGGATCGGATAGGTCGCAAGTTTCACCATCGATACGAGCGCGAATAAAGCCTTGTGCAGCAAGGTTCTCCAATGTTTTAACGTGCTCGCCTTTACGCTCTTTAACAATTGGCGCAAGGAGCATCATTTTGGATCCTTCCGGAAGCTCCAAAACTTTGTCGACCATTTGTGAGATGGTTTGAGCTGTCAATGGCACATGATGTTCAGGACAACGAGGCTCGCCAACACGTGCGTACAATAGACGTAGGTAGTCATACACTTCAGTAATGGTACCAACGGTTGAGCGAGGGTTGTGCGACGTTGATTTTTGTTCAATGGAAATGGCTGGTGATAAGCCTTCAATATGATCAACATCGGGCTTTTCCATCAGAGATAAAAACTGGCGAGCGTAGGCTGATAAGGATTCAACATAGCGACGTTGACCTTCCGCATACAGGGTGTCGAAGGCAAGTGATGATTTACCTGAACCTGATAAACCTGTAATCACGATGAGTTTATCTCGTGGAATGGTTAGGTTCACATTTTTTAAGTTATGGGTGCGTGCGCCGCGAACTTCGATCTGATCCATTGCTCTCGCTCAATGTAAAAACAAGTGGGCTAAGTATTACATAGAGTGATAAATGTTCAAAGAAAATACTGGATAAAAAAACAGTAACAAAAAGGCCGCTCTATTGAGCGGCCTTTGAAGCATGTTTAGCGTAAAGCGATTAAGCTTCTTTTGTCGTCTTTTGTTTATCCAGTTCTGACTTTTTGCTATCCGTTAGGTAAAGGTTCTCAAAGCAGTAGTTGGTTGCTTCGATGTATCCTTCAACGCTACCACAATCAAAGCGTTTCCCTTTGAATTTGTATGCCAGTACGCACCCGGCCTTGGCCTGTTTCAGAAGTGCATCGGTGATCTGGATTTCACCACCTTTACCCGGCTCAGTATTTTCGATCAGCTCGAAAATATCTGGAGTTAAGATGTAGCGGCCAATGATAGCTAGATTGCTTGGCGCGGTGCCAGGTTCTGGCTTTTCAACCATGTCATCGACGCGATAAATGTCGTCTTTGATCATCTCACCAGAAATCACACCGTATTTATGCGTCTCGTCAGCAGGTACTTCTTGTACTGCCACTATAGAGCAGCGGAACTGCTTAAACAAAGCGACCATTTGAGCCAGTACACCTTCTTGTTCGTTGACGCAAAGATCGTCTGCGAGTACCACAGCGAACGGCTCATCACCGACTAGCTCGCGCCCAGTCAAAATTGCATGGCCTAACCCTTTCATTTCACGTTGACGAATGTAAGTGAAGTTGGCGCTTTCGATAATGTCACGAATATCGACCAGCAGTTGTTCTTTATTTGTTCCGCTGATTTGATGCTCCAATTCGTAGTTTTTGTCGAAATGGTCCATGATCGAGTGCTTACCACGGCCAGTGACAATACACATGCCATCCATGCCCGCCTGAATGGCTTCTTCAACACCGTACTCGATAAGCGGTTTGTTGACGACTGGCATCATTTCTTTAGGCATAGATTTAGTTGCAGGAAGAAAGCGAGTTCCGTAGCCAGCAGCCGGGAAAAGGCACTTTTTGATCATGTTTAAACCCTATATCTTTAATTAATCTATTATAGCTGGCGCAACCTTATCACTTTTTGCGTGAATGGATAATGAATGTTAAAGACAAAATGTGAGTTTTTGCGCATCGGATTAGATTTAAGACAGCATATGTTGATTAGCCCAAGCAATGGCTTGGACACGATTTTTAACGGAAAGCTTTTTGAAAATCTGATAAAGGTGGGACTTAACAGTAAACTCACTAATAAACAGATCCTCTGCGATTTGCATATTGGACGCCCCAGTTTTTAAACAGCGTAGAATCTGAATTTCACGTGAGGTTAAATCCACAGTTGCAGGGGCAGTCTGGCTAAGCACAACATGACGATAGTAATGCAGTAGCTGAGCTGCGACTTTACGGGGCAACCAGTTTTGACTGTTGATTATCTCACCACACCCTTTAGCGATGGCTTCAACGGAGTCATCTTGATAAAACAATCCTTTCAAGTTGCCAAAGCACAGTAGCTCTTCTGTAGTAAGTCTTTTTTCTACATTAAAGATTATGGTTTCAAACATTTTATTCGATAGAGGCAAATCTCGAATCTGATTATTGAGCTTTCTGTAGTTTTGGTAATCTATCATTAGAATTTTATGTTTGTGTTGCTGCATGGCAAGCATCAACTCGTTTGGTTCAATGTGCGGAATATCAACACCGAGCTGCTTCTCTATTTGATGAATGAAACGGTTGTTTTGAGAGCTGTCTTCACAGAGAAAGTAGATGGTTCTGGTATAGATGTTTTTAGTCATAAGGTTCTTCATTCGGTTTAATTAGGTGTGTTGGCAGAGTGAATGAGAATTCCGACTGGTGCGAGTTTGGTTTACAGGATTGCGTTTAATTTCATGTTAGTCAGTAACTAATAAATCTATCACTCAATCAATAGATTGAATTTACTCGAAAATAATTTTGCTTTGAGTAGGGTGAATGAGTTTGTGAACTCATTGTGTGGATTGCAATTTGTTCACAGACTAAAGCGTGTTATCCTTATGCGCTATTTTTAGATCAATACAGAATTTGGACGGAGCGAATCATGGCGAGCCGTGGAGTCAACAAAGTTATTTTAGTCGGTAATCTGGGATCAGATCCGGAAGTACGTTATATGCCAAGCGGTGGCGCTGTAGCAAACATCACGATTGCGACGTCTGAAAGCTGGCGTGATAAAGCAACAGGTGAGCAACGCGAAAAAACAGAGTGGCACCGTGTATCTCTGTTTGGCAAGCTGGCTGAAGTTGCAGGTGAGTACTTACGCAAAGGTTCTCAGGTTTATATTGAAGGTCAACTGCAGACACGTAAATGGCAAGACCAGAATGGTCAGGACCGCTATAGCACTGAAGTTGTGGTTCAAGGGTTCAATGGTGTTATGCAGATGCTAGGTGGTCGTGCTCAAGGTGGTGCACCGGGTCAATCAATGGGCCAGCCTCAGCAGCAAGGTGGTTGGGGTCAACCTCAGCAACCAGCAATGCAACAAAGCCAACCTGCTCAGGCTCAGCAACCATACTCTCAGCCTCAACAGCAGAACCAAAATCAGCCTCAGTATAATGAGCCACCAATGGATTTTGATGACGATATCCCATTCTAACTCATTGAATCCTGAAAAAAGCCGCGAATTTCGCGGCTTTTTTATATAGTTAAAAAACAGACTAATCAGTTAGTAGTATCTCGGCCTAGGTACTCTGACTGAGCATGGATGTTGCACAATCTAATTCAAGAAAGGAATTCTTCTTATATGAGGTATACACCCACCTTAAAACTGAGCACTCGCCTAGTTGCGTTTGTCACCGTTATAGTGACCAGTGCGATGTTCATCCTATTTTTAGGTGGGACACTATCTTTCAAGCGCTTAGGGCAAGAGTATCTAGATCATTCTCTACAGGGAATTGTTGAGGTGTTGGATAAAGAGATGGAAGACCCTGATGCCGCATATTCCCTTCAACGTTGGATGCCTAAGATGCTTCAGGCTTCCAATATTGTTGAAATGAAACTGCTGTCTGACAATGGGGTGATCTATCGCTATAAGGACACTTCATCGAAAGTCGACAAAGCGCTTCTTTACGACGTGGAATATCAACTCGAGCGCAATGTCGGTTACCGACTTCAGTTTAAAGCGGTGCCTCCCTATATTGGCTATGGATACTCCCTTGAGGCTTTATGGTCGATCACTTTGGCGGTGGCGTTGATCATCTTTTGCTTGATGCGGGGCGTAAAATGGCTGAGAGAGCAGTTGGCAGGGTCTGAGCTCCTTGAAGAGCGAGGGCGAATGATCTTGGCTGGAAGAGTTGAGGAATACGCCAAAGGCGATGTCAAAGAATGGCCATATACAGCCAGCGAAGCATTGGACTGCCTGATAGAGGAGTTACAGGACGCTCGCCAAGAGCGAAGTCGCTTTGATACCTTCATTCGCACGCAAACCTTTCTCGATCAACTGACTGGTACCGCAAATCGTGTATTGTTTGACAGTAAGCTTGAAGCCGCATTGTCAGAGCACGGTTCGCATGGTGGAGTATTGCTGCTGAGAATAGATGACTGGGACCAATTGCAAGAAGAGTCGGGTAAGTCTGTTGCTGATGATTTCGTGGTCGATATTGGTGAAAACCTAAATAATATTATTCAGCGCTATCCTGACGTTATCCTTTCACGTTATTACGAATCAGACTTTGCCATATTTGCTCCTCACTTAAGCAGTAAAGATATTTCACAAATAGCAGTGAATAGTTTAAAGCAACTGACAAAATTGTCCCCACCTAGTCCACTAGATAAGGAAAACTGGGTGCATATTGGTATTAGTATGTATCGCGAAGGTGAAAGTCAGGGGCGTATTTTAGATGAGGTAGAAACAGCGCTCAAAAGCGCACAGTTACAACGAGTCAATACTTGGAATAAATTTAACAAGCTTGTCACGCATGAGGATGAGCGGGGCAGCGTACGTTGGCGTACTCTATTCGATTTAGTGCTAAAGCCTGAAAAGCTCTATATATACCATCAGCCTTGTTATTTATTAGATTCACACCGAGACCGAATATTTGAACATTCTGAGCTGTTTGTCCGTATTAACGATCCCGATAAAGGTTTAATAAAAGCATCAAGATTTAACTCAGCAATAGAGTCTGTTGGCTATGAGTCGATTCTCGACCGTGCTGTTTTTTCGACGGTCGTCAAATTTTTGAAAGTTTCAAAGAAAAGAATGTGTTACTCTGTAAATCTTCACGTTGTGCCGTTTTCTGAGCGAGATTATCTGAAATGGTTTCGTTATGAACTACTACAATTGACAGCAGAGCAGCGAAAGTTATTAATTTTTGAATTCGCAGAAGCAAGGTTAGTAAAACACTTGGATTATATGCGCCCGGTAATAAAGATGATTTCCGGATTAGGTTGTAGAGTTTCGGTAGGTCAAGCTGGACGATCAATTGTCAGTACACATTATTTAAAAGATCTACCGGTCGACTTTTTAAAATTGCATAGGAGCTTGGTAAAGCAAATAGATCAGCGAGATGAGAATCAGTTATTCGTGCGTAGCCTGTTAGGTGCTTGTGAAGGACTTAAAACTCAAGTTATTGCCGTTGGTGTCGACAATAAACAAGAGTATAAAACGATGCTGGCTTTGGGACTACAAGGCGTTCAAGGACGTTATTTTCAGTCCGAGCAACAGTTATTACCTGAAGTTGAAACTGAGAAAAAAGTCATGGCGACCACTAAAGTTCAGATCGGTCGCCGTAATCGATGGCGAAAAGTTAGTAGTAAATGAACATTCAGTCTTTGATCGGAAAGCTTAAGCACAACAAAAAGGTCGGCCATAAACTGACCGTCGTTGTTCAACCCGGTGAATTGCATTTTTCAGCGTTGGTTGACCATGCGCTGCCGTCTAAGGTGGTGGTGGAGGGGGGCGCTTGGCAAGAGACGCTACTCAAAACGCTGATACAGGCTAAATTACCTGAGATTCACCTCGATATCGTTCTCAATTCTAAGTTTTACCAAACCTATCAAATCGATAAGCCTAACATTCCAGAGGCAGAACTAGCGGGTGCCTTACCGTTTTTACTTAAAGACCTAATCAGCGAAAAAGTGACGGACATTGTTGCGGATGCGGCCGAGCTTCCCGTTGGTAATAAACTTCAAGTTTATGTTGTGCCTAAGAGTCTGATCTTCGGACTACAGCAACAGCTGTCTGCTCAGCATATCCAGCTTGATCGTGTTTTAGTCGAAGATGAAGTTTGGGGTGTGTCGGCTGGTGAAGTTTCGCATTTTTTATTACTGCAGCGCAGCAAACAAAGCAGTTTCCGAGTTAGCGCCTTTGTTGACCATCACTGTGCGTTTCAAAGAACCATTCGAGGGGTTGCATCTCCGCTAACAGGTGTTGCCACCAGCGTCCTGCAGCTTGATGGTATTGCATTAGAGCTACAACGTTCGATTGACTATCTATCGTCGCAGCTACGCGGTGCTTCTCTGCATCAGATGAAAGTTTGTTGTGATGAAGAAGATCAACCTGAGCTGGTGGAGGCGTTAAGTGAGCGTTTAAGCGTTAAAGTCGCTGCGCTAAGTGAGGATGACAGAGAGTCAGGCGATATTCTGATTGAATTTTCAGAGCAATTGAGCGAGCAAGCGGTCAATCTCTATCCAGATTCACTTAAGCCGAAGAAGGAAAACTTTACTCTTACTAATGTTGTGTTTGCATGGGGAGCGGTAGCGGCTATTTTGCTTACCTCATTCGCTTACCTCCATTTTCAGCAAAGCACGCTAAATCAAGAGCTAGAAGATTTCCAAATCCAGCAGAGAGAGTTTGAGCAGCAGTTGGCAAGCTTGAATGAACGTTTGGCCAAGCATAAGCCATCTGCTGCTAAAGTTGCCGCAGTGGCGAGATTAAAACTGGATATTCAGGCTAAACGGGCTTCGTTAAAAGCTGTCGATGAATTTGATGACTCTCAACAGATAGGTTACTCAGGTGTAATGCGCGCACTGGCGGAATTGGGTCGGGAAGACATCTCGCTAAACCATATTTTTATTGATGCAAATACCATGGATTTGCAGGGGTTGGCACGAGAAGCAAAAGCTATCCCAAACTGGGTGAATCAATTCCAGTCGGAGGTCAATTTAGTGGGGCGGACATTTGAAAAGCTGCGCATTGGTCGTAACGATGACGACATTGTGACGTTTGAACTTATCACTAAGCAGGAATCGAAATAATGCAACAGCTATGGCTTCAACTAAACGATAAGTTTCAAACTCTGAGCTTGCGAGAGAAATGGCTGCTTACGCTTTGTGGCTTGGTGGTCCTCAGCGTTATGCTTCTAGTTTGGTTGATTGAACCGACAGTGAAAGCAAATCATGCGTTATCTGGCCAACTCAGCTCGACTAAGCAGACGGTTCAACGTTTAGAAGGCGATATTTTACTTGCCACGGCAAAGCTGAATAAAGACCCTAACCAAAATATTAACCTCGAATATAAGAAGTTGCTGACTGAAAGTCAGCAACTTTCAGAGCAATTAGCACAGATTATTGAAAACCTGATTTCCCCTAGCCAAATGGCGCGGTTACTGGAAGATGTATTAGCAGGCACTAAAGGCCTCAAGCTAGTTTCATTAGAGTCTATGACAGCGGAACCCATTACAGGGGGAGCAGACAACCAGACACGAACAGGCTATTACTTGCATCCGGTAAGGCTAGAGTTAACTGGGGGCTATTTCTCTATTCTGACTTATCTCAACACACTAGAGTCTCTGCCTGTCAATTATTACTGGAGAAGTTTTAGTTATACCGTCGAAGCATACCCTACCGCACGACTGGTGCTGGAAGTGTACACGTTAGGCACGAGACAGGAGTTCATCGGTGGTTAGATTATTACTTGTGACTGTTGCGTTTTTTTCATCGGTGGCCAGTGCATCTCAGGACCCAACGGCCCCGCTTGGTTGGCAGAAGCCTCGGGAGGCCAAGCCAGCAACCAAGATTGTTCAGCAGCCAGTGCCTATGCTGCAAAGTATTGTTTGCCGAGATGCTAGGCATTGTCGCGCGGTGTTAAACAATCAGGTAGCTTTGGTCGGAGAAACGGTGAATGGATATAAAGTGACAAGCATTGAACCGGAGCTGGTCAGGCTCTCTCGAGCAGGTAAACAGTGGGAATTAGAGCTTTTTACTCTGGATATAAAACAATAAGGTTATTGGAATCGTATGCGTAAACTCGTTGTAGCAATGACTGTTGCA
This sequence comes from Vibrio sp. St2, assembly GCF_947311885.1. Taxonomy (NCBI): domain Bacteria; kingdom Pseudomonadati; phylum Pseudomonadota; class Gammaproteobacteria; order Vibrionales; family Vibrionaceae; genus Vibrio; species Vibrio sp. St2. The sequence goes on along the minus strand of NZ_CAMZNA010000015.1, from coordinate 25,234 downwards.
TCATTAGTGGGTTGTTCAATGGGCCATCGGGAGCCTGTTGAAGTTAAAGATGCGCTGAATGAAGCGATAAATCAGTCAGGCAGTCGCAGTCTGGATGAGCTTCCGCCTTCTGTAGAGGCTGATTTAATGCCAGAGGTGGATAGTGGGCTAGCAGCTCTCGAAACAGTAAAGCGTTTTCGAATTCAAGCGAATGATGTCGAAGCCAAAGCCTTTTTTGCCAGTTTGGTAAGAGGCACTGAATTTAGTGTTGCACTGCATCCAGAGGTATCCGGCAACATTACCGTTAATCTAACGGACGTGACTTTAGATGAAGTCCTTTCAGTTGTACGCGATCTATACGGCTACCAAATTGAAAAAACTGGCAAAGTGATTCAGGTTTATCCTGCTGGGCTAAGGACAGTAACCATTCCGGTCGATTACTTGCAGTTCAAGCGTAGTGGTCGCTCATTAACCTCGATTACTACTGGGACCATCACCAACAGTAGCTCATCGAGTTCGTCATCTTCTAGCTCAGATTCAGATACCTCCGGTACTGGCAGTTCGAACACCAGTTCAGCTAAGGGCGGCACTGAAATTGAGACGACTAGTGAAAGTGACTTTTGGCCACAGCTGGAACAAGCCGTGAGTCAGTTAATTGGTTCAGGTCAAGGGCAGAGTGTTGTTATTACGCCACAGGCTGGGGTGATTACTGTACGGGCATTCCCCGATGAAATTCGTGAAGTGCGAAGTTTTATTGGTGTTTCTCAGCAACGACTGCATCGCCAAGTGATTTTGGAAGCTAAGATTCTCGAAGTTACCTTAAGTGATGGTTATCAGCAAGGTATTGATTGGTCAAAAGCCTTCACGTCGAACGGGACTAATTACACCATAGGTCAGGGAACGCCGACGACAACCGGTACGCCGGCAACATTGCCAGGTTTGGATACGATTGGCACTCTACTGGGCGGACAGACAAACTTAGTGATTTCCAGTGGCAGTTTTGATGCAGTGATCAGTTTTATGGCCACTCAGGGTGATTTGAATGTACTTTCTAGTCCTCGTGTCACGGCGTCAAACAATCAGAAAGCGGTAATCAAAGTAGGGACCGACAGCTACTTTGTGACAGACTTCTCGACCAATGTTGACACAAGCAGCACGACATCTACCACGAGTACCGATATTGAGTTGACGCCATTCTTCTCGGGCATATCCCTTGATGTCACGCCGCAAATTGATAATGACGGCAGTGTTCTATTACATGTCCACCCAGCGGTGATTGACGTAACGGAAGAAAATAAAGAGATCACTAATGGCTCGTCTACAGTCTCTTTGCCGCTAGCGACCAGCTCCATTCGTGAATCGGACTCTGTTATTCGTGCACAAGATGGCGATGTGGTGGTTATTGGAGGGTTAATGAAATCCAATACGTTGGATAGAACATCCAAAGTCCCGTTTTTAGGTGATGTTCCCGCTCTGGGGCATCTGTTCCGCAACACTACGCAATATACTGAAAAAACAGAATTAGTCATTCTACTGAAGCCGACAGTTGTGGGTGTGAATACTTGGCAGAAAGAGCTCGAACGTTCCCGAGATTTACTTCAGGAATGGTTCCCTGATGAGCAGTAGCACATGTATTTGGAGCATTTTGGTTTAACTCAATTTCCTTTTCATCTGACCCCAAATACGGAGCTTTTTTTGGGGTTGGAGCCTCACTATGAAGCCATTCAAACCGTTCAGTCGGCAATTGAAATGGGGGAAGGGCTGATAAAGGTGACGGGTGAAGTTGGCACAGGAAAGACCATGGTATGCCGCATTCTAGTCAAGCAACTTGAGCAAGATGTGCAGCTGGTTTATTTGCCAAATCCTGCCCTTAATGGTGATGAGTTAAGACGAGCCATCGCGACTGAGTTGGCCGTTGACTCAGTGGATTCGACCAACTTAGTTGAAGAGATTCAAGCTAAACTTATTGAACTAGCTCGGCGTGGATTACAGGTTGTGCTGTTTGTTGATGAAGCTCAGGCGCTGAGTGATGAAGCTCTGGAAGTACTGCGCTTGTTTGGCAACTTAGAAACTGAATACAACAAACTAATACAGATCGTTTTGTTTGGTCAGCCTGAACTGGATGAGAGATTAGAGCAACATCATCTTCGCCAATTCCGTCAACGGATAACCTTCAGTGCACGACTAAGAACGTTAACAATTGCTGAGGTGGTCGCTTACATTGACAACCGATTAGAGAAGTCGGGCGGGGAGGATGGAATCTTTACTGTCAGCCAGAAAAAAGCGATTTGGAAAGCTAGCCGGGGGATTCCAAGGTTGGTTAATCAAATCTGTCACAAATGTCTAGTGTTAGCTTGTAGCCAACGTAGCTTGAGCGTCAATAATGAACAGTTGTTTAGTGCCATTCACGATACTTATGACAGCTGTAAACCGAAATTTAAAAGCCCGTTAATTTGGGGCTGGAGTTTATCATGAGTGCGATTAACAATGCGCTGTCTGAGCTGGCTAGCAACCATTCGCATAAGCCAGAGCAGGTTGTCAAAGCGCAAGTCAAACCTGTTAAACAGCTCAAGGTGTTGCCCTGGGTGATCGGCAGCTTTGGGTTAAGTCTTGCTGTTGGTGGGTGGGCTATTTCTTCGCAGTCCCCAGAATTGCCGCAACAACCAGTCTCTGTCACTGTTGCTGAGTCCACAATCCAAATAGCCTCTCCGACGTCTAAACCTTCTGAGAGTAGTGGCGTTATTTATAACACTCAATCTCGTACCGTGAATAAGCCTACCAAACCTGCGCCTGTCATCGAGGAAGAAGCTCAGGCTCATCTACCTCAGCCTTTGCCAATAGCTGTTGCAAGCGTTTCACAGAAACCCACTCAAGTTGCGCAAGGTGAAGTTGTTATTCAGCAAATTGAACTGTCACCAGCTCAATTGGCAGAAAAAGCGGAAACAAGAGCCAAGAAAGCGCTTGATGACAACAACCTGAAAGAAGCGCTTGGTCATTATCAGGAAGCGCTACGCTACGCGCCCAATAGCGTTAAAATTCGTCAGAAACTGTCGGCTTTATATTACGGTAAAGGTGAAGCAAGAAAGGCGGTGGATATTCTGCGTAAAGGTATTCAACTCGACAAGGATAATACTGCGCTACGAATGTCCTTAGCGAAATTGCTGATGAAAGAGAAGCAAAATGAAGCGGCGCTAACGGCTTTAGTCCACCTCCCACAGAAAGTGCCAGTGGAATACTTGTCATTGAGAGCAGCGCTAGCACAGAAATCCAAGCAAGACGACATTGCGCTTAGCAGTTACCAGAATTTAGTTTCGATGGAGCCAGACAGTGGTCGCTGGTGGCTTGGATTGGGCATCCAGCAGGAGCGTGCTTTGAACTTACCTGAGGCCGAAAAAGCTTATCAGCAGGCACTCACAAAGTTGGGTTTATCCAGCCAGTCGCAACAATTTATTCGCGATCGTCTATCGCTAATTAGTCGATTAGAGGAGCAACCAGATGCAAATTAAACTGAGAAAGCGTCTTGGTGACTTACTTGTCGAAGAAGGCATTATTACCGACTCTCAGGTCGAAGAGGCGCTAGCTGCGCAAAAAAGCACAGGTCGAAAGCTGGGTGCCACTCTGATTGAGTTAGGCTTCTTAACTGAGCACCAAATGCTGACCTTCTTATCTCAGCAGCTTGATGTCCCTTTGATTGATCTTAGCCGAGCGAATGTTGACGTTGACGCTGTACAACTTTTGCCTGAAGTTCATGCTCGTCGTCTGAGGACCCTAGTCATTGGCCGTCAAGGTGACACATTGAGGGTAGCAATGAGCGATCCTGCAGACTTGTTTGCTCAGGAAGCACTGCTTGGACAATTGCCTCAATACGGTATTGAATTCGTCATCGCGCCTGAGAAACAGCTGGTTGATGGCTTTGATCGCTATTATCGACGTACCAAGGAAATCGCCTCATTTGCAGAGCAGTTGCAGGCAGAGCATCAGGTTACTGAAGCCTTTGATTTTAATATTGAAGATGAAGACAGCGATGAAGTTACCGTTGTTAAGCTAATTAACTCATTGTTTGAAGATGCTATTCAGGTTGGTGCTTCAGATATTCATATTGAGCCTGATGCTAATGTATTACGCTTACGTCAGCGTATCGATGGTGTCCTGCATGAAACCCTATTGAATGAAGTCAATGTCGCACCTGCCTTGGTATTGCGCTTAAAGTTAATGGCGAATCTGGATATCTCTGAAAAACGTTTGCCACAGGATGGTCGTTTTAACATTCGTGCTAAGGGACAATCAGTCGACATTCGTATGTCGACGATGCCAGTCCAGCATGGCGAATCCGTCGTTATGCGTCTATTGAATCAGTCAACGGGCGTACGAAAATTGGAACACTCCGGGATTCCTGAGCACCTATTGCTCCGTCTTAGGCGTCAACTTCGCCGCCCTCACGGCATGATACTGGTCACCGGTCCTACAGGTTCGGGTAAAACCACCACGCTTTATGGCGCATTGAGTGAACTTAATGAACCTGGTAAGAAAATCATCACAGCAGAAGATCCGGTGGAATATCGTTTACCCCGCGTTAACCAGGTCCAAGTGAATTCGAAAATTGACCTCGATTTCTCAACCATTCTCAGAACCTTTTTGCGTCAAGACCCGGATATTATTCTGGTTGGTGAGATGCGTGACCAAGAAACGGTAGAAATTGGTCTGCGTGCTGCACTTACGGGTCACTTAGTTTTGAGCACATTACACACTAACGATGCGGTGGATAGCGCTCTGAGGATGATGGATATGGGCGCACCAGGTTACCTAGTGGCTAGTGCAGTACGAGCTGTTGTTGCTCAGCGCTTGGTACGTAAAGTTTGTCCAGATTGTAAGACCAAAGATGAGGTGGACGATTCACGCAGGCAGTGGTTGGCTCAACGTTTTCCTAACCAAGGACAGGCGGATTTTGTCAAAGGTCGTGGATGTCAGAACTGCAACCTAACGGGATACCAAGGGCGGATAGGCGTATTTGAAATGCTCGAATTGGAACAGGACATGATGGATAAGCTGCGCGCCAACGATGCGGTGGGTTTTTCAATGGTCGCCCGACAGTCAGAAAGCTATAAGCCGTTACTTGCTTCTGCCATGGAGCTGGCTTTGCAAGGTGTGGTGAGTTTGGACGAAGTCATGAACCTTGGTGAAGGGGATGCCTCTGGCTCGGTTGAAGCCATCTACTTATAGGATGAATCATGCCAGTATTTAGCTATCAGGGGCGCAATTTAGACGGTACTTCAGCCACTGGGCAAGTTGATGCTCCTAATGAAGAAGTCGCTGCTGAGTCTCTGATCAACAAGGGTATTATTCCTACGTCTATCACTTTAGGTGGTGGTGGGCGCGCCTTTGAGTTTGATATCAGAACACTGCTTACACCTTCAATTCCGTTGGAAGTGCTGGTGATCTTTTGTCGTCAGTTGTATAGCCTGACTAAAGCGGGTGTCCCTTTACTTCGCTCCATGAAGGGATTAACTCAAAACAGTGCTAACAAGCAACTGAAACAAGCCTTGGAAGAAGTTACCTTGGAGCTAACAAATGGGCGAAGTTTATCGGCGTCAATGCAGATGCATTCTAAAGTCTTCAGTCCGCTGTTTGTGTCGATGATCCATGTAGGTGAAAACACTGGTCGACTGGATCAGGCTCTGATGCAACTCGCCAACTATTATGAGCAGGAAGTAGAAACTCGCAAGCGTATCAAGACAGCAATGCGTTACCCTACTTTTGTTATCAGTTTTATCGTTGTTGCGCTGTTCGTTCTGAATGTGAAAGTCATCCCTCAGTTTGCGAGTATGTTTGCTCGTTTTGGTGTGGATTTACCATTACCAACACGTATTCTCATTACAACATCGGAGTTTTTTGTCAACTACTGGGCATTTATGTTGGCGGGTATCGTGAGCTTGATCTTTGCGTTCAAAGCTTGGGTGAGAACGGAAAAAGGCCAAGAAAAGTGGGATAAGTTTCGTTTACGCATGCCGATTATTGGTGATCTTGTTAACCGAGCGCAGCTTTCCCGTTTTTCTCGCACTTTTGCGCTAATGCTTAAGGCTGGTGTGCCTTTGAATCAGTCATTGGCTCTCTCTGCGGAAGCTCTAGAAAATAAGTACCTTGAGAATCGTTTGCTGGAAATGAAGTCTTCAATTGAAGCTGGGGGAACCATTTCAACAACGGCGAGTAATAGCCAAGTGTTTACGCCCTTAGTATTGCAAATGCTATCTGTTGGCGAAGAAACCGGGCGAATTGATGAGTTATTACTTGAAGCGGCTGATTTTTATGATCGTGAAGTTGATTACGATTTGAAGACGCTGACAGCACGAATCGAGCCTATATTATTAGTAGTCGTTGCAGGTATGGTATTAATTCTCGCACTAGGTATTTTCCTGCCAATGTGGGGCATGCTAGACGCAATTCAAGGTTAATATGGCGAACAATGTAGAGCGTTCAAGATTGGTACTCTGGCTGTTGGCTATTATTATTTTGATGATGAGTTTTGTTTTAGTGATGGAGAAATTAGGAAAGGATGTCGATGATGCAGCCTTTTTACTTGCCAGCAAGAGGATTATAGAAAGAGCGAGTTTTTATAAACAGCAGTGGATGCTCCAAGGCCAAAATGAAAGGTTGGCTATTGGGGAAGAAAGTTTAAGATTTTCAAAGGCTGGCTGGGTATTACCTGAACTTTCCGGAAATAGTAGTCCATGTAATTCTTGGCTTTGGATATTATATCCAGAGCAGCGGATTATGGATTCAATTCCAGTCAAGGTAGTTAATCGCTCTGAATTAAATAATTATCGATGTGACTATATTTACAATCAGGAAAAATCGATTCATATACAACTGGTAGATAATAGATTTACAGTGAGTGTCGGTTTTTCAGCAAAGTGATTTTGTTGACATATTTGTGATGGCTATATCGTGGATATCTCGTATAATACGATGTACTAAATAGCGAGTTTATAATTATGCATAATAAGCAATTCGGTTTTTCGTTAGTTGAGCTTGTTGTAGTTATTGTTGTCGTCGGATTGCTGGCGGTTGCGGCTCTACCACGCTTTTTAGATGTGACTGACGAAGCGAAGAAAGCTAGCGTTGAAGGTGTGGCTGGTGGTTTCGCAACTGGAGTGCTATCAGCACGTGCTCAGTGGGAGGCGGAAGCTCGCCCTTCCGTGACGGTGAATGCAGAAACTTATAACACCGTTAATTATGATGGTGTTGATTTTTGGTTAACTCGCTCTAAAAACAGCAGTAATGCTGACACTGGTTTTAGAGATGGCTACCCGTTTGGGTTAAATACAGATAACACGAGTTTTCCGGCAAGTTTGACGGATCAGATTTGTATCAATTTGATGGAAAACCTGCTGCAAAACCCGCCAAGTGTAGATACTGTGTCGAATGCCAACAGTAACACAAATATAAAGTATTCAGCGCAGGCTGATGATTCTAATGACACTTGTACTTACATTCAGAAAGAAGGTGGTACGAATCATCAGTTTGTATATGAGATTAAAACCGGTCGCGTGACCGTGACATTGCAGTAGTACTGCGGATTAACATAGAGAGATAGAGACTATGAAAAAACAAGGCGGTTTCACCCTAATCGAATTAGTGGTGGTGATTGTTATTCTAGGTATTCTGGCAGTAACTGCAGCACCTCGTTTTCTTAACCTGCAAGGAGATGCACGGTCTGCTTCATTACAAGGGCTTAGAGGCGCGATGCAAGGCGCTGCTGGAATTGTGTATGGTAAAGCTGCTATAGATGGTAGCGAAACCTCATCTTCAGCGGTCAATGTGACAGCAGGCAGTACGACTATTAGCACTATATTTGGTTATCCAGTAGCATCTTCTGCAGGAATTGGTGCTGCGGTATCTGGACTGTCAGACGACTGGAGTGAAGTGACAAGTGCTGGTCAACCTACTGATTCAATTTCATATACATTTAATGGTACTACCACTGCAGGCTGTCATGTGAACTACGAACAAGCGACATCATCAGGTGATGAGCCTACAATAACTGTCGTTACTACAAGTTGTTAAATCAGAAAAGGCCAGCTTTGCTGGCCTTTTCTTTGCCATGCTCTCACACAGAACTAACCTCTTACTTCTTCTCAAAATCTACACAAATCACCTCACTGATAGCTTTTCTAATTTATAATCAAATTAGAAAAATTAACTACTTAGGTATCTTATGAATGCTAAGCCTTGTCTAGGCTTTACGCTAATTGAACTTATTATGGTCATTGTGTTGCTTGCAGTGGTATCAGTCTATGCTGCTAGTCGCTACGTAGGTAAAAGCAGCTTTGATGCACAATTAATGGAAGAAGCCGTTTTATCGTCGTTGCGGTTAACTCAGCTCAGAGCAATGAACCGCAATGGTTTATGTGGTCGTTGGATTGTGGAAGAAAATAAAGCGATTGATATGGCGGCATCTATAACGTCTGGTGCTTGTACAACGACTTTTCCTGCTAATACTAACGACAGTAGTTTTGTTGACGCTAATGAAGACGGCGTATCCTTAACGATTAGTTCGGGTAATTTTATTGATTTTGACAGTCTAGGTCGTCCTTCGCAATGTTCAACTAGTGCTTGTACTGTGACTATTCAGGGCCAATCTGGCACCAGCCGATTTATTTGTATCAATTCAGAAGGTGGTATTTTTGCAAACCCGACAAGTTGCTAAATATAACGGTTTTTCGTTATTGGAGATGGTGATTGTTATCGTGATCATTGGTATTGCTATCAGTGGTGTGTCTATTGCGCTATTTCCTAAAGGTAAACAAAGTGCCGATCAGGTATCGTCGGTTAAAGCTGCTGAGTTAGGCCGCGCAGTGTTAGATGAAGTGTTAGGTCGTAATTTTGATCAGAACTCGGGGCCGAATGGCGGTTTACCTGAATGTGTCATCGTTGCTGCCGTCGGCCGAGATTTATGTACAGATGCTACTGCCCTTGGCACAGATTCAGGAGAGACAAATAAAACTTTGTACAATGACGTCGACGATTTTGATGGTCTTAGTGGTGCTGTTCAAGATGTGCTTGGGGATGATATTAGTGCTGATTATCAAGGTTATAACGTCGCCATCATTGTCTTCTATGAACAAGACGTCAGTGGAACCATGCAAGGCACGGAATCCTCCACCATGACAAACTATAAACGAATTACCGTCACTATTACTGACCGTCAGGGGAACACCTATCCATTTGCAGCGACAAAAGGGAATTTTTGATGCGCGGTTTTACTCTGATTGAAATGGTTGTCTCTATTACCCTACTGGGGATTGTTGGCCTGTTTGTGGGAGAGGTGGTGCGTCAATCATTGGTACTGTACTCAGACTCATCGACTCGTGAAGCCTTAATTCAGCAGGGGCGCTTTGCCACTGAAAGGTTACGTCGAGAAATTCGCGAAGCGATTCCAAATAGCGTCGTGGTTGCGAATAACTGTATTGAAATTTTGCCAATTACAAATAGTGCCATATATATGGAACTTCCTACGCCTTCATCGGCGTCTTCTTCAATCAGAGTGCTCCCTGTGGTGAAGAGTATTACTGCTGGCGAACGTATTGTGGTGTATCCAACTGATAGCTCTGAACTGAGAGATAGCGTGGATGGTTCAGGCCAAACCGCCCAAGTCAGTGCGGATGTTGATTTTACTGCCAGTGGTGCGACGACAACAATGGTGAATGTCAGTCTTACGGCCAGCACAGGTTTTACTACATTGAGCCCAGCAGACCGTTTGTATTTCTACCGTGAACCAGTCGCATTTTGTTTGGTTGACAATGAGCTAAGGAGGTATTCGGGCTATGCTCTAGATAGAGCGTCTTTGGAGCATACCTCTCTTGGTCAGGGTGTTAGGGTCGCCGGTAATCTAACTGCGGTGAATTTTGTTGTCTCTTCTCCTCAGCTACAACGCAACGGCTTGGTAAAGATGGAGCTGACGTTTTCTGATAATGGAGAGCAAATTAGGTTTGATCATGATGCACTTATCTACAACACGCCGTAAGCAAAGAGGGAGTGGGTTACTTCTGGTGATCTTCATCATTGTTGTAGTGGTGGGGTTCATCGCAGCTATTGCCAATAGAAACCAAGAGCGCAGCAGTGACCAGCTTATTGCTGCTGTTATTGGAACAAGAGCTGAAATGGCGGCACGCTCTGCTGCCCAGATAGAAATAAGTCGCTTTTACCAAAATGGCAGCTGTCAGGTTGGTGTTCAACAAACGATTAACTTTAGCGGAGTCGGTTTATCTCAATGTTCGGCCTCTGTGGTATGCAATGCTTTAGGAGCCTTAGACGATGGTAATGAAGTCTTCCAGTTAGTCTCCACAGGAATATGCCAAGTGGGAGGGTGGCAGTTGCAGAGAGTGATTGAGGTAGGAGTAAGACAATGAGCATTATGAGGAAAATCGTTTATTTCGTCTTTGGGCTAATGATGCCAATTTATGCTTATGCAGTGCCTCAATGTACAGACATCTTTACTGACCCTCCTTCTGGAAACCATTCGGGAAATGGTTTAGTTCCACCACCGGATGTTATTAATAACAAACTGGGGAATCTTGACTGTTTTCGCTTTAGAGGAAGTAATCTGTGTTGGGAAGGTGTGACATTAAGAACTAGTAATTTTGCACCCGGGGATTACAGCTATTACGCTGGTCGTTTCCAAAATAGGGCTGAGCTCAGCACCAATGGTACAACTACTCGTTTATATTTTGATTCTCTTCAACTAACGAATGCTGAATTAAACCTTGATGGTGATCCCGAGGATTTGTTTATTTATGTTGCTGGCAGTTTGCAGATCACTGGTCAAAACAAGATTAACGGAATCATCTACGTTGCAGGTAGCGTACAAGTTGCCGGCAATGCTGAAATATCAGGGGCTCTTGCTGCTGGAGGAGCGTTAACAACAACAGGTAACAGCACTGTAACGGTTGATCCTGATGTGATAGAAAACGCTGATCTCATCGATATGTGTGAAAACACTACGCTTCCTTTAGAGTGTTTCACTGATGACTTTAATTCAGGAAGTTTGTCTGATTTGTGGGTGACATCAACCAGTAAAGGCTCTTTTCAACCTGGAATAGTCAATAATAGGTTGAGGTTCACTCAAGCGTTGGTCGATCAGGCAACCTCGTCGACGTATCAACGTTTATTCCCAGCCAAGGACAACTTAGTTGAAATTGAGTTTGACCATTTTGCATATGGCGGCTCTGGGGCTGATGGTATTGCAGTAGTATTGTCTGATGCACTCGTTACACCAAAGGCAGGTGCATTTGGAGGCCCATTGGGTTACGGTTTTAAACCTAATGAGCCGGGTTTTGCTGGTGGCTGGTTAGGTATTGGTATCGACGAATATGGGAACTTCTCTGCTCAAGGTGGAGAGGGGAGTGATCCTGGGCAGCGCCGTCAGTCAGTCGCTCTGAGGGGCTCGGGCTCCAATGAAGCAGGCTATCGGTACTTAGCCGGTGCCTGTAATAACGGTCAAACTAATCAGAACAGCAACTGTTTGTCACCGACCGTTGACAATAACAACTCAGGCTCAATCCATCGCTATAAAATCGTTGTAGATTCAAGAGTTAGCAACCAGTCTCAGGTCGAGATCTTCCGTAAAATTGGTAGTGCTGACTGGCAAACGATTGTTGGTCCAATTGATGTCCTGGATAGCCAATACTCACAAGCCGCAGTCCCTGAAGATTTTTTGTTATCTATTGCAGGCTCTACAGGTGATTTAACGAATAATCATGAGATAGACAACTTTCAGGTTTGTGCGCTGAATTCCCGCCCTATAGAAGATCAAATTGATCATTTTCGTCTAACTCATACCGGACAAGAACTCACTTGTAAAGCAGAAGAGGTGACCATTAAGGCCTGCAAAAATGCAACCTGTACTGAGCTATATACTGATTCAGTGACTGCAACTCTTTCTCCGGCGACAGTTGATGGCGGTGGAGGGTGGGTCGGTGGAAATGTAAAAACTTTTTCTGGCGGCTCAGGTACTTTCCAGATAAGAAAGGGCCAGCCAGGGACTTTAACCTTGGGTGTGACGGGCTCGACACCTCCTGCGAGACCATTCTCAACCAACTTATGTGACGACGGTAGTGGTTTCAGTGCAGATAGCTGTGATGTGGTTTTTTCTGATAGTGGCTTTGTGGTTGAAGTGCCTGACAAATATGGTGCAGAATCGGTCACAGCGACGATTCAAGCGGTTAAACAAGGTGATAGCGCCACTCAGTGTGTACCTAGCTTTGCTAATGTGACCAAGAGTGTGGATCTTTGGAGTCAGTATCTTGATCCAGTTGCTGGCATAGATCTGATTGGAAACCCGAAGGTTTCCGTAGAGAACACAGAGATTGGAACTAGTGAGGCTGGGTCAACCAACTTCAATCTGGCTTTTGATAGCAGTGGCCAAGCTTCTGTTGCCCTTAATTATGATGATGCAGGGCACATGCAGCTCAATGCTAAATTCAACGGTACTGGTGATGAACAAGGACTAGAGCTAACTGGAAGTTCTAATTTTGTTAGTTTTCCGAAGTACCTGACTGTTACCGCTCAAAATTCGGATAGCGAAACTGGAGTCTGTAGTAATGCGGATACGAGTTGCAGTGTATTTGCGAAAGCTGGAGAAAACTTTACTCTAAAAGTAACCGCTTACAATCAAGATGATGAAGTGACGCCCAACTATAAACATAGTGGGATTACACTCGGACATAGTCTAGTTGAACCTTCAACAGGTATTGTCGGTAGTGTCAGCGCTACCTCTTACAATCATATTCCGATTTTAAATGGTACCAATAGTGTTACTCAATCAGTTTCCGAAGTCGGTGTATTTAGATTTACCGCCGAGCCACCAGATACTGCTAAGCCTATTACTGATGGCTCTACGGGGAATATCGGACGCTTTACTCCTGCGTATTTTGCAGTGCAAAAGCTAACCCCAATGCTAGAAGCCACATGTGTATCAATAGATACCTCTTATAGTTATATTGGAGAGCCATTTGGTTTTAGCGCTAATCCAGGGGTCTACCTTAATCCCGTGTCCGAAAGCGGCACAGATACTCTTAACTATTTAGATGCCAATTGGTGGAGGTATAACAAATCGTGGGATGAACGCGAATATTCATCGAGTAATGGGCTAGGCATGACTCCTATTTCATCAGGCTCTTCCATTAATCGTATCTTTACCTCGACCAATGTCACAATAGAGCTTTCGGGTGAAAAGGTTAGCTATGACAAGCCATCCTCTGCAATAGAGCCTTTTATTGCAAGTTTCAGTCTGACGATAGATGACGTTGAATTGACGGACGATGATGGTGTTTGTTATCAAACATCAAACAGTAGCTCATGTCAGGCTCTGACATTTGAAGATATTGATACAACGATGCAGTTGCGTTGGGGACGTATGAAAATACACGACACTTATGGTTCAGAGCTTTCCAACCTTAGACAGGGGATCGAGATACAATACTTTGCTGGAGGTACTTTTCAAACAAATATACACGACTCGTGCACTACATTCGCTGCTGCTTCCAGCTTCAGTTATAGCGATGAAAGCTTTGACGTAATTACAGTTGGTTCTCCTGTCCAACCTCAAGTGGAAGCATCCCTTCCGTCCTTGACAGTTTCTGCCGGTGAATCATGGATAGAGTTCACTTCCCCTGGTGCAGGTAACACAGGGACAATTACGACATCAATTGATTTGAGTTCTCTGTTTCCATGGCTAATGGATGATGAAGATGGTGATGGTAATTTTGAAAATTCCACTTCAGGACTGACACAATTTGGTCTATACCGAGGGAGTGATCGAGTCATTTGGTGGAATGAACAGAATTAGAGACAACGAGATTTTTTCGACTTTCGTTAGGAATCTGTTAGAAATTGCGGGTTTCAGCCCATGTTTATAGTTCAATGCCTTGCTGATACGGCAAGGCATTGGTACATTTAGTGCAATTTTCTATCTTCTAATTCTTTCAGGACGAGCGAAGAATATGTTCAAAAAACTTCGTGGCATATTTTCTAATGATCTATCAATCGATTTAGGTACTGCCAACACTCTTATCTACGTCAAGGGACAGGGTATTGTCCTAGACGAGCCTTCAGTAGTCGCTATCCGTCAGGACCGTAACAGAGCAGGCAAAAGTGTCGCTGCTGTCGGCCATGCCGCAAAACAAATGCTAGGTCGTACTCCAGGTAACATCTCGGCAATTCGTCCAATGAAAGACGGTGTGATTGCAGACTTCTACGTTACCGAAAAAATGCTGCAACACTTTATCAAGCAAGTGCATGACAACAGTGTGCTTAAACCAAGCCCTCGTGTTTTGGTATGTGTACCTTGTGGCTCTACTCAGGTTGAGCGTCGTGCTATTCGTGAGTCTGCACTTGGTGCTGGCGCTCGTGAAGTTTATTTGATTGATGAGCCAATGGCGGCGGCAATCGGTGCTGGCCTGCGCGTTTCTGAGCCTACTGGTTCTATGGTTGTTGATATCGGTGGTGGTACTACAGAAGTTGCGGTTATCTCGCTAAACGGCGTGGTTTACTCATCTTCAGTACGTATTGGTGGTGACCGTTTTGATGAAGCGATCATCAACTATGTTCGTCGTAACTACGGCAGTTTGATTGGTGAAGCAACAGCTGAAAAGATCAAACACGAGATCGGTTCTGCATACCCGGGTGATGAAGTTGAAGAAATTGAAGTACGTGGTCGTAACCTTGCTGAAGGTGTACCGCGTAGCTTTAGCCTGAATTCAAATGAAATCCTTGAAGCGCTGCAAGAGCCACTGACTGGTATCGTTTCAGCTGTGATGGTTGCGCTGGAACAGTGTCCACCAGAACTTGCATCTGATATTTCAGAAAACGGTATGGTTCTTACAGGTGGCGGTGCGCTACTGAAAGATCTTGATCGTCTTCTAACAGAAGAAACTGGTATTCCAGTGGTCATCGCGGAAGATCCACTGACATGTGTAGCACGTGGCGGCGGTAAAGCTCTAGAAATGATCGACATGCACGGTGGCGATCTATTCAGCGAAGAATAATCGAATTGGCCTAGCAAACCGCTAGGCTATTTCGAGCGATTAAGGAACTCATACTCAATGAAGCCGATTTTTGGCCGAGGACCTTCACTTCAATTACGCCTGTTTTTCGCAGTCATTATATCAGCCAGCCTTATGCTGGCTGATAGTCGTTTAGGCGCATTTGCTCAGGTACGTTATTTACTCAACAGCATGGTGGCCCCGATTCAGTATTTAGCTGATGTTCCTCGCACTATGTTTGATGGGGTCTATGAGCGCTTCAATATTCGCAAAGACTTTATGGAGAGCAACCATCAGCTTAAGCGTGAAATTCTACGTCTCAAGAATGATATGTTGCTGTTGGATCAGTATCGTGAAGAAAACCAGCGCTTGCGTAAACTGTTGGGCTCCTCGTTTGTACGAGACGAGCGCAAAGTAGTCACTGAAGTGATGGCCGTAGATACGTCACCGTATCGTCAGCAAGTGGTGATTGATAAAGGCCAGATAGATGGCGTTTATGTCGGCCAGCCTGTGGCGAACGAAAAAGGGATTGTTGGTCAGGTAACCTTTGTTTCCGCCCATAACAGCCGCGTATTGTTACTTACAGATAGCCAGAGTGCTATTCCTGTCCAAGTGATTCGTAATGACATCCGCGTTATCGCGTCAGGCAACAGCAAGATAGACCGAATCAACTTAGATCATATTCCGATCAGCCTCGATATTCAGGAAGACGACCTACTGGTTACTTCCGGTTTGGGTGGAGTGTACCCAGAAGGGTATCCAGTGGCGCACGTGGTGAATGTTGTCCGCGACACTGCGCGTGAATTCGCGGCGATTGAAGCTGAACCGGTTGTCGATTTTGAACGCCTACGTTATTTGCTTCTCATCTGGCCAAATGATTCTCGTCAGGACAAGATTCAACAGGCATTACCAAGTAACATGCAAGAGGTAAGCGGTAATGGCGAATAGTGTATTTAAAGGCAAAATGGCCATTGCCTTTTCGTTTTTAATAGCCTTAACCCTTCAGACTATTCCATGGCCTGGCGTATTGGATGTGCTAAGACCTTCTTGGCTGTTTCTTGTGGTTTGTTACTGGGTGTTGGCATTGCCACATCGAGTCAATGTCGGTACCGCTTTGATACTTGGCTTGCTGTGGGACTTATTGCTTGGTTCCACCTTGGGTATTCGCGGTATGATGATGTCGATCGTCGTTTATCTGGTGGCGCTTAACTTCTTGGTCTTGAGGAATATGGCCCTTTGGCAGCAAGCGATGCTAATTGGCTTGCTCTCTATTGTTTTGGATGTTCTGATTTTCTCAGGAGAATACTTGATACAGGACATTACATTTAATCTGCTGTCTCTGTGGAGTGGCTTGATAAACTGTATTCTGTGGCCGTGGTTATTCCTGTTGATGCGCAGAGTCAGACGACATTGGCATGTAAGGTAATTGATGATGAAAAAGTTGGTGTTAGCGTCAGGATCACCGAGACGCAAAGAACTGCTATCACAATTAGGTCATTCGTTTACTGTTATTCGAACCGATGTCGAAGAAAGTCAGTCATCAGATGAAAACCCAAAGCAGTACGTCGCACGCCTATCTAAAGATAAAGCGCTCGCGGGGTTAGCGCTCGCAAGTGATGCTGTTGTCATTGGCTCAGATACCATCGTTGTTTGTGACAACACCGTTCTGGAAAAGCCCGATGATCTGGAACATGCTAAACAGATGCTGATGTCGCTGTCAGATCGTTGTCATCAGGTGATGACAGCAGTGACAGTGGCCAATAAAGAACAACAAGAAACTGTAGTGGTGACTACAGACGTATGGTTTAAACCTTTGTCAGAAAACGAGATAGAACAATATTGGCATACGGGTGAACCATGCGATAAAGCTGGTAGCTATGGAATCCAGGGTATCGGAGGCCGTTTCGTAACGCGTATTGAGGGTAGCTATCATGCTGTGGTAGGCCTCCCATTATTCGAAACGGACCAGCTCTTGCACAAATTCTTATAATTTAAAATTTTGAGGTGCGCCGATGAGTGCAGAGTTGCTAATCAACGTGACCCCGAGTGAAACTCGTGTGGCCATGATTGAAGGGGGAACCCTACAAGAGATCCATGTGGAACGTGAAGCAAAGCGCGGTATTGTCGGCAATATATACAAAGGCAAAGTCAGCCGAGTCCTGCCGGGGATGCAAGCGGCATTTGTTGATATTGGCTTAGACAAAGCAGCGTTTCTTCATGCTTCTGACATTGTTCCTCACACAGAGTGTGTGGCAGAGAATGAGAAACAACAGTTTCAAGTCAGAGATATCTCTGAGCTGGTTCGCCAAGGACAAGACATTGTCGTTCAGGTGGTGAAAGACCCGCTTGGCACCAAAGGCGCACGCCTGACCACAGACATTACCTTACCTTCCCGTTACTTGGTCTTTATGCCAGGGGCGAGTCATGTCGGCGTCTCACAACGTATTGAGAGCGAAGAAGAGCGTAATCGCCTGAAAAAAGTCGTTGGTCACTACTGTGATGAAGATGGCGGCTTTATTATCCGGACTGCAGCTGAAGGCGCGGATGATACTGAGCTATCTCAAGATGCCGCTTTTCTAAAACGACTCTGGTCAAAGGTCAATGAGCGCCGTTCTAAGTACAAAACACGCTCGACACTTTATGGTGAACTCGGGTTATCACAACGCATTCTACGTGATTTTGTCGGCACTGAACTGACCAAAATACTGGTTGATTCTCGCTTGGAATTTGAAAACCTCAAAGAATTCACCTCAGAATACGTACCAGAGCTGACGAGTAAACTGGAGTTATACGAAGGTGATAAGCCAATCTTCGATATGTACGACACAGAGAACGAAATTCAACGCTCTTTGGAACGTAAAGTGGAACTTAAGTCAGGTGGCTATTTGATCATTGATCAAACTGAAGCCATGACGACAGTCGACATTAATACCGGGGCGTTTGTCGGTCGTCGAAATCTTGAAGAAACCATATTCAATACCAATGTTGAAGCAACTCAGGCGATTGCACGCCAACTGCGCCTGCGTAATCTGGGTGGTATTATCATCATTGACTTCATTGACATGTTGTCAGAAGAGCACCGTAAGCGTGTACTTACTTCATTAGAAGCGGCACTCGACAAAGACAGAGTAAAGACCAATATTAACGGCTTCACCCAGCTGGGTTTGGTCGAAATGACACGTAAGCGAACGCGCGAAAGTATTGAACATATCCTATGTTCTACTTGTCCAACTTGTGAGGGGCGTGGAAGTGTCAAAACGGTTGAATCTGTTTGTTATGAGATTCTTCGCGAAATCACTAGAGTTAACCGAGCGTATGAGGCGGATAAATTCGTGGTTTACGCTTCCCCTTCTGTCGCGGATGCCTTGCAAGGCGACGAGTCGCATGCATTGGCAGAACTCGAAGTCTTTATTGGCAAGCAGGTCAAAGTTCAGGCAGAGCCTCTTTATATTCAAGAGCAATTTGACGTTGTCATGATGTAGGCTTTTTGTGAACACAACCGCTAGACGCTTAATTCAGGTATTACTGTGGCTATTGGTGACTCTGATGGTCGCCTTAGCTATTGCCATCACAACTCTACGTATTACGCTGCCACAGCTCAATCGTTTCCAAGATGAAATCCAAACATGGGTCAACAAGGGTTCGACTCTGGATTTTGAAATCGATCAGATCAGTGGTTTTTGGCGTAACACTCATCCCTCCATCTCATTGCAAAATGTACGGGCAAACACCCCGGAAAGCAGTGGGATTCACTTTTCTGCTCAAACCGTTGAAGTCGAATTTGACCTGATTCAATCTGTGATTGATATGCGGCCCGTCATCGCCGACCTGAGTATTCATAATCTTAAGCTGGATATGAGTACTATAGAGTGGGTGCAGTCCGGTGAAAAAACCGCGATGCAACCGCAAGGTGATCAGAAAAGCGTGGTTCAGCAGCTGGACCAGCTATTGCTGCGTCAGCTGGATAGTTTCTCACTAATTGACTCTGAGATCATACTGCAAGGTATTGACGGTTCGATACGAGAGTTGGAAATCGCCAAGCTGTTTTGGCAAAACAAAGGTCAACGTCATATCGCAGATGGTGAAGTCAGCATTGCGCACAGCAACCTGAACTCGGCGCAAGTTAAAGCGAACTTTGTCGACCACGGTTCTTTAGCTGAGGTGAGTGGTGAGTTTTACTTAGCGGTGGACAACGTACTGGTCACGCCTTGGCTGACTAAGTATCTCAAAACGGAAACCGGCATTGAAAAAGGCAAGGTTAGTTTAAACAGCTGGATCACGTTAGAGCACAACAAACCAACCAACGCGTATGTTGAATTGGAGCCTTCAGAACTGACTTGGAGAGAAGGCAAAGAGCATGAACTGCTGATTGAGTCAGGCGTACTGCAATTGGAGCCTAAAGCGGAAGGTTGGCAAGTGAATGCTCACTCACTTGTGCTGCAAACGGATGGGCAATTGTGGCCGGAGCTTGATATTGCCTTCAATTGGCAACCTGAACACTGGCTGCTCAATGCCTCTCAGCTTGATTTGAAAGCCATCTCTCCGTTGGTCAAGCTGGCGCCGGAATCGAAGCAAACCACTAAGCTGCTAGAAACGTTAGACCTTGGCGGTTTAGTGGAAGATATTCGAGTGTCGATGGAAAAAGATAACCTAGACTCTCTGAAATACTCAGCCCAGCTCAGCGATGGCTCGATGAAGCAATGGGAATTGCTGCCAGGTCTACATCACCTCTCTGCAAAAGTGTCTGGTAACGCCCATCAAGCTAAGGCCAACGTGGAGATCATTGATGACGTACTGCCTTACGGTGATGTTTTTCAGGCACCATTGAACATCAAGCAAGGTCAGGTAGACATCGTCTGGCAGAACAGCGCTGATGGTTGGAGCCTATGGGCAGATAAAGTCACGGCGGCAACGCCAGATCTTCAGGTGTTGGGCGCATTTCGCCTAGATTTCCCTAAAGATAAAAGCCCATTCTTATCATTTTACGCAGAAGCCGATTTATATAACGCAGGGGAAACCTGGCGTTATTTACCCGCATTGGCTCTTGGACGAGAATTAACAGATTACCTTTCCACTGCGATTCAGGCAGGTAAAGTCAATACTGCTAAGCTACTTTGGTATGGTGAACTGGGTGATTTCCCATACCGCAAGAACAATGGCATGTTTCAAGCGTGGGTAGGGCTAAAGAAAGCGAAGTTCAGTTTTGATACGGCTTGGCCACCGATCACTGACTTGCAGCTGGATTTGTTGTTCCAGAATGATTCCATGTACCTTAACTCTCGCAGCGCTACCCTAATGGATGTCAAAGCGACGCGAATTAGTGGGGTCATTCCGGAGCTAGCTCCCGGTGGTCATATTGAAATTGAAGCTAGCGCTGTTGCTCAGGGTAATGCGGTGCGTGACTATATGACAGCATCGCCACTCGTCGATTCAGTTGGCGCGGCGTTAACCGCGGTCCAGGTTGACGGCAAAGTGACATCGAGCTTTCAACTTGATATTCCATTCAGTTCCGACGAAGAAGCACGCGCTTGGGGCTACGCTGATCTAGATGAAAATCAGGTCACGATTGAAACGCCTCCCATGACGCTGGAAACGGTGTCAGGTCGTGTTGAGTTCGATAATGACGTCGTCAGCGCAGCTGGTTTGTCTGCGCATCTATTAAAACAGCCCGTGGCGATAGATTTTGCCGGTGAAAATGCAGGTCAGGGCTACGGTGTTAACATCGATGTGGTTGGCGATTGGGATCTGAAACCGCTGACTCCTTATCTTGGTGGGCAGTGGATGGGGCCTTTGGACGGTCATGCGCCGTGGCGTATGGGGGTCGACATTCAACTTAATGATGTTGGCTTCACCTATCAGCTTGATACCAGTGCCGACCTGAAGATGGTAAGTAGTCACTATCCTTATCCGTTGAATAAAGAACTATACCAATCGGGTAAGGCGAGCATGCAAGCTTCTGGCAATCAGGAAAGCATTACCGCTCGACTGCAACTGCCTGGTCTTAAGTATCAAACCGAAATTGATATTCGTCCGGAGACGCCTGTCTTGAAAGCAACCAATCTAATATTGGGTAAGGGTAGCTTCAAAATTAGCCCAGTAGCAGGACATCAGGCTCAGATACGTACAGATAAGTTTGATATCGACCAGTGGGCTGAGTTGTTATCTCGTTCTACCTCCAATACCAGTAAAGCGGTGCTTGCCGACATGAACACTCCACAAATTCCTACTCCTGATCGAGTTGAATTGGATGTTGGTGAGTTGACTCTCGCGGGTATTGAGTGGAATGACGTCGATTTCACGGCAAAGCGTAAGAACCTTGGCTGGCACATGAGTTTAGATAGTCAGGAGGCGGCTGGTGAAGCGAGCTATATTGAGCCATACGACCTTTCTGTCGCACTCGATAGGCTGCATGTTTATATCCCTGCCTTAGATACTGAATACAAAGACACGACTCTGTTTGAAGCAGGCAAAGATCAGAAAGAACTGATCAGTGATTTTGAACGTTCTTTCCATGAGCAAATTCCAAATATCACTCTCACTATCGATGACTTCTGGCTGCAAGGTTACAAAGTGGGGAAGACACACTTGGATCTGCAGCGCCAAGGGGAGCGTCTAGAATGGAAGAAGCTGTCTTTCCAAAGCGGTGCTAACAAAGTTGATATGAATGGCTCTTGGCTTCTAACGAAAGATCAGAGTCATACTAAATTTAACATAGTGATGTCAGGTGAGAATAACAGTGACGTGATGGAACGATTTGGTATCACGTCGGGTATTCAGAAGGCTCCGTTCGAAATTGACTCTAAAGTGGAATGGGATGGCTCACCATGGTCGATGAAGGTGAATACTCTGCAAGGCCATGTCTCGACCAAGCTGGGTAAAGGCCAAATCTCAGATGTCAGTGGAGCGGCGCGACTACTGGGCTTATTCAGTCTCGACTCTATTATTCGCAAAATGCAGCTCGATTTTAGCGATGTGTTTGATAACGGTATGGCCTTTGACTCTATCACCGGCAGTGGTGAGATCAAAAACGGCATCTTCCTGACCAATGACATCAAGATGGATGCCGTTGCAGGGGACATGTCGATCAAAGGTCTGGCAAACCTCAACTCACGCACAGTAGATGCAGAAGTAAATTTTGTTCCAGATATCACATCGGGTATTCCGGTTCTCACCGCCTTTGCCGTTACGCCGCAAACCGCGTTGTATGTTTTGGCTATTACCACGGTGATTTCACCTGTGGTTGAGGTCTTTACTCAGGTTAACTACGAAGTCAAAGGCCCGTTGGATGCACCAGTGGTTAAAGAGCTGTCGCGAAGCAAAGGTGAGTTTAAACTGCCGGAAAATTTACGCGAATCGATTGAATAAGGAGAATCACTCATGGAGCGAGTGGGACTAATTCAGATGACATCAGGGCCAGATGCGCAAGAGAATCTGGCCTATATCCAGCAACAGGTAGTGACTCTCGCTGAGGCAGGCGCGAAGCTGGTAGTGACACCCGAAAACAGCTTAGTCTTTGGCAATCGAGCCGATTACCACACGCTGGCTGAGCCGCTTAATCAGGGGCCAATTCAAAGCCAGCTTTCACAGATTGCAAAAGATGCGAAGGTATTTCTTGTTGTGGGCAGTATGCCAATTCGCTGTGATGATGGTGTGACGACGACTTCTCTGGTCTTCGATCCGCATGGGGCGTTGATTGCTCACTATGACAAGCTACATATGTTTGATGTTGACGTCGCAGATGCGCACCAGCGCTATCGTGAGTCAGAAACCTTCCGCCCAGGCCAACAAATTGTGTCAGTCGATACGCCCGTCGCTCATTTGGGGCTGACAATCTGCTATGATGTCCGTTTTCCACAGCTATACAGTGAACTGGCGCAGAGAGGTGCTAACGTATTGCTGGTTCCCGCGGCATTTACTGCAGTTACGGGAGAGGCTCATTGGGAGCCTTTACTCAGGGCTCGCGCAATTGAAACTCAAAGCTGGGTTATCGCTGTGAACCAGACAGGCGTCCATCCATGTGGCCGAGAAACTTGGGGGCATTCTATGGTAGTGTCTCCATGGGGAGAGGTTTTGGCCAGCTTGAACAAACAACCTCAAAACCTGCTGGTCGATATTGACCTAGACAGAGTCAAGGAAATCCGCGCTGCGATGCCGACTCTCAACCACACCCGGTTCCAAAACCATTTACATGTTTAAGAGCGAAGTATGACAATAAACCAAGTAGAAGACGCATTGCTAAACTCGGCAGGTCTGACCGAGCAGGACATTGCAGAGACCTTATCGAGCATTGCTAGCCGTCAGATTGACTACGCAGATATCTATTTTCAGTCGAGCTGGCATGAATCTTTGGTTCTGGAAGACAGCATCATCAAAGATGGTTCGTTTAACATTGACCGAGGGGTTGGTGTTCGCGCAATCGCTGGTGAAAAAACGGGTTTCGCATACTCAGATCAAATCCAACTTGAAGGCCTGAAGCAGAGCGCAATCGCTGCGCGTGGTATTGCTCAACAAGGCCAAAGTGCTCAGGTGCAGGCATTTAAACGCAGTGACAATCAGCAGGTTTACGCAGCAGTGAATCCGCTCGAAAGCTGGAAGAAAGAACAAAAGACTCAGCTGCTTAAAGAACTGGATGCTTACATTCGGACTAAAGAGCCGCTGATCAAAGAAGTGTCGGTAAGCCTAAGCGGTGTGCACGAGCAAATGCTTGTCGCGGCAACAGATGGCACTTATGCGGGTGATATTCGCCCGTTGGTACGTTTGTCTATCAGTGTACTGGCTCAGCGTGGTGAACGTCGTGAGCGAGGTAGTGCTGGTGGTGGCGGCCGATTTGGTTATGACTTCTTTTTGACGGAAGAGCAGGGTATCAAAGTAGCCTATCACTACGCTGATGAAGCGATTCGTATGGCGCTAGTTAACCTTGAAGCTGAAGCTGCACCAGCGGGTGCAATGCCGGTTGTATTAGGCTCAGGCTGGCCTGGTGTCCTGCTTCATGAGGCCGTAGGCCACGGGCTGGAAGGGGACTTTAACCGTAAGGAATCTTCGGTATTTAGCGGTAAGGTTGGTGAGAAAGTCACCTCTGAGCTTTGTACTATTGTTGATGACGGCACTTTGAAAGACCTACGTGGCTCTCTTAACATCGATGACGAAGGGGTAGCCGGTCAATACAACACCTTGATTGAAAACGGTGTTCTTAAAGGTTACATGCAGGATAAGCACAATGCGCGCTTGATGGGTGTAGCACCGACAGGGAATGGCCGTCGTGAGTCTTATGCGCACCTTCCAATGCCGCGTATGACCAACACCTACATGCTCCCAGGTCAACATACACCGGAAGAGATCATCTCTACGGTGAAGAAGGGCCTTTATGCGCCAAACTTTGGTGGTGGCCAGGTGGATATCACTTCAGGTAAATTCGTGTTCTCTGCTTCAGAAGCGTATCTGATTGAAGACGGTAAGATTACTCGCCCTGTGAAAGGCGCGACTCTGATCGGTTCAGGCATTGAAGCGATGCAGCAAGTCTCTATGGTCGGTAATGACCTTAGCATTGACCGAGGTGTGGGTGTTTGCGGTAAAGCGGGTCAGAGCGTGCCTGTGGGCGTAGGACAACCGACATTGAAGCTGGATTCTCTAACGGTAGGTGGTACTGAGTAATAGCCACAATAAATAATAGCTATTTAGAAAGGGTTGGCGCCAACGTGCCAGCCCTTTTTTAGTTTCGTAGTTCTTGTTTTCGGTTTGCTATTTTCATGTGTGAAGAGAGGTGACGTGCAGAGCTGAGACAAAACGAAACAACAGAGACGAAAAAGCCTCATCAAGTGATGAGGCTTTTCTTAACATGGCTCTCCCCACGGGACTCAACGCGGGCGGCCAGCTCTGAGGTATTTACTTGGAACAAGTAAGTCGCAGTTAAAAACGAAAAAAGCCAAGTCTTTCGACTTGGCTTCTTGAATATGGCTCCCCCTGCGGGACTCGAACCTGCGACATACGGATTAACAGTCCGCCGTTCTACCAACTGAACTAAGGGGGAATAATGGTGCCGACTACCGGAATCGAACTGGTGACCTACTGATTACAAGTCAGTTGCTCTACCTACTGAGCTAAGTCGGCGCCTTTTTTAATCAACAAGTTTTCACTCATCGATTGAATATGGCTCCCCCTGCGGGACTCGAACCTGCGACATACGGATTAACAGTCCGCCGTTCTACCAACTGAACTAA
>NZ_CAMZNA010000014.1:0-77357 GCF_947311885.1 Vibrio sp. St2 | reverse complement strand
TTCCCCCTTAGTTCAGTTGGTAGAACGGCGGACTGTTAATCCGTATGTCGCAGGTTCGAGTCCCGCAGGGGGAGCCAAATTCAAGAAAAAGACGTCTTCGGACGTCTTTTTTCGTTTCAGCAGCCCTTAGACTCTATACAGCGGTGCTTCCTCTCCTTTGATTTACTAGGCCTTCCCTGCATACCTAGCCTCAAATCTTAAACGCAAGGTAATCACATAATTCGCTCAAACCGCTCCCTTCATTTTTGCACTCTCTTACCGTTTAAAAGCCCAATAAACAACGGGATACGTAATTAGGTAATTTATCAACAATTATAAATAAAAAAACAATTTAGCTTTATTCCGTACTATTCCGTGCATTTCCTTTCGCTTTTGTCGTTTGTATCTCTACCTTAACCGCCACTTTCACCGTGATGTGAAAGCGAAAACAACAAAAGAGTTAGCCAATCGCTAGCGTTAAATGTAGGAAACACACTATGCAAAACAAATCCTTAAAACTGGTTACTTTCGGTGTCTTGATGGCGACAACAGCAATCACTGCTAATGCTTCAGAGAACTATGATTATTTCATTGGCCTTGATGCAGGTGCCCGCATTAGCGGTACAATCGAAGTGGAAACCAATGGCGTCAATCAAGGCCAAGATATGTCATCCTCCGCGGTGTTTGGTTTGCGTGGTGGTGTTATCTTCAATAATGCTCACCAACTAAGTCTAGGTTATGACTATCGTGGTACGAGTGAAGAAAACAACTCAGATAGCGACCTTGAAGTCGGCACTCTCTATACAAGGTACGACTACCTTGTGCCAATCACGGAGAAACTTTCCTGGACCTTAGGTGGCAAGCTGGGCTACGAAATGTTCAATGCGAGCTACGATACACACGAACTGGATGGAGTAGTGCTGGGAGCACAAACAGGACTAAACTACCAATTTGAGCAATGGAGTGTTGGTACAGAAGTCAGTTACCTGTACCACACTACAGAACTAACTAATGAAGAAGGGAACACTAAAACAACATCAAAACTAGGTGACGAAGTTTTCTTGATGACGAATATCCAATATCACTTTTAAATTCGGCCCAAATAAACTGTCCAAATATCTCCCGATCCATCGGGAGATATCATTGTCGTGCGAATCTGTAATGCTCGTTAAGCGCACTGCTCAACTTTACCTTGTTCTGTTTTTGCCTTTGGCTTGGATGTTTTTTTCGCAGCGTCTAGATTAACGACTTCCTCTGTGGAGACATTCTTTGAGTTCCCTAGAAAGACGCCGCCTTTCTGAATGGTAAATTCTGTAGCAGACACTTCTCCCTCAAGGTAGCCATGTTCTAGAATCTCTAAGCTTTTAGTGTAAACCTTGCCAAGGAAGCGGCCATTGATAATCAGACGTTCAGCACGAATCGAACCGTCAACAGATCCAGTCGCACTAATGGTGACACTACGATCGGTTTCAATGCTGCCCTTTATTTGACCATCTATCTGGATGTTACAAGTAAGCTTGAGTTGTCCTTCAATATAGCCTCCTTCCGCGATGACAGTTTGAGAGCAGTGGCTATTTGATTCTCGATTCTGTTTACCAAGTAATCCCATTTTACGTCCTTATTCGATTCGAAAATCGAGTCAAAGTTATTCATTTCCCATTTGGTGAAAGGCAATGGATCCAGAGAGCGCCCCACCAAACGAACCTCATAATGCAGGTGATACCCAGTCGATAACCCAGAGTTACCCGACAGGCCAATCAAATCACCTTTCTTAACGTAATCTCCACGCTTCACCTTGAATGCACTCAGGTGAGAGTAAGAAGAAGTAAAACCGAATGAGTGCGCCAGTTTTAAGAAATTGCCTGAGCCTTTATTACTTTTTCTCGCCACTTCGATAATGCCATCAGCCGGAGCGTAGATGGGAGTTCCAGCATTAACCGCGTAATCAATACCATGATGCATGGCTTTCATTTTGGTGACTGGATGCACCCTGCGACCGTAATGGGAAGAAAGATAACCCGCTTTAACTGGTCGTCCATTGGGTATCAATTGCATCATCTGATGACGAACTGCAGTACTAAGCGCCGCGCTATCAACTCTATCTCTTAAATCTAAGGACTCGTTGGAAAGCTCTAGCGCAGACTCAATATCACGCAGTTTGTCCGTCACGTAAGCGAGATCTTGCTTCTTTCTCGTCAGGTGGCTTTCTAAGTCACTCTGAAATTCGTGTGAGCGTATTAACTCTTTTTCGAGAGAATAGGCTTTACTCAACAGTTCACTTTTTTCCCGTTCGGAATCAGAAGCATCGCCCGCTAGAATCGACAAAAGTCCAAGCAAGGTAAAGAACACCACAGCAATAAATAACAGCGAGTACTTAATCCCTGTAATAGCCCGGAACGATAGATTAAAAAAGCGCGTTCCCTCAATGCCAGTGACCATAACGGTTAAGTGATTAGATTCCATACTTTCTCAATGACACACTCTTACAATCATTAAAGTGAGAGGAATTCTATCAGGGCAAAATGACGCGAGAAGAGTCAGGTTTCCAATTCGGAAACCTTATCCCAGAGATAAAAATTGGATTTAATTGCGATTCAAAACAGGTCGCTTAGGCTATTTTGGTCCTGAAAACAGAGTCACAACTACTCAGCAACTTTCTCGCGATTAAAACGCTTCATGTCACTGGCAAATTGCTTAAAATCAATGCGTTTAACCAACGCAGCACAGACAGGAGGAAGTGGTTCAAACATAAACACACTGTCGTGATGGAGAAGATTATCAAAAATGAGGGTAAGGTTGTCTTTGTTAGACAAACCCGTAGAAAGAAATAGTGCATGGATTTTCGCCACACTACTCACTTTGTCGAGCTTACGGGTAAAGCTATCCAGCACAGACTCCGCGCTTTGTCGTGCCCCCGTGAGGAATTCAGCATGAAGCTGAATTAATGCCAGATGCTGACTCTCACTTTCCGTGAGCTTGTGACGGGACATTTCTTTAACAACCTGATCAAATTTCTTCTCATACAAGCCACTCCCCTCTTCACTTCGCATCCAAAGCATTAGCAATGCGAACAGATAGTTCAGGGTGTGCTGGGCAACGTCTCGATTGATCAGTTTGGCGGTATTAAGACCAGAAGAGAAGTGAACCAGAGCATCATCATATCGACCGGCGGCAATGCTCATCAAAGCCAGCGATGTTTGATGAGCCAAACTAAGCCCCCAACGTGAGCCCGAACGAGTCAACAGGCGGTAAGCATCCTGTATGCTGCCATTTTGCAGCATCAGCAACGTCCCTATCTCGTCAAATGGCTGACCGAGTTGAAACTTGGCAGAATTGAACTTGTTATACAGCTCCAGCGCATCGTCTGACTGAGCATTTAATACCAGTGCATTGAGAAACAGACTGATCTCTAGAGAATAATCTCGCTTGCCCGCCTCTTTTATCAAAGCACCATATAGCTCCGTGGCTTGTTTTAGTTCACGTTTTACCAAGTGATGGTGGGCACGATTGAGTTTGAAATCATACTGATATTCAAAGTAGTGCTGCTCAAAGAATTGGTAGCGCTTTTCCATCTCGTCAGCACACTCAATATCGTTGCGCTGAAGCAGAGGCCAAACCTTATTCTTCTTCTCAAACACCTTGCGGATAAGAACACTGATATCCCGCTGATTATCTTCCGGCTTGAGGTGGACATCACCAAAGTAATATGAGCTGTCACGGATACTGCTATCCGCGCAATCCATAATGATTGTCGAGCGCTCATCTATAGTCTTCGACTTTCTCAACTCAAGAATCAGATCCTGTGACTTAACCGTGTTTTTGCGAAAGCTCTGATCACAAATCAGAATATCAAAACGGCCATGGAACGTCCGATTAAGCGCTTCATGTGGGGAATTCAGATGAATAATCTTGTGTTGCTTGATTCCCAAAGAGAGCATAAGACTAGATATGCTAATGTTTTTATTCGGAAATTCTTTGATGATAAGGACATTTGCATCTCTTAACTTAAGCATACCAACCTTTCTCTCCTCCTTAGGGTAAATCAGGCTTGATGCAGTTTAAGGTGACGCAAAGCCTTGCGGGTGACGAATTATTGAGCTTTTTGCGCGAATCGGCTATTGATAATCTCTTCTAACGCGAGCTCTTCCTTGTGTCGAATGTCAGAATTGTGCTCTTCCTTCCAACGTTCGAGAGTATTTTCCAGACCTTTGACTCTGAGGTGCTTATTTTCAAGCTGTTTTTGCAACGACGTGCATTGCGCTTGCATCACCTCCTGCTCATGTTCCTGATGGACAATCAGCTTATGAAGCATCTGATCCACACGGCTACGATTGAGCAATGCCTCTCGATGTAAAGCCATAACATGACTCGATCGTGGTTGCGTCTGGCGCTTCAATTCCATCAGTTGTTGTAAACGCTGCTCAGCTACTGTGTGCTGTTGGCGAAGCGATTCCAACTGCGCAGACATTCTATCTCGATGCTTTTGCTGAATTTTCTGAAACTTCTCCACAGCACGCAATTTCGCTTCCATACGTTAATTCCTAATTTGATTGAAAGAGCTGCGCCAGTTCTGTCAGGCTTTGAGGAAAATCCACAGAGCAGTCTGCCGCTTGCTGAAGGTATGCCGTCAGCTGTGGATACAAAGCCACCGAACGATCCAGTTCTGGATCTTGTCCTGGTTGGTAACCTCCCAGTGGCAGTAGGTCTTTAACTTGAAGGTAATTCGAATAAGTCTTGCGAAATTCATTGGCCAAGGTCAGGTGGGCAGGTTGTGAGCAAGCCGTCATACAGCGGCTCACCGAAGCATTAACATCAATCGCCGGATAATGTCCTTGTTCTGCCAGTTTACGAGATAAAACGACATGACCATCAAGAATGGCACGCGCAGAATCAACCACTGGATCTTGCTGATCATCACCTGCGGCAAGAATGGTATAGATGGCAGTCAGGCTACCATTGGGGTTTTCACTGTTTCCGGCACGTTCAAGTAACTGCGGCAAGGCATTAAATACCGATGGTGGATAGCCTCGGGTGGCGGGTGGTTCACCCAGAGAGAGGGCAATTTCTCGCTGCGCCATCGCATAACGAGTCAGAGAGTCCACCATTAGCAAGACATCTTTACCCTTATCGCGAAAATACTCTGCAACTCGATGGCATAACAACATGGCTCTAAGACGCATCAGCGGCGATTCGTCTGCTGGCGCAGCAATGATAATCGCTTTGTCACGCGCTTCAGGAGTCAAGTTAGACTCAATGAATTCACGGACTTCACGACCACGTTCACCAATCAGGCCTACTACAATGACATCCGCTTCCGTGTTTTGGGTAATCATTCCCATCAAAACACTTTTCCCTACGCCACTGCCCGCCATTAACCCAATACGCTGACCTTTACCTACCGTAAGCAGGCCATTGATCGCTCGTACCCCAACATTGAGCGGTGAATCAACGGGTCTACGCTTTAGAGGGTTGATTGGTTTAGGCTCAAGTGAAACGCGATCACCTCCTTGCAAGACAGGTCCATCGTCAAGGGCTTCACCTAGCCCATTCACCACGCGTCCCATCCAGTTTTCGCTGAGCTGAACTGTGCTGTCTCCATCCAGTGGAATCACTTTCGCTCCCGCAAATAATCCGCCAAGACGACGAATTGGCATCAGATAAGCGATGGTATGATCAAAGCCCACAACTTGTGCTTCAATCATGTCACCTTCCGCCGTCTCAACTAGGCAACGCTGCTCAAGCTTAAAGCGACACCCTACCGCTTGCAGCATCAGTCCTGTGACTTTTACCAGTCGCCCCGTGACCCTAGCCACGGGAATGGAATCCAGCGAAGCAATGGCTTCACTGGTTCGTTCAGACAGAAGATCAAATGCGAGCGTATTACTCATTGTCAGCTTCAACCACAGGTGTCACTTCTTCGAGCAAGTGCTCTTTGACGTTGTCCATGCAAGCTTGGAAGCGCGAGTCACAGCTGGCGTCCGCCTCAGCATCATCGGTCACCAAATGACACCCGCCAGTCGGCAGTTCTGGATTGGCGACCAGCTTCCATTCTTTAGGTAATTCCGCATTGATTTGAGTGATGCGGTCAAGATCCTGAGGGTTAAGGTGAACGGTTACTTTCTCTGTTTTTCCGGGCATCGCTTCGAGTGTTTCATCAACGAGCGCTAGGATTTGTTGTGGCATCAAAGTCAGCTCTGCTCGAATCACCTGTTGTGCGACCTTTTGTACCAGTTCGCAAATAATGTGTCGCTGCTGTTGCTCACGCTCAGACTGCCAACGTGACAAGGTTTGATAAAGCTCATTTACTGGCTTAGTCGCTTCAAGAAATGTCTGCTTACCGGACTGTTCACCCGATACGAAGCCTTTCTGGAAACCTTCTTTCTGGCCTTCCAGTAAGCCTTGCTGTTTCCCCTGACTCAACCCTTGACGGAGGCCTTCTTCATGTCCCTGTTCGAGACCTGTCTGGAACCCTTCTTCAAGCTTTTGTTGCAGGTCTATCTGGGATTCCTGCCAGGAATCATCGATGGCAAATTCATCATCGCTTGCCATTGGCTGCGCCAGTGGTGGAAAGCGATGAATGCGATAACCTGATGCTGGAACTTGCAGTAAATTGGATTTCACTAGTGACATGCTTTACTCCACTGTAGGTTCGTCATAAAGCACGAGTTCGATTTCACCCGCCTCATCCAGCTCACGTACGATCTGCATGATCTCTTGTCTGGCGCGCTCCACTCGACTTAGTGGTACCGCACCGCGAATTTCCATGTCGTCTTCCAGAGCTTTGACCATGCGCTGTGGCATTGCACTCTTAATAGTTTGCTGAAGAAGAATCTCTGCACCTTTCAGAGCCACACCCCAAAGTTCGAGTGGAACTTGCTGAACCAAGCGATCCATTGTTTCTTCTCTCTGTCGACCTAGCACCATGAAGTCGAACATATTCTGCTCAATTTCACTCACCACTTCTTCATCGTGCAACTTGAGCATTTCCATCAGTGAACCACGGTCACCTTCAAAACGGTTAATGATGTCCGCCACTTGTTTAACTCCAGAGAGCGGAGCACTCTGACTGACCGAGACTTGTTCAATACAGCGTTCAATCAGGTCATTCAGATCGCTCGCAACCTGATGGTCAATATCCTGAAGCTGAGCAATCCGATACAGGAGTTCATCATGGTAGTCTTCAGGTAAATGCTTGAGCACTGTTGACGAGCTTTCCGGTGGCAGATAGGCAAGAAAAATCGCCTGCATCTGCGGGTGCTCATTAGATATGAATCGAGCTAAAACCTCAGCTTCGACCCACTGTAAGCGCTGCATATTATTGCGAATCTCATCACCGTATAGGTTGTTGAGGAGCCCTTTGGCTAAGTCATTACCCAGCGCTTTACGCAGTGTGTTCGACAGATACTCTTTTGACGCCCCACGGATGCCACTGTGTTGACGAAAGTCCTCAAAGAAGTGCTGGATAACGCCGTTGGCACTATCACTTTTTATCCCACTCAATTTCGCCATTGCTTTTGTCACACGCTGGGTTTCATCTCGAGTGAAGTTACGCAACACTTTGGCAGCGGCGTCTTCACCCATGCCGAGAAGAACCAGAGCGGTTTGCTCTACGTGACTAAGCGTTGCTTTCTGCTTTGACTCTGCTGTGTTCATTCACATTTACCCATTGTTTTAGTACTTCGGCGACTCGTTCAGGTTCTTCGTTAGCAATTAACTGCAAGTGTTTCAACTGAATCTCCAGTGGCGATCCGGCTGGTGGTAACATGTCATTCCCCACGTCCAGACCAGAGGAAGCGGCAATGCCTTTTTCAGATAACTTGCGATTCAGTGCTTCTTCACGTTCACGTTCTTCACGCGTTTGCAGATTGTCGAAAATAGGCTCTTCCTGAGGTTCAGCGAACTCCAATTCTTGAGAGCGCATATCGGCACCCGTCAGATGCATGATAAGTGGGCGCAGCACGAAGAAAATCATCGCCATACCCAGCATGCCTCCTATCACGTAACGCATCGGCTGCTGAATCGTTGGATCCTGCCACCAAGGAATGGTCGGTGGCGCTTCAATCGCTAGCGGTGTAAAGCTAAAACTCATCAAACTGAGGCTGTCACCACGGTCAGCTGCAATACCCACAGCGTCAGTGACCATAGTAGAAATCTGAGCTTTTTCGTCCGCAGTCCAAGCTGTACCATTTGGCGCCGCGGCCTCATTGAGCAAGACAGAAACACTGAGCTTTTCGATCTGGCCCTGTTGATAGTGTGTGCGGCGTACACTGCTGCCCACAGCGTACTGACGGTTTACTTCAGAGCGAGCATTGGTGTTCTGACTATCCTGTGTCGGTACTTCCCCAGTTACCGGAGGCTGATTGCTCAAGGTTCCCGGAACGCCTAACGCAATCTGATCAATCGAGTTGTTGGAGATGGTGTGCTCATTACGAACAATTGGTGTGTTATCAAGAATTTCCTGAGTTTCTTCCACCTGACTAAAATCCAGATCCGCCGCTACCTGTACGCGGAAGTTACTCGGTCCGACAATCGGTGTCAGCATGTCGGAAGCGCGCTGAATAATTTGTTTCTCAACGTTCTTCTGATATTCAAGATACTTGGCATTGACTTTACCCGCTTCCGCTGAGGCAACATCAGCACTAAGTAAACGACCATACTGATCAATCACCGACACCTGTTCTGGCTTCATCCCAGTCACGCTGCCGACAATCAGATTAATAATCGCTTCGACCTGTTCCGGTTTCAGATCTTCACCAGGTTTGAGTTCAAGCATGACCGATGCTGAAGGCGCTTCGCTGTTTTGTCGAACAAACAGTGTTTGACGCGGTATGGCTAGATGAACTCGGGCATTAGAAACCGCATTGAGAGAGATAATGGTACGTATCAGTTCACCTTCCAAACCATGACGATAGCGTGCGGTTTCCATGAACTGACTGGTTCCAAGAGAACTGTCTTCTTTGAGTGAATCCAAACCTGTTGGCAGTTTGGCTTTCACTCCCTTTGCCGCCAGCAACATACGGATTCTGGCGACTTCACCTTCTGGCACTAGTACTTGGCCATTTTGCTCTTGAAGTCGGTAATTTATGCCTTCAGATTCAAGGACAGAGACGATTTCACCGGTATCAAATCTTTCTTGCTGACTGTAAAGTGGTCGGTAGCTCTGTGTTGAGCTCCAAAGAGCCACCACAATGATTGCAGCCACAATCGCGGCCAAAACAGCAGACAGAACCAGATTTCTCTGGCTGTTTGACCACAGCTGCTTCAATTTATGAGTGAAGTCTTCCATTCCTCGCGAGGAGGAAGTTTGTGTGCTGGCAGCGCTAAATGTCCCGCCACCTGCAACTTGGGTAGTTAAGTCTGACATGGGTT
Organism: Vibrio sp. St2; assembly: GCF_947311885.1. Classification (NCBI taxonomy): domain Bacteria; kingdom Pseudomonadati; phylum Pseudomonadota; class Gammaproteobacteria; order Vibrionales; family Vibrionaceae; genus Vibrio; species Vibrio sp. St2. The sequence goes on along the minus strand of NZ_CAMZNA010000014.1, from coordinate 68,009 downwards.
ACACCGGCATCTTCATAATATCTTCAAACGAGGTCACGACCTTGTTGCGTACCTGCATCAAAGCGTTGAATGACAGGCTGGCTTTCTGGCTAGCAATCATTGCTCCGACTAAATCATCGCTCTGACCCGTTTCTACCGCGGTCATTTTTTGGCTGGCAGCCGATTGATGCTGATTGACCGTATCAAGCACATTGGTCATCGCTGTGGAAAATGAAAGAGGCTGATTCACCTGCTGCACATCAAGTGGATTAGCAGAAACCACGAACTCCGGTTGAATCTGAGCGCGCATTGCATCCATCTTGGATAGCATTAGCTGTTCTGCGGTCATCGCACTGTTTATTGGTTGACTTGCCATAACTTATCCTCCTTAAGCAGCCGAGCCTAGGGCCGACTGTAGATCAATACCTTGTTCGCGCATTGCCGCTAATTTGTAGCGCAAAGCGCGCGTAGTGACGCCAAGTGCGTTTGCTGTCTTGGTGCGATTGCCGCCATACTGGCGAAGTTGTTCGAGAATATACTGGTACTCAGCTTGTTTCTTAGCCTCGACATGCCCCATGCTCTGAGAAGGCGTCGATGTCTGGACAGGGCTGATTAACTCAACTGGTAACATCAGATCATGCGCAGTAATGTAGTCACCGTGTCGCATGACTAATGCTCGTTGGATAACGTTTTCCAGCTCTCGAATGTTTCCGGGCCAGTGATACTGACTGAGCGCCATCATGGCATCTTGAGATAGGTGACACTGACTGCCATCTTGATATTTGTTAATGAAGAACTGACTGATCGGCAGGATGTCTTCGCTGCGCTCTCGCAGTGGAGGCCAATGCAAGGGTAAAACATCCAATCGATAATAAAGATCCTCACGGAACGTGCCATTTTTCACTTCTTCGCGCAGATCTTTATTCGTGGCGGCAATGACCCGAATATCAAGCTGAATCGGCTTATGACTACCCACTCGCTCAACTTCACGCTCCTGAAGTACGCGCAATAGTTTGGCCTGAACCGCTGGCGACATCTCACCAATTTCATCCAGCAGTATCGTTCCGTTGTTCGCTTCTTCAAACTTACCGCTTTGCGAGTGAGTGGCACCAGTGAAAGCACCTTTCACATGGCCAAACAAGACCGCCTCAAGCATAGATTCGGGGATGGCGGCACAGTTTACTGCGATAAAAGGGCCACTTGATCGTGGAGAATGCTCGTGGACATAACGCGCCAGCACTTCTTTACCGGTTCCAGATTCTCCGGTAACCAAAACACTGGCATTCGTGCAAGCTGCACGGTGAGCTAGCTGAAGTACCTGTTTGCTCCGCCATGATTCGGCAACAATGTTTGCCATTGGTTTGCCAATCACCTCAACACGACGCAGTAGGTTTACTAATTGGCTGTTTTCAAAAGGACGAAGCAGGTAATCCGTCGCACCAGCTTTCATTGTTTCAGCGGCTAAGATTCCCTGCTCTTGTTCAACGATTGCAATAGCAACGCCATTGCTTGATGTCTTTTGGTGACAACTGACGAACTCTCTGACGCACATGTCAGGCAAATTTGAACTCACCAAAGTAATCGGCGCAGCACCCTCAAGCAGTGCACTTCGCCCAGTCCGAGAATGAGTCACACGGTAACCCGAATCCTCTAACACTCTAATGACTGGCTGAGCAAATTCATCCTTTGGCTCAACTAACAAGATATTTGTCTCTGCCATCTTTAAGCCTTTTCCCTATCGTTCATTTTTATATTTTGTTTTGGTACTACTGCTTCATCATTGCGCACCAGCCTTAAAGTCACGCGGCGGTTCTTAGCCTGCCCTTCTGGTGTTGAATTACTAGCGATGGGGTATCGAGAACCATGAGACCGTACTTCTATTCTTGCGGCCTCTACGCCAGATTTTTTAAGTGCTTTCGCAACCAAATCTGCTCGTTGCTTAGAGATGGTTAGGTTAGCGACGTTGGAACCGACGTTGTCGGTGTAGCCATCGATCAATACTTTGCTGATGTTTTTGTCGGCGCGCAGATAAGTGTAAAGCGCACCCAGAGTATTCGTTTGTTGGGCGGTTAAGTGACGTTGGCCTAGATCAAATGAGAGAGTGAGGTTTCGGGCTTGAGCATAGGACATGCCCGGTAACGATGATTGGCAACGACGAAATTGGGCTAATGCTTTCTGAATGCGAATCGTCGGCAAAATATAAGTCATGCTATCGGAAGCGTCCCTTCCGCCAAAAGCAAACTTTATCCAATGTCCTGATTCAATATTGTTTAATAAGCCATCAATATTATGCTGAAACGTAGAACGCTGATTATTAATGGCGGCATTCTGACTTATGAGCCTGAGTTCATTTACCGCACTCCATGGTGCTGGAGAACTATATAACTTAGCGCTGTTCCAATTTTTATTGTTTTTTTCCACTTGAGAGTGGAAATATATTTTACTGACTTCTTCAGAGCGGAAATAAAACTTCCCATAGGAAGAATCTTCATACTTCAAATTACACGCTAAGCTACTTCCTTTATAAAGCCAATTTACTTCATCCATAGGGACTTCAACCTCAGTGTCAGCGAGAGAAGAAGAACAATGAAAGAGTAAAGCTAATAAAAATATTTTCGGAGCTTTCGTGTTCATGATGTTATATGAGTGCCATTAAATAAACAGAAGAATCATCCATTCGAATTAAATAATTTATCTCTTGGAATTTCGAGAAATTGGAACTTGTTTATATATTGACCGTTAGTTCATGACATCATCGCGATGTAATTAACATGTAACAAATCAATAAAAATCATTTAAAACCATAAAGATAAAACAGAACAAGTGACTGATAACGACAAAAAATCGTCATTCATCATTTGTATGTATCGCAAACTAACCTGTTTTATTTTTGATGAGAAGATATATATAACGACTTAAAATCAACATATGGAGTAAAGTCACAAATTTTATAAATCGGGGTTATTTAGAACAAAAAATTCTATGTAGACTTGCGCCAATTGAGTTAGAAAATTTAAAAATCGCTTTGTCAAGACACGGTAAAATATAAATGGAAAGTAGCAGCAAGATATCTATTCCAGATTATCAGCCTCTAAGCATAGAGTCGTTAGGGAAACCTATTCACGTTATTCGAGATAAATTGGATGATTTAATATCTACCTCGTGTAATGGCCTGACGTATGAGCTACAAAACTGGTTAAAAACTCATCATGCAGAAGCTAATATAAATCTAGTTTCACTGCATACTTTTACATCAAGTGAAATGGATAAGTCTTTTATCAGTACTTTCCGACATGATGGTGGCGGGCGAGTATTTATCCATACCGATAGCCAGACACTAATTAAATTAGCTGACAGCTTTTACGACGCAAAAATGGAAAGAAGCCATACTTCACTTAACAATAGTGACTTGCGGCTTCAGGAAAAAATCGGACGGCTGATCATCAACTGGCTGGCTCCAGAGGAAATGTGGTCTGACTGCGAATTCGAGCCAGCACAGGGAACTGGTCTTTACGCCACCATTGACGTCAACCTCAACGACCACCAAGGCACCATACACGTTAAGCTAGATGAACTGCTTGTTGCCACATTGACAGAACAGCTGGACCTACAACCCAAAGAGTCAATGTACGAACCTTTCTGTCAATCTCTTGCTTCGACTCCCGTCAAGCTCAATGTCTTACTTAGTAAAAAAACCATGCCGCTCAGTGAGTTGATTTCACTGCAGCCTAACGACGTATTACCCATCGAATTATTGTCTTCAGCTCCCGTCAGTATTGGCCAAGAACATCTTTTTTCTGGTCGAGTCGCGGAGAATGATGGGCAGCTAGTTTTAATTCTTAATCAAGATAAGGAATCTTTTTAATGAGCGAGACAACAGAGACCACCGCATTTAATGGTGAAGAACTGAACTTTGATGACTTTCAATTAGAAGATACACACACCGACATTCTCGATGCTGCAGTACCAACTCCTGAACGTGATCTGAGCTTTTTCAAGAATATTCCTGTTACCGTAACTTTGGAGGTTGCCAGTAAAGATATCGCCTTGGGCGATCTGATGAAAGCTGGAGAAGGCAGTGTCATAGAGCTCGACAAACTCAATGGCGAACCTCTGGACGTTAAAGTCAACGGCTCTCTGATGGGCCATGCGGAAGTGGTTGTCGTGAACGAAAAATATGGTCTGAGACTGATTGATATCGTCGATTCAGCTCTAACTTCTGCGGTTCAGTAAAGGTCCACCGAAACATGACTAAGTCATCTTCCTTTCAGGGATGGGGGATCCTAATCGGTTTGGTTAGCCTGCTCTTCGCTTTCCCTTCTGTTGCGAATGAGTCAGGCTTAACCATTTTGTCTGTCAGTGACGGAGCAACCCAACAAGAATACAGTGTAAAACTGCAGATTCTGTTATTGATGACAGCCCTGAGTTTTCTTCCTGCATTTATTCTGATGGCCACCAGCTTTACCCGCATTATTGTGGTTCTCGCGATCCTGCGTCAGGCGTTAGGGCTCCAACAAAGCCCACCTAACCGAGTGCTAGTCGGTATTGCACTCGCGCTGTCGCTACTGATCATGCGCCCTGTCTGGACAGACATTTACCAGAATGCTTTCCAGCCATACGACAATGGTGAAATTACTTTAATGCAGGCGTTTTCCGTTGCAGAAAAGCCCGTACGCAATTTCATGTTGGCACAAACTCAGCAGACATCTCTGGAACAAATGCTGCGCATTGCTAATGAGCCACTCGATACCGCGCTGGAGGACATCTCATTTGCCGTGGTACTGCCCGCTTTTGTCATCAGTGAGCTCAAAACCGCTTTTCAAATTGGCTTCATGCTGTTTATTCCGTTTCTAATCATTGACCTTGTCGTCGCCAGTGTCCTCATGGCAATGGGCATGATGATGCTATCGCCGCTGATCATCTCACTTCCATTCAAGCTGGTGGTGTTTGTTCTGGTCGATGGCTGGGCCATGACGGTCGGCACATTATCCGCCAGTTTTGGGTAGCAGGAGTTCACATGACACCAGAAATGACCGTCACCCTGTTTTCCAATGCGGTATGGCTGATCATCACCATGGTCGCAGTGCTGGTTGTGCCCGGTCTGATTGTCGGCCTTGGCATTGCAATTTTTCAGGCCGCCACGCAAATCAATGAGCAAACACTGAGCTTTCTACCAAGGCTTCTGGTCACGTTACTCATGGTAATTTTTGCTGGGCACTGGATGCTACGTAAAATCATGGAGCTGTTCGACTACCTGTTCCACAATATTCCAGGAATGATTGGCTGATGGAGGTCAATTTCGCAGAAATCTCTCGCCTCCTTGGTCAGCTATGGTGGCCTTTCTTCCGTATAGGCGCGGTATTTATCTCCATGCCTTTCTTTGGTGACTCATTGATACCCGTCTGGGTACGTAGCTTACTGGCGCTCTCGATCGTGATGATCTCTGCTCCTTTGATGCCGCCAATGCCAGCGGTCGAGTTTTTCTCGATGACTTCGCTGTTTCTCGCCTTCGAACAAGCCATTTGGGGATTATTCTTTGGCCTGATTTTGCACATGCTGTTTACCATTTTTACGACGCTGGGCCAGATAGTCTCAATGCAGATGGGCTTGGGCATGGCGATGATGAACGACCCTGTCAACGGCATGTCCGTGGCAATTCTTGGTCGTATCTTTCTGATTTTCTGTACCTTACTGTTTTTATCTCTCGAAGGTCATTTAGTGGTACTCGATGTGCTTATCCAGAGTTTTGTTGTCTGGCCGGTCGGTTCCGGTCTGACTTCAGCTTCTCTGCAAGGCATCGTTAATTTATTCAGTTGGATGTTTGCATCTGCACTGGCACTCGCCCTTCCAGCCATTGTCTCCATGTTGTTAGCAAACATCAGCTTTGGTGTGATGAACCGAGCAGCACCTTCATTGAATGTCTATGCATTAGGCTTTCCAATGACCATGCTGCTAGGGCTATTCAGCGTGCTCATTTCTGTGTCTGGTGTGCCGAGCCGATATACTGTGCTGGTCAACGACACCCTACGTTTTCTGAATCAATTCATGGTGGGGGGCGGATGAGCGAACAATCCTCTCAGGACAAAACCGAAAAAGCTTCCCCGCAGAAAATCAAGAAAGCGCGTCAGGAAGGTCAGATTCCCAGAGCGAAAGAGTTCACGACTGCCGCTATTTTTCTCGCTGTTGCCGTGTATTTCTATAGTCAACTTCCAGTAATTTGGGAAAGCATTGCGGGTATCTTTCGCTTTAACATGGCGCTGACTAAACAGGATTTAGCGAATCCTAAGCAAATGGTTGAGCAGCTCGGCCACAGCCTCGGCATGATCATTACGCTGCTTTTGCCAATGTTTGTCGTGATTATTGCCGTTACGCTTGCCAGTACTATGGTGCTGGGTGGATGGATGTTCCGTTTAGCGAACGCTTTTCCAAAGCTGAGTAAACTTAACCCTCTCAGCGGAATAAAACGGATGTTTTCAACGCGTTCACTGGTTGAACTGCTGAAATCGACCCTCAAAGTACTGGTCATTTTTGGCGTGCTCTACGCTTATCTAGATAACCACCTACAACCTTTATTGGGCATGCAGCGACTTTCGCTGGAGCAAGGTGTGGTTAACGTCATGCAAATTCTATTCGATGGTCTGTTAATGATGGGGTTTGCGTTACTACTATTCGGCGTTATTGACATCCCCTACCAACGCTGGGAGCACATGAAAGAGCTCAAAATGACCAAACAAGAGCTCAAAGAAGAATACAAAAACAACGAAGGACGCCCTGAGGTCAAGCAGCGTATTCGCCAAATTCAACAACAATTTGCTCGGCGTAAAATCGATAAGATGGTACCGACAGCGGATGTGGTCATCACCAATCCGACCCACTACGCCGTAGCAATGAAGTATGACCCTGCGTTATCAGACGCCCCATTTGTGGTTGCCAAAGGCGTGGACGAAACAGCGATGCATATTCAACGTATCGCTCGTGAAAATCAGGTTGAAATCGTCAACTCGCCACCGCTTACCCGTTCCATTTACTACACCACTGCGATTGAACAGGCCGTTCCAAGCCAGCTATATATCGCGGTGGCGCATATTCTGACGTATGTCATGCAACTCAAAGCATTCCGTACCGGAAATGGTGAAAAGCCAATGCCTTTACCTCACTTCACCATTCCAAAGCATTTGCAACACTGATCATCCGTATTTACCCAAGGACACCAACCTATGCTCAATCGGTTAAAACAGATACAACATTCCACAAAAGGCTTTGTCGGTATTCCGCTGGTCTTACTAATGGTGCTGGCTATGGTCATCTTGCCACTGCCGCCATTGCTATTGGATGCCTTGTTCACTTTTAATATCGTGCTCGCCATTTTGGTGCTGTTGGTCAGTACAACGGCTAAACGCCCACTCGACTTTTCCATTTTCCCAACCATTTTGTTGGTGGCGACACTATTGCGACTGACGCTCAACGTCGCCTCAACTCGAGTCGTCCTGCTCGAAGGTCACAATGGTGGTGATGCCGCAGGTAAAGTCATTCAGGCCTTTGGTGAGGTAGTGATCGGCGGCAACTATGTAGTCGGTATGGTGATTTTCGTCATCTTGATGATCATCAACTTCGTGGTTATCACCAAAGGTGGTGAACGTATTTCAGAAGTATCAGCACGTTTTACGCTTGACGCTTTACCTGGTAAGCAAATGGCAATCGATGCGGATCTCAATGCGGGTTTGATCGATCAGGAAGCTGCCCGTCAGCGCAGACGTGAAGTGGCGAATGAAGCTGATTTCCACGGTTCTATGGATGGTGCGTCAAAGTTTGTTAGAGGTGATGCTATCGCCGGATTGCTGATCCTGTTCATTAACATCACAGGTGGTATCAGCATCGGTGTATTTGAACACGGACTTGCTGCCTCCGAGGCCTTTAAAACCTATGCGCTACTGACTATTGGTGACGGCTTAGTAGCCCAAATACCCTCACTACTTTTAGCAACCGCAGCAGCCATTATCGTTACTCGCATCAACGACAGCGACAACGATATGTCAGAAACCATGCAAAAGCAGTTATTGGCATCACCGGCTACTCTGTTTACCGTATCAGCGGTGATGTTAATCATCGGTATGGTACCGGGCATGCCTCATCTCGCCTTCTTTACTTTTTCCGCTGTGCTTGGATTTGCAGCCTGGCGTCAACAAAAAAGCCCCGTTCATGATGCTCAGATTGAAGACGTCGAAGTACTCACTCAGGCCATGCAACAGGAAGAAACTCCGCTAAGCTGGGAAGACATTCCACATGTACACACACTGTCTTTAGCACTCGGTTATCGACTGGTTCATCTGGTCAACAAAGAACAAGGCGCGCCACTCACCCAGCGAATCCGCGGTGTAAGGCGTAACCTGTCTGAGCAAGTCGGCTTCTTGCTACCGGAAGTGCGTATTCGTGACAACCTGAGCCTAAAACCCAACCAATACACCATTTCACTCAACGGAGAAACGATAGAGCAAGGCTTTATCGAGCCAGAGCGTTTGATGGCGATTGCTGTTGGCGAGACGTATGGCGAAGTCGATGGCATTCTTGGCAGCGACCCTGCCTATCAGTTGCCAGCAGTTTGGATTGAGCACACAGATAAAGCCAAAGCGCTCAATATGGGTTATCAGGTGGTAGATGATGCGACTGTCATCGCAACCCATATCAGTAAAGTGATCAAAACCCACCTTTCAGAGCTGTTTAATCACGATGATGTTGATGCCATGATGCAGAGGCTGACCCAGCAAGCGCCGAAGCTGGCAGAAGCTCTTGGCGCAGCACTCAATCCAGCACAGCAGCTGAAGGTGTATCGTCAACTTTTGCTTGATCAGGTGCCTTTGCAAGATATTCGTACTATCTCGAACACCATGCTTGAATCGTCTGAAAACACCAAAGACCCGATACTTCTGGCGGCTGATGTGCGATGCGCATTGCGCCGTACTCTGGTCAACTTGATCGCAGGTCAGAAAGTGGAACTGAAGGTGTATGCACTCTCCGATGAACTGGAACAAATGCTGATGACATCTCTTCAGCAGGCACAAGCAAGTGGCACGGTGAACCTCGACAGTTTCCCTGTGGAACCTAACATTCTGGCTCAGTTTCAACAAAATTTACCTTTGATTAAACAGCAGCTAAAACAGCAAGGGCTGGCACCAATACTCCTGGTTATGCCGCAGCTTAGACCGCTGATTGCCCGCTATGCTCGCACGTTTTCTCAAGGATTGGCGGTATTGTCATACAACGAAATACCAGAAACAAAACAAATCAACGTGGTAGGAAACCTTGGCTAACCTCAACTCACATCAGGCGATGTACAGATACATCGCCAAGCTCATGGAAGAGCACCTTAAGACCGAAGATGATCAAATCATCCATGAAGCATTGGTCCACAACGACATCCGGCATGCGTGTCAGGCTATCCGCTCTGCCGACTCAGGCGAAGTCGAATTTCAGCACCTGACACTCAGGTTTGGCGGTGACGGAGAACAAAGTGTGTATCAATTCGACCTGTCTCAAAAGGTCAAATACTGCCTAGATTTGTTCAGCCTGTACCTAGCGCTGCGCCAGACCCGCTTTCAACTAGATACATTTCATCCGGACTTAATCAGCAACGTCGTCGTCCCCCTTCAGGTCGAAGCTCTTGTCTGGCCGCAGGGTGAACATTTTTTGCAGCAAGTTATTCTCTGCCATAAGAAAGCGTTCGCGCATGTTATTCCTTCACTGCAACTTAGCCATTCATTAGGGTTTGCCTCGTCGGTAGAAAACCTGATCGAGCTTGTCGCAGAATATGCTTATGCGCTGTGGTTTGAAGTTGCTCCACCCTGCCCTTTACTTGAGCAGTTGGCTTGCTATGAGCCTGCAATGCTGAAACTCTCGGTGTCACTGGAAGATAAAGAGGACCGAATGGCCTTTTTGCCCATCGTTCGTTTTCTGAAAAAGCATAAACTAAAGTGGGTCGCCAGTCGGGTTGCCAGCCAAAAAGAGCTGAACCAATACAAATTACTTGGCGCTAGTTACTATTTTGGTTACTTCAGTGATATCCCAACCTCACTCTCTTTTAAGACGTTTACCAACGAATACGAAGCCTAGTTAATCCACTAATTGGCGCTAACAGCACCAATTAGTGGAATCAACCTCACTAAATCAGCGCCAATTCTCTAAATATTCCAGTAATTTAAACTTTTTAATTAATCTTCGATATTTATCGTCCGCCTCCTGTTAGTGACCAGGGAAATCCTGAAGCCAAAATCTGAGTATTGTGAAAAACGAAGGAGACCATAATGGCTTTATCAATGCACACTAACTACGCATCACTAGTTACACAGAACACACTAAGCAGCACAAACGATCTACTCTCTACCGCTATGGAGCGCCTAAGTACTGGTATGCGTATCAATTCTGCAGCGGATGATGCAGCAGGTCTTTCTATCGCAAACAAACTTGAAGCACAAACTCGTGGTATGTCTGTTGCAATGCGTAACTCTCAAGACGCAATCTCAATGCTGCAAACGGCAGACGGCGCACTAGAGGAGCTGACTAACATTGCTTACCGCATGAAAGATCTTGCTACACAATCTGCGAACGACACGAATGGAGCTTCAGAGCGAACAGCACTAAACGCAGAATATGCGGAGCTAGGTAAAGAAGCAGAACGTATCTTGACTGAGACTTCATACGGCGCAGGCCAAAAGCTTCTATCAGGTGGTAAACTAGGTGCTGCAGTTCAATTCCAAATCGGTACGTCAGCAACAGAAATTTTACAATTAGACATCTCAACTGATTTAGGTAACATTAAATTCGATGCTGCCTCTATTGGCGACATCACAGACCTTGCTAACTCAACAACAGCAATCGGCACTGTTGATGGTCTGTTTGACACTATCAACAAAGTGCGTTCATCACTAGGTGCTAATATCAACCGCCTAGACCACACCATCAATAACCTAGCAAACGTATCTGAAAACACGGCTGCTGCGAAAGGTCGTATCACAGACGCAGACTTCGCTGTGGAATCTTCAAACATGACGAAGAACCAAATGCTAATGCAAGCCGGTACAACAGTTCTTGCTCAAACGAACCAAATGCCTAGCATGGCAATGTCTCTACTTCGCTAATTGGCAAGAGACACTCTTCTATTTATTTACTCCAGTGATTTTAGCCTCCCTTGCGGAGGCTTTTTTTGTTTTAAGACTCCTAGTCAAAACCTTTTTCATTTAACAAACCCTGCCATTTGGTCGCCTTAAAACATTGAGCAAAGCTGAGTTTCATTCAAGGAAGCAGCGGAACTCAGCAATGGGAAGTCGTACTTCCGCAAAACCAAGAATGAATGCATAAGTCATTGATATTTAAAAGCTAACTGCATGGCATTCATCTTGCTATTTCTCTAATTAAATCAGAAAGATGATGGTGGTATGAACCACAACGGTCATACACAAAAGACAAGGGAGTACTCTGATGAGTTCGATCGATCCAGCAACCATGGCACAGCAACTGGCAACCTTTGATGTCCAGTCGTTCAAACAGCGCTACACCACTCAAGCCTCCCAGTATCAGTCTCAACTGGATGCACTTGGCAAAGTTGAATCGGCATTGCGTGAATTCCGGACTGCTGTGAATGAGATGAACAACAGCACATCAGGAATCATCAAAAATAGCGCAACCGTGTCGAGTGAGGGTTTCTTCACTGCCAGTGCTGACTCCAAAGCGCTCAAGGGCAGTTATCAGATTTTTGTTGAACAAGTCGCGACAACGCACCAGGTATCAACGGGCATGCCTGCCGATCTGGAGTCTACAACGGAAGTGCCTCTGACTGGCACGCTCGAGTTTAAAATCAACGGCGAGACAATGACGTTGGATCTTTCCACTCTGGACAGTGACGGAGATGGTAAGGCAACCATGGCTGACTTAACTTCGGCCATCAACAATGACCCCGATAATCCGGGCGTAAACGCCACCTTGGTTCGCTCAGGTGGCAAAACCCACTTCATGCTCTCCAGTGAAGAAACTGGGGTAGCAAACAAGATTGAAGTCTCGGCGACAGGGACTGGACAGAGTTGGTTTGAAGATGCCTTCACCAACCTCAATCAAATCAGCGAAGCAAAAGACGCCATCATTTGGCTAGGGGCGAAAGACTCAGGCCTTAAACTCGAAGGCAGTAGCAATACGTTTAGTGATGCTATTGATGGCCTCGACATCACTGTCAGCAAAGCCCAAGAAACCAGCGAATCGCCGTTAACCCTCAGCGTCGGTGGTGACAATGACGCCACTAAAGAGCAGGTCAACAAATTTATCGACGCCTATAACAAGTTGATGTCGACCGTTGACGAATACACCAAAGTAGACACGGAAAACAACACTCGGGCTGTTCTAGCCAGTGACCCTACCCTACGAGCGATTGAAAGCCAGGTGAAGTCTGTTGTGCGTGGAGATTTCGGTGGCCTTCGCCTGAGTCAGGTCGGTATTGAGATCGATCGTGACGGAAAAATGAAGCTCGATTCAGAAAAGTTCGAGCAGGCTCAAATCGATAACAGTACAGGCCTTGAAGCAATGTTCAACGGTGACGGCAACCTGCTAGATAGCATCGACACCATCATCGAGCCTTACCTGCAGTTCTCTTCCGGTTTGTTTAAATCTCGAAAAGACGCACTAAAGCAGAACATTGATCGCATCAACGACAAACAGGTCGTGTTGGACCGTAAATACGATATGGCTTACGACCGCTACCTCAAACAATTCACCCAAATGAACACCATTATGCGCCAAATGAACCAAACCATGTCGATGTTTGGTTAACGGACACCAGGAGACGTTTTTATGTTAATGGACTCAGGCTACAACTCTTATCAACAAGTCGATCTTGATGCTCAGGCTGCCTCGGCAAACCCACATCAATTGGTGGTGATGTTAATCGACGGTTTGCTCAACGAAATCGAACGAGTTCGAGGCCACATGGCCTCAGGTCGCCTTGCAGAAAAAGGGGCTGGCATTAATAAATGCATGAATATTTTGGTTGGCCTAGATAGCGCACTTGATGCAGAGAATGGCGGCGAGATCGCTGAGAACCTCCACCAGCTATACGACTTTTGTCAGGTTGAGTTTTATCAGGCAAGCGTACAAAACAACCTGGACAAACTCACCAGTGTGGAACATGTCATGAACAATATACGTGAGGGGTGGATGAGTTTTGGTCAGCAAGCATAAAGTGTCCCCTGAACGATTTCGCCATCTCGCGAAGCTGATTCATATCGCAACAAAAACCCAGGACTGGCAAGGTCTGAAACGCTACGACCTTCAATTGAGAGAACTGCTGGAAAGCCACCAGCCCTACCTCAAAGATCCTAGACTCGCGCCTGTCATTACCGAAGTGAAAGCTGTACACAAACAAGCTTTTGACGCACTGGATAAGGCCATTAACGAACTGGAAGCAGAGATTAATGTTGTCGACGCTCAGCATGAGCGTGCAAAAGCTTACCAGCTTGCGATGACCATGGAGTACTAGCAATGAACACACCTTCACTTCACACCATGACAGGTCAAAGACCAGAGCAGTTCTCCGCTGATGGTACGATCCAAAAAGCCCGTGGATTCGGTCAACCTGCCGAACAGAACACTGGCTTTACTCTCATGGGGCAACCAGCATCGACGCTTACTGGCAGTCAGCCAAATGCTGAACAAACTGTCGTGACCTTAACGGATGATAGCGAGGAAATGCTAGGGCAGGAAAATAGCTCAGATCATACGACTACGCTACCGATTGAAAACCCTCATCTACTGAAAGAACACTCTGCAACCACGGACGCTTTAGCTTTGCTACAGCTAAAACAAAAGCGAGTAGCAAGCGGTGCTCAAACGTTCGATGCTATGACAGGCTCAGTGGACACAAATTCGTCAGACAGAATGACACCGCAGAGTATAAGCCATCAACTGGTGAAGCAGACAAGCGGGCCTTTGAGTATCGACACGCCTGTAAGCCAGAGCCCATCAGTTCAGAATGTTCTGCAAACCTTGGCCTCAACACAAGTGCAACCGCAGCCTCAAACCTCTCACCAGCAACCTATAGCAACGTCTGTACAAACAGCAGAATGGGCAGCAGTAAAAGTTGATACCAGTGCGGCTAAGTGGGGCGAACAAATGATGCAGGTATTGCATGACAGAGTCTCACTTCAAGCACAACAAAGCATGCAAGAAGCCAAGATCCGTCTAGATCCGCCAGAGCTTGGAAAGCTGGACTTGCTGGTACGCGTTGATGGCGACCGCCTCAATGTGCAAATCAACGCTAATGCGGCAGCAACCCGCGAGGCCTTGCTTCAAGTTTCTGACCGGCTGCGAGCTGAGTTGCAAGACCAGAACTTTGTCCATGTCGACGTCAACGTAGGCTCAGGAGAAAGTGAACGCGACCAGTCACCTCATCAAGGTGAACAGCAAACACACATTTTCGATAGTCGCGAGTTTGCCAATTCAGACAATCCCAATGATCCATCAGAACATTGGCTCAGCACACACGCATAATTAGGAATAGGGTTATGACAAAAAAACAAATGATCGCGGTATTTTCTGCGATGATCCTCACCAGTGCCCTGGTTTCAGCCGCAACCGTAGTTGGTGGAATTTGGTTCTTAAAGCAATCGGGGAATAGTAACAATTCAGAATCATTTTTCGCAGATTCTCCCCTTGCCTTCCTTACCGAAGAACGCAACCCAGCTCAGACGCCTAGCTTCCACTCACTGGACAAAATTGTCCTCAGCGTTAAAGGAAAGCGCCAGACCCACTTCGTCATGCTGGAAGTCGCGATTGAAACTCGCCGCCCAGAACGCATTCAAAATATTGATGACTACATGCCAATTGTGCGCAATTCACTACTGAAGCTTTTCAGCGACAAAACCTACGAAGATCTGCATCAGGACGGCGCAGTTAACCTGCTCCAGAATCAGGTCAAACAAACGGTGCTGCTAGCCTTTGAGAAAACCGATATTCTTCGCGATATCGATGACGTCTTGCTGACGAAATACGTCGTGCAATAAGGAGCACGGCCCATGTTGGATATGAACTTTCAGGAAGAATACGGCGTCGAAGGTGAAATCAGTTCACCTTCCATTCCTATTGACGAGAATAAGTTGCTCAAACAGCACCAAGTACTGGTCAACCGTATCGTCAATCAACTCAGAGCCCATGCTACACCGCATTGCAGCATCGAAGACATGCAGCAAATTGGCCTTATTGGTTTACTGGAAGCGGGCCGTCGATACGGAAACGTTGAGGACCCCAACTTCCCTGCCTTCGCGGTCTGTCGGATCCGTGGCTCAATACTGGATGAGTTGCGCCGGCTTGACTGGCGATCACGAAAAACGCGTCAACAAGCTCATGAGCTCAATGATGTCACTCGTGATCTGATGCGTTCTCTTGGCCGGCAACCGACCGATGCCGAAATCATCAAAGCATTGGGAACAGACGAACAAGATTATCTGACTCGCCAAAACGCGGCCCTCGCTGGGGAAATGCAAAGCCTAGATCAATTGATTGAAAACGGTATCGAAGCACAATCTGACGCTGTTTATGACGGAATGTCCCATGAGCAAACTCGTCGCAGTCTTGAATTTGCTCTGAATAAACTGCCCAAAAGAGATCAACTGCTGCTGACGCTGTTTTATCAACACGAACTCAACCTTCACGAAATCGCTTTAGTGCTTGATCTGACGCCTCCGAGAATTTGTCAGCTGCACAAACAAGCACTCAAACAACTCAACCACTACTTATCCTCCTAGGAGTCACAAATGCAAAAGTTTTTTGGAGCCATCACCGTCTTACTGTGTGTCTTTGGCGGATATATGTGGGCGGGCGGTAAGCTTGGCGCTATCTGGCAACCGGCTGAATTTCTGATCATCATTGGCGCCGCTGCTGGCTCGCTGATCATAGGTAACCCGCCACAAGTCCTGAAAGAGATGCGTCAGCAAGTTCGTGCCACCATCTCTGCACCACGCGAAGAATACGAATACTACATGGAGCTGATGGCTCTGCTTAACAACTTGCTTGAAACAGCGCGCAGCAGAGGCTTTAAGTTTCTCGATTCTCATATCGAGGCTCCAGATCAGAGCTCGATCTTTCTCGCCTACCCAAAAGTTGGTTCAGATTACCGCCTAATTTCATTTATTACTGACAACTTGCGTTTAATGGCCATGGGTCAAATGTCGCCTCACGAATTAGAAGGTTTACTGGAACAGGAAATCGAAGCCATTCAAACAGAAATGCTCCTCCCTTCTCGCTCAATGCAGAGAACGGCTGAAGCACTGCCGGGCTTTGGTATCTTGGCGGCAGTCGGCGGCATCATCATTACGATGCAGGCTATTGACGGCTCAATCGCTCTTGTGGGTTACCACGTCGCTGCGGCTCTGGTTGGAACATTCGTTGGTATCTTCGGTTGTTATTGCTGTCTTGATCCACTTAGCAATGCCATGGCACAGCGCGTGAAGCGCAACATGACCGCATTCGAGTGCGTCAGAGCAACACTTGTGGCTTATGTGGCGAAGAAGCCAACCTTACTTGCCATCGATGCTGGCCGTAAACACATCCAGTTAGACATTAAACCGACATTCAATCAGATGGAGAAGTGGCTCGCTGAGCAGGAGGGGTAATGCAAAGACAAGAACAGGTGGTATTCAAACGAACAAAAACTGTCGATGACGATGAATTTCACGGAGGCGCCTGGAAGGTCGCTTTCGCTGATTTCATGATCGCCTTAATGGCGCTGTTTCTGGTCTTATGGGTGATGCAGGTTGTTGACAAAGAGGAGCGTAAGGCGATTGTCGCTCACCTTCAGAGTGCGAGCGTGTTTGATAAGAGCTACGGGAATCCGTTTGATACCTCGCAAAGTATCTCTCCTATTGATTTGGCTGCCGACTCTTCCGTACCGAGCCGACATGATTCTACCCACATTGTCAGTTCATTCTTTCAGGGTGATGGTGAAGGTCCGGAAACAGACTCTCTGATTCCCGGAACGTTCGACACACAGGAACGACTGGCTGCACTGGCGAAAGTCATTAAGGAAGCGGTTCGACAAATCAGCGCTCAGGGTAATGTCAATGTCACCGTAACGCCACAAGGTCTACGGATTGTTCTTCAAGACGACTACAAACAGCACATGTTTGGTCGTGGTGGCTCTGAATTGACGCCATTCTTTGAAGATTTGCTTCTTGCCTTAGCGCCTGTATTTAAACGTGTCGAGAACCCACTGATCATCAGCGGTCATACTGACTCTACTCGCTTTAAAGGTCACGTTGAACGTCGCTCTAACTGGGAGCTGTCCGCGTCACGTGCGAATGCAGCTAGGCACACTCTGGTTGCCGGAGGGATGCCCGACGAGCGAGTACTGCAAGTCACAGGGATGTCAGATCGCGCATTACTCAATGGTGATGAACCGGAATCAAGTGAGAATCGACGCATTGAGCTGTTTATCCTCACCACGCCAGCCGCCAAGGTATTGGAAACCTTCTTTGGTAATAATGCTGACAGCGAACTGCAAAAAGCCAAACAGAAGGCGGAATTTAATCAGCCGGTTATTCGCCAGGAAGTGATTAACTTTTCAGATACTCAAGCTTTTTCGAAGCCAAAGCTTCAGCAACTTTAACTCTCTCAGGCGCTCTTGCAGCGCCTGCTAACTCAAACGTAAAAGCAAATGCCTCAATATACGGTCCGACACGCAAAAAAAGATGGATTACAAAAAGCCTTTATGTGGCTGATTGTCATCGACTACGTGTTGCTTTCTTTGTTTCTCAGTCAGCTGTATAACCTGACTCTAAACGGAGGCACGGCCATCAGCACTCTGTTGCTACTCTACAATGTACTACTCACTTTTCTCTGCTTTCAGCGAACCGATAAACGCGACTCTTACATTATTTACCCAACGTTATCGGCAACGCTACTGGCTTTCGTCTGCTTCCTGTACTTCTTCTTTCTGGTCTGACGCGACTTTCCTTTAGGCAAAAAAATGCTCTTCAATTAATGAAGAGCCAAACGAGCAATAAAAATCGGTAAATTATTTTAGCTGGGCTTCCGCCTTAGTTTCTCATTAACGCCACCACAGAATGACGTTTTACGTTCGCCTGAGCATTGAGTGCCATAAAGGCTGTCGAGAATTGGCCAGAGTTCTCATCGAATAGTTTAAGTTTGTCTTCGACTTGGTGAGCAGAAATAACCGAAGACTGCTTATGAAGTGTTTGCATTTGCATTGTCAATTCAGAGCCAATTACACTCGCCTGCTCTAGCCCTACCTGTACTTGACGGAAGTGCTGATTAACCTTAGCAATGGTCTGTTTAATGCCTTCTCGAGAGCTTAAATCGAAACTCAGCTCCGCAATGCCTTCTGGCTCTGCTTTGAGCGTCATAACATTGGATTGCCCTGCAGGAAAGCGATGCCCCTGACCAGTGACCATCACCTTCTGCTGCATTTGTTGATAAGCCTTCTCGGAGGATTCAAATAGAATGGTACCGTCCTCAGACAACGTGGCTCTGAGCCCAAGAGGAATCAGACTCCGGTCTAACATTTTGACGGTTTGCTTGCCCTCAGACTGACCATCAAACTGAACCATCACTGAGTTGCCTTGCGGGAAATCAAGGCGAATTTGCTCAGCTTTGTCGCTCAAGCGATGAATGTTAAGTCCAGGGATTGAGAAACGGCGCATATCCGCTTTGTCGATCTTGAGCTTCAACTCGTTGTCGATCACTTTGTTACCGTCAAAACGTGCGCTGTCTAGAATGCGCTCTATGTTAGCTTTGGATCCTGTTAAGCCTTCTTTTAAACCAGCAACATTACCGGCACCAAGATTCATTGCCCGAGTGAGGCCTTGCTTGATCTTGGCCAATTCACCGCCAATGGCTTGCAAGGAGCGTGTCGCAATCTGAACTGAAGTCGCATTTTGCTGCCCCTGAGTAAGCAAAACACCAGACACCGAATACGATGCTGGTGTTTGGTTTTGGGCAGCTAGTTTACGCTGCCCTATGCCACCATGAGACTCCGAAGAACGAGGAGGAGAAATAGAAGCTCTATCGTGCCCAGTCAATCTGACATTGTGGGGGCGAACCTCAACTGTGCTCATTACCATATTTCAATTCCTGCTTATCAGATGCGGTCGAATAAGTTGAGATCGTTAATCTTAACGTAGCTGGCTTGAGTCGCTTGCAATGCGGCCATGTAGTTACTCAAACGAACTGAAGCTTCACCATAATCTAGTGCGGAGAGATCGCTGCTGACCTTATCGACAAACAACTTATTCTCACCATGAGCACTATCCATCAAATCCAGGTTGTTGTGACGACCCCCCATTTCAGTCATCGCAGCTAACACGTTGCTGGATGTTGCTTCGATAGAGCTGAGCGTCGATTCAACCGTAGTTCGAAAAGCTGGCGTGGGTGATTGGAACTCTGCAATCAAAGCATCAAGATCGTTAAGAACGTTATTGCCACCTAGATCCAGAATTTCCTGTGCAGTCATATTGGATTCCATTGTGACACCTTTCGCTACTGTCACAACGCGTTTATCGCTGTTGCCTTGGATTACGTAACTCCCACTCGCGTTAGACAAAGCTGCCGTGTCTGTTTTAGTTCCGGAGAACAAGTAACGGCCTTCTTCATCCTGAGCGTTAAACGATGAAACGACAGAAGAACGTAGACTTTCAAGTTCGCTGATAATGCCAGTACGATCGCTGTCGGTTAACGTACCATTCGCTCCCCATAGAACCAGTTCGTTCATCTTCTTCAGGCTTTCATTCACTGAGTCAAGTTGAACTTCCTGGTTGGATAATGCGGTCTTTACATTGGAAATATTGGTCTTGTACTGGGTAATGGCTGAGCCTTCACGCTCTAAGTTAAGCAATTGAACTGATGCCATTGGATCATCAGACAATTTGGTCAGACGTTCACCGGTAGACATTTGCTGCATAACTTGCCCAAGTCCGGCGTTATTAATCTGCAAGCTTTGCAGCATCATCTGACTGAATTGAGTATCGCTAATTCTCATCTGATTTCCCTGTAATTAGAATAACTGAAGAACGGAATCAAACAGCTGATTTGCTGTGCTGATCACTTTCATGTTGGCGTTGTGAGCGTTGGCAAACGTCATCAAGTTTGCCGCTTCTTCATCACTGTTTACTGCGCTGACGTTATCTCGGGCTGCCATTGCCTGTTCGCTCATCGACAGCTTTGCCTGATAATCCGCATCCGCCTGACGTGCTTTGATGGCCGTTTCTCCCACCATGGCAGCAAACGAATCGTTTAATGTGACTGAACCAAAACCACTGATTGACACGGCTTTGTTACTGACTGCAATTAAGCTGTCCAGCACATCGGCATTACCAGGATTGCCGTCACCAGACAAAGCAAGCTCCTCTGGTTTGAGGTCGGTAATCGTCAGGCTTGCCGCTGGGTTAGCAGGGTCGTAACTGAACAAGGGCTTACCAGTATTACCATTGAGGTCTTGGCCGGTTACCAGTAATGCGTTGAATTCATCAGCAAGTGCCTTAGCCATATCGTCAATCGCAGAACGGTATGGTTTTAGCACCTCCGTCTGATAGTCGGTCAGTGCGCCAACTTGCCCACCCGGTGTATCAGTAATCGCAAAACTCTGAGTACCAAACTCAACATGCAGGTCGGCAAGATATGGATCGCTGGGATCAGGCACGGCCTTAAGCACTGCAGCATCTCCACCCATGACCAGTGGCTGTCCAGAAGAAAGCGTAACCTGCAAGCTGCCATCGGCTTGTGACGTCGTTTTCACTTCCACAACTTTAGACAGCTCACCAATTAACGCATCACGAGTATCCATTAACTGAGCAGGGTTCCCCCCTGTGCCTTCCATCTCAACAATCTGCTTGTTCACATCAGCGATGTTACTCATCAAGCTGTTGGCATGAGAAATAGCCGCATTGCGCTGGTCATTGACATCTTTATGCTGGTGAGAAAGCGATTCGGTGAGGGTATTAAAACGACGCGCGAGGGCTTCTGATTCATTAATGATTTGCTGGCGGTAAGGAACCGATTCTGGTTTTACCGTTGCATCATTCAGAGCTGAAAATAGCGTATCCAGACCAGCTGAGAGGCTGAAACCGTCAGCGCCGAGCGTATTTTCCAACTGGCTCATCGTGCTGCTGTAGCGAGTGGCGTAAGCAGAAAGACTGTTTGTCGCCCAAGTTTGCTTGACTAGAAACTCATCCGTCACTCGACGGATGCTGGTCACTTCAACGCCCAGCCCTGGGCTTAGCTTGTCGTGTTTCGTTCCACCAACAGAAGCCATCAAGGCTTGTTGACGGCTGTACCCCGGTGTATTGATGTTGGAGACATTCTGCGCTGTGACGTCCAGTGCCACGCGATTCGCATTGAGGCCGGAAAGGGCGATATTGACGAGGTTCATTTACAGCTCCATTTTTCGAATCAATGGTTGAGCGAAGGCTGTGGTCACGCTGACTTCGCCCAACATTTGTCTAACTGAGGCGACCGTCTCCTGAGTGGAATGAAGCGTTTGGCCCGAATTAGACGTTACAGATGCTTCAGCGTGTGAGCTTGCTTCCACCTCATTGAGGTTGTCATTTGCCGGTAAGACTGACACGCTGGTTTCAAATTCCACTTCCGAAATCGAAGGACTGAGCTGCTTAATCAACATTTCTGAAATTCCAGAATGCTGTTTCTTAGACATTTCAATCGCTAGCTGACCATCGTACATATCGCGAAAAACACCCTGTTGCTGGCTGGAAAACGGACTGTCTTCATCGGCCAACACATCACTGCTGCTGCGCATCTGGCGCAGCACCATCTGCAAAAACATCGCTTCAAACTGGCCCGCTACTGTCTCCAGTGCGGCTCCCTGTTCGTTGCTGTTCTTTATGTTCATCAGAGCGCTGTTATCGTGATAAAGCACCGAGTTCATTTGTGACTGTTCATTCAGTCCGTCAAATTTCATAAAAACTCCTTAAATCACTACCAGCTCAGCGTTCAATGCACCTGCTTCATGCAAGGCTTGCAGAATCGACATCAAATCCGTTGGCGTCGCCCCTAAACTGTTTACCGCACTGACGATCGTGTTGAGTTCTGTACCCGGAGGCCAGATCACCATTTGTGCTTGCTCTTCGCTGACGTCTAATAACGATTGGTCGACAACTTTTGTTTCACCGTCAGCAAACGCGTTTGGCTGACTGACCTGTTGCGACTCTGCAATGGTGACCGTTAAGTTTCCATGACTCACCGCCGCTTCACTGACCTTGACGCTCTTACCTATCACAACGGTACCAGTACGAGAGTTAAAAACGATGCGCGCAGGCTTACGTCCTTCCGCCACGCTGATTTCTTCCAGCATCGACATCATGACAACACGCTGCTGGCTATCCTTGGGTGCTTTGACGCTGATACGAACATTGTTCTTTGCTATTGCGACCTTAGGTCCGAAAATGTTGTTGATCTCACGAGCAATATTCTTAGCTGTCGTAAAGCTTGGTTTTCTCAGGTTAAGTACCACGTTATCTTGCTCTGAAAAATCATTGGGTACTTCTCGTTCCAGCGTCGCTCCACCGGGGATACGACCTGAGGTAGGCGTATTAATGACGATTTTAGAACCGCTTTTTCCTTCAGCAGACACGCCGCCCACGACGACGTTGCCCTGAGCAACGGCATACACCTCACCATCGATGCCGCGCAATGGTGTCAGCAGTAAGGTACCGCCTCGTAAGCTCTTGGCATCACCGATGGAAGACACCACTACATTCAATGTCTGGCCCGCACCTGCCATCGGCTCAACGGTTGCAGTGACGCTCACTGAAGCAACATTGCGCAACTTAGGGTTGGTACTGTCGTCGATTTGAACACCAAATTGTCGCAACATATTGGTGATGGATTGCGCGGTAAATTTCACCTGATTACGGTCGCCCTGGCCGTCTAGGCCAACCACTAGACCATAACCAACCAATTGGTTTTCGCGAATACCCTGAACATCAACTAAGTCCATGATAGGGATTTCAACTTCAGCTTGAGCAGGTATTGCTGCCCCTAGCGACAACACCAGCAGCATCCCCATCAAAAATGAATCTCTTTTATTGGAATCCTTCTTCTCATGCGCAGAGCTAAATCGGAGAGAAAGAGAGCTAAGAACGGTGATAAACATTGTCATTTTCTGTTTCATTAAAACGGCATCCAAGGACTGTTGAAGAATTGGCTTAACCAGCCAGCAGCATTGCTATCAGCTAAAGTTCCTCTACCTGAATAAGTAATTCGCGCATCACCGATTCGTGCGGAAGAGACCTGATTGTTACGGCTGATATCATCAACACGTACGATGCCAGTTAGGCGAATGAACTCATCCCCTTGATTGAGACGAATCCATTTCTCTCCACTGATACGCAAGACACCATTAGGCAACACTTCATGAACTGTCACTGTGATAGCGCCTTCGAGCTTGTTGCCCTGAGAGCTGGAAGCACTACCATCAAAAGCGCGTTGAGCGTCGACGCTGGCGGCGAGCTCATCGATGGTTTTGCCTCCTAAGCTCGGTGCAGCAAAACCAACGCTCGAGTTCTTGCCATACTTGGTATCGGCTTTTTTGCTCGATTCCGTTTCTTCGGAAAGGACGACCGTGAGCATATCGCCAACACGGTATGCTCGCCTGTCCTGAAACAGGGTCATGGAGTATTGATGACGATAGAGGCTGCCGTTTTGTGCAGCTGGAAGTGAATAATCCAGCGTAGGCGGTGCGTATTTTTCTTCATCAGGCTCAGGAGGCGTAAACTCCTGACGACCAGCGCACCCAGCAAGCAAAATGACAACCAGAGGCCACACTCTCAATAATGCCTTCATTCCCTGTTCCTTTATTACTTAACGGTTACACCGACTGAGCGACAAACTTCAGCATGTCATCCGCAGCCGAAACGACTTTGGCGTTCATCTCGTAAGCGCGCTGAGTCGTGATCATGTCAACCATTTCCTCCACCACCTGCACGTTTGAGCCTTCCAAAGAGCCTTGTTTAATGCTGCCTACGCCGTCTTCTCCGGCGATCAACTCATCCGCCTGACCACTCGCTTCCGTTTCACGGAATAAGTTTCCGCCCACGGCTTCTAGGCCTGCTGGGTTGATGAATTTCGCTAAGGTGATTTGACCGAGTTCTTGCGGTGCAGTGCTGTCAGCTGTAGTCGCGGACACCGTGCCATCCACACCAACAGAAACCGATAACGCGTTCTCTGGGATCTGGATTTGCGGTTCTAACGGCAGGCCTTGGCTGTTAACCATCAAGCCTTCCGAGTTGACATGAAACTGGCCGTTACGGGTGTACATGATCTGGCCATCGGAATTTTCGATCTGAAAAAAGCCTTGCCCCATCACAGCAAGATCTAACTCCTGACTGGTGTTTTGTGTATTGCCCTGAGTGAACACCTTCTGTGTGCCCACCACTCGTACACCACTACCTAACTGAACACCTGCTGGTAGCTCGTTAACCTGATCCACCAGCGCACCCGGTTGGCGTTGAATGCTGTAAAACAGATCTTCAAACACTACTCGGTCACGCTTAAAGCCAACGGTATTCACGTTTGCCAAGTTATTGGAAATGGCGGTCATTTTGGTGTCTTGGGCTGCCATGCCCGTTTTACTTACCCATAAAGCTGAGTGCATTTTCTACTCCTTGCGCCGCGCCTAGCGTGACGACATTAATTTGTTACCGGCCTGCGCCAAAGTCTCTGCGGTTTTCATCATCCGCACCTGCATTTCAAAGTTACGTGTCAGAGACATCACGTTCAGCAGTTCATCAATTGCTGATACGTTACTGCCTTCAATATGCTCGGGCGCAAGCTGAACGGTTTGGTCAACCTCAAATGGGTTGCCATCAACACTGTGAAGCAAGCTATCGCTCTCTTTCTGCAGTTGAGTGGTTTCCGGCTTCACCAACTTCAACGTGCCTACTTCAAGTTCAGCACCACCGCCTGGAGGCACGACAGAAATACGACCACGTTCGCTGATTTCAACTTTCTGATAATCTGGCAGAACCAAAGGGCCACCTTCACCGATAACCGCGAAGCCATTAATAGATAAAGCGCCAAACGGATCGACTTTGATGTTACCTGCGCGGGTATACGCTTCCTGGCCATCTGCAGTCTGAACGGTCAGATAGCCTTCCCCCATAACGGCAACATCCAACGCGCGACCTGTTTTAACGATGTCACCTTCATCAAAACGAGTAGACGCAGAGTTAGTCACAACCATAGTACGGCCATCAAAGCCTGAGCCCTGAAGCTGTACACTCGAGACACGCTCCATATCAGCACGAAAACCAGCGGTATCCGCATTGGATAAGTTGTTTGAGCGAACATGCTGAGCCTTGAGTACTCGACTCGCGCCAGATGTTGCAGTGAATAGCAAACTGTCCATATCAGGCTCCGTTAGATTGCGTTAAACAACGCCTGAGTCAGTTTGTCATTAGTCGAAATGGTTTTTGCATTCGCCTGATAGTTGCGCTGTGCCGTCATAAGGTTGACCAACTCGCTCGTCAGATCGACGTTTGAACCTTCTAGCGCTCCCGGTGTTAAATCACCTAAAGTGCCAGAGCCTGGGACACCCATTACTGGCGCACCTGAGCTGAAACTTTGCGTCCAAGCAGTACCACTGACTTTTGAGAGGCCTTGAGGGTTAGCAAAATCCGCCAGCACAACTTGGCCCTGCAATTGGGACTGACCGTTAGTGTATGTGGCGTAGACCATGCCGTTATCCTCTACGCGAACACCCGCGAGTTCACCCGATGTGTAACCATTCGGGTTGTTAGTGCTGACACCAAAGCCTGTGCCAAATTGAGTGCTGCCAGACAGGTCAATATCGATGCTCATTGGATTTGCGCCCGAAGCTGGGAACGAAACGTTATAAGCGCCTGTCGGCGTCGCAATTGAACCATCTGGATTGAATGTCATCGCCACAGTGGAAACAGCGCCCGCACCTCCATCAACTTGTACATTCACTTCCCATGCGTTGTCAGCAGTCTTAGTGAAGTACTGAGTAACGGTATGTGGCTTGCCTTGAGAGTCGTAAACTTTTGTCGTGTAAGAAGAGTTGAATGAGTCAGTATTGTTAGGGTCAAACGGATTCACAGTCTGATCGACAATCGAATTCGTTGCATCTAGGTTGGCAATGAACTCCATCTTATCAGTCGCTTTAGCCGCCAATGAGGATGTCGAGATCTTGATATCACCCGTAGCTCCCGTGAGCAGATTGTTGTTCCCATCAACGCTGTAACCTTGCAATTTGGCGCCCGTGTTGCCGATGACGTAATTGTCTTTATCAGTGCCAAATACACCTGAACGGGTGTAAAGCAATTGCCCCGCGCTGTCTTTGGTCACAAAGAAGCCATTGCCATTGATCGCCAAATCCATTGCACGACCCGTTCCGCTCACTGAACCATTTTTATCAAAGTTTTGGGAGATGGAAGCGACTTCCACGCCGCCTGGCTGCATTCCGTTGTAAACAGCCGCAAACTCAGTACGTGCTCCCTTGAATCCGTAAGTCGATGCGTTGGCAATATTGTGGCTGATGGTATTCAGCTCTGTGTTGGTCGCATCAAGACCGCTTAGGGCAATATTAAAACTCATAACTAACCTCTGTCTTCCTTATTGGTTAAGCACCAAACTGAGTGATTTGATAGAAAGGTACGCTGCCAACACCTTCGATGTTAACGAACGCTGCGCCGCCTGAGCTTGGGATACGAACTTGCTCAACCTGACCGGCTAAAAGAATGTTTGGAGCAGATTGCCCCTCCTGAACCTGAACAGATACCGTATATTTTCCTGGTTTAAGACCCAGCTCTTCAGGGTTGATACTAAAATCCACGTCACCCGCGGGATGAGCGCCTAAAGGCACTTTGGTTGACTGGCCGAACTCATCGGTAACAACCAGGTTGACTTGGCTTGAAGGATGTTGAAGCTCAATTTTTCCACCTTGAACTGCGTCACCCATTTCGAACTCGTTGCCAGAAACATAAACCGTCTGACCAACCAGTCCGGCCGTAGACAGAACTTGCATGTTATCGAGCAAAACCATGCTGTTTTGCATCATTGACGCCATGTTCTCTGTACTTTGTACCTGAGAGAACTGTGCCAATTGACTGACATACTCAGTGCCATCAAGTGGGTTAAGTGGATCCTGGTTCTGAATCTGTGCCACCATCAAGCTGATGAATTCGTTTTCTAACGATGTAGCACTATTGGCATCTTGTGGGTTACCAGTCACCGAGGTGGTATTTGCCCCAGAGCCTACTGGAGTGTCAGAAGATAAAGCGTTGTAAGAAGCGATGCTCATTAGCTGCCCTGCCCTAGTCTAAGCAGGCCTTGCTGCATACTTTTTACGTTGCTAAGCACTTCAACATTGGTCTCGAAGCTACGGGTGGCTGACATCATATCTGCCATCTCAGACACTACGTCGATATCTGGGTAGTAAACATACCCCTCGTCGTTAGCCAGCGGGTTACTCGGCTCAAAGCGTTTTTCCGCCTGACCTGCGCTTTGGACAACATCGACAATTCTCACTTCAGCATTTGGGTAACTCTCTTTACTCGCTGACAACTGAGTTTTGCTGTACACCGTAGCAAACACAGGTTTTAGCGCCTTGTACGCGTCATCTGGATTGGCAGAGACAGCATCCGCGTTAGCGAGATTACTCGCGACAGTATTCAAGCGTACTGTCTGAGCATTCATTGCTGAGCCAGCAATCGAGTAAATATCGGTAAATGACATGATTAACGTCCCTCTATCACTTTCGCCAGTCCCTGAAATTTCATGTTCAAAAATGTCAGGCTGGTCTGAAAGTCCATGTTGTTTTGTGTGAATTTGCCCTGTTCAACCCCCAGCTCGACTGTGTTGCCATCTTTGCTGTTCTGATAAGGAATCGAGTACATAGAAGAGACCTGCAGTTTAGGTACTGGTTTGTTCACTCCATGAGGTGATAACTGATTCATTACAGTGGTAAAACTCAGGTCCTTAGCCAGATACCCAGGGGTATCAACATTTGCTAGGTTACTGGCAAGGACTTTGGTACGCTGAACCCGAAAATTCAGCGCATCAGGGTGAACACCCAACGCATTTTCAAATGAAATTGCCATGTCTCTTTCCTTTAAAGTCGGCTCGAATAAGGATGAATAAGACAAGATGCATGCCACAAAAATAACAAAACAAAATCAATGACTTACAAAAAAGAAAGGAAATGCAATTTCCGCATTACGGAAGTATTGAAAAGCCAGAGGAACCGAATTGCTTCCTCTCTAAACTGGGCTGTATTAGTCAGTACCATGCTGTCTAGTCAGGCCGTTTTAAGCAGTGAAAATATCGGCGCCAAGCAATCCATTATTCAAGCCGTAGAGGCCGACTTTAGACAACAGGTCCAGACTCAAGCCAACAACAGACAATGGGGAGACTATCAACTCGATTACGATATTCGTGTCCCTGCTGCTGCAGAGCATCTGCCCATTTGCCCCAAACCGCTGAATATTTCAGGTATCGACAACAAAGTGCTCCCTGTCGGCAACCTAAAACGTGCCGTCAGCTGCGATGTGCCTTCAGCGAACTGGCGTATCAATGTCGCCATCAAATCTGCGCTGACACTCAATGTGGTCGTCACCAAAACAGGCATCAATCGAGACCAAGCGATTTCACCGATGAACCTTAAGCTTGAAAAGAGAACCCTTAGTCGGGAGCAAGATTTCTTCACCCAGCTCTCTCAAGTTTCCGGCATGGTTGCCTCTAGGCGCATACGTTCGGGCCAGATATTAGATCCAAGAAAATTAGAGTCCACGCCTCTAGTCGCGAAAGGTAATCAAGTGGTGATTACCGCCTCCAAAAACGGATTTACTGCATCCACCAAAGGTGTCGCCCTTGAGCAAGGAACGCGTGGTGAACAAATTGATGTGCAGAACAGTTCTTCAGGAAAAGTCATTAAAGCGGTGGTCACTGGACTGAATCAGGTACAGACCCAATTCTGATTTTTGGACTCCGGTTATCATTTTCGTTGTTTATGACTCGTAAAGAGATAATCATTTCAGGTAGATATAAAAAAGTGATTACTTTGACTTAATGTTTCGCGCATCATGGTCGCATTAAACCTGTAACCACGATGACTAAGGAACCCATTGATGAAAATCGACAAAGTTGCAGGCGGCCACGTACCCCAAACCAGCCTAAACCAAGCTTCCAAGAAGCCCGCAGAATCTTCGGCTGCTCAACCGATTTCAGAAGCCATGGTCAATACCAATACTGCTGCAATCGACAAAGCACAGGCAGAAATGCAATCACTGCCTAACGTAGATATGGAAAAGGTTGAACAAGTCCGTAATGCGCTGGTAAAAGGCGAGTTGGCACTGGATACCAAAGCGCTATCTCAAGCGGTTCTACAGTTTCATACTGGTCACGAGTAACGCAGGCTGGAGTTCAATATGGCATCTGAAACCTCTCGCATGATTCAGCGCTTTCTCACCTCCATAGGCGATGACATCAAGTCGTATCGCCAATTAGCGACACTGTTACAAGAGCAAAAATCGCTGTATTTGTCTTTTGATGCAGCGAAACTCAACCAAAATCTTGCCGAGCAAAAACCATTGCTTAGAAAGCTTGATCTACATGCCAGTGAACGTAGCCAGACCATGAAAGCTTTACGGCTGACTAGCGACCAAGCAGGTATTAGCAAACTTTTTTCTGTATTACCGCCGTCGTTGTCAGGCAAAGTTCATGCACAATGGCGCGAACTAGAATCTCTGGTTAAGCAGTGTCACGCACTCAATCAAGAGAACGGCCACAGCTCTGCCAGTTTTCATGAACTGATGTGTCATGTCACTCAACCAAGCCAACATACTTATGAAGAGCAGCCATCGTTAAGATGACCAATGCTCGCAGTGGTTGGAAAGGGGCACTGTACAAGCTCTTGTCGATTTATCTTTGTACTGTATACCCTCTCCACGCCTCACCTCTACCTACTGAATTTGAGCATGAACTGGCTATCCTGACTCCCTATAAAAAGCAAATAGAACAACGTTTGGCGGTTAACCGACCTCTGATTCAGGACATCGCCAAGCAGTTATCATCTCAGTCCTTACCATCACAGCTGATATTGCTACCCATGCTAGAGTCTTCCTATGATCCTAAAGCTGTCTCTCACGCCAATGCAGCAGGGTTATGGCAACTGATGCCAGCTACGGCACAGCGCTTTGGTCTTAAAATCGATGCCAGCCAAGACCAACGATTTGATATTCAAGCCAGTACTGAGGCAGCCATCGAATATCTGGCGTTTTTGCACAATAAGTTTGATGATTTGGCACTCACTATTGCGGCATACAATGCTGGGGAAGGCCGAGTATCCCGTGCCATTAAAAAGTCTGGCAGCAGACAGTTTTCTACACTCGCGCTACCTTCAGAAACGACACAATATGTGCATCGATTTTATGCCCTGCGAAGCTTGATTGAGATAGAGAGACTAATTGAAAAACAGCCTAATACACTGTTTTTATTTGGCGAATTTAACCAGTCACCGCTTGTCGATCTATCTCCTCTTCCACCACTCATCACCTTATAAAGACTCAACGGCTAATCAGATACGTTAACAACTCGGTACAGTTGCTTATGCTCTCAAGCTATTAGCGCTTCAACCTTAATGCCCGGCAGCTCTAAAGATATCCTTGCTTAACGATGGTTTTTACAGGTTTAGCCACTAATTTAGCCCCGATAACGGGAATATCCCGTATAATTTTTATTCAACAATACAAAACCCTAGCTTTCGTTGGTTGTTATTGACTCAGCAAAGCAGGATAATATCGGGATCGGATTCTCTTAAATATATAATTATGACCGAATATCTTTTGTTGCTGGTCGGCACTGTGCTGGTCAACAACTTTGTACTGGTGAAGTTTTTGGGCCTATGTCCGTTTATGGGCGTTTCCAAGAAGCTGGAAACAGCAATCGGAATGGGGTTGGCAACCACGTTTGTCCTGACCTTAGCCTCAGTGTGCTCGTATCTTGTGGAAAGCTACATTCTTGAGCCTTTGGGGCTGGAATATTTGCGTACCATGAGCTTTATTTTGGTGATCGCCGTTGTGGTTCAGTTCACCGAAATGGTGGTGCATAAAACCAGCCCGACGCTCTATCGCCTATTGGGGATTTTCCTACCGCTGATCACAACCAACTGTGCGGTTTTAGGTGTCGCCCTGCTTAACATCAACGAAAACCACAATTTCATCGAATCTATCATTTATGGATTTGGTGCAGCAGTCGGTTTCTCACTAGTTCTCATCCTCTTCGCTTCTATGCGTGAGCGTATCGCAGCGGCCGATGTACCTGCGCCATTTAAAGGGGCATCAATCGCCATGATCACCGCCGGTCTGATGTCGCTAGCATTCATGGGCTTTACTGGACTGGTGAAATTGTAATGAGCGCTATTCTTATTGCTGTACTGGCCCTAGCAGCACTTGCGGCACTGTTTGGCGCCATATTAGGGTTTGCCTCGATCCGCTTTAAAGTTGAAGCAGACCCGATTGTCGACCAGATTGATAACATTTTACCTCAAACCCAGTGTGGCCAGTGCGGCTACCCGGGTTGTCGCCCTTATGCCGAAGCGATTGCGAATGGCGACGAGATCAACAAGTGTCCTCCTGGCGGTCAGGCAACTATCGAGAAGCTGGCCGATCTTATGGGCGTCGAAGCAACAGACTCGGCACACGATCTGGATGACAACGTCAAAACCGTCGCATTTATTCATGAGGACATGTGCATTGGCTGCACTAAGTGTATTCAGGCTTGTCCGGTTGATGCGATTGTTGGCGGTACTAAAGCTCTTCACACGGTGATCAAAGACGAATGTACCGGTTGTGATCTGTGCGTCGCACCTTGTCCAACGGACTGTATTGAAATGATTCCTGTAGAAACCACTACAGCGAGCTGGAAGTGGCAACTGGACGCCATTCCTGTTGTTGATATTACCGATTCTGCCAAGTCGCAGAATGGCGTGAATTAAGGACTGGTATGCTGTCACTCATCGAACAAATTAAGTCAGGCGCACTTTGGGATTTTCCAGGGGGTGTCCATCCACCAGAAAACAAAAAACAGTCGGTTAAAAGCGAGATTGCTAGAGCGAGTATCCCGCAAGAAATCGTTCTGCCAGTGAAGCAACACATTGGTAAACCGGGCACGATCACAGTGGAAGTTGGTAAGCACGTACTCAAAGGTCAGCCGCTGACTAAATACGACACCAGCTTCATGCTTCCGGTTCATGCGCCAACATCCGGTAAAATTATAGCGATAGAGTCTCGCACTACTGCCCACCCGTCCGGTCTGGCAGAAACTTGTATCGTCATTTCTCCAGATGGCGAAGATCGCTGGATTGAACGAAAAACAGATAACGACTTCACCCAACGCACACCAGACGAGTTGATTGAGATTATTCGTCAGGCTGGCGTTTCAGGTATGGGTGGCGCAGGCTTCCCAACCGCGAAAAAGATCCAAGCTGGATTGGCTCGTACAGAGATTCTGATTGTTAATGCGGCAGAATGTGAGCCTTACATCACTGCCGATGACATGTTGATGCAAGAACATGCCGATGAAGTCATTAAAGGCATCGAGATTGTTGAACACATCTTAAAGCCTAAGCTGACCATTATTGGTATTGAGGACAACAAACCTCAAGCCATCAAAGCGTTAGAGCAAGCTGCAGAGCACAAAGACATCGTCATCCGCGTCATTCCCACCAAATACCCATCGGGTGGTGAGAAGCAGCTGATTAAGATACTGACCAACAAAGAAGTGCCAGTGAACAGTATTCCAGCAGATATTGGTTTACTGGTACAGAATGTCGGTTCACTGCAAGCCATTAAGCGTGCCGTTTGTGACGGTGAACCTCTGGTTGAGCGAATCGTTACTCTGACCGGAGATACCTTTAAGCAACCGCGTAATGTCAAAGCACTGATTGGTACACCCGTTCAATCTCTGCTCGATGAGTTCGGCTATAAAGCGGATAAAAAGCTGCCTCGCC
Source organism: Vibrio sp. St2 (assembly GCF_947311885.1). Taxonomy (NCBI): domain Bacteria; kingdom Pseudomonadati; phylum Pseudomonadota; class Gammaproteobacteria; order Vibrionales; family Vibrionaceae; genus Vibrio; species Vibrio sp. St2. The sequence goes on along the minus strand of NZ_CAMZNA010000014.1, from coordinate 35,002 downwards.
TAATCATGGGCGGCCCTATGATGGGCTTTACGCTTCCTCATGCTAACGTTCCGATTACCAAAACCGCGAATTGCATTCTGGCTCCGACTCGTAAAGAGATTTCACCCAATCAGTACGAAATGGCCTGTATCCGCTGTGGCCAATGTGCCGAGGCCTGCCCTGCTTCACTGCTACCTCAGCAGCTTCAATGGCATGCAAAAGCAGAGGAATACGACAAATGCGAAGAGCTCAACCTTAAAGATTGTATCGAATGTGGCGCTTGTGCCTTTGTCTGCCCAAGTGAAATCCCGCTGGTGCAATACTACCGCCAAGCCAAAGCTGAGATGCGTACTCGCAAAGAAGAGTCCGAAGCAGCAGAACGCGCTAAAGTCCGCTTTGAAGAGAAGAAAGCGCGACTTGAGCGTGATAAAGCCGAGCGCGAGAATCGATTCAAGAAAGCGGCAGATGATCGTCGCAAAGATATGAAGAAAACCGGCGGCGATGATGCCATTGCCGCAGCCATTGCGCGCGTAAAAGCCCAGAAATCTGAAACGAAATCGGACGAACCCGCAGTTAAACCTGCGGTAGCGGCCGCAATCGCTAAAGCAAAAGCCAAGCAAGCTGCTGCGATGCAAGCAGGTGATGCGGAGCCAGACAACTCTGAAATGGCAAAGCTGCGTGAAGAACGCAAACGTCAGGCAAGAGAGAAAAAAGCTCAGAAGACTCAAGAGGCTACGCCAGCCACTTCATCCGATGATAAGAAAGATGCGGTTGCAGCAGCTATTGCGCGCGCTAAAGCGAAAAAAGCCGCTCAACAGGATAACGGTACTGATTCAGCAACTGAAGATAAAAAGGCTTCCGTTGCCGCGGCTATTGCTCGTGCTAAAGCACGTAAAGCGCAGCAAGAAGGTAAACCGGAACCCGTCACCGCTGAACCGGAAAACGCTGAAGCAGGAGAGGATCCGAAGAAAGTGGCGGTCGCTGCCGCTATCGCACGCGCTAAAGCACGCAAAGCGCAGCAAGAAGGTCAATCGGAACCAATCACCGCTGAGCCTGACAGCGATGAAGTTGCCGAAGAGGATCCGAAGAAAGCCGCGGTCGCTGCCGCTATTGCGCGTGCTAAAGCACGCAAAGCGCAGCAAGAAGGCAAACAGGAACCCGTCCCCGTTGAGCCTGAAAACGCTGAAGTAGCCGAAGAGGATCCTAAGAAAGCCGCGGTCGCTGCCGCTATTGCGCGTGCTAAAGCACGTAAAGCGCAGCAGGAAGGTAAATCGGAACCAATCACCGCTGAGCCTGAAAGCGCTGAAGTGACAGAAGAGGATCCGAAGAAAGCTGCAGTCGCTGCCGCAATTGCGCGCGCTAAAGCACGTAAAGCGCAGCAAGAAGGCAAACAGGAACCCGTCACCGCTGAGCCTGAAAGCGCTGAATTAGCCGAAGAGGATCCAAAGAAAGCAGCGGTGGCTGCCGCTATTGCGCGTGCTAAAGCACGTAAAGCGCAGCAGGAAGGTAAGTCAGAACCCGTCACCGCTGAGCCTGAAAGCACCGAAGTAGCCGAAGAGGACCCTAAGAAAGCTGCTGTAGCTGCCGCAATCGCGCGCGCTAAAGCACGTAAAGCGCAGCAAGAAGGCAAATCGGAACCCGTCACCACTGAATCTGAAAGCGCTGAAGTTGCCGAAGAGGATCCGAAGAAAGCCGCGGTTGCTGCCGCCATTGTGCGTGCCAAAGCACGTAAAGCTCAGCAGGAAGGCAAATCGGAACCCGTCACAGCAGAACCTGAAAGCACAGAAGTAGCCGCAGAGGATCCGAAGAAAGCGGCTGTGGCTGCCGCTATCGCACGCGCCAAAGCACGCAAAGCTGAACGCGAACAGAATAATAAATTTGAGGAGAAAGAGTAGTGGCCTTTTTCATTGCCAGCTCACCCCACGCTCATAGTCGCAGAAGTACCCCCGATCTGATGAAATGGGTAGCGCTGTGTGCTTTACCCGGCTTATTCGCCCAGACCTACTTTTTTGGGTGGGGAACATTAATTCAGCTCGGCTTTGCCATCATTCTTGGGCTTTTGCTTGAGGCTGGTGTCATGTTGGCTCGTAAACGCCATCCGATGTCGGCATTGCGGGACAATAGCGCGATTGTAACTGCGTGGCTGCTTGCGGTTGCGATTCCACCTCTGTCGCCGTGGTGGCTCATCACCATTGGTCTGATTTTTGCGATTTTGATAGCAAAGCACCTCTATGGCGGTATTGGCCAAAACTTATTTAACCCCGCAATGGTTGCTTATGTTGTACTGCTGATCTCCTTCCCGGTACAAATGACCAGTTGGATCTCACCTACCGAGCTGCAACCGACAACGAGTTCTTTAGGCGATGCGTTTTCACTGATTTTCACTGGTTTCAATCTTGATGGCTTATCACTTCAGCAGATTCGAACAGGTGTAGATGGCATTACGATGGCAACGCCACTCGATGCCTTCAAGACCGCACTCCATACAGGTAATACCGCAGCAGAAGCTCTCCACCAGCCTCAGTTCAGTGGTCTGGCAGGTATCGGTTGGGAGTGGGTTAACTTAGCCTATCTAATGGGTGGCCTACTGCTGATCAAATTAAGAGTCATTAACTGGCATATTCCGGTCAGCTTCGTTGTCAGTTTGACGGTGATGAGCGGCTTGTTTGCTATCTTAACTCCGGGAGAGACGGCGTCTCCGCTGATCCACTTACTCTCCGGAGCGACCATGCTTGGCGCTTTCTTTATTGCCACTGATCCAGTGTCTGCGTCTACTACGGTGAAAGGCCGACTGATTTTCGGTGCTTTCATTGGCGCTATGGTATTCATTATCCGCAGTTGGGGTGGCTTCCCTGACGGTGTCGCCTTCGCAGTACTGCTTGGCAACATGTGTGTGCCTTTGATTGATTACTACACTAAGCCTCGAACGTACGGCCACTAAGGAGCAGCATGTTAAACGCTATTCGCAAGAACGGTGCAATACTCGCGATTTTCGCCTGTGCTTCAACAGGTGTCGTTGCGCTCACGCACTATTTGACTAAAGACCAAATCAGCCAGCAAGAACAAGCTCAACTGCTGTCTGTACTCAACCAAGTGATTCCTCCTGAGATGCATGACAACAGCTTGTACGAGTCCTGCACAATGGTCTCAGATCCCGCTTTGGGAACTGATGAAGCTATGCCTGTCTATATGGCGAGTAAAAATGGCGAGCCCACAGCATTGGCCATAGAGGCGATCGCCCCAGACGGTTACAACGGCGCAATCAAGATCATTGTTGGCATCGAGCAAGATGGGACGGTTCTAGGGTCACGAGTTCTGAGTCATCAAGAAACACCTGGACTAGGGGACAAAATTGACTTACGAGTTACCGACTGGATCCTGAGCTTTGCTGGCAAGAAAGTTACGCCAGAAAACGAAGCCGATTGGAAAGTACGTAAAGATGGTGGGCAATTCGATCAGTTTACTGGCGCAACAATTACCCCGAGAGCCGTCGTCAAAGCAGTGAAAAATACAGTACAATTTGTGAACAAAAATCGTGCACAAATTCAGAACCAGCCACGCAATTGTGGAGGCAACAATGAGTGATCACAAAACACTGATTAAAAACGGTATGTGGAACAACAACCCGGCACTGGTTCAGCTGCTGGGTCTCTGTCCGTTGTTGGCTGTGTCTTCAACAGTGACCAATGCTTTGGGTTTGGGCATCGCTACCTTACTGGTCTTGGTCGGCTCTAACGTCACCGTTTCTCTGGTACGTGATTACGTGCCAAAAGAAGTACGTATCCCAGTTTTCGTAATGATCATTGCTGCTCTGGTAACGTGTGTTCAACTGCTGATGAACGCCTACGCCTATGGTCTTTACCTGTCTTTGGGTATCTTCATCCCTCTTATCGTGACCAACTGTATCATCATTGGCCGAGCCGAAGCGTTTGCTTCGAAGAACGATGTATTGCCTTCCGTACAAGATGGTATCTGGATGGGCCTAGGCATGACCAGCGTCCTCGTTGTCTTAGGCGCCATGCGTGAAGTGATTGGTAACGGCACCTTATTTGATGGCGCTGACCTGTTACTTGGCAGCTGGGCAAGTGCCCTACGCATTGAAATATTCCAGTTTGATAACAGCTTCTTACTGGCGCTACTTCCGCCTGGTGCCTTTATTGGCGTTGGGTTACTCATTGCACTGAAAAACATCATAGATAAACAACTAGAAGCTCGTCAGCCAAAACAAGAAAAACCGACCATTGAACGAGCTCGCGTCACTAACCAGTAATATCTGGTTTACACACTGGAAAGCAGCTTCAAAATGAACAAAGAAAAACGAGTACAAATACTGGAACGCCTGAGGGAGAACAACCCAAACCCTCAGACTGAGCTCAACTGGAGTACACCTTTCGAACTCTTAATTGCTGTGCTCTTGTCCGCGCAGGCTACCGATGTCAGCGTGAATAAAGCGACCGACAAACTTTACCCTGTGGCTAACACACCGCAAGGGTTATTTGATTTGGGTGTCGATGGCGTCAAAGAGTACATCAAGACTATCGGCCTGTTTAACTCAAAAGCAGAGAACGTAATTAAAACCTGCCGTATCCTGCTCGACCAACACAATGGTGAAGTACCCGAAGACAGAGCGGCGCTAGAAGCTCTGCCGGGTGTTGGGCGCAAAACTGCCAACGTCGTGCTCAACACTGCGTTTGGCTGGCCGACGATTGCCGTTGATACTCATATTTACCGCGTCTCAAATCGTACCAAGTTTGCGATGGGGAAAAATGTCGATCAGGTTGAAGAGAAGCTACTCAAAGTCGTACCCAAAGAATTCAAACTCGATGTACACCATTGGTTGATCCTTCATGGGCGTTATACCTGTGTTGCACGTAAACCTCGTTGTGGCAGTTGTATCATCGAAGATTTGTGCGAATTTAAAGAAAAAGTTTACCCAGAAAACTAGGAGAGCAAGGCAATGTCAAACGGGCGTATTTTACACACCATGCTACGTGTAGGTGATCTAGATAAATCAATTCAGTTTTATACTGAAGTCATGGGAATGCAGCTACTACGCACCAACGAAAATAAAGAGTATGAGTACACTCTCGCTTTCTTGGGTTACGGTGATGAATCTCAAGGTGCTGTGATTGAACTGACTTACAACTGGGGCACAACAGAATACGATTTGGGTAGCGCATTCGGCCATATCGCGATTGGTGTTGAAGACATCTACAAAACTTGTGATGCCATCAAAGCTGCCGGTGGTAATGTCACTCGTGATCCGGGACCTGTAAAAGGCGGAACAACTCATATTGCTTTCGTAAAAGACCCTGATGGTTATATGCTGGAACTTATCCAAAACAAACAAGCGTCGGCAGGTCTTGAGGGGTAATCGACTCCACCACTGATTCTATAGGGCAGCATTCACTGCCCTATTATTTTTGCTTTACATGATAATAATTATCATTTAATCTCCAGGTATTGTGAATTCGGAGAGTTATAAGACAATGGGCATCACCGAGTGGGAAAAACACACGCTACTGGCTGATTTAGCAATGAACGATGATGATCACCTGCGTAGCATCCTTCACTACCAGCAAGCGCTGACATTAAGTGAGCGAATTGGTGATTCCAATGAGATTGATGTTGAAGACCGACTGATGATCTCCGTGATTTCCTGCCACAACATGGCTTCGTTTTGGCGAACGGTTGGCGATACTAAATACGAACTCAAATACCTTCAGCTAGCTTCAGAAAAAGTCCTTACCTTGGTGCCTCAATGTCCAAATAGCGACTGTGATGCCTTCGTCGACTCAATGGGCTGCTGTAAAAAAGCGCTGATCGAATTCATGAAACGACACCCAAATCCTAAGATAGCGAAACTGGTGCAGGATATAGACACTGCCACTAACTGTAACCTAATCGCTAAGTTCCGACTTAACTAATCGGAATGAACAGTAAAAAAGCCAGCATTACGCTGGCTTTTTTACTATCAGACTTGGGTCCGCCCTAGTGATATCACTACTCGGCGGTTTTTATCTTTACCAAGCGGTGAAGAGTTGTCTGCGACCGGACGACGACGGCCGTAGCCTTGAACTTGAATCCGATCCTCAGGTAAACCGAGCGATTTAAAGTAGTCACGCAGTACTTCCGCCCGTTGCTCAGACAAATTCTGGCTAGCGCTCTTACTTTCTTCATTCGAGGTGTATGTCGATACCAAGACCAAATCAATATCCTGATTATGGCGAATGTATTCTGCTATCTGTGCCAACCGTTTCTGCGACGCTTTGTTTAGCTGAACACTTGAACGGTCATAATGCAGAATGGTGAAAGCAATATCTTCAAAACTATATGGCAGCAGATTTGCAATACAGTCGCTAAACGCATTGTAGGAGTGCTGGAACAAGACAGAAGACAATGAGACTTCTATACGCTGATCACGACTTTGCCATTCCTGATAACTAAAAGTTGGGTAACGCCCTTTTTCCAGCTCTGTGAGAATGCTCCATGCAGTTTGCCCACCTACATAACCATCAAACTGCTGGAAGAAACGAATATTAGTAATACGCTCAGCGCTGTCCCCTGGTCGCCATACGGGAGGCATTGAAACCAGAGACACATCTCGGGTTTTACCCATAGGGCGCTTCATCTTCAGCTCAAAATCGAGGTTGATCTTTTTGCTGGCATGGGATGAGAATACCGCGTCACCGTAATTTGGAATCGGGTGCACCATGCGACACTCTAGTGGCGTATTTGCAATCATCTGCCACTGTGACTGCTGGGGTTTAGCAGCATAGCGAACATCCATTGCCGAAGCGGAGCTGGCAACAGAAGCAAGTGTTAATGTTAGGCTAGTGGCTAACAGTCTTTTCATGGGGTACGGATTCTCTTACTTAGCACGGCGCAATGTTGCCGCTAATACTTCTACAACACCTACAATGCAAAAATCTCGCCAAGAACACAGTCACTGGCTGCATTTCTATCAATAACCACGGAACGTTATTAATTAGACAATCCGGTTTTTCTTGCCCTGAGAATCTGCAATAATGCTGCCCTTGTCACATAATACTAGGCCAACATGACTGTAGAAAACGAAGCATTGACGCTCAAAAAACGATTTCGTGGCTATTTTCCTGTCGTTATCGACGTTGAAACCGCAGGGTTTAATGCCAAAACGGATGCACTGTTAGAAATCTGTGCCGTCACTCTTAAAATGGATGAAAATGGTGAGCTTCAGCCCGCTTCTACCATCCACTTCCATGTTGAGCCATTTGAAGGAGCAAACCTCGAGAAGGAAGCTCTGGATTTTAACGGCATTCATGATCCGTTTAGCCCATTGCGTGGTGCGGTACCTGAATCCGAAGCCCTCAAAGAGATCTACAAGCTTGTGCGCAAAGAACAAAAAGCGGCTGATTGTAGCCGAGCGATTATGGTTGCACATAACGCAACTTTTGATCACAACTTTGTGATGGCCGCTAGTGAACGTAGCAAGCTAAAACGCGTCCCTTTTCATCCCTTTGCAACGTTTGATACCGCAACGCTAAGCGGGTTGGCTTATGGTCAAACTGTATTAGCCAAAGCGTGCAAAACCGCTGGGATGGATTTTGACAACAAAGAAGCCCACTCTGCCCTTTACGATACGTTAAAGACGGCAGAACTATTCTGCGGCATCGTCAACAAATGGAAAGCTCTTGGTGGTTGGCCTTTGATCAACGAAGACGCAGAAAACAATAAATAAAAAGTAAACACAACAATCGAGTAAACTATGAATCCTGTTGTAATTTCAGTATGTATCATGCTGCTTCTGGCACTGATGCGCGTGAATGTCGTGGTTGCCCTGACATTCAGTGCTATCGTCGGTGGCCTCGTTGCTGGCATGGACCTAAATGATGCTGTTGCTGCATTTGAAAGTGGCCTAGGTGGCGGTGCAACGATTGCACTAAGCTACGCTATGCTTGGGACATTCGCTGTCGCTATCTCTAAATCGGGGATCACCGATTTACTGGCAAACAGTGTCATCAAACGTATTCACGGTAAAAAAAACGGCTCTGCTTCGACAGGTCTTAAGTACGCAGTGTTAATCGCACTAATCTTAGTGACTATGTCTTCTCAGAACGTCGTACCTGTGCATATCGCCTTCATCCCTATTCTTATTCCACCTCTGTTAGGCGTTTTTGCGAAGCTCAATCTAGATCGTCGTATGATTGCCTGTGTGCTGACGTTCGGCCTAGTAACACCCTACATGGTTTTACCAGTTGGCTTTGGCGGTATATTCCTTAATAACATCCTGCTCAAAAACCTGCACGATAATGGCTTGGAGTCCGTCGTCGCAAGCCAAGTCCCTGTCGCTATGTTGCTGCCAGCAGCAGGTATGATCTTCGGTTTATTAACAGCCATTTTCTTTAGTTACCGTAAGCCTCGTCAATACAAGGAAACGGAGCTGACACACGTTGAAGAAAACACGCCGTCAATCAACAAAAAGAACATCCTAATTGCTTGTGCTGGTATCATCGCTGCACTTACTGTCCAGCTAACCACAGGTTCAATGATCATTGGTGCCCTAGCAGGTTTCATGGTCTTCACGTTTGGTGGTGTTATCGCTTGGAAAGAAACCCATGACGTGTTCACTAAAGGCGTGCACATGATGGCGATGATTGGCTTCATAATGATTGCCGCCGCTGGTTTTGCTGCCGTAATGAAGCAAACAGGCGGAGTGGAGTCTTTGGTAGAAGCACTATCGACTAGTATCGGGGATAACAAACCACTAGCCGCTCTTCTTATGCTGGTTGTTGGCCTCTTAGTCACTATGGGCATTGGCTCTTCGTTCTCGACTATCCCGATCATTGCAACGATCTACGTACCACTGGCTGCAGCATTTGGTTTCTCGCCAATGGCAACAATTGCTCTAGTTGGTACAGCGGCTGCATTGGGTGACGCGGGTTCTCCAGCCTCTGACTCAACACTTGGCCCTACGTCTGGCCTGAATGCTGATGGTCAACATGAACACATTTGGGAAACCGTAGTGCCGACGTTTGTTCACTACAACATCCCATTGATTGTGTTTGGTTGGATTGCGGCAATGGTTCTCTAACCGAGCCAAAAGCAAAACAACAGACATAAAAAAAGCTGACTTTGATAGTCAGCTTTTTTATTACCTATTGGAGGTTACTTAGCGTGTTTGTCTGCCACCGCAGACAGAACTGGTACCATATCTTTCAGCAGCTCTTCTTCTACAGGCTTACCTGAAGAGTCAGTAACGTTGATAGAAGTACGGTTACCTAAATCACCAAATAGGAAAGTGTAAGTCCCTGATGAAAGGCCAATCGGCTTAACGCCAACCTCAGTCCAGAATGCATCATCTGGTGCAGCGTACTTAGCTTTCACTGTCCCTTGTGATTGGTTGCGCTCTTCAATGGTGAAGCCCATTTCAGGGAGAAGCCTAGGCAGACGAGGCCACAGCACGTTATAAGGAGTACGTGCGATGATCACTGGGAAGCCACTACGGTCTGTGCCCATAGAGATCGGGATCTGCTTAACCAGCTCTTGAGCACGACGAGCTGCTTCCTCACGAATATCCAAGTCGTAACGAGCAGTCACTAGGTTGGTCATCAAGGCGTTATAGCGCTCTTTATTCGTCGCGGAGACTGGCATTTGTTTGCCTGCTTCGCGCCAATCAATCAAAGAGATCTTAAAGCCGTAGCGATTGTTCGCTTCAACACTGGTGATTTCATAGCGAGAACCGATTTCAGCGTCTTCGTCTTCAGACTGCCAGCTAACCCAATCCGTCTCGATACGGTTATCCGTTTGCTCACGAATAGCAATGTTCTGCTCTTGCAGCATCTTCAGCGCCGTTTGCCAGACCTTATCCAGCTCATCTTCACGCAATAACCACAGCGTTACTTCGCCATTCTTTCGCTCTGCACGCGCGCCTGGGATCAACTCCAGAACCTGTTGTGGTGGGCGAATATCCACATCTCGACCGACACCACCACTAAACTCTCCTTGAGGGATCTGGTAGTTAGTGTAGTTGCGCGGGTTCACACCTTCGATATTATTCCACTCAGTCAGAGGCGGAGTATTGAGGTAATCAAAATCGTCCTTCGCCTGACGACGCTGAGTTGCGTCACCAGAACAGGCACTTAAAACAAAAACAGCTAGCGAACTAACAACTAGCTGGTGAGACAATTTCATTGAAACTCCTGATAAGTAAATGCCGAAGCTTTGTGCTTCGGCAATTCATTCTGATTTAGTAGATGCAAGCTTCCGTCATTGCCTGTGCCACAATTGGACGAGCATTTTCAGACAACTCTGTCAGCGGCAGTCTTAAGTCACCGTGAGCAATCAAGCCCATCTTGTGCGCAGCCCACTTAACTGGAATCGGGCTCGACTCAACAAACAGATTCTTATGAAGCGGCATCAAGCGTTGGTTGATAATCTCGGCTTCTTCGTACTTACCTTCAAGGGCAAGCTTCATCATTTTTGCCATATCTTCCGCCGCGATGTTATTCGTAACTGAAATCACACCTTGGCCACCTTGCTTAACAAAATCAAGGCCACTCGAATCATCACCACTTAGTAAGATAAAATCTTCGCCACAAAGTTCACGGTGAATTGCAATTCTGCTTAAATCACCCGTTGCATCTTTTAGCGCCACGATATTATCGATTTCTGCCAGACGAGCAACTGTTTCTGGCAACAAATCTACTGCGGTGCGACCTGGCACGTTGTAGAGGATTTGTGGCACGTCGCTTTCTTCAGCAATCGCCTTATAGTGCTGGAACAAACCTTCCTGAGTTGGCTTGTTGTAATACGGCGTCACACTCAGACAACCTGCAATACCAGAGTTGTTTAGTAAACGACTGAAAGTGACTGATTCATGAGTAGCATTCGCTCCTGTCCCTGCAATCACAGGAATACGACCTTCAGCAAACTCCACCGCTTTGGTAACAACCTTGACATGCTCTTCAACGGTTAACGTTGCAGATTCACCTGTTGTGCCAACGGCCACAATTCCATCTGAGCCAGATTCGACGTGAAAATCCACAAGTTTTTTCAGGCTTACGTAATCTACTTCGCCATCATTATTAAACGGTGTAATTAACGCTACGATACTTCCTGAAAACATGTCTTTCTCCCTAATTTAGATACTTTCTGCATGGTACTGTAAGGCGATTGAAAAAGACAAGGGATTAAACCCGCTTAAATCACCTATTTGAGTGAATATTTATCAGATGTTAGAACTTTGGCAACTTACGCCTTTTTTACAGCCCGTTGTCAGCCTGAGGTTAGAAATATCAAGCCCTCAGACAGGGTCAGCAACGAGTGCAGAAAATTGCATCAGATTTCTGTTGAGCGGACATTTTTCTCTTCAGTAACTGTGCTAAGCTATCTCATTAATAATCATAACAATGCTCGAAGTGATATTATGACTCAACATCTGGTGATTACAGCGGTAGGAACGGACCGCCCCGGTGTCTGCAACCAAGTGGTTCACCTGGTCACACAATCTGGATGCAATATTGTTGATAGTCGCATTGCGCTTTTTGGCAACGAATTCACCCTCATTATGCTACTTTCCGGCAACAATGCAGCGGTCACTCGCGTCGAAACTACACTGCCTTTATTAGGTCAGGAACTTGATCTCATCACCATGATGAAACGTACATCTCAACATGCTCATGCTGACAACTCTTACAGCTTGGAAGTCTTTGTTGAGTCTGATGATGAAGTTGGGCTGACAGAGAAATTCACTCAGTTCTTCGCTGATAAAAATATTGGTCTTGCATCACTCAGCGCGCAGACCATAGATAAAGCGAAAATTCAGTCTACGCAAAACCAGTTCCATATTGCTATCACGGCCACTGTTGATGCAGATTGTAATTTGATGCAGTTGCAGGAAGAATTCGAAGCATTGTGCTCAAGCCTTGGCGTTCAAGGCTCATTAAACTTCATAAAGAACAGTCAATAAAAAGGAAAATCAATGAACACGCTAACAGCTGGCACTCCGGCTCCGGCATTTTCCCTGCTGGATCAAGACGGCAACACAGTGTCACTCAGTGACTTTGCTGGTAAAAAGATTCTTTTCTACTTCTATCCAAAAGCGATGACTCCAGGCTGTACCGTACAAGCACAAGGTCTGCGCGATACTAAAGCAGAACTGGATGCTCATAACGTTGTAGTGCTTGGCGTCAGCATTGACCCAGTAAAACGCCTAGGTAAGTTTATCGAGCGTGACAACCTCAACTTCACTCTGTTGTCTGATGAAGACCACGCAGCCGCAGACCAATTCGGTGTTTGGGGTGAGAAGAAGTTCATGGGTAAAGTGTATGACGGCCTACACCGCATCAGCTTCCTTATCAATGAAGAAGGTGTGATTGAGCACGTCTTTAATAAGTTCAAAACCAAAAATCACCATGAAGTGGTTTTGGATTACTTGAATGAAAATAAGTAATCTCTACTCATAAAAAAACGCCAGCTTGTCGCTGGCGTTTTTTGTTTCTTTATCCTTAAACAATAAACTTGTTCAGTATTGCATCTTGCTCACGGACATTTTCCGTCTGTACCTGCATAGCAATATTGGCGTTTTCTGCGGAGTCGGCCACCTGTGTCGACAGATCTTTGATCTTCACCGTATTGCTGTTGATCTCTTCCGCCACCAAGCTCTGCTCTTCTGCCGCAGAAGCAATTTGCATGTTCATGTCAGTAATGCTCTGAATCGCATCACGAATGCGTTGCAAGGATTCATTTGCCGCTTGAGCTTTATCCACCGCATCCACCGCTGTGTTCTTGCTTTCATGCATTGCAGCTGACACTGAGCTTGCTCCAGCTTGTAGCTGCTCAATCATGCTACGAATTTCAGTTGTCGATTCCTGAGTACGCTGCGCGAGCGTTCGAACTTCATCCGCTACAACTGCGAAACCTCGACCAGACTCACCCGCACGTGCTGCCTCAATTGCCGCATTCAAGGCTAGCAGGTTCGTTTGATCGGCAATGTCGTTAATCACTTTAAGGATGGTTTCGATGTTCGCTGTCGCAGATTCCAGGCCTTGTACTTCTTCAACCGCTTGATCGATTCGCGCCGACAATGCATCAATCGATGACGTGGTAGCACTCACCACTGAAGAGCCTTGTTGTGTTGCTTCATCGGCGTCTTTCGCTGCACCAGCGGCGCCTTGAGCGTTATTTGCGACTTCTGTTGCCGTCACAGCCATTTCGTTCATCGCTGTAGCAAGCTGCTCAAGCTCCTGCAGTTGGCTACGCATCGCTTCTGCTGACTCTTGTGAGCCCTGAACCGTCATTTCAGTACCGCGCAGGATTTCAGCACCAATCGCTTTCGATTGCTGGATCTGCTTCTGCAAGGTCTCAGTAAAGGTATTGAAGCCTTCTGCCAGCTCAGCAAACTCTTTGTCAGTGTTCGTATCCAGACGTTTGGTTAAGTCACCCTGACCGGAGGCGACATCTTTGATCGCTTCATTAAGTGTACCTAGAGGGCGCATCAGGAACTTAATCAGGAAGCTCAGTACCACAACACTCAATACAACACTGATTACTGCGTATAGAATTGAGCTGCTACGCATATCGTCAATAGCCGCAAACGCAATACTCTCATCAACAATTGCACCGATATACCAGTTTTCACTTGGTACTTTGGTAAAGTGGACAAGGTATGACTGACCATCTTTTTCTATACGCTGGTTGCCTTCTTTAATGCTAGCTTCTGGCAAATAAGTGGAAAGATTTTGGCCATTATTCTTGGCATCAGGGTGAGCGATGGTTGTACCGTCAGCGGTGATAATAAACAAATACCCCGCATCGAGCAGATTAGCGCTATTAACTAAATCCGCTAAGCCTGTCAGTTCTAAATCATAAAACATGGCTGCGGTAAACTGGCCGTTGTCTCGAACAGGTGTACCGATAGAAATGATGACTTTCTTCGAGGAAACATCAACATAAGGCGCTGTGACTACAAGCTTGCCTTGGGCTTTAGCATCTTTATACCAAGGTCGGACACGCGGATCATAATCAGGACCAGCTTCCCAGCCATCATCATTTTCTACAACAAAACCATCCGCTTCATAGCCGTATCCGACAGCCAAGAAGCTACCTTTCAGGTTTGGTTTCTCAAGAATATCTTTAACGCGTGCTTTGTTTTGAGGGTCAAGTTCAATAACCTCGGTAGTGGATTGAGCAAGAGACTTCTTACTCTCCATTTCTGAAGTAACGGTGTTTTTTACCCCTTTCACCATCTCAATCAGACTGGTATCGACCAAGTCCTCTACTTCATCCTTTACTGTATTAAGTTGTTGCACCGAAAGTAACACAACGGTTACTAACAGCAATGCTGATGATGCAGCAACGATCTTTTGACTAAATCTCATAGTGTCCCTCAAAGATTAATTCGTTTTTTAATTTATAGTTGTTATGTCGTATCTATTATTATCGTCCTAACCACAGCAGACTTAAGAAATTTCTTACAAAATTCATACTTTGTAAAACAATCTTTTAAAAAGTATATACCGTTTGCGCAAATAAAAAGCCTCAAAGCGAAAGCTTTGAGGCTTTTTATTTGATGAAATTGTAATTTGGCCTATCCGGGGTGTGAATAGACTTCGTCTTCGTCATTACTTGGCAGAGCATTCCACACCGCTTTCACTAAGGTTGCTAACGGGATAGCAAAGAACACGCCCCAGAAACCCCAAAGCCCTCCAAAGACCAGTACGGCAACAATGATAGCAACTGGATGCAAGTTCACGGCTTCAGAGAACAGAACCGGAACCAGTACATTTCCATCCAGGGCCTGAATGATGCCATAGGCAATTAGTAGCCAGTAAAACTGCGGAGTCAGCCCCCACTGGAACAGGCCAACCATTGCCACAGGTACTGTTACCGCAGCCGCACCGATATACGGAATCAACACAGAGAGACCGACTGCAACGGCAAGTAGTACCGAATAGCGCAAATCTAAAATTGCGAATGTCACATAACTCACACCGCCGACAATCAGAATTTCCATCACTTTGCCGCGAATATAGTTAGAGATTTGATCGTTCATTTCATGCCAAACTTTGGTTGCCAGCTTACGGTTGCGCGGTAATACACCACTCGCCATGGCAATCATCTCTTGCTTATCTTTGAGCAGGAAAAACACCAGTAGTGGCACCAAAATCAAGTAAACCGCCAGTGTTGCAATGCTCACTAAAGACGCTAGAGAACCCTTAACGACCGTCTCACCCATCACGATCACTTGGTTCTTCGCGTTGGTCACTAGCGATTCGACAATCTGGAAATTATCCAATTCAGGATAACGTTGCGGTAACTCTGCAATCACCTTTTGCAGCCCAGTGTACATGGAAGGAATATCATTGATGAGATTGCCGACTTGCTGCCAAATCGTCGGGACCAGGCCAAATACCGCCACCATCATTAAGCTCGTAAAACCAAGAATAACCAAGATGACCGATAACGTTCTTGGAATACCCAAGCGGGACAACTGAGAAACAGGCCATTCCAATAAGTAAGCCAAAACAATCGCAACAAGCAAAGGCGCAATAAGATTGCCGAAGAAATAAATCGTGATAAAGCCGAAGAGCAGAATCGCAACCAAGCTCACAGCATGTGGATCAGAAAAACGTCGCTTGTACCAACGACTCACCATCTCAAACATTCGACAAGGTTCCTTTAGTCACTTGCAAACAGTAATAACTATCCAACTCTTCGCAGACCAACTCGAAGGATTGCTTAAGCAGGAAATGTTTTATATCTGACATAGAACTGGGGTCTGAAACATAAATGGTTGTTTGTTGTCCTTCACAAAGCCCTTTAGTGTGACGCTTGGCAAGTAATAGTGCCATAGGGCAGCGCTCTTGACGCAAATCCAAAAGATTCAGTTCCATTCTTCAGCCCGATGCTTATCATAGGAGGAATATTGTATAGTGTTTTTTTCCAAGCGTCAGTGCAAATACACCGATGCAGCGAAAAGTTTCACTTTGACATAACTCAATTCAATGGAACACTTTACACTCGATAGATGAATGATAGGCGCACAATTCACAAAACAGCAGCCAATCGACGGTGAAACCATCTCAGTAAAAGAGTGTCAAAAAGCTATACCTCCAGCCTGACACCGTTCATTATAACCAAATGACTCAGACTGAGTGGATAGACCAAATGATCATGGAGTATCACCAATAAAATATGTTTAGACGTACGCGCTCACTTGTCTGCTTATGCGTCGCAGCTTCGCTGGGTATACAGACACCAACCTACGCCAATACTCTCGATTTGCCTGATATTGGTACGGCAGCCAGTAGCACTTTGACCATAGATCAAGAGCTACAATACGGTGACGCCTACATGCGCATGCTGCGTAACAACCAACCTATCGTCAATGACCCAGTTCTGAATGAATACATAGACAGCTTAGGCCACCAGTTGGTTGCTAGCGCCAGTGACGTAAAAACCCCGTTTACCTTCTTTATGATCCGTGACCGCAATATCAACGCCTTCGCGTTTTTTGGTGGTTACGTAGCTCTGCATACTGGGCTATTCCTTCATGCCAAAAGTGAAAGCGAGTTGGCTTCCGTTGTCGCACACGAAATAGCGCACGTTACTCAACGCCACCTCGCACGCAGTATGGAAGAACAGGCAAGACGATCTCCCGCGACAATGGCGGCATTGGCAGGCTCACTGCTTCTCGCTATCGCTGCGCCTGAAGCGGGTATCGCAGCGATTACCGCAACCACTGCTGGTAATATTCAGGGCCAGATAAACTACACACGTAGTAACGAGAAAGAAGCCGATCGCTTTGGTATCGACACGCTAGCCAAAGCTGGGTTTGACGTCAATGCGATGCCACGCTTTTTCAGTCGCTTAGCCGATGAATACCGATACGCCAGTAAGCCACCTCCAATGCTGCTGACGCACCCGCTGCCGGAAGATCGTATTACCGACAGCCGAGCAAGAGCGCAAAATTATCCGGCGAGAAGAATTGACCCATCACTGAATTACAACCTCGCTCGCGCTCGTATTGTCGCCCGTTATGCTGGCATCAGTGCCAAAGCCGCAATGGATTGGTTGACTCGCACAGAGAAGAAAGCGCCAGCAAGCCTGAAATCTTCTTTCCAATATGGTCGAGCTCTGGTCCATTTAGATAATAACGAGCTGGATGAAGCTAACACGATTTTACAATCCTTGATCCAACAACAACCGGACAACAACTTCTATCTCGACGCCATGTCCGATTTGTACATTGCGCAGAAAAAGGCCAGTGAAGCAGAGAAAATGCTGCAAAAAGCGTTGAAAAGTAAACCAAACAACGCCGTGTTAACCATCAATTACGCTAACGTTTTGATGAAGCAGGATAAAAACGAAGAAGCGGTGCGTGTTCTTCAGCGCTACACCCACGATAACCCTAACGATGTGAATGGTTGGCACTTACTGTCTGAAGCCAGTATTCATCTAGGCCGCAGTGACGAAGACCTCGCTGCTCGTGCGGAAATTTTAGCTCTGAAAGCCAATTGGAATAAGGCGATTCAGTATTACACTCAAGCCAGCCAACTTGCTGAACTTGGCAGCCTAAAGCAAGCACGCTACGATGCGCGAATCGATCAGCTTATGGTTCAGCGTGATCGTTTTATGGCTCTACAATAATGATGGAACGGATGACACGCCGTTCCCAATAACTCGGAGACTCAACTTATGTCAGTCGTGATTTATCACAACCCTCGTTGCTCAAAAAGCCGCCAGACTTTGGCGCTTCTCGAAGAAAAAAATATCCAGCCAGAAATCATCAAATACCTCGACACACCACCAAGCGTGGCTGAATTGAAGTCACTTTTCGCACAGCTCAAGCTAGATAACGTTCGCGCTATGATGCGCACTAAAGAAGACATCTACAAAGAGCTCAATCTAGCAGATGCGACAGACGAACAACTATTCGAAGCCATGGCTGCTAATCCAAAACTGATTGAACGTCCAATTGTCGTTAGCAATGGTCAGGCAAAACATGGTCGTCCACCAGAGCAGGTTCTCGATATTCTATGAGTTGCCAGATTGTCGTCCTTTATTACAGCCGACACGGTTCTACCCGCGCATTAGCGCGGCAAATTGCCAGAGGGATAGAATCTATCCCTCACTGCGAAGCCTTGATTCGTTCGGTTGAAGACATAGATGAAAGGCAACAAGCTCAAGATCCTGTAGTGACTTTAAATGAACTAAAAGCCTGTGATGGCCTAGCGATGGGTAGCCCGGTCTGGTTTGGCAACATGTCCGCCTCACTCAAACACTTCTGGGACCAGACGACGTCTTTGTGGGTCTCTGGAGATTTGATCGATAAGCCTGCATGTGTCTTTAGCTCCTCTTCCAGTTTACATGGCGGGCAGGAAACGACATTGCAAACCATGATGTTACCTCTGTTACACCACGGAATGATGATCTTAGGGATTCCTTACTCTGAGCCGACGCTGCATACCACGCAAACCGGTGGAACACCTTACGGTGCCACGTCTGTCACTCACGACGGGGCTTCACTCAGTCAAGATGAAATCGAACTGGCTCAACAACTAGGTAAACGCTTGGCGACCACTGCGTTAAAAATGAAGGACTGATGCATGCAGGAAATGCAATCACAAACCAAACTATTCCGGCTTCTGGCGTTATGTGGAAACCTCGGTCTACTTGCTTGGGTGGCCCTGTGGCAACTTAGCCTATCTCCTCACCCTCACATCAGCAGCATTACACTTGCCATTGCCTGGAGTATTCCTCTGCTGTTGCCGTTACCCGGCATTCTTGCTGGTAAACCGTACACACACGCTTGGGCCAACTTCGTGCTGATGCTGTACTTTCTGCATGCGTTAACCATTCTTTATATCGATGGTGGTGAGCGCTGGCTAGCAGGTATAGAACTAATCCTTACAGCAGCGGCCTTCGCCGGTAACATTCTTTATGCACGCTCCCGTGGTAAAGAGTTAGGGCTTAAGCTCAAACGGTTATCGAAAGTCGAAAAAGAAGAAAAAGAACGATTCGAATAAAAAAGGTCTGGCATTTGCCAGACCTTTTTCGTTATTCAATTGCGTCTTCGAGCGCTTCTTGAGCCTCTTCTGAATCTATCAATTCAGCTTCATGCTCTATTTCTGTCGCGGGAGCCCCTAACCATTCAAACGTCAGGATTTGCTCCGATGGAATCACTGCTGGAACCTCAGCAGGAGTATCAATGTTAGGTAGAGCACCACTAACCGAATCGTCAGGCGATTCAATTTGTGGCTCGTCTATAATAACAGGCTGAGACTCAGTGCTACTTTCCAGTTGAGTCACCTGCCCCATACGGCTGACTTCCTGCTCAAATTCCGCTTGAGAAGCCAACAGATGCACATTGAACGTCACCTGATTACCTTGAATCTTTAGAATATCCGTTGCGGCTACTGAACTGAGTTTCTTCAGTTGTTTCTCTAACGTGAAAAAATCCACCGCATTATTTAACGAAGTAAAACGAACTTTCACAGTTTCAGAAGACTCACTTGCAACGACTACTGCGCTCTTTTTCGCATAGTAGTCACTGATCTGGTTCACCATCTTAGTCGCAGAATCCGCACCGCTGTTTGAGCCAGATACTGGTGCTTGACGCGTTATACCAATCGTGGCGGGTTTTTGGTCGTACAAAGTCCATCGTAGCGAGTTACCCTGTACTCTCACAACCAATACAGCATCAACAGGGTAACGTTGGCTTGCTTCACCAACAGGGCGAGCAAAACCACCCCAAAGGTCAGAGGCAGCTACACCTGTAATATCATCAAAATCTCCAACTGGAACCGTCAGCGGTAAGCCACGCTTTTCTGCTTCCACTTTCATCTGGCCAAGCACTGGTGAATCAGAATGTTCCCAGCTGATATTACGATCATATTGAGTCTCTTCAACCAACCAAACCAGCAGATTGGCGCGAGCAGCAGGCCAAATAGGTAATTGAGCCTGACTTAACAGAGAACGGATATGAGGCGCACTGAAACCCAAACGAAGTGTTTGCTGGCCATCAAGTTGCCCATAACTGATTTGCGAAAGGTACTGAGAGTTTTGTTTCAGAGCCTTTTGTACCACTTGATTCGATACTGCACTTTGATCGCCAGAAGCACGGACGATAATCTCTTTCATCCCATCCACACGAGCTTGGGCATCCGCATTTTCAACGCTTTGATCAAGTACAATCTCTGTCTGATATAAATCTACATTGGTCAAAGCAGCGGCAGGGAATCCCACCAGCCCTAAAGCCAACAAAACTAAATGGCGCATAGCTTTCCTAAGGTCAATTCTTCATTGCAGCTTCGGATGATAAGCAACTATCCAATCTTGAGCAACTAAAGGTCGGATTTATGTGTTTTGGCACCCTTAAACCATCACGCTTACTGATTGGTTAATTATTGTTTATTTGATCCACTTCAGATTGCAAACGATTGCCAAGGTGATAAAATCCCGCGAATTTTATTTTTCTGTTGAGTATTTACCTACTGCTCTTCGATTCACCACATAAAGGAATAAGCCATGAAAAACGCCATTCAAGGTGCGCAGATGCTATTTGTCGCATTTGGGGCTCTCGTGTTGGTCCCACTGCTGACAGGATTAGATCCTAGTGTCGCTCTATTTGGTGCAGGTGTCGGAACCCTTCTTTTCCAACTTGTTACTCGCCGCTCTGTTCCTATCTTCCTTGCCTCATCTTTTGCTTTTATTGCACCTATTCTTTACGGAGTTCAAACTTGGGGTGTACCTGCAACTATGGGTGGTCTAATGGCGGCCGGTTGTGTATATGTTGCAATGGGAGCGCTCATTAAAGTACGCGGTGTAGACATTATTCATAAGTTACTACCACCCGTTGTAGTCGGTCCGGTCATCATGGTGATTGGTTTAGGTCTCGCCCCCGTAGCTGTGAACATGGCTCTCGGTAAAGTAGATGGTTCACAGGTCATTGATGCAAATGCCTCGCTGGTCATCTCAGTAGCCTCATTGTTAACAACCATAATTCTGAGTGTTTTCGCCAAAGGTTTCCTGAAGTTAACACCGATTCTAGGCGGTATCGTTGTCGGTTATGCGCTAAGCCTTAGTTACGGCATCGTTGACTTTACGCCAGTCCATGAAGCAGCTTGGTTTGCATTACCAAACTTCACTACTCCAGAATTTAATATCAACGCCATCTTATTTATGATTCCCGTCGCCATTGCGCCTGCGGTTGAACACGTAGGGGATATGTTGGCAATCTCGAACGTAACAGGTAAGAACTACATCAAAAAGCCAGGATTGCATCGCACTATCGCAGGTGACGGGGTGGCAACCATTGCCGCTTCTATGGTTGGCGCACCGCCGAATACAACCTACTCAGAGGTAACCGGTGCGGTCATGCTGACTAAAGCGTTTAACCCTGTGATCATGACTTGGGCAGCAGTGAGCGCAATTGTCTTAGCACTGGTAGGTAAGCTTGGTGCGGTTTTACAAACCATTCCTATGCCTGTCATGGGCGGCATTATGATTCTGCTGTTTGGTTCAATTGCAACTGTCGGCTTAAACACACTTATTAAGAATAATGTCGACCTGCACAAATCCCGCAACCTAGTTATCGTTGCGATCACCCTAGTATTTGGTATCGGCGGTATGGCTTTTGGTATTGGCGAATTTAGCCTGCAAGGCGTCAGCTTATGTGGCATCGTAGCAATACTACTTAACCTCCTCCTTCCGAAAGATTTGGGTGAAAACCACGTCGTGGATAACGCCCAAATGGAAGACGAAGCCAAGTAGAATCGAAAAAGGGTTGATGTATGGACATCAACCCTTTTTAAAAGAACCTATCAGACGATTAGAATCGCTCGTTACAGACACAGCTCTGCAAATTGCCCGCGCGTCAATGCAGCCAAATCCTTCGGCGCTAATTCGATTTCCAAACCACGCTTACCAGCACTGACACAAATAGTCTCTCTGTTTTCCGCGCTCTGATGAATAAAAGTAGGCAACACTTTTTTCTGACCAAGCGGGCTAATTCCCCCCACCACGTACCCCGTCGTTTTTTGCGCGATTTCAGGATTCGCCATTTCTGCCTTCTTAGCTTTAGCGGCTTTAGCAGCCAGCTTAAGGTTCAGTTTTTGGTCGACCGGAATGACAGCAACCGCCAAGTTTTTAGGCTCTCCATTCATACAGAACAACAAAGTCTTAAACACTTGCTCCGGATCTTGCCCCAACGCTTCAACCGCCTCCAAACCATAGCTATCTGCACGAGGGTCGTGATCATATTGATGAATAGTGTGGGTGACTTTTTTCTTCTTAGCGAGATTGATTGCCGGGGTCATGTTGATTCCATTGGATAAATAACAAAAAAGCGCTGCAAAATGTGCAGCGCTTTTAAGTTAATGAGATTTCGAAGTTTTAGTCAACTTACTTGTAAACAATCTCGCCAGCAGGTGCGTACTTGTTAACATCAACTGGGCTGTTCGCTTCTAGGTACTCTTTTAGAACCTCAGCGTCTACGAAACCAGTATTAACGTAACCAGGGTGACCTGTCAGTTTAGGGTAACCATCACCACCCGCAGCGTTAAAGCTTGGGATTGTGAAACGGTAGGTTTCATCAAGGCGAAGTTGCTTACCACCAATAAATACATTTGATACTTCGCCATTTGCTACTGTCATTGAGATACCAGCAAACTGTGCGTACGCGCCAGAATCAACAGGTTTAGTTGCAACTACGTTTAAGTAGTCGAGAACTTCTTTACCCGTCATGTCAGTGTAAGTCAGGATGTTAGCGAATGGCTGAACAGTTAGCACATCTTTGTACGTTACATCGCCGCCTTCAATCGAGTCACGAACACCACCTGAGTTCATTACTGCGAAGTCCGCTTTTGCACGCTCCATGTGAGCAGTTGCAATCAGACGGCCTAGGTTAGTTTGCTTAAAGCGAACGACGTTACGATCACCTTCAAGCTTGCCGTTAGTTTCTGCAATCTTCACATCCAGCTGCGCTTTACCTTTTTCTTGGTAAGGGCGTAGGAATTCAAGCAGTTCTTCGTCTTGCTTGATTTCATCTTCAATAAGAACACGTTGCTTCTTACCGTCGATCTTAACTTTCTTCTTCAAGTTAACTGGGATCAGGTCGTAGCTCACCATTTCTAGCTCACCGTTACGGAATTCGTAATCAGCACGACCTACGTATTTACCCCACTCGTGAGCCTGAACAATGTAAGTACCATTTTGTAGGTCTGGCTTACACTCGTCAGAAGGTTTGAAGTTCTTCTTAACAACGTTTGGCGCTTCCATACATACTGGCTCTTGAGAGTGACCACCTACGATCATGTCCAGAGAGCCTTCGTCTAGGTAGCGAGCAAGAGCCACGTCACCCGGAGCATTAACACCACGCTTACCATCTTCGTAGTGGCCCATGTGAGTCACAGCAAAGATCAGATCTGGTTTTTCAGTTTCTTCGATCTCAGCGATCAACTTCTTCGCTTCTTCTTTAGGATCGCGGAAGTCGATACCGCCAATGAATTCTGGGTTACCAATCTTAGCCGTATCTTCAGTAGTCAGACCAATTACAGCAATTTTAATACCCTGCTTATCAAACATCTGGTAAGCCTGGAACATACGCTCGCCAGTCTCTTTGTCGTAGATGTTTGCAGACAGCATTGGGAAGTTTGCCCACTCTTTCTGCTTAAACAGAACTTCAAGTGGGTTATCAAATTCGTGGTTACCTAATGCCATTGCATCGTAACCAATCTTGTTCATGCCTTTGAAATCTGGCTCGGCATCTTGCAGGTCAGACTCTGGAACACCTGTATTGATGTCACCGCCAGATAGTAGTAGCACGCTACCACCGTCAGCTTCTACTTCTGCACGCAGCTCGTCAACCAACGTTTTACGAGCAGCCATGCCGTATTCACCATATTTGTTCTGCCAGAAACGACCGTGATGGTCATTAGTGTGCAGAACTGTCAGTTTATAAGTTTTGTCCGCTTCCCACTCTTGCTGAGGTGCTGTCGCACAACCAGCTAGAGTTGCAAGAATCGCTGCGCTTAGTGCGGTTTTTACAATCAGGCGTTGCTTCATTGTCATACCTTTGAATTTTTGGGGATTTCCACTGCTTTATACTGAGTTTGTTGAACAGACGCGCTCAGCAACCAATAACTGAGAACTCAGTAAAACTTGAACTAGTTTAAATTAAGCCGTTAGGGGTGACATCTTGATTTCATATTTATGCCGCTTAGATCACCCTAATTGACATTTAAGTGTGTAACAAAGCAGCACAATTGCACCTGTTCTACCAAATGATCACAAGCAAACGTTTTACTGTGAGTTAACATCACTGAACAGCAAATGTGAGATTGAGCGTTTACTCAACAAAGAAAGGGAACATGACTTCTTCTTGTTAGGGTTCTAAGGGATTTGGGGAGCAATCAGAAACAAAAAAGGCTAGCCAATTGGCTAGCCTTTTTCTTAACAATGAATACCTACTTAATGTCGATGTGCTCGAAACCTTTAATCAGATCGTCCAGCGCTTTCATTTGCGCTAGGAAAGGTTCCAGCTTGTCTAAAGGCAATGCTGATGGACCATCACATTTTGCCTGATCAGGATTCGGATGCGCTTCAATAAACAGACCCGCAATACCAGTCGCCAGACCCGCTTTTGCCAATTCAACAGTCTGTTCACGACGACCGCCAGATGCAGCACCTGAAGGGTCACGCATCTGAAGTGAGTGGGTCACATCAAAGATGATTGGGCTACCTTTTGACGCTTTCTTCATCACACCGAAACCCAGCATATCTACCACTAGATTATCGTAACCGTGACAAGAGCCGCGCTCACATAGAATGATGTTGTCATTGCCACACTCGCTGAATTTATCAACGATGTTACCCACTTGACCTGGGCTCATGAACTGCGGTTTCTTAACGTTAATCACAGCGCCAGTTTTTGCCATCGCTTCAACAAGGTCAGTTTGACGAGCCAAAAATGCAGGTAGCTGAATCACGTCAACCACGTCAGCGACAGGCTGTGCCTGAGCTTCTGTGTGTACATCAGTGATAATTTTAACACCAAATGTGTCTTTCAGCTCTTGGAAGATTTTCATACCTTCTTCCAGACCCGGACCACGGTATGAATGAACAGAACTACGGTTTGCTTTATCGAATGACGCTTTGAACACGTAAGGGATGCCAAGCTTTTCTGTCACTTTGACATAGTGCTCACAGATCTGCATAGCCAGATCACGAGATTCAAGAACATTCATACCTGCAAACAACGTAAACGGTTTGTCGTTAGCTACAGGGATATCACCAACGTGAACGATTTTCTGTTCCATTTTTTTCTCTCTATTTCTTTGTGTATGCCAACCTGTAGCTGGACTTAATGAAGTGTTACCTGAGTCTCGCTCATGGCATTTACTTGATTCTTTAACAACTCAGCTGCCGGATCATCTGGGCACTGATCAATAAAATATTGGTAGTCACTCAGCGCAACTTGATGGCAGTCTAGCTGCTGGTAGATAAAACCACGATCGCGAATTTCATATGGGTCATCAGGTACAAACGTTAGCGCTAAATCGGTGCATTTCAAAGCCAAAGTATAGCGCTCTTCACGAAGTAAAGCGCTCTTAAGCAATGCTAGCCAACGACCGATAACCGTTGGATTATCCACAGACTTCAGATGTTCAGGTTCCAAAGTCGCTAGAGGCCCACTGTGCCCAATTAGCCACGCCCCCAGTACATGCTTGGAAACGTACTCACCATTGAATGGATTAATAAACTGTGGACTCTCACCATACCATTCCAGCTTCAGCAAAAACTGGCTTGGAAAGGTCACACCACTGATTGGAAAACCTAGCTTGCGCCCAAGGTACAGTAATAGTGCCCCCAAGCTTACCGGAATGCCTTTGCGACGCTCCAGCACTTTATCAATGAAAGCATTGGACGAATCATAGTAGGCTTCCTGATCACCAGTGAATCCCCACTCGTGATAAAAGAGGCGCAGCAAAGCGTCGAAACGTTGCTTTTCGTCGATCTCTTGGCTTAATCTCAACTCAGCTTCTTTTAGCAATCGATGCAGTTCTTTCTCTGCCCACTGATCATTGGTCGACGGGTTAATCGCTTTGTTTAAGATCAGCGCCCCTTCTGCCAGTTCAATAGCATCAAAATCTTCATCAAACAACTCAAGCATGAATAATACCTAGTACGCCTTAACCTAAAAATAATGGGGCTTTACTTACAGCCACCTTACCTGCCATCGCTAACCAGCCTAGCGCGCCAAAGAAGGAGAATGTACGTAGTAACTTGTTTTTACCCAACTTAAGAGCAAAGAAACCCAGTGCGATATACGCCAACACACAGGTAATTTTTTCCGTCAGCCAAGGAGCTGCAGCAGTAAAAGGAATAAAGCCAGTGATAAAAATCAGACCAATACCCGACAACAGTAAACACGTGTCATTGATGTGAGGGAAGACTTTGAAAAACTTCTTCTCTAACAGTTTGGAGTTGGCCATCATCATCGCGTAGCGCACAGACAATAAAGTGGCACTGATTGCTATCGTTAACAGATGAAAGTGCTTTAAACCTTCGTACATAATTATCTCTCTTGCTTCTCTGGAGAAAATTGACCTATGGTTACGCGGTCGTTTTCGCCGTAGTCTTTATAAGTTGTAATGTTTTGGTATCCCAGTGAGCCCAGAATCTCTCTCACTGCCATACCTTGATCGTAACCGTGCTCAAACATCAACCAGCCATCACACTGCAAAAAGCTCAGTGCCTGACTCGAAATGTGCTTGATATCAGCCAATCCGTTATCTTTCGCCACTAAAGCGCTCAACGGTTCAAATCGCACATCTCCCTGTGCTAAATGCGGGTCATGCTCTTCAATATAAGGAGGGTTTGATACTATCAGAGCAAACTTTGTACCAGTTTCAATCGGTTCAAACCAGCTGCCTGATAAAAATTGTGCATTGCGAATGCCCAGATGCTCAGCGTTAGACTCAGCCAGCTGTTTGGCTTCTTGCTTGAGATCGATACCCCAAACTTGACGGTTTGGTAGCTCCGAAGCAATGGCGAGTGCAATCGCGCCGGTTCCCGTGCCTAAATCTAGAATATCACCCTGATTTTCAACCGCTTTCTCTAAAGCAATTTCAACCAAACGCTCTGTATCTGGACGTGGAATAAGTGTGCTTGGTGCCACTTTCAGGGGCAGTGACCAGAACTCACGTTCACCGGTAATGTAAGCGACCGGTTCACCATTGATGCGACGCTGTAAGCTCGCTTCAAAAGCCAGAATTGCTTCTGAATCAAGAATTTTGTCAGGCCACGTCAGCAGAAAGGAGCGAGGCTTGTTGAGGGTGTGGCAAAGCAATACCGCGGCATCAAGAGAGGGCGAATCACTGCCACTCTCTTGAAGCTTGTTTACGGCACTCTTTAGTGTGTATTCAACACTATGTGGTGCAGTCATTGATTAGTTGTTCTCAGCCAGCGCCGCTAATTGGTCAGCTTGATGCTCTTGGATAACAGGATCAACCAAACTTGCTAGATCCCCTTCCATCACTTCATTGAGACGATAGATAGTCAGGTTGATACGGTGGTCAGAGACACGGCCTTGTGGGTAGTTGTAGGTACGGATACGGTCACTACGATCGCCTGAACCTAACAGGTTACGACGAGTATCTGACTCTTCCGCAGCACGTTTAGCTTCTTCGGCCTGGATAATACGTGCCGCCAGTACTGACATCGCTTTCGCTTTGTTTTTGTGCTGAGAACGCTCATCCTGACACTCAACAACAGTACCTGTTGGTAAGTGAGTAATACGAATTGCAGAATCCGTGGTGTTAACGTGCTGACCACCAGCACCCGACGCACGGAAGGTATCAATTTTCAGGTCTGCCGCTTTGATTTCTGGGATTTCCGCTTCTGGGATCTCCGCCATAATGGCGACAGTACATGCAGAAGTATGTACACGGCCTTGTGATTCAGTCGCTGGGACACGCTGAACACGGTGACCACCTGACTCAAACTTCAACACGCCGTAAGCACCATCACCAGAAACTTTTGCAATCATTTCTTTGTAGCCGCCATGTTCTGCTTCATTAGAAGACATGACTTCAACACGCCAACCTTTCTTCTCAGCAAACTTGCTGTACATACGGAATAAATCGCCTGCAAAAATACCGGCTTCATCACCACCCGCACCCGCGCGGATTTCTAGGAAACAGTTGCGATCATCGTTAGGATCTTTTGGTAGTAGCAGAATCTGTAGCTCGTCGTCAAGACGCTCGATAGTTTCCTGTGCTTCTTTGATCTCTTCCTGAGCCATCTCACGCATTTCAGCGTCGTCTTCCTTAGCCATTTCTTCAGCCGCGACTAGGTCTTCCTGTGCTTGCTGATAAGCTTGGAAACACTTTGTCACTTCCTCTAGCTGAGAGTACTCTTTTGACAAGGCGCGGAATTTATCTTGGTCGCCGATCACGTCAGGATCGCCAAGCAGGTGTTGAACTTCTTCGTATCGTTCAACCAGTGTTTCTAGCTTAGTTAGAATCGAGGCTTTCATAGTTTTCTTAACTCAGGGTTCGATAGATTGGTCGTTTTCACGTCCAATGAAATTAGGAGTCTTCCAGACCCAAACTTTGTCTTAATGTGGCGAGCTTGGCCGGCTCACCTTGTTCTGCAGCACT
Organism: Vibrio sp. St2; assembly: GCF_947311885.1. Lineage (NCBI taxonomy): Bacteria > Pseudomonadati > Pseudomonadota > Gammaproteobacteria > Vibrionales > Vibrionaceae > Vibrio > Vibrio sp. St2. The sequence continues at coordinate 6,377 of NZ_CAMZNA010000014.1, read as the reverse complement.
TTGCAATGCTCGGGTCGGTGCATGAATCAGCTTGTTAGTGAGCTTATTACTCAGCTCCAGCAATACTTTTTCCGGATCAGTCCCCGCTGCCAAAGACTGCAGACTTTTATTCAGTAGATCTTCTCTGATGTCATTGGCCGATTTTCGATAATCTCGAATACTGTCGACGGCTTGAAGAGAGCGCAGCCATGACATGAACGTGGCACTCTCTTCACTGACGATCGCTTCCGCTTGTATGGCTTCAACTTTTCGCTGCTCCATATTGCTTTCGACAATCGATTGCAGGTCATCTACAGAGTAGAGATACGCATCATCAAGCTCAGCCACTTGCGATTCAATATCACGAGGCACCGCAATATCCACCAACAAAATGGGTTGATGACGGCGGGCTTTCAGCGCACTTTCCACCATCCCTTTACCAATGATTGGCAGCGGGCTGGCCGTGGAGCTTATCACAATATCAGCGCGAGGAAGATGATCAGGTATTTCTGGCAAGCCAATGATTTGGGCACCAAACTGCTCAGCAAGTGGCAATGCACGCTCTCTGGTGCGGTTGGCAACAATCATTTTGCTACAACCATTGCTTGCAAGGTGTTTCGCCACTAGCTCAATCGTCTCACCAGCACCAACCAAAAGCACCGTAGAATCTTCAAGTGACTCAAAAATGTGCTTGGCCAATGTACAGGCCGCGTAAGCAACAGAAACGGCGTTGCCACCAATATCCGTTTCGGTACGGACACGTTTTGCGACAGAAAAAGTCTTCTGAAATAGCTTTTCCATCGCGGTATCGACCGACTTATGTTCACGAGAGTCTGAATAAGCCTGCTTAACCTGCCCTAGAATCTGAGGTTCACCAAGCACCAGAGAATCCAAACCGCAGGATACACGCATCAGGTGACGAATCGCCGCCTGCTCTTCGTGTACATACAAACTGGGTTTCAGGTCTTCAGGGCTTACCTGATGAAACTGAGCGAGCCAATCCACTACTTTGCTTTTACCAGAAGATTTGACGTCACAGTAGACTTCAGTGCGGTTGCAGGTTGAAATGATCACACTGCCATTGACATGAGGGTTATCGCCCAATTGCTTAAGTGCTTGAGGTAACTTCTCCGGTCCGAATGCGACTTTCTCTCGCAACTCTACCGAAGCCGTATTGTGGTTAATACCTATAGCAAGCAAAGACATGTAATCAGGGTTCTCGTTTTCAGCGAATGAACAAATAAGGACGGAATTTTACTTGATGGCCCGATTTAATTAAAGGGTATTCGGGATATGTTTTCATGACTTCGTGATTTCAATGATATAGTGTAGCGCAAGACAAGGACTCAAATGGATAAATAGCCAACAATGACGACCTATTTTCGTCCCTTCTTTATCTTTCTGTTCAGTAGTTTAATTCTTGCGGGATGCGCAACTCTTGACACCAGCACCACCAATGTCGAGTGGCAAACACACCAACAGCGCCTGAACAGTATCAGCCAATACCAAGCTAACGGAAAACTGGGCTACATTTCACCACAGCAGCGCCAGTCACTCAATTTTCAGTGGAAACACAGCCCCGATTTCAGCCAGCTTAGGCTCACCACTTTTATTGGTCAAACGGCACTGAACCTGAAAATTACACCGAGTGGTGCTTCGGTAGAAACGTATGAAGACGAAACCTACACTTCACACGATGCCCAATCGCTAATTTATCGCCTAACAGGGCTCACCCTACCTGTCGAGCAACTCAATAACTGGTTCTTAGGTAGCCCAATTGACGCTGATACATACCGACTCAATGACACCAATACTCTAGCTTCATTGACTAAGCAGGTGAATGGGCAAACCTGGCAACTTGATTACCTTAACTATCAAGATATCCAGTATCAGGGCAGCGCTTTACCATTGCCACAGAAGCTCAAGCTGAAACAAGGCGACATTTCAATCAACATCGTTATATCCAAATGGAATCTTGATCAATGATCAGCGAAACAACGCATTGGCCTTCACCGGCAAAACTGAACCTTTTCTTATATATCACAGGTCGCCGCGACAACGGCTATCACGAATTACAAACCTTATTCCAGTTTGTTGATCATGGTGACACCCTCACCGTTACCGCCAATCAGAGTGGTGAAATTCAATTAACACCCGATCTGCCGGGCGTAGCTGTTGAAGATAACCTGATTTGGCAAGCTGCGATGGCACTGAAGGCGAAAACAGGCTGTTCATACGGTGCCCAAATCGAGTTAGATAAAGTGTTACCAATGGGCGGAGGCATTGGTGGTGGCTCATCAAACGCTGCCACAGTATTAGTCGCCTTGAATCACCTTTGGCAGACTAAACTGACTGAGCAACAGCTGGCCGAGATTGGATTGAAGCTTGGTGCAGACGTACCTGTCTTCACACAAGGTTTTGCCGCGTTTGCTGAAGGTGTCGGTGAAGAGCTCACAAAAGCAGAACCTGAAGAAAAGTGGTATTTGGTCGTTAGACCGGATATAGCCATCGCAACGGCAGATATTTTTACGCACCCTGATTTAACTCGAAACACTCCAAAACGTGACCTGGCAACACTTCTTGACAGCCATTACGTAAACGATTGCGAAAAAATTGTTCGAATGCTGTACCCAGAGGTTGATAAGCAACTTTCATGGCTGCTACAATACGCGCCGTCAAGACTGACAGGGACCGGATCCTGCGTTTTTGCTGAGTTTTCGAGCCAAAATGAGGCCAACAAGGTTCTTGAACAATTACCTGACAATGTCTCTGCTTTTGTGGCTAAAGGGAAAAATATTTCTCCTTTATACGAGACACTGGCTAAGTATCGCTTAGCCCACAATATATCTATCTAAATACTGGACGCAACCCCGAGGTTTCCACCGTGCCTGATATGAAGCTATTTGCTGGTAACGCTACACCTGAACTAGCCCAACGTATTGCTGATCGTCTATACATCTCTCTTGGTGATGCTACTGTTTCTCGTTTTTCTGATGGCGAAGTCGCTGTACAAATCAACGAAAACGTACGTGGTAGTGATGTTTTCATCATCCAATCTACCTGCGCACCAACTAACGACAACCTAATGGAACTTGTAGTGATGATTGACGCAATGCGCCGCGCTTCAGCGGGCCGTATTACAGCAGTTATCCCTTACTTTGGTTACGCTCGCCAAGACCGTCGTGTACGTTCAGCGCGTGTGCCAATCACAGCAAAAGTTGTTGCTGACTTCCTTTCTAACGTTGGCGTTGACCGCGTCCTAACCATTGACCTACACGCAGAGCAAATCCAGGGCTTCTTCGATGTCCCTGTAGATAATATCTTCGGTACACCAGTTCTTCTGGATGATATGGAAGCGCGTGGTCTTGAAAATCCAGTTGTTGTTTCTCCAGATCTTGGCGGTGTTGTACGTGCTCGTGCAACGGCTAAAGCACTAGGTGACATCGACATCGCTATCGTTGATAAGCGTCGCCCACGTGCGAACGTTTCCGAAGTGATGAACTTGATTGGTGATGTAGAAGGCCGTGACTGTGTGATCGTAGATGACATGATCGATACTGGCGGTACGCTATGTAAAGCAGCTGAAGCGCTTAAAGAGCGTGGTGCTAAGCGAGTCTTTGCTTACGCAACTCATGCTGTATTCTCTGGTAACGCTGCACATAACATCAAGAACTCAGTACTGGACCAAGTCATCGTGACTGACTCCATCACTCAGTCAAAAGAAATGCAGGCAACAGGTAAAGTGACTACGCTAAGCTTGTCTCGTATGCTGGCTGAAGCAATTCGTCGTATTAGCAACGAAGAGTCTATCTCAGCAATGTTCAACTAATCTTGGATTAGATAAGAATGACTTGAAAACACCCCACTTTGGGGTGTTTTTTTATGGCAACAAACTAGCAGTCAATCCACACCTCGCCCGAGGTGAGAATTCTGTGCTATCATACTGCGCTTTTTGAGATTCCAAGAGAGATCCTAACCTTGAGTCAACAGATCAAACTTCTTGTCGGCCTTGCCAATCCTGGGCCTGAATATGCCAGAACCCGCCATAACGCTGGGGCTTGGGTAGTAGAAGAACTAGCACGCGTTCATAACATCACACTGAAAAACGAAGCGAAGTTTTTCGGCCTGACTGGACGCATTATGATGAACGGTCAAGATCTCCGCTTGCTTATCCCAACGACCTTTATGAATCTCTCTGGCAAATCCATTGCCGCATTGGCGAAGTTTTACCAGATTAAACCAGAAGAGATCATGGTCGCACACGATGAGCTAGACTTACCTCCCGGTGTCGCCAAATTTAAGAAAGGCGGCGGCCACGGCGGGCACAATGGTCTACGTGACACAATTAGTAAGCTTGGTAATTGCAAAGATTTCTATCGTCTGAGGATCGGTATTGGCCATCCGGGACACAAAGATAAAGTAGCGGGATTTGTTCTAGGTAAAGCGCCTGCCAAAGAGCAAGAGCTACTTGATGCAGCGGCTGATGAATCTGTTCGCTGTCTAGACATCCTAATAAAGGATGGCTTATCGAAAGCGCAAAACCGTCTACACACGTTCAAAGCAGAATAAGGTTAATATCATGGGTTTTAAATGTGGCATCGTTGGTCTACCAAACGTAGGTAAGTCAACTCTGTTTAACGCACTAACTAAAGCAGGTATCGAGGCGGCAAACTTCCCGTTCTGTACTATCGAGCCAAATACTGGCGTTGTACCTGTACCCGATCTGCGCCTAGACGCACTGGCGAAGATCGTTAACCCACAGAAAGTCCTGCCAACAACGATGGAGTTCGTTGACATTGCAGGTCTGGTTGCCGGTGCATCTAAAGGTGAAGGTCTAGGTAACAAATTCCTAGCGAACATCCGCGAAACTGATGCGATTGGCCACGTAGTGCGCTGTTTTGAGAACGAAAACATCGTTCACGTAGCTGGTAAAGTGTCTCCTATTGAAGACATTGAGGTTATCAACCTTGAGCTTGCGATGGCGGATCTAGATTCATGTGAACGTGCAATTCAACGTAACAACAAGAAAGCAAAAGGTGGCGACAAAGACGCTAAGTTTGAGCTAACTGTTCTTGAAAAACTGCTTCCTGTTCTGACTGAAGGTGGCATGGCTCGCACTGTTGAGCTGGCAAAAGAAGAGCTGGCAGCGATTGGTTACCTGAACTTCTTAACCCTCAAGCCAACAATGTACATTGCCAACGTCAACGAAGATGGATTTGAAAATAACCCATACCTAGACGCAGTACGTGAGTTTGCAGCAAAAGAAAACAACGTTGTTGTCCCAGTTTGTGCGGCCATTGAATCTGAATTATCTGAACTGGATGATGAAGATCGTGAAGAGTTCCTAGCAGATATGGGGATCGAAGAACCAGGTCTGAACCGTGTAATCCGCTCGGGTTACGAGCTTCTGACACTACACACTTACTTCACTGCAGGTGTTAAAGAAGTTCGAGCATGGACAATTCCAGTTGGAGCAACAGCGCCACAAGCAGCAGGTAAGATCCACACTGACTTTGAAAAAGGCTTTATCCGAGCTGAAGTCGTTGGTTACGATGATTTCATCGAATTCAACGGTGAAAGTGGTGCAAAAGATGCAGGTAAATGGCGTTTAGAAGGTAAAGAATACATCGTGAAAGATGGTGATGTTGTTCACTTCCGCTTTAACGTATAATTTCTTCGCAAGTCATTGACTTTCAAAGCCAGCATTCGTGCTGGCTTTGTTGTTTCTGGAACTTTGGCAATTAAATTAAGTTGGCTAATGGATAACATTTTGTTGTCACTTTTCGATGATTAACACGCCTCTTTGTTTAAAAAGAAACCGAACAGTTGATTTATCCCGATTTATTCAAAAAAACTATTGACGGCTTTGCTGCAACTTCGCATAATGCGCGCCGTTCCCGACGATAAGGTCAATTATCTGAAAGAACAAAACATGGTATGGCTACGTAGCTCAGCTGGTTAGAGCACATCACTCATAATGATGGGGTCACAGGTTCGAATCCCGTCGTAGCCACCATTCCTAAAGACTTTTACGAAAGTATTTAGGAATAGATGCGGAAGTGGCGGAATTGGTAGACGCACCAGATTTAGGTTCTGGCGCCGCAAGGTGTGAGAGTTCAAGTCTCTCCTTCCGCACCATGTTTTAGATAGCTTTTGCTATCAGCTCGTAGGTCTATCGCCAAGCGGTAAGGCAGCGGCTTTTGATGCCGCCATTCCCTGGTTCGAATCCAGGTAGACCTGCCATTTATTTAAAGTGTTAGGCCTTTTGGAAAAAGGGCTTGTCACTAAGAGCGTGAAGGTTTATATTGTCTCGCTCACGAGTGGCTACGTAGCTCAGCTGGTTAGAGCACATCACTCATAATGATGGGGTCACAGGTTCGAATCCCGTCGTAGCCACC
>NZ_CAMZNA010000013.1:0-79695 GCF_947311885.1 Vibrio sp. St2 | reverse complement strand
CTCAATGAATACTGAACATTACATAAGTAATGTTTGAATTGACTGTGCTGAATCCGAAGATTCAATGGTCACTTCGTTTCATTGAAACCTAATTTGAAGCCGAAGCTTCTAATTGGATTATCATCAACGAGTGCCCACACAGATTGATAGGTTTATATTGTTAAAGAGCTTTCGTTTTAAGCCTTACTCAAAACGGACGGCCATTTTAGCGAGATAAAGTTTAGTGTCAACCACTTTTTTCAAACTTATTTTCAAGTGTTTCCACTTGGCTAATCGACCTTGCTAACTGAGTTTTATTGTTTCGAAACATAAGCTTCGAAGCGTTCCCGTGTCAGCGAGGGGGCATTATAGAGATCGAAATAATCTTGGCAACCCCTTTTATGCATTTTTTTACGTTTTTTTGCCTTTCGGTTAATCTTTAAGCCCAAACGGCCAAATCCCAACCTTATTTTCACAAATTGCTAAACTTTTGGGCAAATAAGGCGACTTTTTTCCAGTTGGTATATTCAACTTCTTTACTGGTGTCGGTCTCACCGCCAGTCATACTCATAATGAATTTAATCATCATTTTATCGAACCAGTTATAGCGAGGGTAATAAAGCGCACCAGCAAACACACCTATCAGTTCCGGCTTCCAAGGCGATTTGACTAAGAACTTGCGAATGTAAGCACTGCCTTCCGGCGTATCCTTACCTTGGTCTTCTTTTCTGGCGGTTAAATTCACGCAGAAAAAACCGACCTTACCGGACTGCAGTTTCTCTTTGTGTCGCTCAATAAATTGATATAAGCGCTTGTTTAAGTGCCCGTACCGTATTGAAGCACCGATCAACACTTTATCGTATTGCTCGAAGTCGATGTGCTCTGCGCTATGCAAATCGAGTGTTTCCACAGTCAGGTGTGAAAGCTCTTGCTCAATATACCGAAGAATCTTTTTTGTCTGGCCTTCACGAGAAGAATAGAGAAATAGTGCTTTAGTCACGAAAGCTCCTTAGCTGCGCCAAAAAGTCGGAGTTAGTAGAATCAATAAAGTGAAGATCTCAAGGCGCCCAAATAGCATAGAGACAATGAGTACCCATTTGGCCTTGTCATTCACATCGCCGAAATGCAACGCCACCTCTCCTAAACCTGGACCAAGGTTGTTGAGTGTTGCTGCCACAGCAGAGAAAGCGCTTAGCTCATCCATGCCTGTTGCAATCAAACCCAGCATACATACTACAAAGACCAGCGCGTAGGCGGAGAAGAAACCCCATACCGCATCGACCACACGTTGAGACAGGGCGGTCCCTCCAACTTTGATGGTATAGACGGCTCTCGGGTGTACCAAACGCTTTAACTCACGCGCCCCTTGCAGGGTAAGCAACAAGATACGTATGACTTTCATACCGCCACCCGTTGAACCCGCACAACCTCCTATAAAGGAAGAAAACAGTAACAATACGGGTAGAAACAGAGGCCATTCTGAAAAGCCAGTTGTCGTAAAACCGGCTGTGGTTGAGATAGACACTGTCTGGAACAGCGCCTGATCGAACGCATCATAGACGGAATCGTAGGAATGGTGATTCAGCAAGATAAGGAAGCACACGATAAAGAGTAGTGCTTGTATAAAGATGAAAGCGCGAAACTCAGGGTCCTTCCAGTAGTATTTAGGATGGACACCACCGGATGCAAACGCGGCAAAGTGCAAAGAATAGTTACATGCCGAGATTAACAAGAACACCACGGTAATCATGTTAATCGCGTAGCTATCAAAGTAGCCCATACTAGCGTCATGGGTTGAGAAGCCACCAATCGCGATGGTCGAAAAGCTATGGCCAATGGCGTCAAACGGCGTCATACCCGCCAACCAGAATGCCAAGGCACAAGCGATCGTTAAGCTCAGATAGATGTACCACAGCGCTTTCGCGGTTTCAGCAATTCGAGGCGTCATTTTACTGTCTTTAACTGGCCCAGGAATCTCAGCGCGATAAAGCTGCATACCACCAATGCCTAGTACGGGCAGAATTGCCACAGCAAGTACGATGATTCCCATCCCGCCGAACCATTGAAGAAACTGCCGATAGAAGAGCAAGGCTTTAGGCAACTCATCAAGGCCGACAATGACGGTAGCTCCCGTCGTCGTTAGAGCGGAGAACGATTCAAAAAAGGCATCGGTCACCGACACATTCGGGTTATCAGATAGTAAAAATGGGATCGATCCGGCGCTGCCAATAACCGTCCAGAACAGAACTACGATCAGAAAACCATCGCGTGCTTTAAGTTCATGCTTGTGGCGACGATTGGGCCACCAGCAAATGGCACCACAGATAAACAGGACAAAGAAAGTCGTGACAAATGGCACACCCGCACCGTCACGATATATTAACGCGACCAGCGCTGGAGCTAGCATTGAGACACTAAAAAGGGCGAGCAATAGCCCGACAATCCGAATAATTGAACGAAACTGCATGAATTGATGATTACTGAAGCTGAGCTTCCGACTTCCTGATTATCTTTATTTTCCGTCTAAAGGGGTCACCAAGGCTTTGGCACCACTTTTATTGATTATGGTTTGGGTAAAGTCACTCACATAGCGAAGCTCGATTTCCACGACCATCTTTACTTGTTCACTATAGTCAGTCTCCACTTCTTGCGCGCTAAATTGCGGCAGTAAGGCCTGAACAATAGCAATAAAGCCATAGTCTAACTCCAGTAATAGCTTTGTGGTTATTTTTTTCTCAATTGTTTGAAGCGACTTGAGCGCCTGCTGGACACCGCCGCCATACGCTTTTACTAAGCCACCCGTACCAAGTTTGATTCCGCCTGAGTATCGGGTCACCACTGCAGTAATCTCGCCCACTCCAGAACCAGACAGTTGAGCTAAGATAGGTTTACCTGCCGTCCCTGAAGGTTCGCCATCGTCACTGAATCCCCATTGCATAGAGTCTTCTGGCCGGCCTGCTACAAATCCCCAGCAGTTATGCCTCGCATCTGAATGCTGAGCTTTTACCTGCTCGACAAACGCCTTGGCGGCCTCTATCGAAGGGGTATGCGCTAGCTGAGTAATAAATACACTTTTCTTAATTTCTTCTTCAAATAGAGCAAGTTGAGCAGGGATAAGATAGGGCTGGTCGTTCATATTATAGGGTCACTTTTTACTATCATGTCAGTTTATCATGCTCGCCTAATAAGAGCCCTTAAAAGATCGGCCACAGCGCACAATGTTAAACACTTGTTTAAAAAATGTATTGAATTTAATTCTGGCTGAGTCCACACTAAAATAACTGGTCTAACCAGAATAAAAATAAAGCGACATTTCTATATGCTGGCCCGCAAGCCGTGCGCTTGAGGCCGGTATACGCGCAATCCCAAGATTGTATGTCATGGAGATAGATAATGATTTACCAAGCCGAAACCCTACAGGTAAAGGAATTACACGACGGTATCGCTGAGCTAAGTTTCTGCTCACCAAATTCTGTCAACAAGCTCGACCTAGCCACACTGGAATCACTCGATAAAGCTCTCGATGCACTGAATGCACATCAGGGTCTAAAAGGTCTGTTACTGACTTCAGATAAAGATGCTTTCATTGTCGGCGCAGACATCACCGAATTCTTAGGCCTATTTGCCAAAGAAGAAGCCGAACTCGATAAGTGGCTGCAATTTGCTAACAGCATCTTCAATAAGCTTGAAGATTTGCCTGTACCAACCATTTCTGTGCTGAAAGGTCATACTCTTGGCGGCGGATGTGAGTGTGTACTTGCTACTGACATGCGCATTGGTGACAAAACCACCAGCATTGGCCTACCAGAAACTAAACTCGGTATCATGCCTGGCTTTGGCGGCTGTGTACGCCTACCTCGCGTCATTGGTGCTGACAGTGCAATGGAAATCATTACACAAGGTAAAGCTTGCCGCGCAGACGAAGCGCTAAAAATTGGTCTACTAGATGCAGTTGTCGACAGTGAGTCACTGTATGAATCCGCGCTAGCAACACTTACACAAGCGATTAATGAGAAGCTTGATTGGCAGCAGCGCCGTAAACAAAAAACCTCTGCACTTACACTGAGTAAGTTAGAAGCAATGATGAGCTTCACGATGGCGAAAGGCCTAGTGGCACAAAAAGCAGGCCCACATTACCCTGCGCCAATGAAAGCGGTCATCGCCATTGAAGAAGGTTCACGTTTTGCACGTAACGAAGCCCTAGATATTGAACGTAAGTACTTCATCAAACTGGCTAAGTCCGAAGAAGCGAAAGCGCTGGTTGGCCTTTTCCTTAACGATCAGTACATCAAGGGTATTGCCAAGAAAGCGGCAAAACACGCCAACAAACAAACTGAACGCGCAGCCGTGCTCGGCGCGGGTATTATGGGTGGCGGTATTGCTTACCAGTCTGCTCTGAAAGGTGTGCCGGTCATGATGAAGGACATTGCTCAGGCATCTTTAGACCTCGGTATGACAGAGGCGTCTAAGCTGCTTAATAAGCGCTTGTCACGCGGCCGTATTGATGGATTTAAGATGGCGGGCATTCTGGCATCAATTACTCCTAGCCTGCATTACGCGGGGATTGAAAATTCGGATGTGATTGTTGAAGCCGTGGTAGAAAACCCGAAAGTAAAAGCCGCAGTATTGAGTGAAGTAGAGCAACAAGTCAGCGAAGATACTGTTATCACTTCCAATACTTCAACGATCCCAATTAACTTATTGGCTAAGTCGCTGCAGCGCCCAGAAAATTTCTGTGGTATGCACTTCTTCAATCCTGTACATCGTATGCCTCTCGTTGAGATCATCCGAGGTGAGCACACCTCTGATGAAACCATCAATCGCGTTGTTGCTTACGCCGCTAAGATGGGTAAATCGCCAATCGTGGTCAATGACTGCCCAGGCTTCTTCGTTAACCGCGTACTCTTCCCGTACTTTGGCGGTTTCAGCATGCTACTTCGTGATGGCGCGGACTTTACTAAAGTCGACAAAATCATGGAGCGCCAGTTTGGCTGGCCGATGGGCCCTGCTTACCTACTGGACGTGGTGGGTATTGATACCGCACACCACGCACAGGAAGTCATGGCGCAAGGTTTCCCTGAGCGCATGGGTAAGTCATCTCGCGATGCGATTGATGCTCTGTTCGACGCCAACAAATACGGCCAGAAGAATGGCAGCGGTTTCTACAGCTACAGCGTAGATAAGCGCGGTAAACCGAAAAAAGCCTTTAGCGACGAGATTTTACCGATTTTGTCTGACGTATGCAGCCAAGCTCAAGAGTTCGACGATCAGACCATCATTCAACGCATGATGATTCCAATGATCAACGAAGTCGTGCTGTGTTTGCAGGAAGGCATTATTGCTTCTCCACAGGAAGCTGACATGGCATTGGTATACGGTCTGGGCTTCCCTCCATTCCGCGGCGGTGTGTTCCGCTACCTAGATAGTGTGGGCATCGCTGAGTTTGTTGCGATGGCAGAGCAGCACCAAGGTCTTGGTGCTATGTATCAGGTTCCACAAATGCTGATTGATATGGCTGCCAAAGGCGAAACCTTCTATGGCACTCAGCAACACGGTTCTATCTAAGGAGATTCCCAAATGGCTTTACAAACAAGAAACGTCGTTGTCGTAGATTGTCTGCGTACACCAATGGGGCGCTCTAAAGGTGGCGCTTTCCGACACACACGTGCTGAAGATTTATCAGCCCATCTGATGAAAGGGATTCTGGCTCGTAACCCTCAAGTTAATCCGAGCGAAATTGAAGACATCTACTGGGGCTGTGTTCAGCAGACTCTAGAACAAGGCTTTAACGTCGCCCGTAATGCCGCCTTGCTGGCGGGACTACCGATTGAGATCGGTGCTGTTACAGTCAACCGCTTATGTGGTTCTTCCATGCAAGCATTGCATGACGGGACTCGCGCTATCATGACAGGTGATGCAGAAATCTGCCTGATTGGTGGTGTTGAGCACATGGGCCACGTGCCGATGAATCACGGTGTTGATTTCCACCCCGGTATGTCTAAAAACGTCGCGAAAGCAGCAGGCATGATGGGTCTGACAGCCGAAATGCTGGGTAAGCTGCACGGCATCAGCCGTGAACAGCAAGACGAGTTTGCGGCACGCTCTCATGCTCGCGCTCACGCCGCTACAGTTGAAGGTCGCTTTAAAAGTGAAATTCTGCCAACTGAAGGTCACGCAGCAGACGGAACCTTGTTCACACTAGACCACGATGAAGTGATTCGTCCAGAAACATCAGTAGAAGGGCTTTCTCAGCTTCGTCCGGTATTTGACCCTGCGAATGGTACAGTCACAGCAGGTACATCATCCGCGCTTTCAGACGGCGCGTCTGCAATGCTGATCATGAGTGAAGACAAAGCCAATGAGCTCGGACTTACGATTCGAGCTCGTATCAAAGGGATGGCGATTGCGGGCTGCGATCCTTCTATCATGGGCTATGGCCCAGTACCTGCGACGCAAAAAGCACTAAAGCGTGCTGGCCTGTCAATTGAAGATATGGATGTGGTTGAGCTTAACGAAGCCTTCGCAGCACAGTCACTACCATGTGCAAAAGACTTGGGTCTGCTAGATGTGATGGATGAGAAGGTCAACCTTAACGGTGGTGCCATTGCACTAGGTCACCCATTAGGTTGTTCTGGCTCACGCATCTCAACCACACTGATCAACTTGATGGAGTCTAAAGACGCCAAGTATGGTTTAGCTACCATGTGTATCGGTCTGGGTCAGGGCATTGCGACTGTGTTTGAACGCCCTTAGGCGTGTTGCTTAACATAACAAAGGCCAGCAAATGCTGGCCTTTTTTCACCTGAATTTATTTACCTAAATTCTAAGCTGGACTTTCTTCCAGCTCCACGACTTCTAGACCGGGCTTCTTATGTGTCCGGTATTCGTCATAGTTTACGACTCGGCTTCGGCCTAAATCTTTCGCCATATACAGAGCCTGATCAGCCATCTTGACTAGAGACTCCATATCTGAGGACGGTTTTGGATACGTTGAGACACCAATCGACACACCAAGCTGGCCCAAAGATAAACCTTTATGTTCCAGGTGCAGTGAGCGCACAGCTTCACAAAGGGTATTGGCAAACTCAGTCGCCTGCTTCATATTAGATTGCGGAAGCAACACCGCCAGCTCTTCACCGCCTAAACGACAGGCAATCTCATCATCCCCGACACTACGCTTCAGCAAGGCACTGATTTCCTTGAGAACAAAGTCTCCAGCATCATGGCCAAAGTTATCGTTAAAGCGTTTAAAGTGGTCTAAATCAAGCATCAGCAATGACAGCGGCTGCTCTGACGTTGCCGAGTTCATCGCATGCTCAGTCAGTTTTTGCTCGAAGAATCGACGATTAAACAGACCCGTTAAAGGATCGCTCAGTGCCTGAGAGCGCAATTTCTCTTGGAGACTTAAATTCGCCAAGGCTAAGCCTAAATGTTCAGCCACGCTGAATGCCAGCTGTTCAGTAATCTCATCGATCTCAACCTCACTCGAACCAAAATAGAGATGCATGATACCTATGGTATTTCCGTGTGCCGTAAGTGGGATACACAGGGTTTGATTGTCTCCCACGTTTTCCATATGTTCACAAGATAAAGTGTGGAATTCATCATTAGATTGATACACCCGCCCTTTGCGTAATGACCAGCACTCATCAGGAGCAAAGCTTCGGCTGCCTGGCCACTCTTCCCCCCAGTCTAGCTGAGTCACAAGCTGATTACGCGACGCACGCATCAGCGACACGCTACCATTCACATTGCCAAGAATTCTCGGTAGGACATCGGAGACTATTTTCTGCGCTTCAACCATGTTGTTGCAGGCGGCAAGCATATTGGCGAGCCGATGCATCAATTCAATCTCATTGGTACGCTGGCGAATTCGCTCATCTTGCTTGGTTTGTTCTTCTTCAACCCGTAGGTTAATTCGTCTATTGCTGAGATAAGAGGTACCGACCAAAAAGCCGATACTGAGTATGACCATAATCGTCAGAATGGTCATCAGTTCAAAAGTCATCTGCTTTAGGTGGTACATAGGCGAAGACAAAACAATCACAAAGTCATTGCCATTGATGCTTTCTTTTTTCGAGTAGTAGATGCGATCCGTTGATGTCACTGTACTGAAGCGAACATCACTGCCTTCACCTGTTTCCAGCGCTTGCTGGAAGTCAGGACGGTTAGCATGATTCTCTACTCGCGCTAACGCGTGATCGGATAAGTCAGTATCAGCTATCACAACACCAGTAGGATCAATCACCTGAATACGCATTTGAGTATTAGCTTGGGTCAGATCGCCAATGTAATCATCGACATCTAGCTCAGGAGTGAACTTAGCGCTGTCTTCACGAATGACATAAATGACATCCGACATCAGCGAAATGAGGTGAGAACGTTCGCGCTCTACGACTAGACGTTCCAACGTGATGTAAAAGCCATACAACCCAACCAGCATAGAAACCGACAAGGTCAAAATAGGCAGCACCTGCCATTTTTTGTCAACTATCCTCAAACTGCAGTACCTCAACAATTTACAGAATCATGTATTGGATAGTATCAAGCCGCTTGTAAATAACAATCTGCTAACATTAACAATTTGAATCTGGTTCAATTTGATGCATAACGCAGCCAGTCGTTGTGTAACTTATCTCCACTACCTAAATAATCCACCATCCACTGAATCAATTTGTGATTGTCATCTTTGCGCCAAACTAGGCAACAGCGGCTGATCGGCTTGTCATCTGGCAATAACTTCTCAACCAACTGACCTTCATGGATCAATGGCATCGCGATATGACGCGGCATATAACCCACGCCGACCCCATTTTTTAAGCACTCGATGGCACTGTACCAGTTAGGCAGTAGCAAACGGCGTTGATGGGGGTAATGACCAGTGTGACGTTTAGGCAGTACATTGGAGGTATCATCAAGGCATATCGCTGGAAATTGACTGACAAACTCCTCAGTCAGATTTTGCTGGCGTACACAAGCATGGCTGGGTGAAGCGACAAATGCCCAATCTAAGATTCCCATATCCCGAACTTCAAAATCTCCACCAACGGGAATCGCCGACGTCGCACCAATGACAACATCAGCTCTGCCCTGAGAGATGGCTTCCCAAGAACCGTTGAACACTTCCATATTGATCTGCAGCTCAGCATAAGGAAAGGTTTGATAGAAATCCTCTATCAATGGCTTGAGGCGTTCCAATTTAACGACATTATCTAACGTCAGTTTGAGTGTTTTTTGCCAACCGTGCGCTGCACGCTTGGTTTGCGCTTTCACTTCTTCCATCTGTCGAAGCATTGCCCTAGCCTGTTCAAGAAACACTTCCCCAGCGGGCGTTAGCTCTACCTTTCTTGGTAAGCGACGAAACAGCACCACATCCAATTCCTGCTCCATTTGGCGAATGCTGTAGCTAATGGCAGATGGCACTTTATGCAAAACCTCCGCTGCCGCTGTAAAGCTGCCAAGACGAGCCACTGTATCCACCAGCTCTAACGAAGTTTGAGAAAATACACTCATAGCCACCTTTCAAATTTTTTGATGAATAACTGCAAATTTTAGCGTTTCAATTTCACTATCACGAAAAATAGAATAGCAAAGTTAATAAAAAGGTTGGCGCCAACTTATAACAATCCGTGAATTTTTTTGAATGGAAAGATGATGAAAATCTCTAAATTACAACTTTTCTATTTAGCCTCGTTATCAATGCTAGGTTTTATTGCCACAGATATGTACTTACCTGCCTTCAAAGCAATGGAAGGTGATTTTGCTACTGGCCCAGAACAAATTGCGTTATCCTTGACTGTATTTCTGGTCGGTATGGCGATTGGCCAACTTTTATGGGGGCTGGCATCGGACAGATTTGGCCATCGAAATACGCTAGCCGCAGGTTTAGGTTTGTTTACCGTGGCCTCTTTTGGTCTTGCTTTTAGCGATCAAGTCTGGCAATTACTGACACTTCGCTTCATTCAGGCCATCGGCGTCTGCGCACCTGCAGTGATCTGGCAAGCCATGGTCATCAAACGTTACTCCAGCAGCAGCCAACAAATCTTCGCCACTATTATGCCGCTAGTGGCACTATCTCCCGCTTTAGCACCGCAGTTGGGTGTTGTACTGGCAGATAACTTCGGCTGGCACAGTATTTTTGTTGCCCTGACGCTAATGGGTTTATTGCTGGTAGCCACGACTATGGCACAAAGCAATGAAAAGGAGCCAGCTAAACAGACTAGCATGAGTTCAGACATCAAAGCGCTAGTCGGCTCAAAGACTTATTTGGGCAACGTCATGATGTTTGCAACCGCATCAGCTGCATTCTTCGCGTATCTGACCGGTATGCCGGAAATCATGGCTCAGCTTGGTTACGAAGCTAAAGATATCGGTCTAAGCTTTATTCCTCAGACGATCGCCTTTATGGCTGGTGGTTACTTAGGTAAAAAAGGGGTAGCCAAATTCGGGGATGAAAAAGTACTGCGTCAGTTGATTGGTTTATTCAGTGTCGCTTCACTGCTCGTGTTTATCGCCTCACAATGGCAACTAACGTCTATCTGGCCGATTCTTGCACCCTTCTGCTTAATTGCCGTTGCTAACGGTGCGCTTTACCCGATTGTCGTCAACCGTGCATTAGCCAGCGCTAAGCAAAGCCCAGCTACTGCAGCAGGACTGCAAAATAGCTTGCAGATCTGCGTCAGCAGTCTCGCCAGTGCGTTAGTCGCGGCGATGGCGAGCCAAGCTCAAGTAGTCACAGGCATTGCAATCGTGATTTGTATGAGCGGTCTGTGGCTTGGCTACATTGTTTCTAACCGTCAATTGTCAGAACAGTTTACCGCCCCAGATAATTCTCGTGTCGTCAGTGACGAGTAACCAATTAAAAAGAGCCGCGTTATGCGGCTCTTTTTCTACAAAGCAATTACTTGCTCTTCAATCCCCACTTCTCAGCAGTTTGTTTGAAAAAGCCTTGGGTCTTTTTCAGTTCAACCCAGTGATTAATGTAGTTGATCCATACTTGGTCGTCCTGCGGTAGCAGCATCGCAATCGGAGTAGGTTTGCGTGGCTCTTTTACAGGTACAATAGCGAGTTGTTTAAACTTCTCAACTAACGTCGCCGCTTCGACGTTCGATGTCACGGACACATCTGCACGGCGAGCTAGTAACTCTTGGAAATCTCTTGCTGGCGCTTCAATCACAATGTGTTTTGCCGAAGGAAAGAACTCTTTGACCATCTTTTCTTGCACCGTACCCAATGTCGCCGCAACCTTCACCTCTGCCTTGTCAAAATCGCTCCAGTCTGAGAATTTTTGCAGATCTTTTTTCTGTACCACAGGAACGAAAGCCAAGTAGAAATACGGCTGGCTGTAGCCTGCTACCTTAGCGCGAGACATATTCAGAGAGGCAC
Organism: Vibrio sp. St2; assembly: GCF_947311885.1. Taxonomy (NCBI): domain Bacteria; kingdom Pseudomonadati; phylum Pseudomonadota; class Gammaproteobacteria; order Vibrionales; family Vibrionaceae; genus Vibrio; species Vibrio sp. St2. Next base: position 68,331 of record NZ_CAMZNA010000013.1, on the reverse strand, counting down.
TTCCCGTAATATCGTACTTATTGGCGGTAATGCCATTCACCAACGTTTTCCAGTCCGTTGCAATATATTCAACGTTGACGCCTAAATCTTTGGCCAGCTCAGTGGTTACATCAATATCAAAGCCTCGGTAGCTATTGGTAGCCGGATCTTTCATTGTCATCGGATTCCAGTCCCCGGTCGTCCCTACTCGTAGCACCCCGCTATCTAGAATCTCATGGAGTCGGCTTGTCTCGGCCGCCGCCTGACCGATTGATAAAATACACAGTCCGAGTGCTAGGATGAACTTGTTCATTTAATCTTCCTTAAAGTTATTACGCTCTGTGATAGTTCACTGCTAACATAGCAGCAACAAAGCAGTTTTTTTAGACAATACAGGATGTAATGTGACCTATCGTTATTTCTGGCTGGCAACCATTCTCCTTCTCACTGGCTGTAGTGACTATCAATGGGGCTGGTATGTACTCGATCCTTCAACGGAACAAGGCCAGACAAACCTGAAGTTTCTGAGTGCCGGATTCTACGACACTATCACGATTTCTCTTCTGAGCATGGCTTTGGCAATGCTGATAGGTTTATTGGTCGCCCTACCTTCATTATCAAATTCAAGATGGCTCAATGGCCTTAATAGAGTTTATGTTGAGATCATCCGCTCAATTCCTGTGCTTGTCCTGCTGTTGTGGGTCTATTACGGCCTACCGACACTGCTGGACATCTCACTTGATCATTTCTGGGCAGGTGTCATCGCCCTGACGGTTGCAGAAAGTGCTTTCATGGCGGAAGTTTTTCGTGGCGGGATCCAATCCATTGCCAAGGGACAGCACGAGGCTGCAGAGTCACTCGGACTGAATTACTGGCAAAAAATGCGCTTGGTCATCCTTCCACAAGCATTTAGACAAATCCTGCCACCACTAGGTAACCAGTTCGTCTACATCTTGAAAATGAGCTCGTTGGTCAGCGTGATTGGACTGAGTGATTTAACGCGGCGGGCAAATGAGCTGGTGGTCAATGAGTATTTACCCCTTGAGATTTATACCTTTCTGGTACTGGAGTATCTGATTTTAATTCTGTTGGTATCGCAGGCCGTAAGATGGCTAGAGCGACGTATTGCTATTCCAAGTAACTAGCTATAAAAAACGCCGCAATCAGCGGCGTTTTTTAGTAATTGATGCTTACTTTTGTTTTACTGGACGCTGCCAGCCTGTGATTTTTCGCTCTTTCGCGCGAGTAATCACTAACTCACCTTCAGCAACGTCTTTGGTTAATGTCGTGCCAGCGCCAACGGTTGAACCATCCGCGATAGTGACAGGTGCCACCAGCTGACTGTCAGAGCCAATAAACACATCGTTGCCGATGACAGTCTTAAACTTATTTGCACCATCATAGTTACAGGTGATTGTGCCCGCACCGATGTTTGTTCGTTGACCAATTTCCGCATCACCCAAGTAGGTCAGATGATTAGCTTTAGACCCCTCACCAATGCGTGCATTCTTCACTTCAACAAAGTTGCCCACATGAGAGTCGTTACGCATCTCTGCACCAGGACGTAAACGTGTAAACGGGCCAACCGTACACTCTTCTCCAACCGTCGCGCCTTCAATCACACTGTAAGGACGAATCACACTATTGTCATCGATTTCACAATCTTTCAGTACACTTCCAGTACCAATGATAACGTTGTCGCCCAAGGTTACTTTGCCTTCAATGATGACGTTAGTATCAATTTCGCAATCCATACCACACTGCAACTCACCACGCAGATCAAAACGCACCGGATCGCGTAACATCACGCCCTGCTCTAACAATTTTTGAGCTTGCATAGACTGGAATGCACGTTCAAGACGAGCCAGCTGTGCGCGGTCATTCACACCTTCGACTTCGATTGGGTTTACCGGATGTACGGCTTCCACTGCACGGCCTTCATCATGAGCCGCAGCAATCACGTCTGTTAGGTAATATTCGCCCTGAGCATTATTATTATTCAGACCAGATAACCAGCGTTTAAGATCACCGCCAGTTGCGACCATCACACCAGTGTTGATCTCTTTAATCAGTTTCTGCTCTTCAGTCGCGTCTTTCTGTTCGACGATAGCTACTACAGGGCCATTCTTGCGTACGATACGTCCATATCCCATCGGGTTATCCAGTACGACCGTCAGCAGCGCGATACCACCTGTAGGCTGTGCATCCAATAGGCTTTCGATTGTCTCTTCTGAGATCAACGGTACATCACCATAAAGAACAAGGATCTTCTCGTCATCTTCAAACTGAGGAGAAGCCTGATCCACCGCGTGTCCTGTCCCTAGCTGATCAGCTTGCAGAACCCAGTTCACGGACTCCTCTGCCAGCTCAGCCTGCATCTGATCACCGCCGTGGCCGTAAACCAAATGAATATTCTGCGCGCCTAAACCAGAACAGGTATCAATCACGTGTTTGGCCATGGGCTTACCCGCCAAGGTATGCAGTACTTTTGGCTTGTTCGAGTACATGCGAGTTCCTTTACCCGCTGCGAGGATCACCGCGCTAAATTTCATTCAGTAACCTATATGTGCTTGTTGTAAAACTGAGGGGTATTCTAGACACTAATCAAGAATTAGTTAATTGATCTGGAAAAATTTCTGTTAAAAATTAAGCAAAAAGGCGGTCATATGACCGCCTTTATCATTTTTAAAACACCGAAATTAAATTAACGGCGTTTTTTTGTCAGCTCGATAACACGTAGCTGAGCAATGGCTTTCGCCAGCTCACTGGCCGCTTGAGCGAAGTCCATATCGCCGTGCTGATTCTGGATACTCTCCTCAGCGCGACGCTTGGCTTCTTCTGCCTTCGCTGCGTCTAGTTCTTCACCACGGATAGCCGTATCAGCCAGTACAGTCGCTGTACCTGGCTGAACTTCCACCATACCACCAGAAACATAAATGATTTCTTCGTGGCCGTGCTGTTTCACAATACGCACCATACCAGGCTTGATAGCGGTCAGTAGCGGAGTGTGGCCGTGGAAAATACCCAGCTCACCTTCGCTACCGGTCACCTGAAACGTTTCAACACGACCAGAGAAGATTTTCTTCTCAGCGCTTACCACGTCTAGGTGAAAGGTTATTGGTGCCATATCGCCTCCTAGTTAGCCTTATAGCTTCTTCGCATTCTCGATAGCATCGTCAATTGCACCACAGTACATGAACGCTTGCTCTGGAATGTCGTCGTAATCACCAGCTAGTAGACCTTTGAAGCCACGTAGAGTCTCTTTAAGAGGTACGTAGATACCTGGGTCACCAGTGAATACTTCCGCTACGTGGTAAGGCTGAGTTAGGAAACGCTCAATCTTACGTGCACGAGATACAACTTGCTTATCTTCTTCAGATAGCTCGTCCATACCTAGGATCGCGATGATGTCTTTCAGCTCTTTATAGCGCTGAAGCGTCTGCTGAACGTTACGAGCGATGTCGTAATGCTCTTGACCTACAACTAGTGGGTCAAGCTGACGAGACGTTGAATCTAGTGGGTCGATCGCTGGGTATAGACCCATCGCAGCGATGTTACGGTTAAGTACAACCGTTGCATCCAAGTGCGCGAACGTTGTTGCAGGAGACGGGTCAGTCAAGTCATCCGCAGGTACGTATACCGCCTGTACAGACGTGATAGAACCTTGCTTAGTTGACGTGATACGCTCCTGAAGTACACCCATTTCCTCTGCTAGAGTAGGCTGGTAACCTACCGCAGATGGCATACGACCTAGAAGTGCTGATACTTCTGTACCCGCTAGTGTGTAACGGTAGATGTTATCAACGAACAGTAGAACGTCACGACCTTCGTCACGGAAACGCTCAGCCATTGTTAGACCAGTCAGTGCAACACGTAGACGGTTACCTGGTGGCTCGTTCATCTGACCGTAAACCATCGCTACTTTTGATTCTTCAGGCTTCTCAACGTTTACAACGCCCGCTTCCTGCATTTCAAAGTAGAAATCGTTACCTTCACGAGTACGCTCACCAACACCTGCAAATACAGATAGACCAGAGTGTTGTAGTGCGATGTTGTTGATAAGTTCCATCATGTTAACGGTCTTACCTACACCTGCACCACCGAATAGACCGATTTTACCACCCTTAGCGAATGGACAAACTAGGTCGATTACTTTCACGCCAGTTTCTAGTAGAGCTGTTTCGTTTGATTGCTCTTCGTAGCTTGGTGCTTCACGGTGAATAGAGTAAGTCTCTTCTGCACCGATCTCACCACACTCGTCAATCGCGTCACCTAGAACGTTCATGATACGACCTAGGGTCTTAGTACCTACTGGTACCGAAATTGGAGCGCCAGTGTTAACCACTTCAACTCCACGACGTAAACCATCAGAGCTACCCATTACGATACAACGAACTACGCCACCGCCTAGCTGTTGTTGAACTTCAAGAACTAGACGCTCTTTTGAGTCCGTTACGTTTAGAGCGTCATATACACTAGGTACTTCGCTCTGTGGGAACTCTACGTCGACTACCGCACCGATGATCTGTACGATCTTACCTGTAGCCATCGTTAATCCTCTAAACTATTTCGTTTTACCTAAGCTTAAACCGCTGCAGCACCTGAAACGATTTCAGACAGTTCTTGTGTAATCGCAGCCTGACGGGCTTTGTTGTACACAAGTTCTAAGTCTTCAATCAGGTTGCTGGCGTTGTCTGTTGCAGCTTTCATCGCAATCATACGAGCCGCTTGCTCACAAGCAAGGTTCTCAACCACACCTTGGTATACCTGAGACTCTACGTAACGCACTAATAGTGCATCCAGCAGAGGTTGTGGCTCAGGTTCATAGATGTAGTCCCATGAGTGCTCACGCTGCATTTCTTCGCTATCTGATTTAGGCAAAGGTAGCAATTGATCGATCGTTGGTTCTTGAACCATGGTGTTCACAAATTTGTTGAACACTACATACAGACGGTCCAGTTCACCTTCATCGTATTTCTTCAGCATTACGCTTACAGAACCGATTAGGTCTTCTAAGCTTGGGCTATCGCCCAGACCAGAAACCTGCGCAGCGACTTTAGCGCCACTGTTGTTGAAAAACGCTGTAGCTTTTGAACCGACAACCGCCAGTTCCACTTCAGCACCTTTCTCTTTCCAAGCTTGCATGTCTATAACAGCTTTCTTGAACACGTTAATGTTCAAACCACCACACAAGCCGCGGTCTGTAGAAACGATGATGTAACCAACTCGCTTCGCTTCACGCTCTTCTAGGTACGGATGACGGTACTCTAGATTTGCGTTTGCCACGTGACCGATCACTTTACGCATTGTTTCAGCGTATGGACGAGAAGCTTCCATTGCATCTTGAGAACGACGCATTTTTGAAGCTGCTACCATTTCCATCGCTTTCGTAATTTTCTGAGTGCTTTTCACACTACCGATTTTATTACGTATCTCTTTTGCGCCGGCCATCGTTACTCTCCATTAGTTGGTGGCAGAGACTGCCACCGACCTATTACCAAGTTTGGGTTGCTTTGAAGTCGTCAGTCAGTTTCTTAAGCTGAGCTTCAACTTCATCGTTGTAAGCACCCGTCTTGTCGATCTCAGACGCTAGTTCAGCGTATTGACCGCGAGCATACGATAGTAGAGCCGCCTCGAAATCTAGAACTTTGTTCAGTTCTACATCATCTAGGTAACCACGCTCTGCCGCGAAGATAGTTAGCGCTTGGTCAAATACAGACATTGGAGCGTACTGCTTCTGCTTCATTAGTTCTGTTACTTTCTGACCATGGTCTAGCTGTTTCTTCGTTGCTTCATCAAGATCAGAAGAGAACTGTGCGAAAGCCGCTAGTTCACGGTATGCAGCAAGTGCTGTACGGATACCACCTGATAGTTTCTTGATGATTTTCGTCTGAGCTGAACCACCTACACGAGATACTGAGATACCTGGGTCAACCGCTGGGCGAACACCTGCGTTGAATAGCTCAGTCTGTAGGAAGATCTGACCATCGGTAATCGAGATTACGTTAGTCGGTACGAATGCTGAAACGTCACCAGCTTGAGTTTCGATGATAGGAAGAGCAGTCAAAGAACCAGTCTTACCTTTCACTTCACCGTTAGTGAACTTTTCTACGTATTCTGCGCTTACACGAGCAGCACGCTCTAGTAGACGAGAGTGAAGGTAGAAAACATCACCAGGGAAAGCTTCACGACCCGGTGGACGTTTTAGTAGTAGAGAGATCTGACGGTAAGCGACAGCTTGCTTAGATAGGTCATCATAAACAATCAGTGCGTCTTCGCCGCGATCACGGAAGTATTCACCCATCGCACAACCTGCGTATGGCGCTAGGTATTGTAGCGCTGCAGATTCAGAAGCAGATGCAACAACAACGATAGTGTTCGCTAGCGCGCCGTGCTCTTCTAGTTTGCGAACTACGTTAGCGATAGTCGATGCTTTCTGACCGATTGCTACGTAGATTGAGAAAATACCAGAGTCTTTCTGGTTGATGATTGCATCGATCGCCATTGCTGTTTTACCAGTCTGACGGTCACCGATAACAAGCTCACGCTGACCACGACCGATTGGGATCATTGAGTCAACAGATTTGTAACCAGTTTGAACAGGCTGATCAACCGATTGACGGTCGATTACACCTGGTGCAATCACTTCTACAGGTGAAGACAGTTTCGCTTCGATTGGACCTTTACCATCGATAGGCTCACCTAGCGTGTTGACTACGCGACCTAGTAGTTCTGGACCAACTGGTACTTCAAGAATACGACCAGTACCTGTAACTTTCATGCCTTCCTTAAGGTCAGCATATGGGCCCATTACAACTGCACCAACCGAGTCACGCTCAAGGTTAAGTGCCAGTGCATAACGGCCACCCGGTAATTCAATCATTTCACCTTGCATCACGTCCGCTAGGCCGTGAATGCGGATGATACCATCGCTTACCGAAACGATAGTACCTTCATTGCGAGCTTCACTAACAACGTCGAAAGATTCGATACGCTGTTTGATTAGATCGCTGATTTCCGTGGAATTAAGTTGCATGCTCCAATCCCCATTAAGACTGCAATGCATCGCTCAGGCGGTTCAAACGACCACGCGCTGAGTCATCGATGACTAAGTCTCCGGCTCGAATAATCACCCCACCAAGTAGGGCCTCATCTACACTGCAATTCAGCTTAACTTTGCGTTCAAGACGCTGCTCAAGTTTGCTGCTGATACCTGCAAGCTGCTCATCAGAAAGGTCTGATGCTGAAATCACTTCAACATCCACTTCTTTCTCATGCTCTTTTTTCAGAGCAAAGAACTGTTCACAAACATCAGGAAGGGCCGCTAATCGGCCATTCTGTGCCATTACCTTCAATAGGTTTTGGCCATGAGCATCAACTTGATCGCCGCAAACTGCTACAAATACTTCTGCCAGTTTATCGGCAGAAACCGAACCCGTTAGGAGTTCGTGCATCTGTTCGTTTTTAGCTACTTCAGCAGCAAAAGAAAGCATCTGACCCCATTGGTCCAACGCGCCTTTTTCCACTGCAAAGTCGAATGCTGCTTTAGCATAGGGGCGTGCGATAGTAGTCAAATCAGACATAGGCGCCCCCAGACTTAAAGTTTTGCAGTAATGTTGTCGAGAATATCTTTGTGCGCATCTTTATCGATAGAACGCTCAATGATTTTCTCAGCACCAGCTACAGCCAGAGTTGCAACTTGTTTGCGCAGCTCATCGCGTGCACGGTTGCGTTCAGCTTCAAGTTCAGCTTCCGCTTGTGAAAGAATCTTCTGGCGTTCTGCCTGAGCTTCTTCACGAGCTTCATCTAGAATTTGAGCTTTACGCTTGTTCGCTTGCTCGATGACCTCTGTTGCTGTGCGCTTCGCTTCTTTCATCTGTTCAGAAGCGTTTGCTTGCGCTAGATCCAAGTCTTTTGCAGCACGTTCAGCTGCTTGTAGACCGTCAGCAATTTTTTTCTGACGCTCTTCGATCGCTTGCATCAATGGCGGCCATACATACTTCATGCAGAACCACACAAACAGTGCAAACGAGATTGCTTGACCTAGCAGAGTTGCGTTTATATTCACAACAGCTACCCCTTCTATTCGGACTTAGTATTAATCAATAACAAGCCAAAGCTTATCGAAAGTTAAAAGTGATTAACCTAGTTGACCAACGAATGGGTTCGCGAATGTGAATAGAAGTGCGATTACGATACCGATCATTGGAACCGCATCAAGTAGACCCGCGATGATGAACATCTTAACTTGTAGCATAGGAGCCATTTCTGGTTGACGTGCTGCACCTTCAAGGAATTTACCACCTAGAAGTGCGAAACCAATCGCAGTACCAAGAGAAGCAAGACCGACGATAAGACCTACGGCGATTGCAGAAAAGCTCAGTAAAGTTTCCATTACTATCTCCAATTTATAGTTGTTGGCTAGTTGCCCAAATAAAAAGCTTTAAAAAAATTAATGATCACTGTCTTCGTGTGCCATTGACAGGTAAACAATTGTCAACATCATAAACACGAAGGCTTGAATCGTGATAACCAAGACATGGAAGATTGCCCACGGTAGTGAACCCATCCATTGCAAGTACCATGGTAGCATTGCCGCACAAAGAATGAATACAACCTCACCCGCGAACATGTTACCGAATAGACGCATACCAAGAGACAGAGGTTTCGCCAGTAGCGAGACCACTTCAATCAGTAGGTTAAACGGAATCATCAGTGGGTGATTGAATGGATGTAGTGCTAATTCTTTAGCGAATCCACCTAGACCTTTCACTTTGATGCTGTAGTAAATCATCAGAGCGAAAACGCCTAGAGCCATAGCCATGGTGATATTCACATCAGCAGACGGTACAACCTTAAGGTAAGGAATACCAAGCCAATGCTCTGCTGGGTAAGGTAAGAAGTCGATTGGCACTAAGTCCATCAAGTTCATTAAGAATACCCAACAAAAGATAGTCAGTGCTAAAGGCGCGATCAGTGGGTTGCGTCCATGGAACGTGTCTTTGACGTTTTCCGCGACAAATTCAACGATCATTTCTACAGCACACTGAAGCTTACCTGGTACACCCGCTGTTGTTCTCTTTGCTACCTTGTAAAAGATTCCTAGGAAAATTAAACCAGTAAACCAAGAAAAAAACAGGCTATCGATATGTACGTTCCAGAAACTTGCCTCCTCCGCTACAAGACCTAACTTATAAGTAGAAAGGTTTGTAAGGTGGTGGGAAATGTATCCGGACGCAGTTAGCGCTTCACCTGGCGCAGCCATAACTCATCCTATTTTTTGTTGTTAATGAATAGCACTGGCGCACAGATATTAATACCTAGAGCCAGCAAATAGGTTAGCTTAAGGGGAACAAGTTCCACCTGTATATACATGTAAGCAACGGAAAAAAGCGCCACTGTGATAAGGATTTTCAGTGCTTCACCGGCATAGAAAGAGTTCGCGATACGCTTTGCAGCGCGAGCCCCACCATACATGAAAGCAAACAATGCGAACACCGCATTCGCGACAACAAAAATGCCGCCACCAATCAGTGCTGAAAGCCCCCATTCAGCATTCACAGCCACTGCCATTCCTGCCGCCATTAGTGTAACCGCGCCAAACTGGATCATTAACAATCGCTTTGCAAGCTCTCGTCCTGGTCTAGCTAACGCAGCTACCATGTATTCGTACCTCGAGTAAAATCCACAGCGTTACTACCTCATGCTGGGAAATTGGCGAAAATTATACGGTGAGTCCTATTGAATGCAATTAAAACACCGCAAAAAGTTACAATTTTGTTTACAAACCGACAACTTCCGCACAAAAATTCGTTTTTTTACATAATTGACCGAGATCAATTATCTCATTTAGCCTTCAAGCTTGGCAATCAGTTGCTCTAATTTGTGAGGCTCATCAAGACTAATCGTGACTTTCGACGCCCCGTTCTTGGCACGCACGATTGCCACTTTAGCACTGAGCATTTCACTCAATTTCTGTGACATTTGTTGTGCCTCAGTGTCTTGAAGCTCATTTTTCTCTTCAGATTGCGGCTGGAGACACTTTTTCACTAACTGTTCTGTCTGACGAACCGTCATACGCTTCTTCGCAACCAGTTCAGCGACCTCAACCTGCTCTTCCCCTTCCAATGCCAACAACGCACGTGCGTGGCCCATTTCGAGCATTTTTTCTGAAAGGAGATATTTGACGTCCATTTCCAACTGATTCAGTCGTAGCAAGTTACTCACGGTAGCGCGCGACTTACCAATCACCTCAGCCACTTGCTGGTGGGTGAGAGAAAACTCTTCCTGAAGACGATCGAGAGCAACCGCTTCTTCGATCACATTAAGATCTTCACGTTGAATGTTCTCGATCAACGCCATAGCGATCGCTGCGCGATCGTCAACGTTTTTGAGCACACACGGTACTTGTTTGAGCCCCGCTTTGCGTGCCGCACGCCAACGGCGTTCACCCGCAATGATTTCAAACTTGTCATTTTCAACCTGACGAACCACGATCGGCTGAATAATCCCCTGAGACTCTATCGAAGCCGCTAACTCTTCTAGCGCTTCGGGCTCCATATCTTTACGCGGCTGATAAACACCAGGCTTAAGGCTATTGATGCTTAAATCTGTCAGCTCCCCATCAGAAGAAAGCTCTTGGCTGTGCAAGGCACTTTGCTGTTTTTCACGCGCGAGCGAGCTCGTTGAAAGCAGAGCATCAAGCCCTTTACCTAAACCACGTTTAGACATGAGACAAATTCCTTTGGTTGGGTTATGCAGGGACTTCATCGCGGCGCAGCATTTCTCCGGCTAGAGCCAGATACGCTTTTGCGCCTGCGGAGTATTTGTCGTAGTACATGGCGGGTTTACCATGACTTGGCGCTTCGGCCAGACGAACATTACGCGGAATAACAGTGCGGTACACCTTGTTACCAAAGTGTTTTTTCAACTGATCGGATACTTCGTTGGATAAGCGGTTACGAGGGTCATACATGGTGCGAAGCAGACCTTCGATTTTAAGATTTTCATTTACCACCGCTGCCAGCTTACTGATGGTATCCATTAATGCTGTTAAACCTTCCAGTGCAAAATACTCACACTGCATAGGAACCAAGACCGAATCTGCTGCGGCCATGGCATTGATTGTAAGAAGGTTTAGCGATGGAGGACAATCGATAAAGATGAAATCATAGTTATCGCGAACTGACGCAAGTGCATGTTTGAGACGAACTTCGCGCGCAAACACTTCCATCAGTTTGATTTCAGCCGCAGTGACATCGCCGTTGGCAGCAATCAAATCATAGTTGCCAGAGGTCTTGCGACACACGACATCATCAAAGGCGACATCTTCAACCAGCAGCTCATAAGCGGTGGCATCGACCTGATACTTATCGACGCCACTGGCCATAGTCGCGTTACCTTGCGGATCGAGATCAATCACCAATACCTTACGCTTGGTCGCAGCCATAGACGCGGCTAAGTTGATGCACGTTGTTGTTTTACCAACTCCACCTTTCTGGTTGGCGATTGCTACGATTTTTCCCACGGTGAACCTCGCTTTTATTCCTTGCGGGATAAGATTACTAGATGACGCTCACCTTCCAATTCAGGAACTTGCAAAGCTTTGATGTCGGTCACAGAACACCAGTCCGGAAGCTGGTCAATCTCATCCTGAGGCAGTTGGCCCTTAAGGGCCATAAAACAGCCGGTTTGGGCTTTGGGTAAGTGATGACACCACTCCACCATATCAACCATAGAGGCAAATGCTCGGCTTAAAACGCCGTCAAATTTGTCTTGCGGCTGAAACTCTTCAACACGGCTTTGAATCGGCGTGACATTGTCGATCTTTAGTTCATGCAACACTTGTTTAATAAAACGAATGCGCTTACCAAGGCTGTCGAGCAAATAAAATTCTTTGTCTGGATTCATGATAGACAAAGGGATCCCCGGCAGGCCCGGTCCGGTGCCAACGTCAATAAAACGCTGCCCTTGTAAGTGAGAGCTGACCACAATGCTATCGAGAATGTGTTTCACCAGCATGTCACTAGGATCGCGTACCGAGGTCAGATTATAAGCTTTGTTCCATTTGTTGAGCATTTCAACATAACCAACAAGTTGATCTCGTTGGTTATCTGACACCTCAAGCTTAGTTTGTGCGATCAATGCGTCCAGTTGAGTACGTAATGCGTTCATTATGCTTCCTCACCTTTCTTCAGCATGCCTTGCTTTTTGAGATGAACGAGCAAGATGGAGATGGCCGCTGGCGTAATTCCAGAGATGCGTGAAGCAATACCGATAGATTCTGGCTTCGATTCATTCAATTTCGCCACCACTTCATTCGACAGGCCTTTTACGTTGGCGTAATCCATATCAAGTGGCAGGTGTGTATGTTCATGGCGCAGGGATTTTTCAATCTCGTCTTGCTGACGCTTAATGTAACCTTCGTATTTAACTTGGATTTCCACTTGCTCTGCAGCCTGTTGATCCTCCAGCGCAGGCGCAAAGGCTTCTAGCTCTGTCAGCTGCTGATAGGTCATCTCAGGGCGACGCAGTAGATCTTCACCACTGGCTTCACGCACCATTGGTGTTTTTAGTAGTTGGTTAAGCGCATCAATGCCTTGTGATTTAGGGTTCATCCAAGTGTCTTTCAGACGCTGGCGCTCTTTGGTCATGTTGTCGATCTTTTCGTTGAAACGCGCCCAACGAAGATCATCGATCAAACCAAGTTCTCGCGCCTGCTCTGTGAGACGCAAATCCGCGTTATCTTCACGCAGCAACAAGCGATACTCGGCGCGTGAAGTGAACATGCGATATGGTTCTTTAGTGCCCATCGTTGACAAATCATCAATCAAAACGCCGACGTAAGCTTGATCACGGCGTGGGCTCCAACCGTCTTTGTCCTGACTGTACAGACTGGCGTTCAAACCCGCCATTAAACCTTGCGCAGCCGCTTCTTCATAGCCAGTGGTGCCGTTGATCTGGCCAGCAAAGAACAAACCATTAATAAATTTGGTTTCATAGGTCTGTTTTAAATCACGTGGATCGAAGAAATCGTATTCTATCGCATAGCCTGGTCGCACAATGTGGGCATTTTCAAACCCTTTCATTGAACGAACAATTTGAACTTGAACATCAAACGGCAAGCTGGTGGAGATACCATTTGGATAGAGCTCATGCGTGTTCAGTCCTTCAGGCTCGATAAAGATCTGATGGCTGTTCTTGTCGGCAAAACGCATCACTTTGTCTTCAATCGACGGACAGTAACGTGGACCAATCCCCTCGATCACACCCGCATACATCGGGCTACGATCTAAGTTATTGCGGATCACTTCGTGTGTTTGATCGTTGGTGTGGGTGATAAAGCACGGGATCTGGCGTGGGTGCTGTGTTCTTTGACCCATAAAGGAGAACACAGGGGTTGGATTATCACCATGTTGTGCTTCCAACTGGGAGAAATCAACACTTCGCGCATCAATTCGTGGTGGAGTTCCTGTCTTAAGGCGATCAACACGGAATGGTAATTCACGTAAACGATCCGCCAGAGCTATGGAAGGAGGATCGCCCGCGCGGCCACCAGAAGAGCTTTCCATACCAATATGGATCTTACCGCCAAGGAAAGTCCCAACCGTTAATACGACTGCTTTGGCATGAAAACGTAGTCCCATCTGTGTCACAACACCGACAGCTCTGTCCTGTTCAACAATCAGATCATCAACGGATTGTTGAAATAAGGTCAGGTTAGGGGCATTTTCTAATGCTTCACGAACATAGGCTTTGTACAGAGCACGATCAGCTTGAGCACGAGTTGCCCTTACTGCTGGACCTTTAGATGCATTCAGCGTTCTGAATTGAATACCAGCGTGATCGATGGCTTGGGCCATTAACCCTCCCATCGCATCCACTTCTTTGACTAGGTGACCTTTACCGATACCACCGATGGCTGGATTACATGACATCTGACCTAAAGTGTCGATGTTATGTGTCAGTAACAGCGTCTTTTGTCCTGTGCGAGCTGATGCGAGTGCGGCTTCCGTTCCTGCGTGTCCGCCACCGACAACAATGACGTCAAATTTTTCGTGATAAAGCATGAACTGACCTCTGGTATTCAATAGAGAGATGGGCAGATAAAAAGGAGCGCTATTCTACCTGCTTTCACATTGATAGAAAATCGCTTTTCGCGTTTTTAATCTAAGCCTCTGACAAAGCTTACTAATATAGGATCTCTATATATGATCTTTTATTAGATCTATTATAAGGATCGACGATCTCTGTGGATAAGTAAAAAATGATCAACAAGATCATGGATCTTAAACAGATCAAATGATGTGATCTTACCTTGATCAGATCGAGGATTACCTGAGATCAAAATGGCTAGTTATTCACAGTTGAAAAATAGATCAAGAGTTGTTCTTTGGATAACTATAGGTTAATCACCGGATAGTTTGCATTTTATCCACAGATAGAACGATTGAAATTTCACCAGATTGAGAAGAAGAGAGGAAGTGACAATGAGCTATCACTTCCTTATTGGGGTTATAGGCTATTAATATGGTCGGCTAGCCAAGCCTCAGCGGCATCTTCTGGGACATCATGATTGAGCACATCGATTGTCAGACAGTCTGCAACCGGTGTACCACCGATATCCGCGAGTAGTGCATGAGCATGTTGACCCGCAGCACAGAACGTATCGTAGCTGGAGTCGCCAATCGCTATCACGGCATACTTAACCCCAGACATTCTTGGAGGGGTGTTTTGCAGGGCCTGGATAAATGGCTGAATGTTATCTGGGTATTCACCAGCGCCATGGGTCGAAGTGATCAGTAACCAGGTGCCTTCAGCTGGGATCTCACTCAGCTCAGGTTGGTTGTGAATACAGGTCTCAAAACCTTTTTCAATTAGGAGATCACTAAGATGATCGCCAACGTATTCAGCACCACCTAATGTGCTGCCGGTAATTATTTGGATCATAGGGTTTCCTTTTACCTAAAAAACACGCGACTCAAAGGTCGCGCGTATGGGGATTATTTGCCAATACAGAAGGAGGAGAAGATGCGCCCGAGCAAGTCATCTGAGCTGAACTCTCCGGTGATTTCATTGAGGTGTTGCTGCGCAATTCTCAATTCTTCTGCGAGGATTTCGCCCGCCATGTAACCTTCCAGTTGCTGCTGACCTATATCAAGGTGTTCAGCCGCTTTTTCCAGCGCTTCTAGGTGACGACGACGAGCCATAAAGCCGCCTTCGTGCCCACCCGCAAAGCCCATGCACTCTTTAAGGTGCGTACGCAGTGACTCGACGCCCTGACCCGTTCTGGCCGACAGACGAATCAACGTTGGATCGTTAACATGACAGATACCAAGTGTTTCATCGGTTTGATCGACTTTATTGCGGATCACTGTCATGCCGATATTGCTCGGCAATCGATCGACGAAGTCAGGCCAAATCTCTTTCGGGTCAGTGGCATCTGTGGTGGTGCCATCGACCATGAACAAGACGCGGTCGGCTTGCTCGATTTCTTCCCACGCACGTTCGATACCTATTTTTTCGACTTCATCTGACGCATCGCGCAGACCTGCGGTGTCAATGATGTGCAGTGGCATGCCATCAATATGGATATGCTCTCTCAATACATCTCGGGTGGTGCCAGCAATGTCGGTCACAATGGCAGACTCTTTACCCGATAGAGCGTTCAGAAGGCTGGACTTGCCCGCATTTGGACGACCGGCGATGACTACCTTCATCCCTTCGCGCATGATAGCGCCTTGTGTCGCTTCTTTGCGTACGGCGGTGAGGTTATCAATAATTGTCTGAAGGTCTGCAGAGACTTTACCATCGGCAAGAAAATCGATTTCTTCTTCGGGGAAATCAATTGCGGCTTCGACGTAGATACGCAGGTGTATCAGAGACTCTACCAAGGTTTGGATTCGGTTTGAAAACGCGCCTTGAAGTGATTTGAGGGCTGATTTTGCCGCTTGTTCTGAGCTGGCATCAATTAAGTCCGCAATGGCTTCGGCTTGGGCTAAATCAAGCTTATCGTTGAGGAAGGCGCGCTCTGAAAACTCACCTGGGCGAGCGGTGCGGATGCCGGGAATTTGCAGGATGCGCTTGATCAGCATATCCATTACGACTGGGCCGCCATGGCCTTGCAGTTCTAGGACATCTTCGCCAGTAAAGGAGTTCGGATTAGGGAAATAGAGCGCGATCCCCTGATCGAGCTGAGTGCCATCCTGAGCCGTAAATGACAGATACTCTGCGTATCTTGGACGTAATTCTTTGCCTGTTACCTCAGAAGCGACTTTGGCCGCAAGGGGACCGGATACGCGAATAATGCCGACACCGCCTCGTCCGGGCGCAGTCGCTTGAGCGACAATGGTCTCTGTAGTCATAGTGGTAGCCTTTGCGATGCATACCCTGTGAGGGTAAATAGTGAATGAGATGAATTGTAATCAGCCAAAAACAAAAAGGCGACCTTTTGGTCGCCTTTCTCGATTATTTACGCCGACTCGTTATTTTGAGTGCAAGCCTTTCTTCTCCAGCGCCTTATAAATCAGCGTCTGTTGGATCAGAGTAACGATGTTTGACACCAACCAGTAAAGAACCAGACCTGATGGGAAGAACAGGAAGAAACCTGTGAACAGAACAGGCATGAACGTCATGATCTTCTGCTGCATTGGATCTGTCACTGTGGTTGGGCTCATCTTCTGGATCAGGAACATGGATGCACCCATCAGTAGCGGCAAGATGTAGTAAGGGTCTTGCGCTGACAAGTCAGTAATCCAACCAAAGAATGGTGAGTGACGCAGTTCCACCGATTCCATTAGTGCCCAGTAAAGTGCAATGAAAATAGGCATCTGTAGAAGTAGAGGTAGACAGCCACCCAGTGGGTTTACTTTCTCTTTCTTGTACAGTTCCATCATTTCTTGGCTCATACGCTGACGGTCATCGCCGATACGCTCACGCATCGCTTGCAGCTTAGGCTGTAGCATGCGCATTTTTGCCATTGAAGTGTACTGTGCCTTAGTCAGTGGGTACATAGCACCACGCACAATGAAGGTCAGAACGATGATTGCGAGCCCCCAGTTAGACACGAAGCTTTGAATGAATGACAGAAGCGTATGCAGTGGCTTAGCGATAAACCATAGCCAGCCGTAATCCACAACCAAATCTAGATTTGGCGCAGTTTCAGCCATTTCTTGCTGAAGTTTAGGACCTACCCAAAGCGTCGCATTGAATTTGGCTGAATCACCCGTTGCGATGGTTTTGTTCGGCATACGAACACCGATATCACCTAGGTTGCCAATCACGCGAGTGTACAGGTTAGTGCCTGGTTCATTGCGAGGGATCCATGCAGACGCGAAGTAGTGTTGGATCATTGCAGCCCAACCCTGCCCGTCTGGCAGAGTGATAGACAGGTTGCGATCCTGCATATCGTCAAAGCTGTATTTCTTGTAACGCGTTTCTTCTGTTGAGTACGCACCGCCGCGATAAGTTGGCATAGTGATGCTGCCGCCTGCGTCCATTAGGTTTTGACGCAGGTGAGCGTACATACCAAATGTCGCGTTGTTACCTGAGTTGTTGACCACATCGTATTCAACGTCAACCGCGTAGCTGCCGCGCTTAACAATAAATGTTTTGGTGTACTCAAGACCATTTGCTTGGTATGTCATTGGGATGCGAAGTTCATCCTGACCGTCTTCTAGAGTGAAGCTATCCGCGTTCACTGAGTAAGCCGGACGATTTGAGCTGCTCAGATCGATACCTTGAGGGCCCACTAGACCACTTTGCGCAATGAACTGATGACCTGGTTCGTTCTTCAATAGGACGAATGGGTCTGAAGAATCCAGTTCTGCAGAGTATTGGTTCAGGTCTGCAGTGATAACATCACCACCAACCGTATCAATCGACAGAGTCAAGACGTCAGTTGTCACGGTAATCGTTTTAGCAGACGCTTGCTGCGCAGGCGCGGGATCTAAATCATCCGCAAGAGTGGGGGCAGGTAGGGTACTGCTTGATTGTGCCTGTTCAACCGGCTGTGGTGCAGGGTTTGTTTCGACTTGCCATTTTTGAAATAACAAGAAAGAAACCAGTGCTAGCGCGATTAACAGGATATTACGTTGAGAATCCATCGTTATTTATCTCTGTCTTGTTTCTGGACTGGTGGAACGGGATCAAAACCGCCCTCATTCAAAGGGTGGCATTTTAATAGACGTTTGCTTGATAACCAACACCCTTTTACAAAACCGTGAGCTTTTAGTGCTTCTATGGCGTAAGTGGAGCAGGTTGGAGTAAAACGACAGCGTGGTCCGATAAGCGGACTAATGAGACCTTGATAAAGACGGACGAATCCGATTGCTACCCACGCGAAGGGCGAGACAGGCGCTGCCATAATTTATCAAACAGTTTGAACATTTCTTCATTGCTCAGATCTTGGGCGCTTTTCTTGGCAATCACAACAAAATCTTTGTGAGCAAGTTGATGTTGATTGTTACGAAAGCTTTCACGAGCAAGGCGTTTAAAACGATTGCGACCAACGGCGGTTTTAATCTGTTTCTTGGGAACGGCTAAACCTAATCGAGGGTGAGATAGGTTGTTATTGCGAGCAATGATGGTGAAATGTGGTGAGCCAGCTCGATGAGCTTGCTGGAAGACATTTTGATAATGCTCGGGAGTTAACAAACGTAACTCCCGATCGAACGCGTACGTTTTCAAAATAATCGAAGATTACTTAGAAAGACGCTTACGGCCTTTTGCACGACGTGCATTGATTGTTGCACGACCGTTCTTAGTAGCCATACGTGCACGGAAACCGTGAGTACGCTTGCGCTTTAGAACTGAAGGTTGAAAAGTGCGTTTCATGATAATTACCTTTACTGATCAGTAGTTTTAGGTTCTTAGTTAACCCGGCGTGGGCCATTTGGTCTTCTTTATATATAAAGAGGACAAACCGACGCCTCTCAACAAAGAGGCGGAATTGTAATCACAGTCACACAAAGTGTCAATCATTGAGCAACTGCTAAATTCCGGCCGGGCGATTATACGTAGTGTGAGCAAAATCTCAAGGATCAAGCGATCTTCTTTGGTGATCTTTACTCAGCGCCTACTTGGCGAAGGAATCTCTGTAAACGAGGATCCTGTGGATTATTAAAGATATCCTGTGGAGAGCCTTGCTCAACGATATTGCCTTCCGCCATAAAGATCACGCGATCCGCCACTTCTCGGGCGAACTGCATTTCGTGTGTGACCACCAGCATGGTTTGGTGTTTAGTCGCTAACTCCTTCATTAACTGAAGAACTTCTCCGACCCACTCAGGATCTAGTGCTGAGGTCGGTTCGTCAAACAGCAATAATTCGGGTTGCAGTGCCATCGCACGTCCGATACCCACACGTTGCTGCTGGCCACCAGACAGCGCTGCTGGATAACTGTCTCCTTTATCGCCAAGGCCGATGTCGTCAAGAATCTGCTGAGCGCGTGCCAATGCTTGGTCTTTCTTCCAGCCGCGAACGGTGATGAGGCCTTCAGCAATATTCTGACGGGCCGTCATATGAGCAAACAAGGCGTAGTTTTGGAAAACAAACCCTGTCTTACGGCGCAGAGCCAATACTTCCGCTTTGGTGTGCTTTTCAGTATCCACGCTGACGTCATCAATAGTGATGACGCCTTTGTCGGCATTTTCTAGAAAATTCACCGTGCGTAGCAGGGTGGACTTACCCGTACCGCTAGAGCCAATAATGACAATAATCTCGCCCTGTTTGATATCGAGATCGATGCCTTTAAGGACTTCTGTCTCACCAAAGCGTTTGTGAATGTTATCTAACTTGATCATCTTACGTATGCCTTATTCAACTTAGCTTCTGCCCAGATTTGCACGCGAGTCAGTATCACTACAACGCCCCAGTAAATCAGCGCAACGGCAAGGAAAGCTTCGAAAAAGCGGAAGCTCGATGACGCTTCCATTTGCGCTTTTGCCATGATCTCCGCCACACCTAGCGTAAACGCCAGTGAGGTCGATTTGATCATATCAATGAAGTAGTTCATCAATGACGGCAGCGCCACACGCGTTGCCTGCGGCAAGATCACTCGGCGCATCGCTTGCGTCGTTGTCATGCCCACTGACAGGCTGGCTTCCATCTGGCTACGATCTATACCAATGATCGCGGCGCGGATACTTTCCGCCATGTAAGCGGCAAAGTGCAGGGTCAAACCAATCACCGCGGCGCTGAATGCATCCAGACCGACTAGGAACGGAAAAATCTGCGGTAAGCCGTAGTAAAGCAGAAACAGCTGAACCAACAGTGGTGTACCACGGAAGAAGCTGATGTACAGCTGGCTTAACTGATCAAGAACGGGAACGCGAAATACACGGATATTCGCTAAAATGACGGCCAAAATCAGTGAAAATACTAAACCCCATGTCGCCATTTCCATGGTGGTGCCCAGATACTTGAGCAGTATCGGCATCAGGTTCAGCATGTAATTAAAATCGAATCCCATAACGTACCCCAGTTAAAAATAAGCTTCTATACAAAAAGCAAAACCCACTGCAAAGGAAGGAAAGCAGTGGGTTAAGAGCAAATCCGATTGAGTGACTCAACCGGACGAGCAATACTCAACAGTGGTTATTTAGTGATATCAGCACCAAACCACTTCTGAGAAATTTTCTCTAGTGTACCGTCAGCACGCATTTCAGCCAGTGCTTTATTCACTTCAGCCTGAAGCTTTTTGCCGTTGTCATTGTCAACGAAAGGCCAAGCGTTTTGAATCGTCTCAAATGGTTCGCCAGCAAGCTGTAGTGGTAGACCTGTTTTTTTGATCAGCTCAAGTGCCGATAAACGGTCCATAACAAACGCGTCTGCACGACCAAGTGCCACATCGTGTTCGATACCTGTATCGTAAGTCTTGATGTTGATCTTGCCGTCTTTGTCGTAGTTGCGTAGCAACTGCTCAAAGTTTGAACCTAGGTTAACTGCCACCGTTTTACCTTCAAGATCTTTAATACCTTGGATGCTGTCGTTGCCTTTACGAACAGTGATCTGCGCACCATCAACAACGTATGGGTCAGCAAAAAGGTATTTGGCTTTACGAGCATCCGTCATTGTGATCTGGTTTGAAATCGTATCAATACGACCTGTCTCTAGCAGACCAAACAAACCAGAAAAGTTTGCTGTAACGTATTCCACTTTGTAATCGTTACGCTTACCAATTTCATCCCATAGGTCCACTTCGAAGCCTTGCAGCTTGTCTTGCTGAACGAAAGTGAATGGGAAGTAGCGGCCAGACATACCGACTTTAACTTCAGTCGCGGCTTGAACCGTCGCAGCAGAAAGCGCAATTGCTGCTACAGCAGCTTTAATCCAGTTTTTCATAGTACAACTCCATAGTTTTATGGGCACAAATACTACTGTCACTTTAGTTAATTAGATAAATAACCAAGAGCAATAACCTAGACGTCTGTGGAATAAGATAGCTTACTAAAGGTGGCCAGTCGTGTGAGTAATGACGTAGCAAAAAATAAAAAGACGAGATTGGAATAAAATCACACCTTGCGAAAGCTTGATTCACAGACTTATCACCAGATGACGGATCTGTGAGAAAAAGCGCAAATGTGGATCCTTATGTGAGTAAGAATAGGGCAGCTTGTGTTGATCTAGCGGATAATGACGTAAATATTGTGAATAACTTAGATCTTATTCACTGGATCGTCGATCATTTGCTGGCGATCTTGGTTATCAACAGGTAAAATTGCCAATCTTTTTCGATCATTAACTTTGAGTGGGGGCACCGTGTCATCTTCGCTTTGGTTGCAATGTATGCAGCAGCTTCAAGAAGAGCTACCAGCTACAGAATTCAGTATGTGGGTACGTCCGTTACAAGCGGAGCTCAATGACAATACTCTCACTTTATTTGCACCTAACCGTTTTGTAATGGATTGGGTTCGCGATCGTTACCTCAACAGCATTAATCGTTTGTTGCAGGAATACTGTGGCAATGACATCCCAAGCTTACGCTTTGAAGTCGGGAGCCGCCCTGTTTCTGCACCTAAGCCAGCGCCGAAGCGTACGCCAGCTGATGTGGCGGCAGAATCTTCGGCACCGGCTCAGCTGCAAGCGCGTAAGCCAGTGCATAAAACTTGGGATGATGACGAGCAGCAGGTGGCAGAAATCAACCACCGCTCAAATGTGAACATCAAGCACAAGTTCAACAACTTCGTTGAAGGTAAATCAAACCAACTCGGTTTAGCGGCCGCTCGTCAGGTGGCTGATAATCCAGGTGCAGCGTACAACCCGTTATTCCTCTACGGCGGCACGGGCCTAGGTAAAACGCACTTGTTGCACGCGGTGGGCAATGCGATTGTGGATAACAAGCCGAACGCGAAAGTGGTTTACATGCACTCTGAACGATTTGTTCAGGACATGGTAAAAGCGCTGCAAAACAACGCGATTGAAGAGTTTAAACGTTACTACCGCAGTGTTGACGCCCTGCTGATCGATGACATCCAATTCTTTGCCAATAAAGAGCGCTCTCAGGAAGAGTTCTTCCATACTTTCAATGCGCTTTTAGAAGGCAATCAACAGATCATCTTGACTTCTGACCGCTATCCTAAAGAGATCAGTGGCGTAGAAGATCGCTTAAAGTCTCGCTTTGGTTGGGGATTGACGGTGGCGATCGAGCCGCCTGAATTGGAAACCCGCGTCGCGATCTTGATGAAAAAAGCCGAAGATCACCAAATCCACCTTGCCGATGAAGTGGCGTTCTTTATCGCTAAGCGACTGCGCTCGAACGTACGTGAACTGGAAGGTGCGTTAAACCGCGTGATTGCTAATGCCAACTTTACTGGCCGCCCAATCACCATCGATTTTGTCCGTGAAGCACTGCGTGACTTACTGGCTCTACAAGAAAAGCTGGTGACGATCGATAATATTCAAAAGACGGTGGCGGAATACTACAAGATTAAAGTCGCTGATCTGCTGTCTAAGCGCCGCTCACGTTCGGTTGCGCGTCCGCGCCAGCTAGCGATGGCTCTTGCGAAAGAGCTGACCAACCATAGCTTGCCTGAAATTGGTGATGCTTTTGGTGGCCGCGACCATACCACGGTTCTTCACGCCTGCCGTAAAATTGAACAACTGCGCGAAGAGAGTCACGACATCAAGGAAGATTATTCTAACCTGATTCGTACCCTTTCTTCTTAAATCACAGTATTCTAAGCACTAAATAGAATAATACCGTATTAAGCTAAACGAATTCTGATAAGAGCGTACTATGAAATTTTCCATTGAACGTAACCACTTACTTAAACCGCTGCAGCAAGTGTCTGGCGCGTTAGGTGGTCGTCCAACTCTTCCTATTCTGGGTAACCTGTTACTGAAAGTTGAAGACAACATGTTGTCGATGACGGCAACGGATCTGGAAGTCGAGCTTATCAGCCGCGTCGCTCTTGAAGGCGACTTTGAAGCGGGCAGTGTGACGGTTCCCTCGCGTAAATTTTTAGATATCTGTCGTGGTCTGCCTGATGACTCTGTCATTACCTTTGTTTTAGAAGGCGACCGTGTTCAGGTTCGTTCAGGACGCAGCCGATTCTCTCTATCTACCTTACCTGCTAACGATTTTCCGAACATTGAAGATTGGCAGAGTGAAGTTGAAGTCTCGCTGACCCAAGGCGAGTTGCGTGGATTGATTGAGAAAACCCAATTCTCGATGGCAAACCAGGACGTGCGTTACTACCTCAACGGTATGTTGTTTGAAATTGATGGCACGACACTTCGCAGCGTGGCTACTGATGGTCACCGTATGGCGGTATCTCAGGTTCAATTAGGTGCTGATTTTGCTCAGCAGCAAATCATTGTGCCACGTAAAGGTGTACTGGAACTGGTTAAGTTGCTGGATGCGCCTGAGCAGCCTGTGACACTACAAATTGGTAGCTCTAATGTTCGTGCAGAAGTGAACAACTTTGTCTTTACCTCTAAGCTGGTGGATGGACGTTTCCCGGATTACCGCCGCGTGATGCCGCAAACGACGACCAAAACGCTTGAAGCGGAATGTGATGAGCTGCGTCAGGCGTTCTCGCGTGCTGCTATCCTGTCGAATGAAAAATTCCGTGGGGTACGCGTCAACTTAGCGGATACGGAAATGCGTATTACCGCCAATAACCCAGAGCAAGAAGAAGCGGAAGAGATGCTGGATGTCAGCTTCGAAGGCGATCCGATTGAGATTGGCTTTAACGTCAGCTACGTCTTGGATGTGTTAAATACTCTGCGGTGTGAAAAAGTACGCGTGTCGATGTCGGACGCTAACGCCAGTGCCATGATTGAAAACGTGGATGACGACGGCGCTATGTACGTGGTAATGCCGATCCGACTCTAGCATGCCGCTTTCACGTCTTATTATTCAGCAGTTTCGCAACATTAAAGCCTGTGATATTGAACTATCAGCAGGCTTTAACTTTCTTATAGGTCCGAACGGTAGTGGCAAAACCAGTGTTCTGGAAGCCGTCTACTTGCTCGGCCACGGCCGCTCTTTTAAAAGCTCTTTGACAGGCCGAGTCATCCAAAATGACTGTGAGGAGCTGTTTGTACACGGTCGTTTTTTGAACTCGGATCAATTTGAGCTACCAATTGGCATTAATAAGCAGCGTGATGGCTCAACAGAGGTTAAAATAGGCGGTCAATCCGGACAAAAACTGGCTCAATTGGCGCAGGTTCTGCCACTGCAATTGATCCATCCGGAAGGGTTTGATTTACTGACAGACGGCCCAAAACATCGCCGAGCATTTATCGACTGGGGTGTGTTTCACACTGAGTCGGCTTTCTATGATGCTTGGGGTCGGTTTAAACGTCTGAATAAACAGCGCAACGCGTTGTTAAAAACGGCCACCAGCTATCGTGAGCTGTCGTATTGGGATCAGGAGATGGCAAGGTTGGCTGAAAACATTAGCCAGTGGCGAGCCACATATGTTGAGCAGATGACCGAGAAAGCCACGGAAATCTGTCAGACATTTCTCCCCGAATTTGAGATCCAGCTGAAGTATTACCGAGGATGGGATAAGGACACACCTTATCAGGCTATTCTTGAGAACAATTTTGAGCGGGATCAGGCACTGGGTTACACCTTTAGTGGTCCGAATAAAGCCGATTTAAAAATTAAAGTGAACGGGACTCCGGTTGAGGATGTTCTGTCACGAGGTCAGCTCAAACTCATGGTATGTGCATTGCGCGTGGCGCAAGGTCAACACCTCACTGAGATGACCGGCAAGCAATGTGTCTACTTAATTGATGACTTTGCCTCTGAATTAGATAGTCAACGTCGTAAGCGTCTAGCAGACTGCTTGAAGGAGACGGGGGCGCAAGTTTTTGTCAGTTCTATTACAGAAAGCCAAATCGCCGACATGTTGGACGAAAATGGCAGGATGTTCCATGTGGAACATGGCACAATAGAACAAAATATATAGTGGAAGATAACTCATGTCTGAAAATTACGATTCATCGAGTATTAAAGTACTAAAGGGCCTGGATGCAGTACGTAAGCGTCCAGGGATGTACATCGGCGACACGGACGATGGTACCGGTCTACACCACATGGTTTTCGAGGTGGTGGATAACTCAATTGATGAAGCGTTAGCGGGTCACTGTAAAGACATCATCGTGACGATTCATGAGGATTGTTCAGTATCGGTACGCGATGACGGTCGTGGTATCCCGACCGAAATGCACCCGGAAGAGAATGTTTCGGCAGCAGAAGTTATCATGACGGTTCTGCACGCAGGTGGTAAGTTCGATGATAACTCATACAAGGTATCGGGTGGTCTGCACGGTGTAGGTGTTTCGGTAGTAAACGCGCTGTCTAAGCAAGTAACTCTGACCATCCACCGCGGTGGTCAAATCCATACGCAAACCTACCACCATGGTGAGCCGCAAGCGCCACTTGCTGTGATTGGTGAAACGGACAAAACAGGTACGGAAATCCGTTTCTGGCCTAGTGAAGAAACCTTCTCTAACACTGAATTCCATTACGATATTCTGGCTAAACGTCTACGCGAGCTTTCGTTCCTTAACTCAGGTGTCTCGATCAAGCTGGCTGATGAGCGTGAAGAAGACAAGAGCGACCACTTCATGTACGAAGGTGGTATTCAGGCATTCGTAGAACACCTAAACACTAACAAGACGCCGATCATCGAGAAAGTCTTCCACTTCAATGCTGAGCGTGAAGATGGTATTGCTGTTGAAGTAGCGATGCAGTGGAACGATGGCTTCCAGGAAAACATCTACTGTTTCACCAACAACATCCCTCAACGCGATGGTGGTACGCACCTAGCGGGTTTCCGTGCTGCGTTAACACGCACACTGAACTCGTTCATGGATAAAGAAGGTTTCTCGAAGAAAGCAAAAACCGCCACTTCAGGTGATGATGCACGTGAAGGTCTAACTGCAGTTATTTCGGTTAAGGTACCGGATCCTAAGTTCTCAAGCCAAACCAAAGATAAGCTGGTGTCTTCGGAAGTGAAGTCAGCCGTTGAATCTGTGATGGGTGAAAAGCTGTCTGAATTCCTAGTTGAGCATCCAACAGAAGCTAAAACGGTTTGTAGCAAGATCATCGATGCGGCGCGTGCTCGTGAAGCAGCGCGTAAAGCACGTGAAATGACTCGTCGTAAAGGCGCACTAGACCTAGCAGGTCTGCCAGGTAAGCTGGCTGACTGTCAGGAAAAAGACCCGGCACTTTCTGAACTGTACATAGTGGAGGGTGATTCGGCAGGCGGCTCCGCAAAACAAGGCCGTAACCGTAAGAACCAAGCGATTCTTCCACTGAAAGGTAAAATCCTTAACGTTGAGAAAGCGCGTTTCGACAAGATGCTCTCTTCACAAGAGGTTGCAACGCTTATCACCGCACTTGGTTGTGGCATCGGTCGTGACGAATATAACCCAGATAAACTGCGCTACCACAACATCATCATCATGACCGATGCGGATGTCGATGGTTCGCACATCCGTACGCTACTATTGACCTTCTTCTACCGTCAAATGCCAGAGCTTATCGAGCGTGGCTACGTGTACATCGCTCAGCCACCACTTTACAAAGTGAAGAAAGGCAAACAAGAGCAGTACATCAAAGATGAAGATGCAATGAGCCAATACCAAGTGGCATTAGCATTAGACAACGCTTCTCTACACGTAAACGCACAAGCGCCAGCTCTATCGGGTGAAGCACTAGAAAGCCTTGTTAAGCAATACAACTCTGGTATTAAGCTGGTGGAGCGTATGAGCCGTCGCTATCCACACGCATTGGTTCATGAGCTTATCTACACACCGCGTCTGACTGCTGAGCAGTGCCATGATGCAGCAGTCGTTGAAGCGTGGACTAAACAGCTGGTTGAGCAGCTTAATGCTAAAGAAGTGGGTGCGAGCCAGTACAGCTTTGAAGTAGAACAACATGCAGAGCTTGGTTTAAATCTACCTAAGATTGTTGTACGTACTCATGGTGTGACGCATGAGCATGCACTGAGTATTGATCTGATTAACTCGAAAGAATACGGTAAGCTGGCCGATCTGTCAGAAGCGCTTAACGGCCTGATTGAAGAAGGCGCCTACATCAAGCGTGGTGAACGTACTCAGCCTGTTTCAAGCTTCGTTGATGCATTGAACTGGTTAATCAAAGAGTCACGTCGTGGCCTAAGCCTACAGCGCTACAAAGGCCTGGGTGAGATGAACCCAGAGCAGCTTTGGGAAACAACAATGGACCCAGAGACGCGCCGTATGATGCAAGTCACGATTGAAGATGCTGTTGGTGCAGATCAGCTGTTTACGACATTAATGGGTGACCAAGTTGAACCTCGTCGTAACTTTATCGAAGAGAATGCGCTGAAAGTAGCAAACCTAGACGTTTAATCACTACGATGCGTCGTTATTTCGCATGATTTCTGCGTTCGGCGTACTCACATACACTTGTATGCTGCGTGCGCCTCACTTGAACTAATGCGAACTAACTGAGCCTCGAAGCAATTAAATTGATAGCTTCATTGTATTTAAAGCACTGCCTATTGGTGGTGCTTTTTTGTGCCTGTAAGGCATTGAAAATTATTGGTTTGGCAAAATAATTGAAAATAATCCCTTGAAACTATTTTGCTCAAGCCACATATCTAGTTGTGAAGAGGGAGGCTGTCTTGCTCACGAGAGAAGAAACAGAACCTCACTAACCGCCAATAAGGTATCGCTCAGGAGAGGATGACTTTAGAGGCACACAATTGAACTGATTTATAGCTACGTCCCAGAGTCAACAGAACCCGAGGAGTAGTGAATAAATCCCTTAGTCGGCAAAGCTCGAATACAGAATCGATCCGCGCAAACTCACGACTAAGACTATTGCTTACTATGAGGATAGCATTATGAGAACTGTAGATTTCACTCCACTTTACCGCAACGCAATCGGCTTCGATCGTCTATTCAACATGATGGAAGCGAACACTTCGAAGAACACTTCTGGCGGTTACCCTCCATACAATATCGAGCAAAAAGATGAAAACAACTACCGTATTACTATGGCAGTTGCAGGCTTTGCTGAAGAGCAGCTAGACCTTACTCAAAAAGAAAACATGCTGATTGTTAAGGGTGAGCGTAAATCAGAAGAAGAGAAGCAATACGTATATCAAGGCATCGCAGAGCGCGACTTTGAGCGTAAATTCCAGCTAGCAGACTATGTAAAAGTGGTGGGTGCAAGCATGGAAAATGGTCTACTACACATTGACCTAGAGCGCGAAATCCCTGAAGCAATGCAACCACGTAAGATTGCTATTGGTGGTAAGAACCTAATCGAAGGTTAACCCGTCATATTTGAAACCACTGGCTTTAACTAGCCAAATAGATCGGGAATAAGAGTGAAAGAGCACCATCTAGGTGCTCTTTTTTGATCTAACCGAAGCAGTTTACTTCTTAGGCTTCCTGATACGCTTTTTCGACTTCTTCAGCAATAATCTTGATACCTTTCTGCATCATTTCGTCTTCTTGAACGTAGTTCATGCGTAGACATTGGTGTGCGTGCTTCCAGTCATCTTCCTGACCAATAAAGAAGTACTCGCCTGGCACAATTAACACACCGCGTGCTTTCAGTCTTTGGTATAGCTCCATAGTGGTGATTGGCAGCTCATCAAACCAAAGCCATAGGAAGATCGCCCCTTCTGGTTTGTGAATGCGAAAACGTGAGTCAGTGATGGCAGTTTGCAGCAGTTCGACAGCTCGCTGAGATTTTTGCTTATAAAACGGCTTGATAACATTGGTGCTGAGATTCAACAGGTCATCATTTTTAATCATATGATGCCCCAACGCAGGGCCCAGGCTTCCTGGAGCCAAGCTGATGATGCCGTTCATATTGGTCATAGCCTGAGTCACTTCTTCACTAGCAATCACAATCCCGCAACGTACACCTGGAAGGCCGAGCTTAGACAGGCTCATACACAGGATGGTGTTTTCGTTCCAGAACGGCTGAACATCTTCAAAGATGATATTCGGGAATGGCAGACCATAGGCATTGTCGATGATGAGCGGAATGTTGTTTTCGCGCGCCAGTTTATCCAGTTTATGGATTTCTTCATCAGTGAGCACGTTACCGGTAGGGTTGGTTGGGCGTGATGCACAAATGGCGGCAACCGAGTCATCGACTTTGAGCTGCTCGAAGTCGACATGGTATTTAAACAGGCCGTTGTCGAGCATTTCAATTTCTGGGTGGTAGGAGACAAAGATATCCTCATCAACACCTGCATCACCGTAGCCAATGTACTCAGGCGCTAAAGGCAGTAAGATTTTCTTATGCGAGCCATCTGACTGCTTACCCGCCAGCAGGTTGAACAGATAAAAGAAGCCGCTCTGACTGCCGTTGGTCAAGCTGATGTTTTTTTCTGATATGTTCCAGCCATAAGTGTCTTTTAATAGCTTAGCCAGAGCTTTTACAAACGCGTCTTTGCCTTGCGGGCCATCATAGTTGGCCATGGCGGCCACGAGGTCCCCGTTGGCGAGCATCTCCTCACTGGCTTGGCGAAAGTATTCGAGCATTGCTGGAATAGCGGCTGGGTTACCACCTCCGAGCATGATCGCACCTGGCGTGCGCAGGCCGTCGTTTAAGTCATCCATTAAACGCGTGATACCGGAATACTGATTGAATTTTTCACCAAACTTAGAGAATTGCATTTGTAGTTATACCTAATTCATTGTGATTGCTTTAAGTGTAATAGTTACTAGTCGAAGCTAGTAATTCCAAGACTCACCTTGAGCATAGTGGTCTATGGATAATCGGGTAATCCCTGAACATACCTTAATGTGATTACGAGGCAAAGCACAAAATTCCGTCACTGATAAAAACAAAGCCCAACTCCGAGGAGTTGGGCTTCATAGAACCTATATTGTTCGAGATATTACTTCTGTAGAAGTGAAATATCCGCGATCTGTAGGAATAGATTACGCAGGTTGTTCAGTAGCGTTAGACGGTTCTTCTTCAGCGCTTCGTCATCTGCCATTACCATGACGTTGTCGAAGAATGAATCAACAGGCTCACGCAGGTCTGCAAGCTTGCTTAGCGCTTGTTGGTAGTTACCTGTTGCGAACGCTGGCTCTAGCGCTTCTGTCATTACTTCAACGCTTTCTGCCAGTGCTTTCTCTGCGTCTTCTTGTAGAAGTGATAGATCGATGTCTGCTGCTAGCTCACCATCGAACTTGGCTAGGATGTTGCCTACACGTTTGTTCGCCGCAGCAAGTGCTTCTGCCGCTTCCAGTTCTCGGAAGTGAGAAACCGCTTTAACACGTTGGTCAAAGTCAGCTGGCTTAGTTGGACGATTCGCCAGTACCGCTTGGATGATATCCACGCTGAAACCTGCATCTTGGTACCATGCGCGGAAACGACCTAGCATAAAGTCGATAACGTCAGCTTCTACGTTGTCGTTGGTCAAACGGTCACCAAACAGAGATTTTGCCTTAGCAATCAAATCTGTTAGGTCTAGGTTGTAGCCGTTTTCTACGATGATACGCAGCACACCTAGTGATGCACGACGAAGTGCGAATGGGTCAGAACCCTTAGGCGCTTGGCCAATACCGAAGATGCCAACGATCGTATCTAGCTTGTCAGCCATTGCTACCGCAGATGAGATACCAGTGCTTGGCAGTTCGTCACCGGCGAAACGAGGCATGTACTGCTCGTAAAGTGCCAATGCAACTTGCTCGTCTTCACCATCGTGAGTCGCATAGTGCATGCCCATTACACCTTGAGTATCGGTAAATTCGAATACCATAGATGTCATTAGGTCACACTTAGCCAGTAGGCCTGCGCGCTTAGATTTCTCAACGTCAGCGTCGATTTGTTCAGCGATGTAGCCAGCAAGCTCTGTGATGCGGTCTGTCTTGTCTTTGATAGTACCAAGCTGCTTCTGGAAGATCGCTTGCTCTAGCTCAGGCAGGCGGTCGATAAGAGGACGCTTACGGTCAGTGTTGAAGAAGAACTCAGCATCCGCTAGACGTGGACGTACTACCTTCTCGTTACCTTCGATAACGTAACGAGGCTCCTTCGATTCGATGTTAGAAACAAAGATGAAGTTTGGTAGTAGCTTCTTGTTTTCGTCATACACTGGGAAGTACTTCTGGTCACCTTTCATGGTGTAAACCAGCGCTTCAGAAGGGACCTTTAGGAACTCTTCTTCGAACTTCGCCGTCAATACCACTGGCCATTCAACCAAAGAAGTCACTTCTTCAACTAGGTCATCTTCGAGATCAGCCACGCCGCCAACGGCAGCCGCGGCTTTTTGTGAATCAGCAAGGATGATGGCTTTACGTGCTTCGTAATCTGCCATCACTTTACCGCGCTCTTCTAGGATCGCTGGGTATTGTTCCGCAGACTCAATCGTGAATTCTTGCTCACCCATGAAGCGGTGACCACGGATAGTGCGATCTGATGCTACGCCTAGGATTTCACCTTCGATAAGGTCAGAGCCCATTAGCATAGTGAGTGTTTTAACTGGGCGGATAAACTGAGTAGTCTTGTTACCCCAACGCATTGGCTTCGCAATAGGTAGGTTACCCAGTGCTTTAGCTGCTAGGTCGACAACGATTTCAGACGTTGCTTGGCCTTTCACTTCTTGTTTGAAAAGAAGCCACTCGCCTTTGTCTGTTGCGAGACGGTCAGCTTGCTCAACAGTGATGCCGTTACCACGCGCCCAACCTTGAGCGGCTTTCGTCGCGTTACCGTCCGCATCGAATGCGACAGAAACTGCTGGTCCACGTTTCTCAACCACTTTGTCCGCTTGGCCTTCAGCCAATGCAGCAACTTTGAGTGCTAGACGACGAGGAGCGGCGTACCATTTCACGCCTTCGTGTGCTAGGTCTGCGCCTTTAAGCTCCGCTTCGAAGTTTGCTGCGAACGCTTCCGCTAGGGTGCGAAGTTGCGTTGGTGGTAGCTCTTCTGTACCCAGTTCAATTAGAAATTCTTTTGCCATGATTACTTCTCCTCGCCTTCTTTCTTACACATTGGGAAGCCAAGAGCTTCACGTGATGCGTAGTACGCTTCTGCAACCGACTTAGTCAGGTTGCGGATTCGAAGGATGTAACGCTGGCGTTCTGTTACCGAGATAGCTTTGCGTGCATCAAGAATGTTGAATGCATGACCCGCTTTAAGAATGCGCTCGTAAGCTGGAAGCGGCAGTGGCTTCTCAAGCTCAAGTAGCTCTTTGGTTTCTTTTTCACATTGGTCGAAGAAAGTGAATAGGAAATCGACGTCTGCGTGCTCGAAGTTGTACGTTGACTGCTCCACTTCGTTTTGGTGGAAGATGTCACCGTAAGTGACTTTGCTGCCGTCTGGAGCTATGTTCCATACGAGATCGTAAACCGAGTCTACTTCTTGGATGTACATAGCGAGACGCTCGATACCGTAAGTGATTTCACCCGTTACTGGCTTACATTCAAGGCCGCCAACCTGCTGGAAATACGTAAACTGTGTGACTTCCATGCCGTTTAGCCATACTTCCCAGCCTAGGCCCCATGCGCCTAACGTTGGGTTTTCCCAGTTATCTTCGACGAAACGAATGTCGTGAACCAGAGGATCGACACCAAGTACTTCTAGAGAACCTAGGTACAGCTCCTGAATATTGTCTGGCGATGGTTTTAGCGCTACTTGGAATTGGTAGTAGTGCTGAAGACGGTTAGGGTTTTCACCGTAACGGCCATCGGTCGGACGACGTGAAGGTTGTACGTAAGCTGTAGACATTGGCTCTGGGCCAAGCGCTCGTAGACAAGTCATTGGGTGAGAGGTACCCGCACCCACTTCCATATCTAGCGGTTGAACAATGGTACAACCATTTTGAGCCCAATAATCCTGCAGCGCGAGGATCATTCCCTGGAAGGTTTTGATATCGTATTTTTGCATAAGTCAGGTTCGCGCGATTCTTCTGTTGCTGTTATTGATCAAATGTTCGCCGTAGTCGTGGCGATTTCTATCACTTTCAACACATTAATATAATGAAAATAACAATCAAGTATACCCAGATATTGCGTAGGGGAGTAGGGCTAATCTTGATTAATTCCTAGTCAGAATTCTCCTTTAATGGATTTTTAATGGCTTATTCGTCCAAATTTTCCTAAAAGGAAGTTTTTGACCACTTTGTTACTTGAGAAATGACATAGAGCTGGATAGAATTGCGTCCATCTTTGGGGAGTAGCTTACCAACACAATCAGCCTGATTGTTTGGTTCGTTCGTCAACATAATTGGTGCACAATCACCATGGCGCTCGAGACTCATCGCCTGATGGGTTTAGCAAGACCTTAGATAAACATCGTGAACCGGGGTGGGGCACGAGGTTTGTCTTAGGTTTAAAATAATTATCCCTGCCTCAATGAGCATGTCGTGAGCGTTTTAGCTATTTCAATTACCACTGTCGCTTTAGCCGAAATTGGTGACAAAACCCAGCTATTGTCTTTACTGTTGGCCAGTCGTTATCGAAAACCGATACCGATTATCGCCGCAATTTTCTTCGCTACTATTGCCAATCACGCTCTTGCGGCTTGGTTAGGCGTGGTTGTGGCCGACTATTTATCACCAGAGGTGCTTAAGTGGGCCGTGGTGGCAAGTTTTCTCGCTATGGCGGGTTGGGTGCTGATCCCAGATAAGTTGGATGATGACGATGAAATTTCCAACCGAGGGCCGTTTTTCGCCAGCTTTGTCGCGTTCTTTATCGCTGAAATTGGTGATAAAACCCAGATTGCCACCTCTATCTTAGGGGCTCAGTTTGCCGACGCGCTGACGTTGGTGATTATAGGCACCACGCTGGGTATGCTGGCAGCCAATGTTCCTGTGGTTTTAATTGGTAAATTGTCGGCCGATAAGATGCCGCTCAACCTGATTCGTAAGGTGACTGCCCTGCTGTTTATCGCTCTGGCGGTTGGCGCCGCGTTTTTGTAAAAATGTCGCTAAAGTGTGGTAAAAATCGGATATCTGGTGGAGAAATGCGATAGATCAAACTCTGTGCTAAATTCGTGTAAGGGCGTGATCGCTGACATATTAGTGTCATACTTGTCATGCTAACTTAACGGTGTGAATGATGTTACTCAAGGTGAGAATAATTCTGTTTGTTCTTCAAACACCTAGAGTATAGCGAGAGGGCAACATTATGCTTACACGTTATATGGGGATGACCCCAAAAAGTCAGAGTTATCTATTCACTTTCGGCTTGGTACTGTGCTTACTGGCAATGGTACTGACCGACATGTGGCTACCGATTGTTGCAGGTTCATTTGTGTTGACCGCGTTGACGGTTGAAGCCTGGATTCGAGTCGCGCACATTATCCCAATGCACGAAGAAATGCGGGCAATGCAAAAACAGCTGAGAAAATTGCAATCTGAAGTCCACACCATTGAATATGACGAATAAACAAACGGCTGCCCCAGGCAGCCGTTTTTCATTTCAATTAGTTTAGCGTTAACGCTAATCCATTCCTTTCTTGATCAGATACTGATAAGGCAGCTCTTCGGTTTGAGCTGCAATCAGCTGGTGATCCATAAAGCGGCAGAAGCTCGGAATGTCGCGTGTGGTGGATGGATCATCGGCTTTTACCAGCAGAATCTCACCCTCTTGCATGTTACGGATTGTCTTCCTGACCATCATCACGGGCTCTGGGCAGCGCAGTCCTTCTGCCTCTAAAGTTTGGGTCGCCTGTTCTGAATTGATTGTCATGGTCATATCTTTGTTACCTCAATAGGGGGTAGATAATACTGGTGAAGAAAAAATATTCAATAACCCCTTGGCAAAGCGATCAAATTGTTTTAACTTAGTTAACAAGTTGGTAACATTTAAAACAAGGAGCGCTTATGTTGACAGCTTTAGATCGTCTAACAATCTATTCCGTGCTGTGCTTTGTTTCTTTTTGCGCACTTGTTTTACGTACACCAGCAGAATCGTCGTTTATGCCTTTGCTCGGCATGGTTGCGACGGTTGTAGGGATTTGGCTCGAGATGCATCGCTGGCCGAGCGCATCTGAAGAGCAAGAAAATTGATGGTTGAACTTCCAACAACCATTCTCAATTGTAACTACGCTCAATTACATTCCGACACTATCCCCATTTTTCTTGGGCTTCCCCGCTGAAAGGCGGGATTTTTTTTATCTAAAGAGTACAATTCAATAAATATACCCTTCATTTTAAGTGGCTATTTGTGGAATTAGAAGACATCTATCGCCGTGATCTGAATTTGCTGGTGGCGTTGCGGGTTTTAATCGAAGAGTGCAGTGTCAGTAAGGCAGCACATCGGCTTAATCTTAGCCAGTCTGCGATGAGCCGAGTGTTAGGCCGCTTGCGTGACATGCTGGGTGACCCATTGTTTACGCGTCAGGGCCAGCACCTGATTCCAACCGAAAAAGCGCTCGAGGTCGACAAAGCACTGGGAGAGCCACTGGAGTCGCTGCGCCAGGTGTTGTCACCGATGCAAACTGAACCGCAAAGCTTTGAGAACACCTTCAATATCGCGACCACTGATTATGCGATGCAGACTATTCTGCCCTTTGCTTTGCCGCGTATCTATCAGGAGGCGCCCAATGTGTCAATTAACTTTCTACCTCTGCAACATGACCGATTAGCTGATCAGTTGACGTATGAAGGGGCGGATTTAGCCATATGCCGACCTATTGGCCCAGTAGAGCCACTGCGTAGTGAAATTCTTGGGCGTGTAGGGGTTTTATGCCTTTTATCTAAACAGCACCCGTTGGCCAACACGTCACTCAGTCTGAAGGACTACCTAACCTATCCACATGCGATGATTGCTATCAGTGATGGCGTCAAAGCGTTAATTGAGCAGGCTCTGGTCGATCAGCCAAAACGAAAAATGGTGCTGCGGGCTTATCATCTGGAAGCGGCATTGGCCATAGTGGATACCATGCCGTTGATCATTACGGTGCCAGCGGATTTAGCTTATCTGGTCGCCGAACGTTATGACTTGGCAGTTAAGCCTTTACCGTTCCAATTCACGCCGTTTGATTATTCGATGATCTGGCATGCACGTTGCGAGCACTCACCGGCACAGGAATGGCTGCGATCTGTGGTGAGAGAAGAGTGTAGCCGTTTGATTGCGAAACGTATCGCAGATATGGGATTGGATTAACACGATTTCGATCGATACAAAAAGAGCCAGCAATGCTGGCTCTTTTATTTTGAATCTTAGAATTACAGCTTAATCACAACGCGACCTGTTACTTGACCGTTAGTGATGTCTTCTGCGTACTTTGGTGCATCGGCAAGAGCTACTTCAGTACAGGCTTGCTCAAAGTAGCTGTCAGGTAGTAGTTCAACCAGCTTTTCCCAAGCGGCGATACGCTTCTCTGTTGGGCACATCACTGAGTCTACGCCTTGCAGGCGAACATTACGCAGAATAAAAGGCATCACTGTGGTCGGTAGGTCAAAGCCACCAGCCAAACCACATGCAGCTACTGCGCTGTTGTAATCCATTTGCGCCAGTACTTTAGCCAGTACTTTGCTGCCCACAGTATCAACGGCGCCAGCCCAAACTTGTTTTTCCAGTGGGCGTGCGGGTTCTTCAAACTCGACACGATCAATGATGCGACTTGCGCCCAGCTTTTCTAGGAGAGGACCATTTTGTTCAATGCGGCCAGTCACCGCCGCCACTTTGTAGCCGAGCGTTGCCAATAGCGTTACAGCTACTGAACCCACACCACCACTTGCACCAGTCACCAGAATTTCACCCGACTCAGGTTTGACACCAGCGTCGATCAGCGCTTGAACACACAGCATGGCAGTAAAGCCAGCAGTGCCAACCATCATGGCTTTTTTGCTGTCGATCCCTTTAGGCAGTGGTACCAACCAGTCTGCTTTTAGGCGCGCGCGTTGAGCCATACCACCCCAGTGATTCTCACCCACACCCCAGCCAGTTAATACGACTTTATCGCCGACTTGGTAACGTTCATCATCTGAGTGAGCAACGGTGCCTGCCATATCGATGCCCGGTACCATAGGGAAGTTGCGGATGATCTTACCTTTGCCAGTGATCGCCAGACCATCTTTGTAGTTGAGTGATGAGTAATCGACATCGATTAGTACGTCGCCTTGTGGCAATTGTGCTTCATCGATTTGTTCTACAGAGGCGATGGTGCGTTTTTCTTCTTGGTTTAGAATCAGTGCGTTAAACATAGATGGTCTCCACTACGCGGTAGCAAACATTTAAAAACTGATATTGAGTGTAGACTGAAAATCACTATGACTAAAATGAAACTTTAGCATTATATACATGCATACAGTGCATTGTGGAAAGTCGCCTTGGGCAGTAAAGAAAAAGCCAGTCATGTGACTGGCTTTTTGATGATTAAGAAAGGAAAAACTTATACGACGGGTTGTCGGTTTCGTCTTTGCATTGATAACCCAGCTCTCGCAAATGGGCGGAAAATCGTGATAAATCGGCTTCATCCAGTTCAAAGCCACACAATACTCGACCATAGTCGGCACCATGATTGCGATAGTTGAACAGACTGATGTTCCAATGTGTACCTAATGTGCTGAGGAATTTCAGCAATGCACCTGGGTACTCTGGGAATTCAAAGCTATATAGGCGCTCTTTCAGCTGCTTCGATGGTTTACCACCAATCATGTAACGAATGTGCAGTTTTGCCATCTCGTCGTCTGACAAGTCGACCACAGGATAACCGCCTTCACGCAGATCGTGAATGATGTGTTCCAGCTCTTCCTGCCCACCTTGTAGACGGACACCAACAAAAATGTTGGCCAGATCGTCATCGTTGTAGCGGTAGTTGAACTCAGTGACCGCTCGGCCGCCAATCAGGTTACAGAACTCAAAGAAAGCGCCTTGGCGTTCTGGAATCGTGACTGCCAGCAGGCCTTCACGTTTTTCACCCAATTCACAACGCTCAGAGACGTAGCGCAAACCGTGGAAGTTCGTGTTCGCACCTGACAGAACAGTACCTAGGTTGCTGTTCTTAAGCTCGTTTTGCTCGGCGTATTTCTTCAACCCAGCTAAAGCTAGCGCGCCAGAAGGCTCTGCGATAGCACGCGTATCTTCAAAGATGTCTTTGACTGCGGCGCAAATCTCATCGCTTGAAACGGTAATGTGCCCATCAAGGTATTTTTGACACAGGCGGAAGGTTTCTTCACCGATGCGTTTTACTGCGACGCCATCAGCAAACATGCTGACCTGATCGAGAACGACGGGCTCACCTGCATCTAAAGCTGCCTTAAGACACGCTGAATCTTCAGGCTCAACCGCGATGACTTTGATTTCTGGCATCAGCTGTTTGACCAACACCGCCACACCCGCTGCTAAACCACCGCCACCAACTGGCACGAAGATATGATCGAGGTGACCATTCTGTTGCAGCATCTCCATGCCAATGGTGCCTTGGCCTGCGATCACTAACGGGTGATCAAAAGGTGGCACAAATGTATAGCCATGTTGTTCTGACAAACGCTCGGCTTCAGCTTTGGCTTCATCAAAGTTATTGCCGTGCAGTACCACGTGACCGCCAAAACCACGCACCGCTTCGACTTTAATGTCAGGTGTGGTCTTTGGCATCACAATCGTGGTTTTGATACCAAGCTTAGTACCAGAAAGCGCCATGCCTTGGGCATGATTACCCGCTGAGGCTGCAATCACGCCAGCGGCTTTTTGCGCTTCAGACAAACTGGCAACCATATTGTAGGCACCACGTAGTTTGAACGAATGTACAGGCTGGCGATCTTCGCGCTTGATTTGCACCTTGTTACCAATCCGTTCACTCAGGCGTGGCATCTCCTGCAGAGGCGTTACCGTTGCTGCTTCATAAACCGGAGCTCTTAAGATATGGCGCAGATAGTCTGCGCCAGTCTGATGAGCTTTCCCTGAAAAGAGAGAATCAGACATAAGCTAGTCCTCTAGCTTAGATTTGTCTCGCACTGCCCCTTTGTCAGCACTGGTTGCCATACTTGCGTACGCTTTGAGTGCAAAAGAAACTTCACGTTGACGATCGACTGGTTTCCAGCCCAGTTCGTCTTGTTTTGCACGGCGCTCAGCAAGTTCCTGCTCTGAGACTTCTAAAGAAATAGAACGGTTTGGAATATCAATTGCGATCATATCGCCTTGTTTCACCAGACCAATCGCGCCACCATTCGCCGCTTCAGGTGAAGCATGACCAATGGAAAGGCCAGACGTACCGCCAGAGAAGCGACCATCTGTCAGCAGTGCACACTCTTTACCAAGCCCCATTGATTTCAGGTAAGTGGTTGGATAAAGCATTTCCTGCATGCCTGGGCCCCCTTTCGGGCCTTCGTAGCGGATGACAACCACATCGCCTGCTTTTACTTTACCGCCTAAGATGCCTTCAACGGCGTCTTCCTGACTTTCAAATACTACTGCAGGGCCAGTGAATTTATGGATACTTTCATCCACACCAGCGGTCTTCACGATACAACCATCAAGGGCGATGTTGCCTGATAGTACGGCTAGGCCACCTTCTTGAGAGAACGCGTGATCGATTGAACGGATACAACCATCAGCGCGATCATCATCAAGACGATCCCAACGACAATCTTGTGAGAACGCTTTGGTAGTACGAATGCCTGCAGGGCCTGCGCGGAAGAACTTCAATACATCTGCATCTTCCGTTTGGATGATGTCGTATTGTGCTAGCTGCTCTTTCATTGAAAGGCCGAGTACGGTGCGCGCATCATTGTGCAGCAAACCTGCGCGGTCTAGCTCACCAAGGATAGCCATAACACCACCCGCGCGGTGTACGTCTTCCATGTGATATTTCTGAGTAGATGGTGCCACTTTACATAGGTGAGGTACTTTGCGAGATAAGCGATCGATATCTTCCATATCGAAGTCAATCTCACCTTCTTGCGCAGCAGCGAGCAGGTGAAGAATGGTATTAGTTGAGCCGCCCATCGCAATATCAAGCGCCATTGCGTTTTCGAATGCATCAAAAGTGGCGATATTGCGCGGCAGTGCAGATTCGTCATCTTGCTCGTAGTAACGGCGTGTCAGTTCAACGATACGTTTACCAGCGTTGATAAATAGTTCTTCGCGGTCTGCGTGTGTCGCTAGCATTGAACCGTTACCTGGCTGAGAAAGACCAAGCGCTTCAGTCAGGCAGTTCATTGAGTTCGCTGTGAACATACCTGAACATGAACCACATGTCGGACACGCACTGCGTTCGATCTGTTCACTTTGCTCGTCTGAAACTTTCGGGTCTGCACCTTGGATCATCGCATCAACCAAGTCTAGCTTGATTATTTGGTCAGAAAGCTTAGTTTTACCCGCTTCCATTGGACCGCCAGATACAAAGATTACTGGGATGTTAAGGCGCATTGACGCCATCAGCATTCCCGGAGTGATTTTGTCACAGTTGGAGATACATACCATGGCATCGGCACAGTGAGCATTCACCATGTACTCTACCGAGTCAGCGATAAGCTCACGCGATGGCAGTGAATAAAGCATGCCACCGTGGCCCATTGCGATACCATCGTCGACTGCGATGGTGTTGAATTCTTTGGCTATACCGCCTGCTTTCTCGATTTCACCGGCGACCAGTTGGCCCATATCTTTAAGGTGAACGTGGCCCGGTACAAACTGAGTGAATGAGTTCACGACTGCGATGATTGGTTTACCAAAATCTTCATCTTTTACGCCAGTTGCACGCCACAGTGCACGAGCACCCGCCATGTTACGACCGTGAGTGGTGGTTGCTGATCTGTATTTAGGCATCTTACTACTTCCTTTATTTTGCCGCGTCTGCTGGGTAAACGTAATCTAACCAGCCCCACTTATCTTCAGTGGTGCCGTTGAATAGTCCAAAGTAAGCTTCTTGCAGCTCTTTGGTGATAGGGCCGCGTTTACCGCTGCCTACGTCAATTTTATCTATGGTTGCAACAGGAACGACCTCTGCTGCAGTACCTGTCATAAACACTTCGTCTGCTAGGTAAAGTGCTTCACGAGCAATATTTGCTTCGCGAACTTCGTAACCTTTGTCACGAGCGATCGTCATGATCGAATCACGAGTGATGCCCGGAAGGATGGCGCTGGTAGCAGGTGGTGTGGTGATCACTCCATCTTTAATCACAAAGATGTTCTCACCTGCGCCTTCAGACAAATAACCATCAACACTTAATGCAATACCCTCATCGTAGCCATGACGACGTGCTTCACCGCCAACCAGCAATGAAGATAGGTAGTTACCGCCAGCTTTCGCTGCGGTTGGAATGGTGTTTGGCGCTGCGCGGTTCCAGCTGGAAATCATCGCATCGACCCCTTTCTCCAAGGCTTCTTCACCTAGGTAAGAGCCCCATGGGAAAGCGGCGATGATCAGGTCCATTTCGGTGCCCTGCGGTGGACATACACCAAGGCCAACATTGCCAACAAAACCTAGCGGACGAATATAAGCGCTATCGAGTTTGTTCTCGCGCAGTGTTTCGCGCGTCGCTTCCATGATTTCATCCACAGAGTAAGGGATAGGGAAACGGTAGATCTTGGCTGAATCCTTCAGTCGCTTCGCATGCTCACGATGGCGGAATATAATTGGTCCTTTAGGCGTGTTGTAGCAGCGCACACCTTCAAATACTGAAGTACCGTAGTGCATCGCATGAGTCAATACGTGGACATTCGCTTCTTTCCACGGTACCAGCTTGCCATTAAACCAAATGTAATCCGCTGTTGTAGTAGCCATTATTGCCTTCCTTTATGCACAAATTTTTTGTTGTAGGTTGTTATTCGGTAGCTCGTCACTGGCGATTTGTGTTACCTCAACCGTGCGCACATCCCAGAGCTTTTCAATCTGATTGGTCAGAAAGGAGATCGGACGATCGCTGTCGACGATGATCTCGACACTGGCAATCTTGCTCTCATGGTTCTGTGTGCCTGCAACTTGTCTAACAATGAAACCACGATGGCGAACCACACGAAGAACACGCTCCAGCAGTACCGGTTTGTCGTCTGCTTTAATGTCGATTAGATATCTTTCCATCTTAAGTGTTCTCCAGCATGTCATTGTTAGAAGCACCCGGCGGTACCAGTGGCCACACGTTTTCTTCTTCGTCGATTAAAACGTGCAGCAAGTACGAGGTTTCACTATCCAGCATTTCCTGAATCGCTGGCTCAACTTCTTCTTTTCTTGTGATCGTTTTTCCAGGAATATCAAACGCTTTAGCTAAGGTGATGAAATCTGGGTTGTCATCCAGAATGGTTTCACTGTGGCGACCATCAAAGAACAGCGACTGCCATTGACGTACCATGCCTAAGCGTTGGTTGTTCAATAGAACGATTTTGACCGGAATCTGGCGACGTTTTAGCGTGCCCAGTTCCTGAACGTTCATCATGAAAGAGCCGTCACCTGTAATAAGGATAGACTGATCATCCGGACGTGCGACCGCGGCACCCATAGCGGCAGGAAGGCCAAAGCCCATGGTGCCTAAGCCTGCGGATGTGATGAAGTTTTGTGGGTCACGTGGCTGAATATGCTGCGCTGCCCACATCTGGTGCTGACCTACATCGGTTGAGACCATTGAACTATCAGGCATCATGTCGGACAACTGTTTGAGCATACCCGGAGCAAAAATCAGATCACCCGGGTGGTCGTAACGCCACTTAAAGCCACTACGCAGACTTTCACTGTGCTTGACCCATGGCGTGATGTCTTGAGTCAGCTCGAGTTGAGGAAGAAGGGAATTGATATCACCGCGCAGTGGCGCATGGGCGTGACGCAGCTTGTTGATCTCAGCGGCATCGATGTCGATATGGATAACGCGAGCGTGAGGGGCGAACGTTTCCAATTTACCTGTTACTCGGTCATCGAATCGCGCGCCAACAGCAATCAACAGGTCACATTCTTGAACGACTAGGTTCGCGGCTTTGGTGCCGTGCATACCCAGCATACCAAGGTAATGTGGGTCGTGACGTTCAATAGTACCTAAGCCTTTCAGGGTGCTGACCGAAGGCATTGGGTTTAAACGTAAGAATTCGCGAACGGCTTTTGTGGCTTTTCCCAGTTGTACACCGCCACCAACATAAAATACTGGGCGGGTACTTTGTGAAAGAAGCTCCTGAGCGGCAGAAACGGCTTCTGCTTGAGGAACGGGAAGCGCTGGTGGTGTGAATGGAGGCAAAACGTCAACCGGTGCCTGAGCCAGCTGAACATCTTTAGCGATGTCGACA
Source organism: Vibrio sp. St2 (assembly GCF_947311885.1). Lineage (NCBI taxonomy): Bacteria > Pseudomonadati > Pseudomonadota > Gammaproteobacteria > Vibrionales > Vibrionaceae > Vibrio > Vibrio sp. St2. Next base: position 24,717 of record NZ_CAMZNA010000013.1, on the reverse strand, counting down.
ATCACTGGTCCTGGTCGGCCTGCTTTAGCGACTTCAAACGCTTCGGCTAAAGTTGGTGCAAGCTCTTCAATCTCAGTCACGAGGTAGCTGTGCTTGGTACAGGATAGCGACATTCCTATCACATCCATTTCCTGGAAAGCGTCTGTCCCGATGTGGGAACTGGCGACCTGACCCGTGATTGCCACCATTGGGATCGAATCCATAAACGCATCGGCCAAACCGGTTACTAGGTTAGTGGCTCCGGGACCAGATGTTGCCATACAGACTGCGACATCTTGAGTCGCGCGTGCCATACCGATAGCGGCCATCGCTGCACCTTGTTCGTGACGGCAGAGGATGTGTTCGACGCCACCGTCATACAGCGCGTCATAAATTGGCATGATGGCACCGCCTGGATAGCCGAATACGGTTTTGATGCCCTGTTGCTTTAATGCGGCTACGACTAATTCAGCACCTGTCATCGTAAGCCTCCTTGGCTACCTAAGTAGCAATGTTGTGTTGTTGTGCACGTCATGTGCGCTCCCATTCTTCCTGCCAGCTTGCGGCTGAGCTCTTTATTTTTCTGTCTGCCTGACTAAGTCAGTGTTTATTTTTTCGCTGATTTTCAGCGTTTAAGTTGAAAAAAACCCCCGGACTTTTCAGTGCGGGGGTTTTTTTGAATTTGGTGTTTTATTTTTCGCCCACCAGCCCCCGCGCGGAATCAATAATGACCACGATAATCAGGACAATCAGTGCGTTAATGCGGGCGTTGAAATTCATATTCTTTTTTAATGTTGTGCTTACGTAATATGGTACGAAATTGTTTGCGTCACTAGTGGTAACATAGAATTCCGTTACATGACAAGCAAAAAGTCATTCTTTTTTCACATTCTCTCATCATCTCACCACGCTATATAACAAGATTGTTAGAAAAGTGCGCAAGTTATCAAACAGATAAATAGATAGCAGAGAGTGTAGGAAAAATTATGGGCTTAGCCATTATTTACAGTCGGGCATCGGTGGGGGTTGAAGCGCCACCTGTGACGGTAGAGGTGCATATCAGTAATGGAATGCCGGGGTTCACTCTGGTGGGATTACCGGAAACCACTGTTAAAGAATCACGCGACCGAGTGCGCAGTGCGATCATCAACTCTCGATTTGAGTTCCCAGCCAAGCGAATCACGGTCAATCTTGCACCCGCCGATCTGCCCAAGGAGGGAGGGCGCTTTGATCTGCCGATTGCACTAGGCATTCTCGCCGCTTCAGAGCAGATCCCAGTCAGCGGCTTGGCAGAAAAAGAGTTCGTTGGTGAACTGGCTTTGTCGGGTGAGCTGCGCGGAGTGAAAGGGGTATTGCCTGCAGCGCTGGCATCCAACAAAGCACAGCGAAGCTTGGTTGTACCTCATTACAATGGCGATCAAGCCGCGTTAGTGGGCGAAGAACAGCATAAATCTGCCCAAAGCTTGCTAGAAGTGTGCGCCGATCTTTGTGGCCAACAAAAACTTAGCCTGCATCAAACACAAAATCTGCACCGAGCGGTGGATAATGGCCGCGACTTACAAGACATCATTGGTCAGCAGCAAGGTAAACGTGCTTTGGAAATTGCTGCGGCAGGCAACCATAACTTGTTATTTTTAGGCCCGCCTGGGACGGGAAAAACCATGCTTGCCTCGCGTTTGTGCGATTTGCTGCCGGAGATGAGTGACGACGAAGCAATGGAAACGGCGTCTGTTGCGTCACTAACTCAGCAGGAAATCAATGCGCTTAACTGGAAGCGGCGCCCCTTTCGTGCACCGCACCATTCAAGCTCAATGGCAGCGCTCGTCGGCGGAGGCACAATCCCAAGACCGGGTGAAATTTCGTTGGCCCACAATGGATTGCTGTTTCTTGATGAAATGCCAGAGTTTGAACGTAAGGTTCTTGACTCATTGCGTGAGCCGCTGGAATCCGGGGAGATTATTATCTCGCGTGCTCAGGGCAAAGCTCGCTTCCCTGCGCGCTTTCAACTGGTGGGGGCTCTCAATCCCAGTCCGACGGGCTATTACGAAGGTAATCAGTCGAGAGTGAATCCGCAAACCATTTTACGTTATCTGAGTCGGTTATCTGGTCCTTTACTGGATCGTTTCGATATGTCACTTGAGATCCCTGCTTTACCTAAAGGTACTTTGGCCGAAGGTGGCGATCGTGGTGAGACTACAGAAGTAGTTAAGCAAAGGGTTCTCAATGCCAGAGCCTGTATGCTGGAGCGATCCAATAAGGTTAATGCACTGTTGGGCAGTCGCGAAATAGAGGAGTACTGTCCATTGAAAAAAGAAGATGCGCAGTTTTTGGAGAGTGCGTTGCACCGACTTGGGTTGTCAATTCGGGCTTATCACCGAATCATCAAGGTCGCGCGCACAATTGCTGATTTAGATGGTCAGTCGCAGATTGCTCGCCATCACCTGGCTGAAGCGTTGGGGTATCGGGCAATGGACCGATTGCTTAAGCAATTGACCGCTCAGGCGGTGTAAAAAAGCCCGCACTGGGCGGGCTGTACTTCAACTTAGAATTGGTAGTTCATACCGACCGAGAGCAAATACTGATCTTCATCGTAGAAGTCGATGTTGGAGTCGGTTTTGGAGTAGCCAGCAAACGAAATCAACGACCAGTCTTGCCAGCCCATGAACTCTTGATACTCGTAAGCTGCGAAGAAGCTCAGTTCATCTTCGTCACGCGTCTTGCCGTAAATTGGGTTAACGGCGTCGTAAGAGCGGTTAGTGTACCCAGCGGTCAGTGCGAACTGGTGGCGGTTCATGATCTTAAAGTAACTTAGCTCACCGCCAACTGAATCGAGTGAGTTGGCATCTCCGTCGGCATCAGTTTTGATGTAGGTGAGTGAAGGCTGCAAGAACGAAGAGCGAGTTAACGGTAGACGATAGTCACCTTTTAGATAGATAGATGAAGAGTCTCGTTGCAGCACTTTAGTTACTTCTGGATCAGATGAATAGCTAGTTCCAGATTTTTCATCGTCAATATCGCGGGTTGCATACGCGGTGTCTAGGCTGAAGTTAGAGCCCATAATATTGTTGAACTTCAGACGGAATGCATTGCCTGTTTCGTCTGTGGTTTGACGCTCTTGGCCCGTCAGGAATGGGTCAGACCAAGTTTCGCCCGACATCACTGTCGGTAGGAAAGAGGCATCAATCACCATACCTGACGCAAGTTGTTGCTTATATCCTAGCTCCAGCGCTAATGTACCGACAGCGATATCTTCACGAGCCATACCTACGTAAAACTGTTTGTCTAAATTTGTACCGAAGGTATAGGCCAAGCTACCAAGTGGCAGTACTAGCGCACCGCTGTCTGAAGAGGCCGTTTGATTGACATCATTGATGGTTTTATCGCCATCGGTATTGAAGTTTGAAGTGGTAGAGGCAAATCCAGCGCTGAGTGACACTTCACCACTAAATCCTGCTTGTTCTGATAGCTGAGCCATCGTTGGAAGGGCAACCAGCGACAGGGCTATTAGAGAGAGTTTGGCTTTCATTGAGGGTTCTCCTTGTTATGAACCTTTTGACATTAGATAAGTGGTTGTCGAAGTTTTGTCGAACTAATCTGACCATCGTCAGAGTGATTCCAATGTGGTTACGGACTTGTATAATTACACGCTGTTTTATTATTCATAAATGAAACGTTATAAATTCTATCTGGGATCTCATTAATAAGCGTTATGTTTGCATACCTACTCCTTGTTCTGAATGTGGCTCTGGTCATCCTTAACTCAGCTTTTTGCTCGATCGTCATTTGTATCATTGCTTTGATTAAAGCCGTGTTACCAAAAGGTAAATTGCAGGCAAAAGGTACTGCAATGGCTAATCGGGTAATGTGGCTGTGGGCGACCATTAACTCCGGCATTCTTTCCTTGTTCAATCGTGTCGAATGGGACATCGAAGGCGGTCAAAGTTTAAGGAAAGACGGCTGGTATTTACTGATCAGTAACCACCTAAGCTGGACCGACATTGTTGTATTGTGCTGTGTGTTTAAAGACCGCATTCCTATGCCGAAGTTCTTTCTTAAGCAACAATTATTTTACGTTCCGTTTATAGGAATGGCGTGCTGGGCGCTGGATATGCCGTTTATGCGCCGCTATTCCCGAGAGTATTTGATTCGCCACCCGGAAAAGCGTGGTCAAGATTTGGCAACAACTCGTCGATCTTGTGCCAAGTTCAAGCACACCCCAACGACCGTGGTGAATTATGTGGAAGGCACACGTTTTACTGAGCAGAAGCAGAAAAAGAGCAAAGCAGGCTATCAGTACTTGTTGCAGCCCAAAACGGGGGGAATTGCTTATACGTTGGCGGCCATGGGCGATCAGTTTGAAAACATTATTGATGTCACGCTAGCGTACCCAGAAAACACCGATAAACCGTTTCGCGATATGCTGATGGGACGAATGACCAAGATAGTCGTACGCATCAAAGTGTTGCCTGTCGATGACAGCGTTCGTGGGGATTACTTCAACGATAAACCTTACAAGCGCCAGTTTCAGCAATGGTTGGGTGATATATGGCAGGATAAAGATGAACTGCTAAAAGAGATTCATCAGGATAAGTAGATCAATCGAACACTAAAAAGGGAGCCAAGGCTCCCTTTGTTACGTAATCAACTTATTACTTTTTAGTCAGCAGGAAGTTTACCAACTCGAAGTATTCGTTAATTGTCTTGATGCTCTGTGCTTGAACAAGGTACTTATTGTTTACGACAACTGCTGGTACGCCAGATAGGCCGCTGTCTTTAAACTGCTTGTCGAAGCGGCGCACCATAGAGTCAACGGCAAAGCCTTTGAATGCTGCATCAAATTTCTTCGCATCAATGCCTTCGTCTAGGAAGATTTGACGCAATTCTTCATCATTTTTTGGTGGCTTACGCATGTTGTGAATGCGGTTAAACATGACTGGTACCATTTTGTCTTCCACTTTCAGCGCTACCATGGTCGCGTAGGCTTTGCTCATCGACTCACCCATGCTACCACCCATGAAGGAAACGTGATTTTTCTGGAATTTAGCCCCTTCTGGAAGTTGAGCTTTTAGCTGTTCGATGATTGGCTCAAACGTATTACAGTGTGGGCAGTAGAAAGAGAAAAACTCGGTCACTGTTGGCTTTTGTGAAGCCTTGCTGAGAGAAGCTGAAGGAATATCAAGAACTTGATAATGTTCACCTTCTTTGAATTGAGCGGCGTGAGCAGAAAGGCTCAACATAACAGTTGCGACAAGTGCAAACAGCTTTTTCATTATTGACTCCATGTTTGTCATTTTGGCTTCTTACCACTGAGGCATCAGTGAGAGTGGTGGCTCACTCAATGCCGAAATTTGTTCTTTGAAAGCTAATACCTGGCTTTCCCAGTATTTTGGATCATCAAACCACGGGAAGGCGATAGGAAAAGCAGGATCCTGCCATCTTTTTGCCAACCATGCCATATAGTGCACCATACGTAGACCGCGTAAAGGTTCAATTAGTTTCAATTCGTTGGTATTAAAGTCGTTAAACTCCTGATACGCCTCAAGCAGAATATCTAATTGCATCAGTTTATCGGCACGCTCGCCATTAAGCATCATCCACAAGTCTTGTACTGCCGGTCCATTACGAGAGTCATCAAGATCGACAAACATTGGGCCGTCGCGCCAGAGAATGTTCCCCGGATGGCAATCACCGTGAAGGCGAATGATGTTGGCTGAGTCATCCCATTGTTGTTGCAGCGATTGAATCAACAAGTCTAAGTCATTGAAGAAGGCATTCTCCAGATGAAATGGAATAAACTGTGATTGCTCCAGAATCTTACGTGGTTGATGCAGGTATTCTTCGAGACTGATGGTGGGTCTGTGCTTAAAGGGCATTCGAGCGCCGACTTTATGGATTCGACCAAGGAAACGACCTACACCTTCCAATTGTTCGAGGTTATCCACTTCAAACTGGCGTCCGCCAACACTGGCAAACAGTGCAAACAGATACCCCTGATATTGATGCAGAGTTTGCCCCTGAATTTTTATCGGTGGGGCAACCGGGATATCGGATTCAATCAGCTCCAGAGTAAAGTCGTGCTCTTCTTGTATCTGTTCTGAACTCCAGCGCTCGGGGCGATAAAACTTCACCACATAACGTTGACGCTCTTCATCGGTAAACTGATAAACACGGTTTTCATAGCTGTTGAGTGCTAGAAAGCCGGATTCGGCGCGAACGCCAATGCTTTCCAAGGCGTACCACATAAAGTCGGGTGTCAGAGCATCAAAGTTAAAGGCTTGTTGTGTCATAAATAAAAAGGGCTCATTGCTGAGCCCTTTTCCATGTTTTAGGTAGAGGTAGCCGCTAAAGCTTTTTAATAAAGCGGCTTTCTACTTCAATCGTAAAGTCTTCGCTATCGGACAGTATAAACTGAATTGTCGCAACAGGAGAGCTGAGATTGTCCGGATTGACGCCTAAGCTCATTGGCAGGTTGTACACTTCACCCGGTGAAACGTGGACAGTTTGTTTGCCATACCAAGAGACATCAGTGAGCCCTAACACATCCAACTTATACTCTTGAGTTTGCTGAGTTTTGTTGATGATCTTCAGTGTGTAGGTGTTTTCGACTTCGCCGGAGCTGTTGACGCGGAATAACTGATTACGGTCACGCAGCACGCTAAGACCTGCTGGGTCAACGGCAGCCACTTGAGCAAAGAACAAACCGATCATCACTAACAGTACCGCGCCATAGCCAAGTAATTTAGGGCGCATGACTTTGGTATTTTTGCCTGACAAACGATGCTCTGTGGTGTAGCTGATCAGGCCTTTTTCATAGCCCATACGATCCATCGTATTGTCACAGGCATCAATACAAGCGCCACAGTTGATGCACTCATATTGCAGGCCATCGCGAATATCGATACCGGTCGGACACACCTGCACACACAGGTTACAGTCGATACAGTCGCCTAAACCCAGAGCTTTTGGATCGGCTTTACGTGAGCGAGCACCACGAGATTCGCCTCGTTTTGTATCGTAGCCAACGATGAAGGTATCTTTATCAAACATGGCTGACTGGAAGCGCGCATACGGACACATGTGGACACACATGATCGAGCGCATCCAACCTGCATTGGCGTAGGTACAGCCTGCAAAGAATAGTACCCAGAACACTGGCCAGAAATCAGCGTTAAAGGTGAAGAACCCGAGTACAAGATCTTTGATAGGAACAAAGTAGCCGGTAAAGGTGAAACCTGTTGCCAGTGCAATGGCCCACCATGCTAGGTGCTTAAGTCCTTTACGCATTGCAAGATTAGCGGTCAGCTTGCCTGAGTCTTGTTTGCGGCGTTTGTTGGCACTGCCTTCTAGCTTCTCTTCAAACCAGATGTACATGAAGGTCCAGACGGTTTGCGGACACAAATAGCCACACCATACCCGACCTAAGAAGGTGGTAAGGAAGAACAGACCGAAAGCGGAAATCATGAACAGCAATGCCAGCAAGGTCAGATCTTGCGGGTAAAGTGTGGTACCAAAGAAGTTAAACTGCTGATGACCAAGGTCTAATAGAACTGCCTGACGTTCCCCGTACGGAATCCATGGCACCATAGCGAAGAGAACCAGTAGCAACCAGCCTCCGTAGCGACGTAACTGTTGAAATGTGCCCTTACTTTCACGCACGTAGATGCGGTTGCTCGGGTTAAACCTGTCCCCAGTGTTTTTGTGCGTCTTGGGGTTAAAGGTCTTGGGAGTCACGTCTTTTATCTCAATTTTGTCCTGACTCATTACGCTTCCTTCTTGGGCTAAAGGCGAGATTTCTTAGCGATCCCGCTCTGCGACTTTGCTCTTTAATATTTTAGTATTTTCTTATGGACGGCGATTATATACGCAATCATTTTTTTATTTCTTTAAGGCTATCAACCTTTAACAACAAAGATCAGTACAGTTTTATAAATAAATTGCCTAACAGTTTTGCCCGTCTAAATGATTTGGATATAAAAAAAGCGACCCTAAGGTCGCTCTGGCCTAAGCCTGATTATTTGATGATGCCACGCGCCCGCAGAATCGCGGTTTTAAAATCGTCTTCCTGATCTTTTTTCAGCCCCGGAATCATTTCATCTTTGCTGCTGTTGCGCATTTTGAGGTGGTAGATCAGTACATCGTCGGTGAGATCTTCCAGTTTACCTTCGTAACCTGCTTCCTGCGCGAGTTGGACAATAAACTGCAGCAGGTTCATTTGCTGATCTTTTTGCCATTCAGGCTCGAGTAGCTCGAGTAGTTCTTCAATGCGATGACACTTCATCGGCTTTCTCCACACTTTCTATGTTGGTATGCGGTTAAGGTACCAAATCAGACAGGCCAATACCATGGATTCAGGGATGGGAGAATGAGAAAAGAAAAAGCGCAGTGGAGACTGCGCTTTATGCCTATGCCGCCTTAGTGACTTTGGCTGCAGAAGAGGACATTAACGCTGTCTTTTCTACTAAAGTCATTCCGGGCGCGAGTTTTTGTGCCGCTGGAGTAGTGACAAAGCCACCACGACGACGCATCGCACGGTTTGTGTGCGACGTACACCTGACTGCTGTTGGGCGCATTGATTAACCTAACTGCCAGGCACATCCATTGCCGAACTTATGGCCTGATTAGCTATGAGTTGCGCTTCATTACTGAAGAATGGCTCTTCTGGCTCACGCCAATCCAAGTAGCTAATCAGGAATAATGATATGAAATATGCATATCAGGGATCAGATTAGCATCATCCGATCAATTGATCGATATCTAATCGATCTTGTTTGTTTCCTCTCACTACAATTATGTGAGAGGCGTAGTAGCAGTGAGACAAGTGTGCGGATTAGTATGATACCGTGTGATTATGTTGATGGCTGCGCTTTACCAAGGAGGTGTGCATGTCGTTTTTTAAGAAAACCCTCGCGAGTTTTGGTATCGGTTCTGCAAAAGTCGACTCCGTTCTGCAGCAGGAAGTGCTGTATCCGGGTGAAAAGGTCAATGTGACGATTCATGTCTACGGCGGCTCGACGGCGCAGGAAATTGATAATATTGAGATGAAGCTTTATTGCCGCTACATCAAAGAAGTACCAGCTAATCAAAACAGAGACGAGCATAACAGCGGCCATATGCGTCGTATGCCGACCAGCTATACCTTGGCTCACTGGACGTTACCGTATGCATTTACCATTGAGCCGGGAGAAACGCGTGATTTTGAAGTCGAGCTGGACGTGCCATGGAATGCGCCTGTCACCATTGGTGATTCCAAAGTGTGGTTGGAAACCGGGCTGAATATCGCCTTGGCTAAAGATCCTAGTGACACTGATATTCTTACGGTGCGTCCTGATCCTTTGTTAGATGGTATTTTTACGGCTTTGGAAGAGCAGGGGCTGCGTATTCGTCAGGTTGAGTGTGAAGCGGTTGAGGGATTTGAGCTACCGTTTGTTCAGGAGTTTGAATTTGTGCCGACCACTGGGCCTTTTCACGGTCGCTGGCGCGAATTGGAAATGGTGGCGTATCGCAGTGATGATGAATTACAGATGTGGTTTGAAATTGATCGACATCGTGAAGGTGCAAAGGGAATGCTAGCAAGCTTGTTAGGTGGTGGGCAGTTAAAACGTCAGCTGACGATTTCCGTTTATACCCCAGCAGATCAGGCAGGTCAGCAAGTTGTAGAGTATCTCGACAGTCACTCTTAACGTAAAGTTAACAGTTTGGGCTTACAAGTGTAAGCTGAATGTGCCATACTTTGGAGTAAATATTCCACCAGAGTATGGCTTGTTATGTCGACCAATCACACCGCGCCTTACAGCGTCAAAGAAGAAATCGCCAATACACTGACCCACGGTATCGGTATGGTACTTGGCATTGTGGGCTTGGTGTTGCTGCTGATCAAAGCCGTTGATCACAATGCGGATGCTCTGACTATTACCAGTATGAGCATCTACGGTGGCAGCATGATTGTGTTGTTTCTTGCTTCTACTCTGTATCACGCAATTCCTTATCAGAAAGCGAAACGGGCGCTAAAGACGTTTGATCATTGCGCGATTTATTTGTTGATTGCGGGCAGCTATACCCCATTTTTGCTCGTCAGCCTCAGAACGCCTTTGGCGATTGGTTTGATGATCGTGATCTGGACCATCGCGCTGGTCGGCATCATTATGAAATTGGCGTTTGTCTATCGTTTTAAAAAGCTTTCGCTTGTGACCTACTTATTGATGGGGTGGTTATCGCTGGTGGTCATCTATCAACTGGCATTGAATCTGGATGTTGGTGGGTTAACTTTGCTGGCTGTGGGAGGAGTGATCTATTCACTGGGCGTGATTTTCTATGTCGCTAAGCGCATCCCATTTAATCATGCCATTTGGCACGGGTTCGTTTTAGCAGGATGCGCTTGTCATTTTCTGGCGATTTACCTCTATGTCGAGCCGATCTAACGTGTTTCGAGATTAATGACTTTGGCGGTCACTAAGTACTGCTCAGCTTGATCGATCGCCAGTTCAATCGTTTTACCCTGCTCTGCTTGTTGAGGGCGTAGATACGTGTCGGCCATGCGTTTGATAGATTGCCATACTTTGACCGATTCTTTGCTCAGCACGTCTCCCGAGGTCGTCGAGACCTGAATTTCGATTTCAACTAAAATCACTGACTGGCTACTTTGGTTCGTGACTGAGGTTGGAATCATTAACTGACCATCTTGATAGCTCACCGCACCTAATAACACTTCCACGCCTGAGTCAGACAGCTGCATGGTGGCACGATTGCTACCGACAGTGACAATGGTTCCTACCGCTTTTTCGATCAGCGGAATGGCTGCCACTTTGGCTTTTTTGACCGGAATAGTAGCGGCTGGTTGAGTGGTCTCTTCAACTGCTGCCATTTCATCGGTTTTGCTTGCTTCCACTGGCACTACATATTGCCAAGTGAAGTCGTCATTAAGCTGGACTTGGCGACCATCTTGGAGAGTGACAGTTTGGCTGGCAAACACCAATGAACTGGTTAGCAAGGTAAAAAGTCCGATTAGTTTTTTCATTGTTGTGTCCTTAACGTCGCCAGAAAGCCGGGAAAAACAGCACCAACAAGGTGAGTATTTCCAGTCGTCCCATCAGCATTCCAAAGCTGAGCAGCCACTTGGCGGCATCTGGTAGTGGGGCAAAATTACCTGTCGGCCCAATCACTGCACCCATGCCTGGGCCAACGTTGGCCACGGCGGTGATAGACCCGGAAATGCTGGTAATAGGATCCAATCCCAATGCACTTAAGCATCCAGCAATAAAAATAATCGTGATAATGAACATCAGTGCGAACGCAACCACAGAGCGTACGATGTCGTCGTTTACCGGCCTGTGGTTGTAGCGCTGAACAAATACCCCAGAAGGGTGAATAAGCTTCATCATCTGTTTGTTGAGTAGCGTCATCGCAATCTGAAAGCGGAAGACTTTGATGCCGCCAGAGGTCGAACCCGAACAGGCTCCCGCCATCATTAAGAAGGCAAACAAGGTGGTTGGCAATGCACCCCATGCGGTGAAGTCCTCTAGACCAAACCCTGTGGTTGTTACGACAGAGACGATATTGAACATCGACACCCGTAGCGCATCCATAACGCTGTAGCCATCTCGTATCACTAACCAAGCTGAAATGATCAGGCTGGTGATAAGAAACAGGTAGGTGAAACCGCGTACCTGCGCGTCATTGATTAACTCATCTACCCGGCGCTTGCGCATCGCTGCCACAAACAGCAGGAAGGGTAATCCACCTAGGAACATAAACAGAGTCGCTACCCAATGAGACCCTTTAGAAAAGTGGTTCATTGAGCCATCTGAAGTGGAATAGCCGCCTGTCGAGAGAGTGGTGAACGAGTGGTTAATAGCCTCAAACAAATTCATGCCAGTCAGAAGATAGCCTACCATGCACAAGCCAGTCAGGATCAGATAGACCAACATAATGTTTTTGGCCACGGTCTTGGCGCGGGGGCTACTTTTATCTGACCAATCAGAAGATTCGGTATGGAAAAGCTTCATACCACCGACGTTGAGCATCGGCAGCACCGCGACCGCCATAACAATGAAGCCGATCCCGCCAAGCCATTGCAAGATAGAACGCCACAGCAAGATGCTCGGAGCCATGTCATCCAGCCCACTGAGTACAGTTGAGCCGGTTGTCGTAATGCCAGACATGGTTTCAAAGTACGCATCGGTAAAGCTGATGTGGTTGATAAACACAAACGGCAGAGCAGCAAAAGCACTGGCGACCATCCACACCAGACTGGTGATGAGGAACATATCGCGCGCGCTGAGTTTGAAATGCTTAGTACGACCGATTGTCAGACAGACGAAGGCAGCAAGGTGGGTGATGACCACTGACTGGCCAAACTCAAGAAACCCTGCAGTGCCTGTAAAGAAAGCCACCAGAGTGGGGACGTACATGAATAGGGCCAGTTTAGACAGAACCAGCCCGATAACAAACAGTACAGGACGGAAGTTGACCATAGTGTCAATCCTAGAGGAAGAAAGGACTCGGTTGGAATAGCGCTTCGACGTCTGGGACGTACTTCTTATCCACCAGGAACATCACTACGTGGTCGTCTTGCTCAATCACAGTTCGGTCATGAGCTATCAGGACTTCTTCACCACGAACAATCGCACCGATTGTTGTACCCGGTGGTAGTTTGATGTCGCCAATCGCGCGGCCAACGACTTTAGATGTGGTTTCATCACCGTGAGCGATGGCTTCGATGGCTTCTGCTGCGCCTCTGCGTAGTGAAGAGACGTTAACAATATCAGCCCGACGAACGTGCGTTAGCAAGGCTGAAATCGTTGCTTGCTGAGGTGAGATAGCGACGTCAATCACTCCACCCTGAACCAGATCCACATAGGCGCCGCGTTGGATAAGCACCATCACTTTTTTGGCTCCCATGCGTTTTGCCAGCATGGCGGACATGATATTAGTTTCGTCTTCATTGGTCAGGGCGATGAACACGTCGACCTGATCGATATTTTCTTCGGTAAGTAATTCCTGATCCGCAGCGTCACCACAGAAGACAATGGTGTTTTCCAGCTCTTCAGACAGCTTTTCAGCGCGCTGGTAACTGCGCTCAATCAACTTGACGCTGTAAGACTGTTCAAGGCGCTTAGCTAAGCTGGCACCGATGTTACCACCCCCGACAATCATGATGCGGCGATACGGCTTTTCCAGTCGCTGCAGTTCACTCATGACCGAACGGATGTGGTTACTGGCGGCGACGAAGAACACTTCATCATCGGCTTCGATAATGGTGGTGCCTTGAGGACGGATAGGACGCCCCTGACGGAAAATAGCGGCAACGCGAGTATCGATGTGTGGCATGTGCTCACGCAAGGCGGATAGGGCATTACCAACCAGTGGGCCACCGTAATACGCTTTCACCGCCACTAAGCTGACTTTCTGCTCGGCAAAGCTCACCACTTGCAGTGCGCCCGGATATTGGATCAGGCGCTCGATGTAGCTGGTCACCAATTCTTCAGGTGCGATCAGGTGGTCAACCGGAACGGCACCGGATTGGAATAACGCTTCTTTCTCGGCCAGATATTGTGGCGAGCGGATACGAGCGATTCGATTGGGGGTGTTAAACAGAGAAAACGCAACCTGACAGGCGGCCATATTGGTTTCATCCATATTGGTCACGGCGACCAACATGTCGGCATCTTGTGCACCCGCTTCACGCAGTACATCTGGGTGGCTGGCATAACCGTTCACTACCCGTAAATCATATTTATCTTGCAGCTCACGCAGTCGATCGCTGTTTCTGTCGACTATGGTGATGTCGTTGTTTTCACCGACCAGATTCTCTGCCAGTGTACCGCCTACCTGACCAGCGCCAAGAATGATGATTTTCATACCGTTTCTCGTCTAACCAAAATTTAGGGGATCGATGATCCCCGAATTACTACGCGATTTTTGTCAGGATGGCGTAATAAAAGCCATCCATGTCCTCTTCGCCTGGAAGCACTTGGCGTCCTGGGTTGTCTGCTGGCGAACCCTCTAACTGAGCATTCGCGGTGCGTGCCAGAAACGCTTTCACCTGTTCGCTGTTTTCCTGCGGTGTCACAGAGCAGGTCGCATAAACCAGCGTACCGCCCGGCTTCAGCTGTTGCCACATCGCATCCAGAATCTCGCTTTGCAGTTCTGCCAATGCTGCGATGTCATCACCACGACGCAGCCATTTGATGTCTGGGTGGCGGCGAATAACACCCGTGGCCGAACAAGGTGCATCGAGCAGGATGCGATCAAATTGCTCGCCTTGCCACCAATCTTTTGGCTTACGTGCGTCACCGCAAATAACTTGCGCTTTCAGTTGAAGGCGTTGCAGGTTGTCGTGTACGCGTTTGAGGCGGCTGTCATCACAGTCAATAGCCACTACCTGGGCATCTTGAGTACGCTCAAGAATATGGGCGGTTTTGCCTCCTGGTGCAGCACAACAATCTAGAATTAACTCGCCATCTTTTGGCGTTAGGTAGTTAAGCGACAACTGAGCAGCAGCATCCTGAACAGAAACCCAACCTTTCTCAAAGCCTGGCAATTTTGTCACGTCGCACGGGGCGGCCAATTTTAGGGCGTCGCTTGCTTCACTGTGAATACTGCTATCTATGTTTTCATTTTTGAGCAGTTGCTGGTATTCGTCACGGCTGTGATGTTGTTGATTCACACGCAACCACATTGGTGCTTTGCTGTTGTTGGCTTCAATAATGTCTTGCCATTGCTGTGGGTAGGCGTCCTGAAGCAGTTTAAGTAACCAGCTCGGGTGACCGTATTTACCAGCATTGTGGCTCATGGCATGAGCATCTAGTTCTTCTTGGCTACGTTGATAGTTACGCAACACTGCATTGATTAAGCCGCGTAGGCGTGGGCCTTTGAGCGTTTTGGTGCCTTCGACGGTTTCACCGACGGCTGCGTGCGCTGGAATACGCATAAAGCTCAGTTGGTAAATACCGACCAGAATCAGGTGGTGGAAAACGCGTTGTTTGCCTTTAAGAGGCTTATCCATCAGCTCATTCGCGATCGATTCAAGGCGAGGTAAATAACGCAATGATCCGTAACAGATTTCCTGTAACAACGCTTGATCGCGAGGTTTGACTTGTTGTTGAGCCGCAGGAAGTGCGTTAGATAGAGACTGGCCTTTATCGACCACTTGGAAAAGGACATTAGCCGCAGCAGCGCGAACATTCATGTTGAATACCTTAGCAGTAAGGGAGGGTGTCTCCACCCTCAAAAAGTACGTATAAATTAGGTCAGCTGTGTGCCGACTTCAAACCAGCTGGCACGCGAGTTGAGGATATCCTGAACTGGCATGGCTTTTTTACCGGGTACCTGAAGCTGTTCGAGAACCAGAACATGCTTGCCAGTGGCAATGTAGATTCCCGTTTTATCTGCTTGCAGTATGGTGCCGGGTGCTTCAGTTGTCGTCTGAGCGTCAACGCGGCTTTGCCAGACTTTGATGCTGCTGTCGGCGGCTTCAAAATGACTCATCGGCCAAGGATTGAAGGCGCGCACACAACGTTCAATATGCTCAGCGTCATCACTCCAGTTAATGCGTGCTTCTTCTTTGCTGAGCTTTTTGGCGTAATTCGCTTGCTCGTCATCTTGCTTTTCAGGAGACGCTTTGCCGTCAGCAATGTCAGCCAGACACTCAACCAGAGCTTGCGGGCCAAGCCCTGCCAGCTTTTCATACATAGAAGCGCTGGTATCTGTCGCTTCGATCGGCAAAGTGGCAATTTTCAGCATATCGCCAGTATCTAAGCCGATATCCATCTGCATAATAGTGACGCCTGTTTCCTGATCGCCTGCCCAAATAGAGCGCTGGATAGGAGCGGCACCGCGCCAACGTGGCAGAATCGAACCATGAACGTTGATACAACCTAGTTTCGGCGTATCAAGTACTGCTTGTGGCAGCAATAAGCCGTAAGCGACCACGACCATCAGATCCGCATTTAAATCAGCCAGTTCTTGCTTGGCGTCATCTGACTTAAAGTTTTCTGGTTGGTAAACCGGGATATCATGCTCAAGCGCGATGTTCTTTACTGGGCTGGCAGTCAGCTTCTTGCCTCGGCCCGCTGGACGGTCTGGCTGGGTGTAGACCGCAATAACCTCGTGCTCCGAAGACAACAACGCCGCCAAGTGACGGGCGGCGAAGTCCGGAGTACCGGCAAAAACAATTTTCAAAGGTTTGCTCAAAGTACGTTCCTTTAGTGAGCCATTAGGCTTGGCTGGCTTGCTTTTCGTTAAAGCGTTTGATTTTTGCCAGTTTGTCCTGAATGCGCTTGCGTTTTAGAGGCGAAAGATAATCGACAAAAAGTTTGCCTTCTAAATGGTCAAGCTCATGCTGAACACAGATTGCAAGCAGGTCATCTGCTTCAAATGTGTATTCTTTGCCATCACGGTCAAGCGCTTTCACCGTGACTTCCGCAGCACGCGAAACCAGTGCTCGTGCACCAGGAACAGACAAACAGCCTTCCTCAATGCCATCTTCGCCACGCTTATCAAGAATTTCAGGGTTGATCAAAACCATTGGCTGATCGCGAGTTTCTGAAATATCGATAACGACGATGCGTTGGTGAAAATCGACCTGCGTTGCCGCAAGACCAATACCTTCTTCGTCATACATGGTTTCAATCATGTCGTCGACGAACTTTTGAATCTCAGGGGTCACCTTCTCCACTGGTTTTGCAACAGTGCGAAGGCGCTCATCTGGGAATGTTAATACTTGTAATACAGACATATACACTCGAAATGTTGAACTGAGCCGAATCAGGATAAACCTTGTTGGCTCAATTCTAGACATTTTGCCACTCAAATGACAGCCTCATTACACTTTTGCGTATTTTCCCCGAGTTAAATTGCACTGTGAATCATGTCAAATTTGGCGAACACTGAGTAGCCAAGCTTTGTTTGGAATAAGAGGTTTAGGCTGACTCTCTCTAGCTCATCAGTGTCGTGTAACAAGGTGTTAGGCCGGATTAAATTTTCCTATGACGAAAGAAGAACTGACGGCTTGGCTGAGCTTGTACTTTACGCCGCGGATTGGGCCCAAAACGTTTCAGCGTCTGGTAGCGGTAGACTCTCCAGTTAACATCATTGACTCTTCACCCGAGACATTACGCCGTTTAGGCTTTTCCGACTCGCAACTGAATTATCTCCAACACCGAGCTGCCGAGGATATTGAGGCGTGTTTCGAGTGGCAAGCAGAATCAAGTGCCAGAACCATTCTACCTTTGAGTGAACAGCGTTATCCGGCACTACTGAAACAGGCTGACGCTGCGCCAGCAATACTGTTTGTTGAAGGTCAGCTAGAGAGTCTGTCTCAGCCACAAATGGCGATTGTGGGCAGTCGCAATGCCAGTATTGATGGGCTTAACACCGCACGCAGCTTTGCAACCCAGTTGGTGAATCAAGACATGGTCGTGACCAGCGGCTTGGCGCTAGGCGTTGATGGTTATGCTCATGATGGGGCACTCAATGGTAATGGCCAAACCATCGCCGTGCTCGGTTGTGGTTTAAACTCTGTGTATCCGGCACGGCATAAGAAGTTAGCTCAACGAATCGTTCAACAAGGGGCGCTGGTGTCTGAGTTCCATCCTAATGTGAAGCCAAAAGCTGATAATTTCCCACGCCGAAATCGAATCATTAGTGGCTTGTCATTGGGCGTTTTAGTCATAGAAGCGGCAGAGAAAAGTGGCTCTCTGATCACCGCTCGCTATGCGATGGAGCAAGGTCGAGAAGTGTTTGCGATTCCCGGCTCGATTCATCATCCCCATGCGAGAGGTTGTAACCTGTTGATAAAACAGGGTGCGTGTCTGGTTCAGCAGGTTTCTGACATAACCGATGAAATTGACAGTCTGATTCGCTGGTCTGATGTTAATAAGCCGCCAGTGCAAAGCGATCTATTTGAACAAATTGATTGCAAAGAAGAATTGCCATTTCCTCAGCTGTTAGCTAACGTAGGAAGTAAGGCTACACCAGTTGATATTCTTGCAAGCAGGACCAATATACCTGTGCATGAAGTCATGATGCAGCTCTTGGAGCTTGAGCTCTCAGGGCATGTTGTTGCGGTTTCCGGTGGCTATATTCGAAAGGGGAGGGGCTAGCTATGATGATGGATATCCTTATGTATCTGTTTGAAACTTACATCCATAGCGATGCGGAGTTACAGGTCAATCAAGATGAGCTAGAAGAAGAATTACTTCGTGCTGGCTTTCATCAAAAAGACATCTATAAAGCCCTTGTCTGGCTGGAAGAGTTGGCTGCATTGCAGCAAAGCGAAACGCATTCCGCGATTTCTATTTGCAGTACATCCACCTCAACGCGTATCTATACCGCGAAAGAGTGTGAGCGCTTAAACCTTGAATCGCGAGGTTTTCTGACTTTCCTTGAGCAGGTCAATGTGCTGACGACTGAGACGCGTGAAATGGTGATTGACCGTATCATGGGGCTTGAAACAGACGAGTTCGAACTGGATGATCTGAAATGGATTGTGCTGATGGTGCTGTTCAATGTTCCAGGTAATGAAAACGCCTACACGCTTATGGAAGAGCTGTTGTATACCAAAGAGCAAGGTATTCTTCACTAAACTCCATGAGTGGCTATGAGCGGTAAAATAGATCATCAGTTGTTTTCGGCCCATGAGCACGCTTTAGACCATAAAGCGTGCCCTAAATGCCAGTCTGAGCAGCGTGAGGGCGAGTTACAACTTCGCCACGGCAAGCACGGCCCGTTTTTGGGCTGTAATCAGTATCCAACCTGCGACTTTATCCAACCTTTACATCAGAATGACGGCCATATCATTAAAGAGCTGGGCGTACCCTGTCCGGAGTGCTCGAATGAATTGGTGCTGCGCCAAGGGCGTTACGGTATGTTTATTGGTTGCAGTCATTATCCGCACTGTGACCATATCGAGTCGCTTGAGCAACCATCTGAACAAGAGGTTCAAGTAGAACATGCGTGCCCGGAGTGTGGCAAAGGTCATTTGGTCGAGAGGAAGAACCGTTTTGGCAAAGTCTTCTTTGCTTGCGATAACTACCCTAAATGCAAGTTTGCGGTTAATCAGCCGCCAGTTAAGGGTAAGTGCGAAAAGTGTGGCTTTCCTTTATTGGTCGAGAAGAAGCTCGCTAGTGGGATGAAACATCAGTGCGCTGACCGAAAATGTCATCACACTCAGAGTGAACAATAAAAAACGGCGCTGTTTCAGCGCCGTTTTTGTTTTTATTAAGTTTGCGATGACTAGTGCTTAATGTGACGCGCGATCTCATGAACCGCCGCGAAAGCATCCGCGTCTAAGACTTCTGCCAGAGTAGATAGTTGACGTTGCAGCTCACCACTGTAATCACCACACACGTTAATGTGGCCCATCTTGCGTCCTGCGCGCTTTTCTTTCCCATACCAGTGAACGTGACATCCAGGCATAGCGAGCACGCTTTCTGGTAGGGTATCCTCACCGAGGATATTGATCATCGACGTTTCGCGGATCAGCTTGGTGCTACCCAGTGGCATACCACACACTGCTCGTAAGTGATTCTCAAACTGACAGGTTTCTGCACCTTGTTGTGTCCAGTGGCCAGAGTTGTGGACACGAGGTGCAATTTCGTTGACCAGCAAGGTGCCATTCAAATCAAAGAACTCAAGGGCTAGCACGCCCACATAGTTGAGCTCGTTAGCAACCGCAGTGAACATCTCTTGTGCCTGTTGTTGCAACTCAGTATCGGCAATGGCTGTTGAGACGCTCAGTACTCCGTTGGTGTGGACGTTTTCAGCAAGCGGGTAGACCGTGACGTCACCATCTCGACTGCGTGCACCGACAAGTGACACTTCACGTTGAAAAGGAACAAACTCCTCCGCAACAATCGCTTGTGTTTCGGTGGCGCCAATACACGTTTCCATCTCAGCCCATATTGCGTCTATCTGAGCAGGGTCTTTGAGTCGCCACTGGCCTTTGCCGTCATAACCACCTAAGGCACTCTTTAGTACCATTGGGATACCGACATGCTCAATAGCGTGAGCAAAGTCTTCGCGTGTCTGGATCACATGGTATTTGGCGTTGTGGACCTTAGCACTGTCCAGCAATGCTTTTTCGATTCGTCGGTCACCGCCAGCTTTGATGGCGTCGGCAGAGGGGAAGAGCTTTCCGCTTGCTTGGCAAACATCAAGAATATCATGTGGGATATGCTCGAACTCGGCGGTAATTACATCTGCTTGCTCAATCGCATTGTCCAACCCTTTGCCCAGTAGCAACTGAGTCAGCGGATGGACGATATTTTCGCTCGCAACATCATACGCAATAATATCGATGTTCAGAGGAGCGCCAGCCAGTGACATCATGCGTGCCAGCTGTCCCGCTCCAAGCACTAACACTTGCATGGGATTAGTCCTCTGCCGGGTTTGGGTTCGCTAACACGGTTTCAGTTTGCTGGTTGCGAAATGCTTCTACTTTTTCCATCACGGTGTCATCGTGTGTGCCGATGATCTGAGCCGCGAGAATGCCTGCATTCGCCGCCCCCGCTTCGCCAATAGCCAATGTGCCTACCGCGATACCTTTTGGCATTTGAACAATTGATAGTAGCGAGTCCATCCCTTTTAATGCACGCGATTGAACAGGGACACCGAGAACAGGTAGGCTAGTGAAAGCGGCCGCCATGCCTGGTAAATGAGCGGCGCCACCAGCACCGGCAATGATGACTTTCAGGCCGCGCTCTTTAGCGCTGTTGGCATAATCAGCAAGAAGCTGCGGAGTACGGTGAGCTGACACCACTTTTGTTTCATATTCGACGCCAAACTGATCCAGCATTTCAGCTGCTAGTTTCATGGTTGGCCAGTCAGATTTAGAACCCATGATGATACCGACTTTCATCTTAAACTCCTTTAATGCAACTCTATTGATGAGCAGATAAATTTGAGCGCATTATACGGGGATTTTAATCTCAAGCAAACGTTTGCGCGAAGTTTAAATCCAGATTGACACAATTTATAAATAAATAGCTTTAGTCACTACCAATGATTATTTGTAAACTTAGTGATTAGACAGTACATCAGACAGGAAAGAATCAGTGGATAATTTTGAGCAGGCTCTATTGGCTCTGAAAAACGGTGAAGTGATTGCGTACCCGACGGAGGGTGTGTTCGGTGTTGGTTGCGATCCTGATAACCCTGAAGCGATTCAGAAACTATTAGAACTGAAACAAAGGCCAGTGGAAAAAGGTCTGATCCTGATCGCTGCTAGCTATGAACAATTGCTGCCGTACATTGACGAGTCTCAGCTGACGGATGAGCAGCTACAGAAAGTTCATCAGACTTGGCCTGGCCCTGTTACTTGGATCATGCCGTGCAGCGATAAAGTGTCGGATTGGGTTTCAGGCCAGTTTGACTCGATTGCGGTGCGTGTGACCGATCATCCTTTGGTACAAAAGATGTGTAATGCGCTTGGAAAGCCGTTAACCTCTACCAGCGCAAATTTGACCGGTGAACCCCCTTGTATGACGACTGCAGAAGTGGAGCAACAACTAGGTGATCGCTTAGTTGCAATTCTGGCGGGAGAAACGGGTGGGCGAGACAAGCCAAGTGAAATTCGCGACGCAAAAACATCCAAGGTATTAAGACAGGGTTAGCCCTGCAAAGGAAGTAGAAACATGTCAGCCATCGACAAGCAAGCAGTTAAACAGTTCCTGATGGAGCTACAGGATTCCATTTGTCAGCAACTTGAACAGGCCGATGGCCATGCTGAGTTTATAGAAGATGAGTGGAGTCGTGAGCCTGGTGAACGTTTAGGTGGTGGTGGTCGCACTCGAGTGATGAAAGAGGGGGCTGTATTTGAGCAAGGTGGTGTGAACTTTTCGCACGTACAGGGAAAGGAAATGCCAGCGTCGGCTACGGCACATCGCCCTGAACTTGCAGGCCGTCGATTTGAAGCGATGGGCGTGTCTTTGGTCATGCACCCGAAAAACCCTTATATCCCCACATCCCACGCCAATGTGCGTTTCTTTATTGCTGAGAAAGATGGTGAAGCGCCTATCTGGTGGTTTGGTGGTGGCTTTGACCTGACACCTTTCTATCCGTTTGAAGAAGATGCCCAATATTGGCATAACACTGCTAAAGAGGTGTGTGCACCGTTCGGCAGTGAAGTGTATCCAGAGCATAAAGCGTGGTGTGACAAGTATTTCTACCTACCTCATCGTGATGAAACACGTGGTGTTGGTGGTTTGTTCTTTGACGATTTGAATCATTGGGAGTTCGATAAGTGTTTTGATTACATCAAAGCCGTTGGTGAAGGGTATTGCCAAGCCTACCTGCCAATTGTCGAGCGTCGCAAAGCAACCGAATACGGTGAGCGAGAGCGTCAGTTCCAGCTCTATCGTCGTGGTCGCTATGTTGAGTTTAACTTGGTTTATGACCGCGGAACGCTGTTTGGCCTGCAAAGTGGTGGGCGTACGGAGTCGATTCTGATGTCGATGCCACCACTGGCGCGATGGGAATACAGTTACCAAGTGGAGCCGGGAACCCATGAAGCAGAGCTGTATCAGGACTACTTGAAGCCTCGCGATTGGTAACACTTTCTTCCTTATAGGGTTAATGATAGGGTCATTGGTTTGCAATGGCCCTTTTTGTTTTGAGTAGGTAAGGATATGACCCAGCAGATAGATCGTTATGCCGTTTTTGGAAACCCGATAAGCCAAAGTAAGTCTCCCTTTATACATACGCTGTTCGCTCGTCAAACCAATCAGTCACTGACGTATACCGCTGAACTGGCTCCTGTGGATGGATTTGTTGCGGCGGCTGAAACTTTTTTTGCTCAAAACGGAAAAGGATGCAACGTCACTGTGCCATTCAAGGAAGATGCTTACCGACTGGCTACACGTTTAACAGAGCGGGCTCAGTTGGCGGGTGCCGTCAATACACTGAAAAAGCTCGATGATGGTGAGATCTTGGGTGATAACACCGATGGTGAAGGGCTGGTACAGGACCTATTGCAGAATCAGGTCGTGATTGAAGGTGCAAGAATTCTCTTGATCGGTGCAGGAGGAGCGGCTCGTGGTGTAATCAAGCCTTTGCTTGACCAAAAGCCTGCTGAAATTGTGGTTACCAACCGGACCTTGTCCAAAGCGCAGACGCTACAAGAGATGTTCACGAGCTTTGGTTTGATCAAAGCGGTTGAGATGGCATACATCGAACAGAGCTACGATATTATCATCAACTCGACGTCCTCCAGTCTCAGTGGCGAGCTGCCTGCAATTTCATCGGCAATCTTCTCATCTAACTCTACAGTTTATGACATGATGTATGGCTCTGGTCTCACGACATTCAATCAGTGGGCAATTGAGCATAATGCGGCGGTGGTATACGACGGATTGGGCATGCTGGTGGGGCAGGCTGCGGAAAGCTTTATGTTATGGCGAGGTATTCGTCCTGGGACAAAACAAATTCTACGTGAGTTAAGAAAAAACTTAGAGGGTATGTAATGAATCAGTCGATTCTGTTTCCCGATATGCAGCATTGGGATGACCACCTGCAAGCAATCGTGTTTCCCGCGCAGCAGTCAGGCGCGCTGATAGAGTGCGTGGTTACCTTGAATCAGCTGGAAGTATTGGTTGGGCAAAAACTTCAAGGTGCTGAGCAAGCTCTCGTTTGCTTTAGTCAGCACCGATTTGACCTGGAAGAGTTAGCCGAAGAGCTGATTGAAGACGAAACCTTCAATCAGTTAGGGCAAGTCGAAGTCATTTGCTAATCACGTCGACATGATGCAGGTAATCTTCTTTGTTCTGCACATAATTGTCGGCTGACTTTTGTAGGAAGGCGCGTTCTTTATCATTAAGAGGACGTGCCTGTTTGACTGGGCTGCCTACATACAAGTAGCCGCTTTCGAGAGTTTTTCCCGGTGGGACCAAACTGCCAGCGCCAATCATGACGTCTTCTTCTATTACAGCCCCATCCAATACAATCGCGCCCATACCTACCAGCACCCTGTCTTTGATAATGCACCCATGTAGCATCACTTTATGGCCGACAGTGACATCGTCGCCAATAATAAGCGGGTAACCATCAGGGTTTTCCTGATTTTTGTGCGTAACATGCAATACGCTGCCATCTTGGACATTGGTTCGCTTGCCAATGTGAATATGATTGACGTCGCCGCGAGCCGCAACCAAAGGCCAGATGCTCGAGTCATCGCCAATTTTAATATCGCCCACCAATACTGAGCTCTGATCAATATAGACACGCTCACCAATGACGGGGCGTGTATCTTTATAACTACGCAAGGCGCTCATTTTTTCTCCTTATATAGAGGAATTCTGGATAAACAGAGGTAGAAGAGTAAGGAAAATAGCTATCTTTGAATAGAAAATACTCAAACGGCAAAAAAATCAAAAAAAACTGCAAAAAGGGGTTGCCAACGTGACGTCGATCTCTATAATGCCCCCTCGCTGACACGGGAACGCTTCGAAGCTTATGTTTCGAAACAATGAAGCCCAGTTAGCAAGGTCGATTAGCCAAGTGGAAACACTTGAAAATAAGTTTGAAAAAAGTGGTTGACACTAAACTTTATCTCGCTAAAATGACCGCCCGAAGTGATGTTAATCACAAAAAGAACGCTCTTTAACAATATAAACCTATCAATCTGTGTGGGCACTCGTTGATGATAATCCAATTAGAAGCTTCGGCTTCAAATTAGGTTTCAATGATACGAAGTGACCATTGAATCTTCGGATTCAGCACAGTCAATTCAAACATTACTTATGT
>NZ_CAMZNA010000012.1:0-93402 GCF_947311885.1 Vibrio sp. St2 | reverse complement strand
AGGTCTATCGCCAAGCGGTAAGGCAGCGGCTTTTGATGCCGCCATTCCCTGGTTCGAATCCAGGTAGACCTGCCATATTCAACGTTATTGAGACTTTACCAATTGTCTTGATAACTACAGATTAAGTTGCGGAAGTGGCGGAATTGGTAGACGCACCAGATTTAGGTTCTGGCGCCGCAAGGTGTGAGAGTTCAAGTCTCTCCTTCCGCACCATCTTGATATAATCTACGTAAACAATTTATGCGGAAGTGGCGGAATTGGTAGACGCACCAGATTTAGGTTCTGGCGCCGCAAGGTGTGAGAGTTCAAGTCTCTCCTTCCGCACCATATTTATTGTAAAACCCAGCTTTATGCTGGGTTTTCTTTTATCTGAACAAACCTTTTACTCATTGATTAAACGCGTTCCCCAGACATAAAAAATCCAGCCGTAGCTGGATTTTACTTAAAGTCATGACTTTCTAATATGCTGCGAAATTACTTTCTTAGCCTAGAAGCCCCAACGCTGAGTTGGGCGCCTGCTTTGCTTGAGCAAGAACGGAGCTAGATGCTTGAGACAAGATCTGAGCTTTTGTTAGTGCTGTAGTTTCTTTGGCGAAATCAGTATCTTTGATTCGGCTCTTAGACGCATTTACGTTTTCGTTAATGTTATCTAAGTTGTTGATCGCATGGCTGAATCGATTCTGGAAAGCACCAAGTTCTGCACGGTGGCTATCCACAAATTTCAACGCTGAATCGACAATCGCAACCGCTTCTTGAGAGCCTGCAACCGTAGTGACATCGATAGTATCAACCGTTACCGCTTGGGCTGGGCCCATGCTCAATTCACCAGCCAGTGCCCCACCGAATGTCACATCACCGGTGACACGGTTATTATCAGTAAAGACTTGTAAGTTACCATCATCTCCAACAGATGCTTTGACCATATCAGTCTGACCGTTGATGTACGTAGCCAGCTCTTCAATATCATCACCTTCTTTCGCATTTATTGTGATGTTTTGTTGTTCACCAAATACATCTGTCAGTGCAATAGTCAAGTCATTGGAACCTGCTTGTACGGCCCAGTCTTTGTCTTTGGCATTGGCTGCAGAATAGCTATTACCACCCATCATGCTGTTATCACTACGCATGTTGTTCAGTGTCAGCATAACTGCTTCACCATTGTCAGCACCAATCTGGAATGACTTAGTTGAGAATGTACCGTTCAGTAGCTTGTTACCACCGAATGAAGTGGTTTCAGCAATACGGTTCAGCTCGTCGTTCAGTGCAGTGATCTCTTCCTGAATCGCAACACGTTCAGACTTAGAGTTCGAGCCGTTTGCAGATTGTAGTGACAAATCACGCATACGTTGCAGAATGTTAGTCGTTTCATTCATAGCGCCTTCAGCTGTCTGCGCCATGGAAATACCATCATTCGCGTTACGTACAGCAACGTCTAGACCTCGGCTTTGTACATTCAAACGGTTAGAGATCTGCAAGCCTGCTGCATCATCTTTAGCACTGTTGATTTTAAAACCAGAAGATAAACGTTCCATTGAGGATTGCTGTGCATTAGATGCGCTATTTAGGTAGCGCTGCGCAGTCATTGCCGCAACATTCGTGTTTACATTAACCGCCATAGTGGTTACTCCTATTGATTTTCCGTAGATCGGAAGTTTCGAAAGGTTTCCGACGTCTCGGTAAACCAAGTTCTCTCAAAGTAACCTTATTAGCGACGATAAAATGATTATCTTTAGAGCAATTTTAAAAATTCCTACGAAAACTAGGGAGAAGAGTAAATATGTTGATCAAATCAGCAGATATGAAATCTATTGCTAAAGTTTTTGCTAAAACAGCCGGGGGAGTGAGGGGGTAAAAGGGAGTTTGTTTAAGAATAGCAGAGGTAGGCTAGCCTGTATAACAGGCAAAAGAAAAGCCCCTTTTCCTTTGAGAGAACCGGGGCTAGTGTGGTAGCCATTGTGGAGATCGAGAGAAATGATCACAGCCTGGCTGCCGTGTGCATAAGTCACTTGGTTAATTAGAGCAGGTGTGAGAGAGAACTCTAATTACCTTATCACCTATGCTTGCCGAAACATCTTCGCTAGCCCCACGTCTAGGTTAATGCTAGTGAAGATATCTACTGCTACTGCAATAATGACATTGCAGAATTTGGCAACTGTTTTGCTTGGGCTAGAATCGAAGTACCAGCCTGTTGCAGGATTTGTGCTTTGGTCATCGCGGTCGTTTCTTTCGCAAAATCTGTATCGCGGATTCGACTGTTTGATGCCTCTACGTTTTCTTGGATGTTGGCCAAGTTATTAATACTGTGGCTTAATCGGTTTTGCTTAGCACCTAAGTCTGCACGTTGTGAATCAACGTATCGCAGAGCTGCATCCACAATACCAACCGCATTCTGCGCGCCACCAACAGTATTTACATCAATATTTTGAACAGTTGTATTCAGACCCGGTCCACCATTTAAACCCAGTTCTGAAGCAAGACCGCCGGAAATATTTAGGTTACCTTCCAAGTTCGGCTCTGCGGCAAAGATCTGCAGCTTACCTTCTTCATCCACAGACGCTTTCAATTTATCAGTCTGACCATTGATGTACGTCGCCAACTCCTCGATGTCATCACCATCTTTCGCAATGATATCTAACGTGATTGCTTCACCATCTTTAGTCGTGAACTCAAACTTGAGATCTTTAGCTGTAGGAGGAACGCCCCAATCTTTAGTCTTAGGTTGCTCAGCAACAAATGACTGTCCCCCCATACGGAAGTCATCCGCACGAATACTGGTTAGGCCCATGATAATTGCTTCACCTGAACTCGCACCTATCTGGAACGATGCTTCACCAAATGAGCCGTTAAGCAGTTTACGGCCACCAAAAGATGTCGTTTCCGCAATACGGTTTAGTTCATCTTGCAGTGCTTCAACTTCTTCGTTAAGAGCCTGGCGCTCAGACGCAGAGTTTGTTCCGTTCGCTGATTGCAACGACAAGTCACGTATACGCTGTAGGATAGATGTCGATTCGTTCATAGCACCTTCCGCTGTCTGGGCAATGGAAATACCATCATTAGCATTTCGCATGGCAACATCCAGACCACGAGACTGTGCTGTCAAGCGGTTAGAGATCTGAAGACCCGCAGCATCGTCTTTTGCACTGTTGATTTTCTGACCTGAAGACAATCTTTCCATCGAGGTGTTTAAATCACCTGTGGCCTTGTTCAGGTAACGCTGGGCAGTCATTGCCGACACGTTAGTATTTACAGTAATGGTCATAGTTTGCTCTCCTAATGAGTTCGCAAGTGCTTTGCGAAGCGGCCAGCTTAATCTCAGTTGGAAGCACTGACCGTAAATGACTTGCTAAGCAGGAAACGCCTGCTTAAAACCTGTTCGTTAAACTCTTGGTTTTATCAATACAAGTAGTGTGCCAACTTTAGAAAACGAATAATAAAATAATTTTATTCTTTATTTTCAATGTCTTAATGACAACCATGCTTTATCGTATAGATGTTCATTTTATCGCCATACAGTAGCGGCAATGACCTTGCCGCCTATTTGCCACTTAGTTGCCATTGCCATACAGGCGATGTTTCTGACCAAAGGGCAATACCTGACTTCGCACATACGGCTTAGCACGTATGGCATTGAAGTTAGATGTAATTAAATAATGTTAGATCTTTGGTTTTACCGAATGCTTGTTGAGAAGCTTGAAGCGCGCGTGAGTTTTCATTGAACTCAATGATGGCATCGGCATAATCGAGGTCTTCAAAGTTACTCTTGGATTTTGCCAAGGTCATTTTAAAGTCGTCGTGTTGTTCTTCTTGAATATCCAGTGTATTCAGGCGAGCACCGACATCAGTCCTTGCCTTGTTCAGATGAATAAATGCCGCATGGAACTCCTGAGTAATCTGATGAAGCTCCGCAGTATTTGACGTATCTGACACTGAGCCTTCTGCTAATTTCATCGCTTGCTTAAACGTATCAAAGATGCTGTACGTTTTTCGCGGCTCTAAGGTAATCGCATCACCTTTGGTTATTTGGCCTTTGACCTGAATCGTGACATCTTCAAACTTAATCCCAATTACAGGGTCAAAGTTATCTGCTTTAACTACCGCCCCATCACGCTCAAGCTGATAGCCATAATTTCCATCAGGCATGTCAACAAACGTGACTTTGTACGTCGATTGGTCATCTGGATTGGTATTTATCGCTCGCTCAAGCAGTAATTCTGAGACACCTTTGAGATCATATTGAGGCTCAAAGTCTCCATAAGGATTGTCGATTTCCATAAACAGTTTGCTGCCCGGATCATTGATTGGCATTTCCAAGCTGTTAGAGATCTTCATCTTACGTTGGTAATCATCACCGGCGTAAACCACATCACCATCTTTATCACGGAAAAACGGCTGGTTTTTCGGCTTAGTCCCCGCAAAAATATAGTTACCTGATTCATCTTGCACATTAGAGAGGTTGAGGAAATTATTCGAAATTTCCAACAACTCACGGCGCTTCGCGATTCGATCTTCAGGTGATAAAGAACCATTAATCATCTCCATGACTGTACGCTTAGCTTCATCAGCATACTGTTCCGCATTGGAAATAATTACTTCATGGTGCTCTAGACGGTTGCGACTAAGTACAATCGCATCGGTAAACTGGCGTAACTGCTCTTTCTGTTGACCAATGTTTTGGATGTAATGCGTCGCTAGCGGATCATCACTGGCTCGCATTAACTTCTTACCCGAAGCTAGCTGAGCTTGATTGTGGTGAACTTTGGCTTCCTGGCGGCGTAAATCATTCTGTACCGATTGATAGTTGTGGAAGCTGGAAATACGATTCATCATTTATCTGCCCCCCTATCTCAACGCCAATATGGTGTTAAAGGTATCGTTCGCCGCTTGCATAATGCGCGATGATGCCATGTAAGCCTGCTGAAACTTCATCATGTTGGCAGCTTCTTCATCAAGGTTCACCCCGGAGATAGAAGCGACCCTTTCTTGCGCGGCTTCTTTCTCCAGACGTGATACGTCGGTTAAGCGAGACGCCGTTGACATTTGCAGGCCTACGTCAGTATTCAGGTTGTGGTAGATATCCAATACCGTTGATTCACCATCATTGAGGTGTTTGTTGGTCTGGATATTCTGCATTTTAAGTAAGTTGCCGTTATCACCTTCGGATGGGACAAGGTTTGCCGTGAACTTGTCATTAGCAATCGCCCCTGCAGACAACTCAAACGTGGTGCCCTGTACAGTCACAGGTCCTGTTGGCGGGTAAGCCTGAGGCTGAAGTAGAATCTTGCCTTTGGTGTCCGTGACGGCAAACTGCTTCCCGTCCGGCGAGATGATCACTTCGAATTCGCGTAAATCGCCTGCAGTATCAATAGAGAAAGTCGCGCTACCTTGGGCAAACGTCGTTGAAGCTTCGTAACTCTGAGCGGCAATAGCAGATGGGTCATTAGTTGCCATCTGCATCTGCGCCGCACCGTTTCGTGTCGGTCTGATCAACACTCGTTCACCCGCTTGCAGGCCGTTGTTGATATCAATGCGAATGCCGTCGAGTGATATTGAGTTTCCAACCACAGGGACAATCGACATCTCACCATTAGGGCGAGTTATATAGTAATCACCACCGTTAAACTGAAGCGAGTACTGACCACCTACCAATTTATTGGTATCTTCAATGTACACTTCTAGGTCGGCAGTTGAATTAGATGATGTCACCACACGGGACTTGGCCACTACTTCAGAGTTCACATCAGTAAAAACTAACCCACCGATATTACCCCTAAGATCCAGACCTTGAGATTGAAGTGCATTCACATCATAAGAAAACGCGGTCGCCATCTTACCTAATTCATCCATCAGGTACGGGATTTTCTCGTCACGCATTGTCAGCATCGCACCAAGTTTACCGTCGATATCTTTGGTAGTGATGGCTTTGATGCCTTTACCTTCGATCATCGCCAAACGGCGCTGATGCACATCAGGATAACCATCAATCATTTTTAGCTGGCTAGCCTCTGTACCCGAGACTAGGGTGTGTCCGTTACCAATATGAACGTTAAAACCTTCAGCGTTTTTGCGCGGCGTTACCGTCACTTTGGTGTACTCAGACAGCTCTGCTATCAGCTTTTCATGCTGATCCATTAAATCATTGTGCGGGCCAGGTGTACGCATCATTAAGCGATGCAGGTCCCTGATTTCAAGAGCAAGCTGGTTTACTCGCTCAATGCCGAGATCGAGCTTTTTGTTGGTGACATCGGACTGTCTGCGTATGGTTTCGTGGAAGTCATTGAGGTTCTGCGTAATAAGATCTGCTTTTTCCAGCACTACTTTTCGTGCGCCAACATCATTAGGGCTATCCGCTAGTGACTTGACCGCATCAAACCATTCATTGAGATTTTCAGGAATTTTTTTCGACGCGACTGATGACAACATGTTGGATAGCATTTCCAAGTTAGCCTCATCATCGACCTTATGAGCGTAGTTAGTCGTTGAGATGTTCATCTCATTGACGGCAAACTGATCCCAAGAGCGGCGAACTTTTTCCACATGCACACCCATGCCATAGGTTTCCCCGCCGTATTGGCGTGGCATATTCGCACCTTGGATCACCGACTGACGGCTATAACCCTCTGTATTTACATTAGAGATGTTATGACCCGTGGTGTTAAGTTGTCTCTGAGCCGTCAGTACGCTTTGCGAACCAAGATTCAGAAGATCAGACGCCATATAGCCCCCAGGAAACCCAATAAAATCAGTAGAACTGAATAACTTAGTTAACTAAAAGCAATATATGTGCCAAATGCGGGATGCGGGATGCGGGATGCGGGATGCGGGATGCGGGATGCGGGATGCGGGATGCGGGATGCGGGATTATTTTGCTTTTCTGAAGACCATTCCTGTCAACATTTTTACCACAAGTTAAAGTTATAGCCTTCGCTCTCGTTAAAGCACTCACGCTTAAAAACAAACTCACCCGAAGGTGAGTCTACTTACATCTGATCGATTTGCGCTTTTACTCTTAAAACCTTGTTAGCGTACTGCGGGTCAGTCGCATAACCAGCCTGATGAATACCATGAATAAACTGCTCATTGTTGCCTTGATGGCGAAGTGCCATGGTGTAGCGAGGGTTATCATTCAAGAAGCGCACATAATCATTAAAGCTTTCTTCAAAGTTAGAGTACGAGCGGAAAGCCGCTTTTTCTTTTACCGGCACACCTTGATGATATTCTAGGGTCTGCGTCGCAACCTTATCTCCACCCCAGCTCTTATCAGCTTTGATGTTAAACAAGTTGTTGCTGCTACCACGGCCATTACTGACCACTTTTTGCCCCCACCCCGTTTCCAACGCGGCCTGAGCCAATAGCAATGAAGAGTCCACACCCAATGCTCGTGCTGCTTTTTCAGCATACGGCTTCATGGATGTCACGAAGGACTCTGGAGACTCGAAAGAAGTGGGTGTTGAAGCAGCTGCAGTAACAGGAGCAAGCTCTGCATTCTCTCGGCGAGACTGGCGGACATTATCAATTTTGTTCATCAAAGCTTCGAAGTCGGCTTCGCGACTGGCAGCATTAGGGTTTTCCACTGACCCAGAAGTAAGCTGAGCTACGATCATATCAGCCAGTCCAAGAGAGCCTGAGGAGCTAAGTTCACTCGCCATTTGCTCATCCATCATCTGGCGATAAAACTGCTGATTTTGGCTGTCCATCAACCCTGATTCAAACGTTGAGTTAGCATCACGCATCGATTTAAACAGCATGGAAGTAAAGATGGATTCGAACTGCTTGGCTGCCGCAGTCAGTGCTTCTCTTTCACTGTTTTCATCCCCATCCACCGCTTTCTGACGTAATTTGTCGAGATTAGCGATGTCGTGGATGAAACCGATGTCTTTTCCATTGTTAATCATAACGCTTCTCCTTAGATTACGATCAACTGACCTTCAATCGCACCCGCCTGTTTGAGCGCTTGGAGGATAGCCATAAGATCTGACGGTGCTGCACCAACCTCGTTTACGGCGCGGACCAAATCATCTAAGGTCAAGCCAGGTTCGAATTTGAACATCTTGCCCTGTTCTTCAGTAACTTCGATATCCGTATCGGGTGTCACCACCGTTTCACCACCACCAAACGCATTTGGTTGGCTTACATTAAGGTTTTCCTTGATTGCGACCGTCATGCCGCCATGTGTAATCGCAGCTGGTTTAAGGCGCACATGTTTACCAACCACAATCGTTCCGGTGCGAGAGTTAACAATAATTTTCGCTGAACCCTCAGCCGGATTAAACTCAAGGTTCTCGATGGCAGAGAGGAAAGAAACGCGTTGAGAGATATCACGTGGAGCGCGGACTTTGACAGAAGTAGCATCAATCGCTTGAGCCATTTGTGGGCCAAGGAAATTATTCACTGCATCAGCCATACGCTGCGCTGTTGTAAAATCAGACTCAAGTAGATTAAAGGTAATGTAGTCGCCACGACCAAATGGTGACGGGATTTCACGCTCGACAATCGCACCATTAGAAATCATACCCGCTGTTGGGTTGTTACCGACGATTTTAGATCCATCAGCGCCAGTAGCACTAAATCCACTCACGACCAAGTTGCCTTGTGCAACGGCATAAATTTGCCCATCAAGACCTTTCAACATGGTCTGCATCAAGGTGCCACCACGTAAGCTTTTTGCTGAACCGATAGAGGTGACTGTGACGTCGATAGTCTGGCCTTGCTTAGAAAAAGCCGCTAAGTCAGCCGTAACAATCACAGCCGCAACATTCTTTGATTTCGGCTTGGTACCAGGTGGAAGCTGAATGCCGAAATTTTCGAGCATAGCGTTAAAGCTTTGATCGGTAAAAGGTGTTGATTCACCTGTACCCGGTAAACCCGTGACCAAGCCGTAACCGACCAACTGGTTGCTTCGTACACCTGCCACCTGTGACACATCTTTGATACGTGCGGCATAAGCCGGTGTGGATGCAATGATCAAACTCGTCAATAACAGAATCAGCTTCTTCATCGGGATACCTTTCTTAAATACTCTGTGCCAAAACTTCGACTTCAGATGGCTTTATAAAGCCACATTAAAGAATCGTGCCAAGAATCCCGGCTCTTGCATATCTTGTTGAGTACCTGTGCCTGAGTAGCGAATTCTTGCGTTTGATATGCGGTTTGACGCAATTGTATTCTCATAAGAGATATCATCTGGACGGATCGTGCCGCTTAAGCGGATATACTCATCCCCCGTATTGAGCGTCAACCATTTCTCGCCTCGAATCACAAGATTGCCATTGGCCAGTACTTCAACCACTTCAACAGTAATCGAGCCAGAAATGCTGTTACTCTGGTTGGCCGCCGCGCTACCACTGAATTTGTTATCGTTACTTAAATTGTATGAGAAGTTGTAATCGCCGATGTTTAGCTGTTGACCACCAACTTCAAGCGGGTCCATTGATGCGTCGTTGTTTTTCGACAAATCCGCATCCGAGCTTTTGGCTGCCTTAGTATTTTCATCCAAAGTCACGGTGATGATGTCACCTACACCGCGCGGCTTGGAATCATCGTAAAGACTGCTTGCTTGAACCGTATTGAATAGAGACCCAGTCTCTGCCGCATAGTGCTCTGGCTGATGCTTGGGGTGAATTGGCGCCCAAGCAGGATCACCTGCAACCGGATCGGTTCTGCCGCGAAGCGTATCAACGATACCTGAACTTTCGTCTTGAGACTTATCCCCTTCAACAGCATCTACCGTAGTCGTACCCTGAACAACATCGGATGTTTCAATTGGCGCTTCAAGCATCGAACAGCCCGATAACAGGGCAATAGCCAAAATGGTCAGTAAGCGATTCATTAGCAATTCCTCAATATTCCAGGCTTATAGTTGCTGGTTAACGAAGCTCATCATCTTGTCGACGGCAGAGATGACTTTAGAATTCATTTCGTACACACGCTGCGCTTCGATCATGTTAACTAGCTCTTCCGTCACATTCACGTTAGAGGTTTCCAACATGGATTGACGAATGTCACCAAACCCATCAAAGCCAGGAACACCTTCTTGAGGATCGCCACTAGCACCCGTTGGTAAGTACAAGTTCTGCCCGATGGGCTCAAGGCCACCTGGGTTAACAAAATCTACGGTCGCAATTTGCCCTACGACCTGATTATCTTGTTGACCACGAACACGCACTGACACTTCACCGTCCGTACCAATCGTAATGCTAATTGCATCTTCAGGGATGGCGATTTCTGGCTCTAGTGGATAACCAGCACCTGAAGTCACCACGACACCTTCATCGTTAACAGTAAATTGGCCGTTGCGGCTATAACCAATGTTGCCGTCTGGCATTAGGATCTGGAAGAAGCCATCACCTTCAATCATCATGTCGAGGCTGTTATTGGTCGTTTGAGTATTACCTTGAGTGTGAACCTTTTGAGTTGCGACCACTTTAGAGCCCGCACCCAACATCAAACCACTTGGTAACTCGGTGTTTTGTGAGGACTGACCACCCGGCTGATTAATGTTCTGATAAAACAGATCTTCAAATACCGCACGGCTCTTTTTGTAACCAACCGTTGACGCGTTCGCCAGGTTATTTGAAATCGTAGAAATATTGGTTTGTTGGGCATCCAAACCCGTTTTACTTACCCATAATGCAGGATGCATATCTCTCTCCTAATAATCTGTTTAGCTCATACGAAGCAAAGAGTCAGACGCTTTGTCCATTTCTTCTGCCGTGCTCATCATCTTGACCTGCATCTCGAACTGACGCTGAAGGTCAATCAGATTGGTCATTTCGCCAATTGCATTGACGTTACTGCCCTCCAGCGCACCGGTCAGCAGTTTGACGCCGGCATCCATTTCGTATGCGGCATTAGGATCTTTGGAACGGAATAACCCGTTAACATCTTTGTATAGTGATTGATTATTGGTGCTAGTGAGCTTGATTCGATCGACGATTTCTATCGCATCCGCCGGCGCGCCCTGAGGAACTACAGAAATCGTACCGTCAGTGCCAACTTCAATTTTGCTGACTGGAATAGGTATCGTAATTGGCGCTCCAGTCTCTCCTAAGACTAAGTTGCCATTACCTGTGGTAAGCATGCCATTGACGTCAACTTTCATGTTGCCGTTGCGAGTCAGACCTTCTTTGCCTGTGTTATCAAGAACAGAGATCCAACCTTGATCTTGAATGGTGACGTCTAAGTCCCGCCCAGTAGTAATCACACTACCCTGCTGGAAATTATGGCCCGGACGCTCTGTCATGCTGAATACACGGCTTGGCATACCATCACCGTATGCTTGCATAGAACGGGCTTGCGCCAAATCAGCACGGAAACCCGTGGTACTGACGTTTGCTAGGTTGTTCGCTCTAAGCTGCATAGCCTGCATATTCTGCTTTGCGCCACTCATAGCGAGAAACAGTGCACGATCCATAATTTGCTCCAATAATCACAATTCAGATCAATTAAAGCAAATGGTATGCCAGTTTTTATATATCGCTATTTATCAACAACTTAACTAGTGGTTTTATATCAGGAAGAGTAATAGATGAAAAGAATTGCCATAGGTGGCAACAATAGCAAGCTGGTTGTTGCCACCAGCCTGCTATTCAGATGATTGCGGAATGTCTTTAAACTCTCAGAACCATGATTAACGAATCTGCAGGATGTTCTGTTGAGTTTGGTTATGCACTTCCAGAGAACGTGAGTTCGCTTGGAAGTTACGCTGAGCAGAGATAAGATCCACCAGCTCCTGTGTCATATCGATATTGGCTTGCTCAAGCACGCCACTCGAAATCGTACCAAAGGAGCCCTTGTTTGATTCACCCCAAATCTTGTTGCCAGAGAACTGAGTTGAATCCCACTGAGTACCACCTTTCTTATCCAGGCCTTGCTCATTAGGCACTCGGACTAATGCAACTCGACCTAAGATAATGTTCTCACCATTCGAATAAGTACCAAGCACGCTACCGTTCTCATCGAAATCAACTTTGGTCAGGAAGCCAGTCGTTGCACCGTCTTCATCAAACTTGGTTAATTCAAATGGAGCGGCAAACTGTGTCGCATCCTGTAGACCAAATGATAATGTTTGGTTGATATCCGCACCATTTAGCTCTACTGGGTTTGCACCTGTACCAAGTGGCTCAGAAACAATGTTCTGACCGTTGTTCAGGCTTGCTAACGTACCATCATTATTGAATCGCATAGTGTGACCAACATGACCCGTAGGCGCCGTTGCATCGCCACCAACTATATTGATTGGCTTCTCACCAGCGCTATCAGTAACGGTGTAATACGTTTGCCAAGTATTGGCTTGGTTCTGATCTTTCAAGTAGTAAGTCGTCAACTTGTACGACTGACCCATGGAGTCATAGATAGTCGAAGACGTTGAACGGTTGTAGGTTTCCGGGTCAGAAAAATCAAACAATGCTGGGTCTTTCAAATCACCACCAGCAGGCAAGTTAACACCTACATCAATATTCGAAGTCTGCTTAGGTTTACCAAACTCTTTCGGGATATTAATTGGCGAAGGCTCGTAAGACAGTACATCGCCCGTGTCTTTGTTGACCTGATAACCTAACAGGAACTCATCATTCGCTGTTGTCATGTAGTTATCTTTGTTCAGGTGAAATGCGCCATTACGTGTCAACTCGTTGGTCGTTGGTGCCAGACGATCTTTAGCAACAGCAAAGAAGCCAGTACCAGAGACACGCAAATCCATTGGGTTATTGGTATAAATACTTGAACCTTCATGGAATTGCTGAGCAACCTTAGCGGCTTGTACACCCTGACCAGGCGTGGTCTTAGCATGGGTGAACAGTGAATTAGAGTAAACATCACCAAACTCGGCACGGGACTCTTTAAAGCCATATGTGTTCGCGTTCGCAATGTTGTTACTGGTTGTGTTCAGATCTAACTGAGCTGCGGACAAGCCGCTTAATGCAACATAAGACATTCCAAAATCTCCTATCTAGCCAGCGTGATTACGCTTTGCCAACTTCTAGTACTTCAGCAAGTCGAACTGGCGACTCAAAGCCAGCCAGATTGAGTAGTACGTTACCATCACCTTTACCAAGCAAGACGCTATTTACGTTAGCGTAAGTCGAAACTTCAAAATCTTTCGCCTGCCCGTCCAGCAAACCTGATGCTTTCACATTGTATTTGCCAGCCGGCAATGGATTACCGTTTTGATCTTTACCATCCCATTCAACGCGGTTGTCACCTGCAGGTTTAGAACCGACATCGAAGGTACGGATCAGCTGCCCCATTTGATCTTCTACTCGCACCATTAGGTTATCAACAGATTGAGGTAGTTTGACCATAGCAGCCATGGAGCCATCATCAGCCTTCACCCCTGCTGCACCCGGGACTAATACGTCTCGACCAACAAGTGATGATGCCTGAAGCGCTTGGTTAGAAGTCATCGACGCATTCAGTGTTTCAAACTGATTGTTCATTTTGCCGATGCCATCTACCGTCGCAAACGACGCCATCTGAGCAATCATCTGGTCATTGCTAACCGGCTTAAACGGGTCTTGCTGGGCAAGCTGCTTGGTGAGCAACGATAAGAAGTCTTCTTGTTTAAGATCCTGCTTACCTGTTGTTTCATCAGGCTTATTCTTGTCCTGAAGTTGTTTAAGCTGGTCAACATAGGACAAGCCACTCTGACCAACATTATTATTAATGCCCCCGGCCATATGTTACCTCCTATCCTTATTGACCCATCTGCAGCGTACGCAGCAGCATTTGTTTGCTTGCATCTGCTACTTGAACATTCGTTTGGTATGAACGAGAAGCAGAAATCATATTAGCCATTTCTTCCATCACATTAACGTTTGGCTTGTAGATATAGCCATCGTCATTTGCGAGTGGGTGCTCTGGGTTGTACTCCGCATCAAGCGGTTTATCACTTTCAACTATCCCTAACACTTGTACCGGCACCGTATGGTCTCGACCGTACTTAGCCTTACTTAACTCAGCACCAAACACAGCATGGCGAGCTTTATAAGTATCTTTCGCAGAGCTAGAGACACTGTCGGCATTTGCCAAGTTGCTTGAGGTGGTATTTAGACGAACAGATTCAGCGCTCATGGCAGAACCAGTTACATTGAAAACGTTAAACAAGCTCATCTAGTTACTCCCCTTTAATGCTTTAGTTAAGTTCTTGAATTTACTTCCTAAGAAGTCAAGTGATGCCTGGTGTCTGATTTGATTTTGCATAAACAAGTTACGCTCTAAATCTACATCCACCGTGTTGCCATCACCGGTGTCAGGTTGAGTCGGAAGTCGATAAAGCACTTCCCCTGTCACTTGCGTAGAGGCAGGAATATGCCGACTGTCGGTACGACTAAGCCCAATGCTTGCCCCCGATGTTGCCGCCTGCAATGCCTTTTGGAAGTCCATGCCTTTCGATTTATAGCCAGGAGTGTTCGCTTGAGCAATGTTGGTGGAAATCACCTCAGCATTGCGCTCACGTACGCCCACCGTGTATTGGTGGATACCTAATGCGTTGTCGAAAGATATAGCCATGTTAACCTCTACATAAAGAACTGACCGTTAGTACTGAATAACAAAGCAATTAGCGTACCAACTTTAATTGAATCGTAATTTCTTTGTTATAAGCTCATCAGCAATTACCACGCCAAAATGTGAAATTGTGGAGCAATGGAATGTCACTGTAAGTATAGAAAATTAATCCAAATACGAAAAAGCCCAGCGAGTAGCTGGGCTTGAGTTAAATGTATTCGGCTTATTTAAGTTTATAAATAATACCTGGGTTACATCGGACCATCTCGAAACGGTCAGTTAACCCAGTTAAAGACTCAGACGCCCCAAGTAGTAGGTATCCACCAGGGTTTAAACTGTTAGCCATCTGATTTAAAACCTGTGATTTCATGTCCGGAGAGAAATAAATCAATACGTTACGACAGAAAATGATGTCGAACTTGCCGAGCAAAGCGTAGCTGTCCATTAGATTTTGAGGACGGAAATTAACCAGGCGCTTAACATTGTCTTTAACTTTCATCCGACCATCGCCAGCATCTTCAAAGAAATTGCGGCGACGTTCAGGAGACAAACCACGCCCTAAGGCAAGATTATCGTAAACACCTGCACGGCACATATCCAACATACTTGCGGAAATATCCGTTGCCGTTACAGATACGCTCGGCAACATTCCTGGTTTACGCTGTTGGGTTTCGAGAATGGTCATTGCCATAGAATACGGCTCCTGACCAGAAGAGCTTGCCGCTGACCAAATTTTTATTGGTCGTTTGTTTGCCGCCGCTTCCGGCAACAGTTTGTTAGCAAGGACTTCAAACGGGTAAGTATCACGAAACCACAGTGTTTCGTTGGTTGTCATAGCATCAACAGCGGCAACACGTAACTCTCGGTTACGGCCAGTGACAACATCTCGTAGCAGA
This sequence comes from Vibrio sp. St2, assembly GCF_947311885.1. NCBI lineage: Bacteria > Pseudomonadati > Pseudomonadota > Gammaproteobacteria > Vibrionales > Vibrionaceae > Vibrio > Vibrio sp. St2. The sequence goes on along the minus strand of NZ_CAMZNA010000012.1, from coordinate 78,004 downwards.
TCGGACAAAGAGCTGAGCTTAAACTTTGTCACAAGAGGGCTTAACCGGCTCCTCACTAAGTACTGTTTACTGTCACCTAGTACGATGCCACATTGAGATTCTAAGAAACGGCTGAAATCACGATACTCTTGATCGCTTATAGTTATCGCTGTCATTTACTTCTCTTTATTCAGTAAGCGCAGTCTTCACTGCATTACCAAGTTCATCAGGGTTGAATTTCGCAATAAAGGAGTTGGCTCCCACACGTTCGACCATCGCTTGGTTAAATACACCACTGAGTGATGAATGGAGAATAACATAAAGATCTTTAAGATCAGGGTTACGCCTTATTTCTGCTGTTAAGGTATAGCCATCCATTTCAGGCATCTCGATATCTGAGATAACCAAAGAAATCTGGTCATAGATACTACCTTCTGCTGCCATTTCTACCAGCTTCTCATAAGCTTGCTTACCATCAATAACAGCAATCGCTTCAAAACCCAGTGATGTAATTGCACGTTCAACCTGCTTACGCGCTACCGTTGAATCGTCAGCTATCAAAATACGGCGAACTATCTCTTTCTCTGATTCAACCTGGGCTATCTCCTCACCGATTGAAGCGTCCATTGTTTCATCCACTGGCGCGATTTCTGCAAGGATCTTTTCTACATCAAGAATTTCGACGAGCTCATTATCAATGTTGGTGACAGCAGTCAAATAGTTGGATTTACCAGCGCCTTCAGGTGGTGGCAGGATCGCTTCCCAATGCATGTTGATGATACGCTCTACGGACGTTACAAGGAAAGCCTGAATCGTACGGTTAAATTCAGCGATCACAACAAAAGCTTTTTCAACGTCAGTAGTCGGACGGCCGCCAACAGCTAAACTTAAATCAATAACTGAAACAGTATGGCCACGGATATGAGCCACCCCTTTGACTAGGTGGTGCAAGTTTGGCATTGAAGTAAGCTTAGGGCACTGAAGTACCTCTTTTACTTTAAATACGTTAATTCCATAACGTTGTCGCCCCATCAGACGAAACGTTAGGAGTTCCAATCGGTTTTGACCGACGAGTTGCGTACGCTGATTCACCGAATCAAGAATACCCGACATAAGCTCATCTCCATCTCAAACTTTCATGCTAAAAAAAATGGTAGTCTACTAACGGCCATGTAAAACTATTAGAGAAATAGAATGACATACTCAAAATCACACTTATGCTCATTTTCCATAACTAATTGTAGAGCTTTCTATAAAAACTTTTATAAGTCTATCGTCTTTTTATGCTTTTTCTTTAGTTTTTCAGCAACATCAGCCACGCCTGAGCAAATTATCAGTATTCAACAGGCGGCAGAAGAGTACGTCTTATCGACCATCGAATGGCCTACAGGCGGTACGTTAGAGGCAAGAGCGGCAAATATTGATAGCCGTGTCTTTGCCACCGATTGCCCAAGCAATTTAGACGCCTCTTCCTCCTCTACCAACCCCAACGCCAGTAACATCACTGTGTTAGTAGAGTGTAGCGAAGATAACTGGAAATTATATGTTCCTGTCAGACTGACGCGCTCTGGCCCTCAAGTTACGCTCGTTGGGCCGCTTAGCCGAGGCCAGATTATCTCACGACAAGATGTCACTATTAATATGGTAGACTTGCAACGCTTCAGGCGGCAAGGCTTTTCCAACATTGATGCCGTAATTGGCGCAAAAACAAAGAAAAATCTGCGTGCTGGCGAAGTTATTGAAAGCAATGATATATGCGTAGTTTGCCGCAATGAAACGGTCACAATCAAAGCCGTAAAGTCTGGTATGACCATCACAACCAAGGGCACAGCCCTCACAGATGGGTCACATGGTGAACAGATAAGAGTGAAAAATACAAAATCCAACCGTATAATTGAAGGGAGAGTCACGGGGATCTCGGAAGTGACGGTTATTTTCTGATCAATTTAAAAAAAGCCTAAAGTAATCCCTACTCTAGTCGATATTGACAACATAAGATTCTAAACACGTAAAGGCTCACACATATGGCAGGCATTGATAACATACGCTCTGGGCAGACGGTAACAACGTCGACAAGAAGCACAGCGCGTAATGAAAATAGCCCTTCTGCAACTGATTCAGCAAAGAAGTCAGAAGTTGCACAAGACTCTGTATCCTTAAGTAAACAAGGTAAGGCAGTCGGTGAAATGCATACCCAACTTGCTAGCCAGCCAAGCTTTGACCAAGCAAAAGTTGCCGCTATCAAAGAAGCTATTGCAAATGGCTCTTACAGCGTTGACCCGCAAAAGCTGGCTGATAATATGATCAAGTTCGAGAAAGAACTTGGTGGTTTTGAGTAACGAGTTTCTGTCATGGCAGCCCTAAGCAGTTTAGTTGAGTTCCAACTCAAAAGCGCAACCGATCTTTCATTGCTGTTAGAGAAAGAGAAAGCTGCGATCGCTAGCAGGGTGGCTAAAGAAATCGAACAGCTTGCCAAAGAAAAACTCACTTTAATTAACCAGCTTCAACAGACTGACCAACGTATTAGCCAGCATCCCGATGTGGCGACTTTGACCAATGATCCAGAGTTGAGCCCTCTAGTCGATCAAATTCGTTCTATCGTCCATGATTGCCAACAAGCGAATGCAGTAAACGGTGAAGCCTTGCAACGCGCACAATTAAGCTTCAATAAGCTGAATAACCTAATGCAACAAACTCAGGGCAAACTGGGTATGACATACACAGCAGAGGGTCAAACCAAGAATGTCACTACCTTAGGCACTAATATCAAAGCCTAACCAACCTGAACACAAAAAAGCGGCAATGATTGCCGCTTTTTTTGATCGAAGATTTAGAGAGAAATTTAGAAAAGAGTTTGTTGACGTTTTTCCGGAACGACCTGCACTTCACCATAATCACGGAGCTTGTTCATCTTCTTGATGTCCAAGCGCAATTCAGTAACGTAACTGTCGCCCACTTTGTAACTGCGCACAACTTCAGCACCACGAATGACACCATCTACAGCACCTGAGGTTAGTTCAGTCCCTAAACGTTGATCCTGTAAATCTGCACGTCCGCTCACTCGCATACCATATACTTGCTCAGCCAGTTCTCGATAGGCATCAATCTTAGAGGCGCGCATCGCTCGCACCTGACGCTCTTCATCTGTACGGCCTTTCTGCTCACTGATATTGGCATAGCCAACCGCTGTTAACCAATCATCTGGGCGCATATTCTGCAAAGGTTGGCAGCCAACCATAATCAACGCAACTGCCAGTAAAAATAACTTCTTCATCTCAACTCCCTATGGACGCAGAATAACCGTGTAAGGTTGTCTTATTGTAGGGTCTGAGCGAATCAAAACACCATCTTCAGTTCGGATACTGTTAAGTGTGTCTAGGTCACGGCCAATTCTATCCGCAGGTAAGAAACCTTGAGCAGTGGCAACAACCACACGTGACTGCATACCGACGACACGAGCGTTAACCAGAACACCGCCTTCTTGACGTAGCATGGTCCCTGTCAGGACATATTGGATATCTTGCTCCTGAGATAAATCTTTCCAGTCACGACTGAAGGCGAAGTCTCCTTGCTGCGTCACTTGGATAGAGCCTGTCGTTTTGTAATCGACCACTTTAAAGCCGCGACGTTGGAATTGGTGGATAAACCCTTCCGATACCGAATTACCCAACCAGTTCGTCGCGTCCATATTTTGTAGATCAACAAAAGAGGTGACGGCAATCGGTGTCCGCGCAGACACACTGGTGTTCGAGATCATCAGATCTTCAGTCATACTCTCAATAAAGAAGTCAAGAGTATGACGCGGACTCTCCATCAGCATAAACTGGGAGCCTGGGTACGGTTCTTTACCGTTGTATATTGGGGCATAGGCACAAGCGGTGAGAAACACCACTGGCACTAGCGTTAGCCATCTTTTCATTCTCTAATCTCCGATACATATTAGGCACTGATTGGTTCCATTTCCTATCTCTCATAAAAAGTGGAACAGTCTTTGCTTTTCTAAATCTGCAACCATTCAGAACGGCAATGCCTAAATCAGCTAAGATAGAACAAGCAAAAAATGAACCAACTTGGAAGATGAATATGAAAAAATCGCTTCTTGTCCTGATTTCAACCATTTACGCCTCGCTGTACGCGAGTATAGCGTCTGCCGGATGGTATGAAGTGACCGGAACCGCCACAGTGGTTTCCTCTGAAGAAGTCGCTCGTATTCATGCATTGGAAGATGCTATTTATAAAGCCGTCAGCTTTTCTGGCGCCGATATCGGCAGCATTTCCAACTTGAGACCGCTACTAGAAAGTGAGCGTAAGGAATATCAATTCAGCAATACCGAAGTTCGCTATATCTTGGTCGATGAGCAGAAGGTCCGCAGTGGCGTCATGTTTGTCAAAGCGCGTATTGATATCTACCCATCGGCAACGGGTTGCCATGTCAGCCAATACAAGAAAACGTTTTTGGTCGGCAATATCGATGTAGAGTCACCTCAACAAGCAGTAATGGGCCAGATTTATAGTGTGGGGGACGATTTTGCTACGGTAATTAATCGCCAACTTGACCAGCAATCAGCCAACTTTGTCTCTGTTGGCACCACGGACTATGAAATCAGCCAACGTTACCCGGAACGCCTCAAAATGATCGCGCAAGACACCGGCGCTCAATATATCATTGGTGGCGTCATCACAGACTTAACCGCCACTATTGAACAGAAGCTGTTAAGAGATGACATCATCAACCGTCAGTTTGCACTAGAGATGACCGTATTTGATGGAAAAACAGGCAATGAAGTTTATAACCGCAATTATCGTGAAGTTGCGCGTTGGCCATTCCCCAAAACCAGCCAAGTGGATACGAAAAGTGCCCGCTTCTGGGCGTCAACATACGGTGACATGATGCTGCGCGTCAGCCGCAACATCATGTTAGATCTGGAATCAGAAGTGTCGTGTAAAATCACACTCCCAGAGATCATTTCAAAGTGGAACAATGTCCTCACTATGGATTTAGGCCGTATCCACGGCGTTCAGCAAGGCGATAAGCTCAAACTCTGGCACACGGGTTCCTTTATCGATCAACGTGGTTTGCCGCGTAATAAGGTGACAGAGTCAGACATTACTCTCACTGTGTCTCGTGTGTATGAAAACGAAGCAGAGCTTACCGTTGATCAGCCTGAGCTTGCAGGCAGCATTCAAATTGGCGATGTTATGCACAAGATGCTTTAAATCAGTGAGTTAAGGTTTAACATCCTGTTTTAATTCAGTATGATGAACCCAAGCTCCCGTGGCACAGCTGGATAGCGCGATCCCCTCCTAAGGGATAGGTCACAGGTTCGAATCCTGTCGGGAGCGCCACATCATATACAAGCCAGATCCAACGCAAGTAGGTCTGGCTTTTTTGTATCTATAATTCTATCTCTCGCCTGTCTATTCCATCCATTGCAACAACTTCTCTGTAAAGCAATAAAAAACCTCTTCCCAATCAGGGAAGAGGTCCAACAAGAAGAGTGTTGAAACAAGGATAATTAACATTGGTTCCATACCGAGGTGTTCATTAGGCGGATTCCAATAATGCCACCTGGCTAAAGTGGCAAGTTCGAACAATCGTCAGAGCACATAACCCATACCTAAAACCAGTTTAGCCACGAGAAATGAGTGCTTAGATCTCAATCTAAGCATTGTCCTACAAGAAGTGCTCACTGACACTTGAGCTTCTCGATGGAAAAAAGTGTAATATACGCATCAATTTGTTGTCAAACGTGAAACTTTTTTCAACAAAAAATAATCTCATACTGTGTAACAGTTCATAAAAAACGACTCGGAGAAGCATATTGAAAGATGTCACCACTATTGGCGGGCGGTTAAAAGAAATTCTTTTTGTTAAAGGCGTTTCTGCAGCTGAGCTATCTAGGAAAGTGGGTATTGAAAGAGGCTATATGAGCAAGCTTCTTAATAACAAAATTAAAAACCCACATAAGAACATGACCCAAATAGCGAAGACACTTAATGTATCCTACGAATGGCTGATGACCGGTGTTGAGCGCACTGGTACCTACGAACGTGATTATGATGTCGAAGGAATTGTTAACTCAAAGCTTCAAAAGATTGGTTTTTTTGAAACTGGTATGCCAATATCCAAGTTCCACAAACTCATTTACAATGATGAATCTATAAATATAGTCAGCACTAAGAAGCTTGGTGCTGGAAATTATTTATTTCAGAACGGTGAAGATATTATAGAGCTGTTTAGAGTTGACAATTTTATCAACTTAGTTTGGTATCCTCATGAACCTGAAAAAGACTATATTCCAATTGGCAAGGTTATAACAAAAATAAGTAAGGAACATATCAATGACAAGAAGCTTAAACTTGTTGAAGGTTGAAAATGGCTTAATATATTACACAAACGAAGACAATGACTATGTTTTAAGCTCACCAGCTAGAGGGCTTATCAACAAAGGGCTGGTTGTATTTTTCAAAAAAGAGCATCGAGATTTGATCCACGCGATGGATCCTATAACCAAATTTGATATTAAATGGTATGGGTTCCTTACCGCGCTTTATCTCGCCTCTCTCTTAGTTGCGATTCCTATGTCGCCGCATAGTGTTGAAATATTCGGCACCTGGCAGCCTGCTGGTATTTTAATATTCCCATTAACCTTCCTAGTCCTCGATACGATCAACGCAACACTCAGATACGAGTATGCTAAATCGACAACTTATTTTGGTGCAGGAATGTGTGCACTCGCCTCTGGATTAATCGCGGTTACCTTTTTCACTTTTGATATTCAATCTCCTTATAAAGAGGTATTCGAGCCACTTATATATTTATACCTGATTAATAGCCTGTGTATTCTTGCTGCTGACCAAGCTAACAACTTTATTTTCAGAAAACTCAGTATGAAGTTACATAAAGCGCCAATTTGGGCACGCTCTATTATTTCAAGTACTATTGGCCAAGCACTATATACTGTTATTTGGATCGGATTATTCTTTAATTCATCAACATCATTAACACTATTACAAAAGATTGCTGATAATTATCTATTTAAAGTCGGCTATGCTGTGGCACTAATTCCAGTACTTTATGCTTTAGTGTTTACTTACAACATTCTAAAAGCAAAGAAACAAAATGACGCTTCTGAGTTAGATGAAAACTCTAACTATGCTTAATTAGCCTTCTTCAAAACCAAAAAGCTCGGACTGTCTGTCCGAGCTTTTTATTGTTCATGACTTACCTATACTATCTGATCTAGTCATCACGACCAAAACAAGCCAGTATCCTAGAAATACTCACCTCGATACATTGCTGACTGCGTACCCTCTCATCGATAAAATTCTCTAGATCAGCAGCAAACGCTGACGGGATCGACAGAGAGTAACTTTTCTCTGAGGTATACACTTTATATGCTCCTGACATGAAGAACTGTTTGAACTCCTCCCCACTAAAAGAATATTCAAACTCTTTGGGCATCATTGAAATCACACTAAAACCTCTCGACTCAAACATTTCACGGTATTCCCTCTCATGCTCTAAGTGCATACAGACCATGCGAAAGTCTTGCCCAAGTTGAGGGTAAAAGTCTCGAAAAAACTCACTCATTAGGTTTGAGACCTGTGGACACCAGTCTTGTTTATAAGGAGTCTGAAGCACAAACATACCATCTGGTTTCAGGGCCGTTCTGATTGCCGACAATGCGGCATCATAGTCTTGATACCACTGAAAAGAGGAATTCGATGTGATGACATCAAACCCTTCCTCAGAGGCATAATCAACAATGTCTGCATGCACGAAGTCAATCGGGCTGTCAGGGTAAAGGTGTAGTGCCTGTTCGAGCATTTCCGACGACACATCTATCGCCACCATGGTTTGAGGTGATGAGTGATCGTGTATCAAGTGAGCGACTTTACCTGAGCCACATCCGACATCAAGCAAACGCCCAACCTTAGTGGGTAAAAGTCGAATCAACTCTTTAGCGGCATCAAACTGTACGATTCCATTGCGATGGTATTCTTTGTTGTAATTCATAACGCACTCATCTCTGTTTCAGGCGCAAGATGATAATTCAAAAGCCACTGAGTAACTGTAAGATACACGTCAAATACCACGCTTCTTACCTAGAATTTTCACAATAAAACAGGTGAGAACGTAGAGCCTTAATAAAAGCGCTTCCAACACTCAGCGTCTGATGAATCTCAACTACCAAAGCTCGGGGTGATTGAACACTTCGACACAAACAGGCTTACCAAAAACAGTGTCAAAAGCAGCACCATTGAATGAGTTTGCAAGCCAGCCTTGCGGTTGAGTAAGTGGGTACGGCGATGCAATGATAGATGTCTCCACCGGTTGAAAGCACACTTTAGAATAAAAGTTTGGATCACCATAAGTCATTACCAATTCGACGCCTTTCTCTTTAAGCTCTTTCAAGGCGTAACCTATTAATGCCTGACCAATGCCCTTGCCCTGATACTGGGTAGCAATCGCAACCGGAGACAATAAATACCCACTCGCCTTAGAGTCAAAGTTAATTGTTGACAGCAAGATACACCCAACAATGCGGCTTTCTTCTGTAGCGACATAGACCTCAACCTTGGAGGATTCGGTATTTTTCATCAAGTCAAACGCTAGATTCGATACAAGCAGCCCCTCACTTTCCCCCTCAGAATCGCTGAAAGTGTTTAAAAATAGTTGCTTGATCTCTTCAGCCTGACTCGGGTGATACAACGAATAATGCATAGATCTTTTTCCTTCTTCTCTTTCAAGATGAACGCATCATAAAGTGTGAAGCTTTAGACAGGTCAAGAATTACTCACGAACTTTTTTCCCGCGTGGGATTAATTATTCTCAACCCGACACGCACTGAAAATATCAAGTTTGCTCTGATACTCTTGTGTCGCTACGTCCATCATCCCAAGCAGCGAATGAAAGACATTGTCGTGAGAGTAGATACCCGTTTGCTGCGCTTCTTGCTGAAGGCAGCGCGTATTAATGTGTTTCGTTTGCTTAAAACCTGGCGACATCCACAGCAAGAAGGGCACCCGCTTTTGAAATTTTGGGGCAAGGCTATAAGGTAAGCCATGTAAGTAGATGCCTTCTTCACCCAGCGACTCTCCGTGGTCGGAAACATAGATGAGCGCCGTGTTGAATTGTTCCTGCAGTGCTTCCAGTTTGCCTATAGTCTGACTCACGACGTAATCGGTATAAAGGATGCTGTTGTCGTAGGAGTTGATGATTTGCTCTGGTGTACAGTTTTCGATGTCGGAGCGTTCACAATCAGGAAAATACATCGCTCTATCTTTTGGATATCGTTGGAAGTACGTCGGGCCATGACTGCCAATCAAATGCATTACCATCAATCGGTTACCTTTAAGGGAATCGACATGTTGTTCGAAATTCTCAAGCAACGCCATGTCATAGCACGTACTTCCATTGCATCGCGGATCGGCCGGGGCATGCGCAATCTCTTGCTTAGCAACATTTTTGGCTACCTGCTTATCACCCCCATCATTGTCACGCCAAAGCACATCAACTCCCGCCCGCTTTAGAATGTCTAAGACGTTATCCTGATTATCAGCGAGTTGGCGATCAAAATGAGATCGATCCATATTAGAAAACATACAGGGGACCGATACTGCGGTCGCGGTGCCGCATGAACTCACATCTTGGAATGAAATCACGCCCATATCCCGAGTGTATGAATTGGTTTCCCGGTTATAACCGTTCAATTGGTAGTTTTGTGCTCGCGCTGTCTCGCCGACCATAAATACCACTAATGTTGGTTTCGACTCGGCGGCTTCTAAAGCCTCGGCAGATTGTTGTGCGTCCAGACCCAACTGGTGGTATTTCACAGGAGTGGCAAAGTAATGCCTTTTAATATAACGAGAGAGGCTGGAAACAAACTCGGTCGGAATCAATGCTCGATTCAACGTATGATGATTACGACCAACGGAAACATAATTCTGATAGTACAACCCAACAACAGCCGTCACTACAAGGATAGAGATCACCATCGAAAGCAACTTGCTTTGGATAAAACCCAGTGGGTGAGGCGTTTTAAATCTAATTTTAACGACGGCCAGTGCTGGAGTCACTCCCATCGCCACGACCCACCCAATAGAGTAAACGCTGAGATAAGACAGTACTTCACTTTGATTGGTCTCAAACAGGTTAGTCATCATCGACAGATCGAATAACACCCCATAATTGTATCCGGCATAACTGACAATACTTGAGCAAATCAGCAGTACAATGAAGAAAGGCTTAGTCAGATACGGCCAACTAAAGAAACTAAACAGAAAGTTCAGAGATGCCCACAGAAACAGTGGAATGGACAGCAAGAAGCCAATATTTACGGTACCTGAGTGGCTGTATATCGTGTGCAACTCTTTGTAAAACGGCAAATTAACGACAACGGCAAAGTACAGTGCAAGTAAGGCGGTAAAAATGGCATAGCTGATGCCTTTCGACCTATCAGTATTCAATCCGTTCATAGCATTACATCATTTGTGTTAACCAGACAGGGAACAACGCGTCGGTGCGCCATTCGTACAGGACTTGTATTGCTTGGCGTCTTATTCTCGTGATGTCTTAAAAAGCAATCACTCAAGGTCATACACGGTATAACCCTTGTTGGCTAAGCACTTGCGCAAGACCAAAGACTGAGTTTTCGTCGAGTCATTAGCGCCACCCAAAGCCCCAGCACCCGCGCCGACAGCGCCACCAGCCGCAGCACCAACAACCGCGCCCCCGACACCATCCTGAATAACGCCAGCCACGGCTCCAATAACCGCGCCTGATACTGCACCGTTTGTCGCTTCGGTTTTCGCCGCTTCTCCTTTCTCGACTTGCTCAGCGTACCCTTGGCAATAAGTAAAATCGGCATCGTATTGCTGCTGATCGACACCAGCCATATCCACTACAGGTTTTTGGTTGTAAGCACATGCTGCCAAGCCGGCAGACAGCGCTATCACAGAAAATGTTCTCAACATTTCAAATACTCCCTCATAAATCTGAGAGTAAATGTACAGTGTTTTATTATCGAGTTCTGTCGTACTTGAGTAATGGAATGTCAGCCTATGTCATGCGCATATCAATGAAACGAGAAGGGACTACTCGGGCTAGTTCGTGAGAGAAAAATCGGGGCTTCAACAATTGCTGACATTCAACTAAAATAGTTATTAATAAAATTATTTATAAGAATTTAATGAAGAAAAGTAACTTGACCACCAACACTGGTCATCGCTTTATATCTAAAGCCAAAACCGCTTTCAAAATCCACATCCATACACCTGATGACACGGTGCTGCACCGTTCTGTGGGTTATGTTCGGATCGGCGAGAAGAAAGGGCTGCAGAAGGCAATTAAACTTCGTAACGAGCTTGGAAGTGAAATGTGGGGGAAATTTTGGCGTAAGTTGCTCAAAGACCCTTACTTAATGACCCGTTTGCCTCACTCTGTAGAACCTAAGATCATCTTTAAACCACGCCCAACCAAAACCAATCCTGACGCGAAAGATGAATGCTATATTGCTGCTTGGCGAACTTACGACAAAAGCGGCAAGCTAATCTATCAAAGCGTCGTATGTTCAATCAAAAAGCACGGTAGATTGGCTGCATACACCAAAACTAAGAAAGCGTTACTGGAAGCCAATAAAGACAACCTAGAAATTCTCGAATTCATGGGAAGACTAAACAGTATTGACCTCAAATAAAAACACCCCGAATTTTCATTCGAGGCGTTGTCATTAATCAGAACATCAATTAGTTATTGAGCTTCATACTCAAACGCTGGCACCATGATTTCTACACGGCGATTTTGTTCACGCCCTTGCTGTGTTTCATTAGAAGCGATTGGGTTATTTTCCCCTTCACCACGAGCACTGATTCGAGAAGCATCAATTCCCTGCTCTTCTAGCACATCAGCCACTGATTGAGCACGTCGCTCGGACAGTTTCTGGTTGTATGACGCAGCACCACTAGAGTCAGTGTAACCAACAACTTCAACCGTAGATTGCGGGAATTCCGTCATAAACGCGACCAATTCAGCTAGCATCGCTTTGCTTTCTGGTTTCAACTCTGCGCTATTTAAAGCGAAGCTGCTAGAGTCAACAACTTTGGTCTCAAACGTTTTAACGATAGGTTCAACAACCACTTCTTCTTCAACTACTTCCTCAACCATTAACTCTTCTTGTACAGGTTGTGCTGCAGGCTCATCACTGCCACCAAACTTAGCAATAAAACCTAGTGTTAAAGCGTTGCCTTTAAAGCGATGTGTATCAATGTTGATGTCAGTTAAACGCTGATACTCTAGTTGGAAATCGATGGTAGGCATAAAGGCATAGGTGACACCTAAAGCACCAAGAAGAGAGCTATCATCTTTGTTTCCGTATTCCACATAGGCACCACCAACTTTAGCAAACGCATCAAACTTTTGTGAAAGCGGCATGGTGAATCGCGGTGCAAGAGAGTAAGAACTCAAACCTGCATCTGTGTAGCCATAACCAGTGGTTTCCCCCAGTGTATCAAGGCCCAGCTCAAGACTAATCATGTCATTGAACTCGTAACCTGCAAATGAACCTAGCGCCCAAGAGTTATCATCACAAGGGCCAGTCGAGCATGAATCATTGAGCCAAGATGCACCCGCTTTAGCACCAAGATAAAACTGAGCATTTGCAGATGTGGAAGCAAGAAGAAGTGTGGTGGAAATTACCGCTGCTAATTTTTTCATTGTTTTTTCCTTATATACCGACAACGCACGCGCGTTATAACTGACAACCAACACGATAACAATCATCTAGTTACAGTATGGCCACATTAACAGTACACCCTGACCCATAGAATGTACAAATCGGTTTATGGATTAATTTCACCTTTTGCATACTAGCAAGTAACTTTCTCATAAATATGACAAAGCCCTGTGAAAACAGAGCTTTGGTTCAAGAATGATTGATTCAGTCCAAACTATGGCTGAACTTCATATTCAAACTCATTCACGGTAACTTCTGCACGGCGGTTCTCAATGCGTCCGTCACGTGTTTCGTTGGTCGCGATTGGATTACTCTCGCCTGCGCCTTCAATATGAATACGTGATTGGTTCACACCGTATTCTGCAATCACATCGGCTACTGACTGAGCGCGCTGCTCAGATAACTTCTGGTTGTAGGCTGCTGGGCCGCTGGTATCTGTGTAACCAACAACATCAACGGTTGCCTGTGGGTATTCGCCCATGAAAGAAGCCACTTCTTTAAGAGCCATCTCACTTTCAGGTGTTAGCTCCGCACTATCAAATTTGAAGCTCACTGAGTAAACCACTTCTGACTCAAACGTTTGGAATACAGGCTTAACAACAACTGTCTCTTCGACAATTTCCTCTACCAGCATTTCTTCTTGTGCCGGTGCTTCAGCTTGCTCATCGCTTCCGCCAAACTTAGTGGTAAAGCCCAGAGTAACGGCGTTACCAGAAATACCATGCGTATCAATATCAATGTCAGTCAGACGTTGGTATTCAACTTGGATATCAATGTTTGGCAACACGCTGTAGCTCAAGCCGACACCACCAACAAAAGAGCTGTCACTCTTGTTTCCATACTCAACGTAAGCGCCACCAGCTTTGGCAAATGCATCAATGTTTTCTGTTAAAGGCAGGCTAAAACGCGGCGCCAATGAGTACGAGACTAAACCTGCATCTTTATAACCCGAGCCCGTCGTTTCACCTAGCGTATCTAGGCCAGCTTCGAGCGCCAGGTAATCGTTAAATTCGTAACCAACAAATGAGCCAAGTGCCCAAGAATTATCATCGCACTCGCCCGTTGTACATAAATCATCTACCCAACTCGCTCCTGCTTTTGCACCTAGATAAAACTGCGCATTCGCTGACGCTGATGCAAGAAGGAGTGTGCCAGAAACTACCGCTGCTAATTTTTTCATTTTTCATACCTTATTAATACGCGCTAGATTTGCGACGCTATAGACAATCCGTACAAAAACAAATACATAGAGAGTTACCGTACAGATGTGCGGACACTACACCTTAACGAGATAAATAACAAATAACTTTGTGAGTTTTTATTTAATTTCATCTAATTAGATAATTTTGCTTCGTATCAGCGCATTGTGAATAGGAAACTGGAACCATAATCACAGGACGATTAAGGTGTTATCTAAGGTTTAAATTGTCTCATTAAAGTTGAGACACAAAAAAACCGCAGCCTGAAGATGCGGTTTATATGCAATATATTTAATTTTTTATGCGTTAGCTTCACGCTCTTCAATAAACGCAATCGCCATCTTGATACGAGCAATAACGCGCTCTTTACCGACAAGCTCCATGACAGCATCAACAGAAGGAGACTGGCCGCCACCTGTTACTGCAACACGCAATGGCATACCAATTTTACCCATGCCGATTTCTAGCTCTTCACAAACGGCTGCAATCACACCATCTTTGATGTTTGCTGTTGTCCACTCTTCTAGCGCTTCAACTTTTGCTAAAGCCAATTCTAGCGGGCCTTTAGCAACACCACGCAGGTGCTTCTTAGCGGCACCAGCTTCAAACTCAGAGAAATCTTCGTAGAAGTAGCGGATTTGCTCTGCAAGCTCTACTAGAGTGTTACAACGCTCGCCCACAAGCTTGATCACTTCGGTGATTGCAGGGCCGTTTTCAATGTTTAGATTCTGGTTGTCTAGGTGCCATTGTAGGTGCTCAGCCACGTACTCAGGAGCCGAAGTTTTGATGTAGTGGTTATTCAACCAAAGTAGCTTTTCAGTGTTAAACGCTGACGCTGACTTCGAGATGGCATCTAGAGAGAATAGGTTGATCATCTCTTCTTGAGAGAAGATTTCTTGATCACCGTGAGACCAGCCAAGGCGCACTAGATAGTTGTTTAGAGCATTTGGAAGATAACCTTCATCGCGGTATTGCATGACTGATACAGCACCATGACGCTTAGACAATTTCGCGCCGTCATCACCTAAGATCATTGCACAGTGAGCAAATGTTGGTACGGGTGCACCTAGCGCTTCGTAAATGTTGATTTGACGAGGCGTGTTGTTGATGTGATCTTCACCGCGAACAACGTGAGTGATACCCATATCCCAATCATCGACAACAACAACGAAGTTGTAAGTTGGAGCGCCATCAGTACGGCGGATGATTAGATCATCTAGCTGTTCGTTAGCGATCTCAATACGGCCACGGATTTGGTCTTCAAAGACTACGCTGCCTTCTTTCGGGTTACGGAAACGGATAACAAACGCATCACCTTCTTTCGCTTCTGCATTTGCAGCAACAATTTTCGGGTGGTTCGCATCGTAACGTGGCATCTCTTTTGCTGCTTCTTGCTCGGCACGGATTTCGTCTAGCAGCTCTTTAGACGCGTAACATTTGTAGGCTTTGTCTTCTGCTAGTAGCTTATCAACCATTTCGTTGTAACGGTCAAAACGCTTTGACTGGAAATAAGGCCCTTCATTCCACTCAAGACCCATCCACTGCATCCCTTCAAGAATTGCATCAACTGCTTCCTGAGAGTTACGCTCTAAATCCGTATCTTCGATACGTAGAACGAATTCACCGCCTTGGTTTTTAGCAAAAAGCCAAGAGTAAAGTGCAGTACGTGCACCACCAACGTGAAGGTAGCCTGTTGGGCTAGGAGCAAAACGAGTTTTAACCGTCATGTAAAATACCTTGATTGTCTAAATGACTGCACCATTCAATAGAGGCCATGAATGGTGCCAAAATTGCGCGTATTTTAGCACTGATGTACAAATCTACAATCCGTCTTGCGCAGAATTCATCATTCATTGAGGTGTTTTACTGCCCACGAGATAAACTCTTGGCGCTGTTGCGGTGTCATCTTAAGAAACTCGCTTTGTAAATCTGCACTCGCCGTCGTTTTTACCTCAGAATTCGAGGCTGAGTCGATGGTAGACGCAGCGACCGCTTGCGTAGCGTGATTATCGCTACCATGAGCTTGAGACGAGAGCGATGCTATAGCGCCAGTTTGATTGTATTCTTCTATCGCAGCTTCATAGTTTTTGAACGAAGAGAAACCTTTCACCTGAATCAAATCCACTTGGTAATCAACAGGGCTACCATTTTTATCAACCAATGAGAAATCCAAAGTTTGGCGGAACTTCTTCGCCTGATCTATTTGACGAAATACCGGGTAGCTTAAAGTGAGTGGTTCTTGAGAGGATTCAAAGCGCATCACGACTGAAGGAAATACCAGCTTATTACGACGGCCATCTTCAACCACAATCTGGTCTAACCCAAACAGCAACTGATTCTCGCCTTCTTTTAGATTGATAACTTGTCGACTTTGAAAATCGCTTGCTGACATCTCTTTGCCATTAAGTGCTAACGGTTCAATCTCATCAATAATTTTGAGTTCATTTGCGCTGACAGGCAAAGCGACAGCACCCAGTAAGATTGCAGGCAACCAATTTTTCATACTTTTCTCACACTAAAATTTTTAGAACCGCGAAAGGCGGCAAACCGCCGCCTTATCATAAAATGAGGCTACATTAGAACCAGTATTCTATACCGACAGACGCTTCATCAAAGCTGTCTGATTTCCAGCGGCCTTGGTAGCCTTCTCCTGTTTTACCCGTGTTTTCAAGATCATTGATAGCGTAACGCGCGTAAACCACCGCATTGGTATCAACCGCATACATTAGTTGCATGGAGGTTACGTTATCTTTCGTCCCCTCAATGTCTTGACCATCGACTTCTAGGCCAAGGTTTTCCGCTCGAGCAATCTTAGCTTGCCACTTATCACCTTCACCAAAGTTGTAAGTCAATCCAACAGAGTAAGAGTTTTCAGTCTCGTCACTGCCCAACGTATCTTGCGCTTCAGCAATACGGTAGTAAGCGAAATAACTAATGCCATTGTTGAAACCACCTTGAGCGCCCATTAGGTAGGTTTGGTTGTCCCAGTACTTCTCATTGTCACCTTGCATGGTGTCGTAGTTCATTTCATAAGCGAGATCTAACTGAACCCAACCCCAGTCACCATCAAATTTCTGGTGTGCTGCCATACCATGCCAATAGTTGCTCCCAGCTTCAGTACTCGTTGTGGATCCAGCACGGTCTGCACCAGCACCTACGGCGATATCCATCGTGAAGCCAGTCCACAGCTCCTTGGTATCCCAACGAATGGTGTCAGACTGGCGATCGTTAAAGTTATTACCACCAATGTTTCCGCCCCAGTCCCAGACGTTGCCCATTCCAGGGTTAGTCGCAGGCCAGTCAATCAATTCATACATAGGAGTTAACACGCGGCCCAGCCTGATCTGACCGATCGAGTCATGTTCAAAACCGACAAAAGTATCACGTCGACCCAGGTAGCCATTGCCCCCATCTTCACCAGCAAATGACTCATCGACGTAACCAGACTCGATTTGCCACAAAAAGGTCCAATCCTCTAAGCTGTCAAACTTGGCAGTACCACGCCAACCTAAACGGGATTCATTGTTGAACTGAACACCATCATTCGCTGGTGAGTTGTCGTAGTCACGGTTGGCCACCTGCATCGCAATCAAACCGTAAATACCTTGTTCATACTTTGCTTCTAAATTTGTATCCGCTACTGCTGCACTTGAAAATGCCAGAATCGCACTGGAAACTGCCGCACCAACAAGTGTCTTTTTATAATTAGACATACGTTAACCCCTAGTCATTATGTTTTTCGTCGCTCCTCTCAGGCACTTTTAAGTTCATGTTTTGAAGGGAGCTATTTATGGACAGGGATATGTTGGCAAACTTTTTTTTTGCCAAAAAATTGCGAGGAACAATATCTGATTAGCGTCAAAGTCTAAAAAGAAAAAAAACAATAAATCTATTAAAATCAGAATATTGAAATCAAAGGCAAAGAAATAAAAACGTCAAAACTGAACTATTAATCTTTTTAACAACCTTGCCCTCACTATATTTGCCTATCGGATCACGCCCAATTTTGAGTGATTTACCTCAATTGATATATTCCCTATAAAAAATTTGAAATGTCTCGCAAGCTAAGACAAACAAAACTCTGTTCTCTGGTAAGTTTTGACGTTTTGGTATTTGTTCATTGACAGCGCTTGACCTTACCCTTGAGGTAAGGTTTATTCTCAGCAACAGTTCATCGTTGAGGGTTATGTTATGCGTCAGTTCGATATTCCACTATCAGGTTTAAGCTGCATGGGTTGCGCGCGAAAAGTTGAGCGAGAGCTTACCTCTCAGCATCAAGTCAACATCCATGATTTAACGCCACAACATGTCACACTGGATAGCGACAGCCGCTTCAAGGACTTAGAAAAGTCGATTCAGTCTCTGGGGTATCAGGCGGGTCATCAGTATCAGTTTCACCTCTCAGGCTTAAGCTGTGGCAAGTGCGTGGCCAAGCTTGAGTCTGCTTTAAAAGAAAGTGACGATGTTGGCCATTTCGATGTATCAAAAACCACACTTTCTCTTTCAACATTGCTGACACAGCAACAAGTGAAAGATCTTGTCGCCTCTCTCGGTTATCAGGCCAGTGAGTCTAAATCAGAAATAGAAGAGCCAGAGACTCAACCACAAACCACTCAGCCAAACTCGCATCTTCCCTCTCCCAGTCACAAAGAAACCCTTCATTTTTTGATATCAGGAATGACTTGCGCCAGTTGTGTAGCGTCTGTTGAGCAGGCACTGACTCAGGTAGAGGGTATAGACAAAGCTCAAGTTAATCTCGCGGAACACAGTGCCTTAGTTTTTAGTCGCTCTAAAGACAGCAAAACCATTAGCGCTATAACCAATGCAATAAAAGAAGCAGGCTATCAGGCTGAAATTGTTGACGACCCAGCGACGCAACAAGAAAAGCAACAGGCCCAACAAATGGCCGTGCAAGCTCATCATAAGAAAAGTGCGTGGGCAGGTATTGTGATCGGCGTACCACTCATGCTTTGGGGTGTGTTGGGTGGCAATATGATGATCCGTACCAGTCAGGATCAGTTAATTTGGGGCGTCGTTGGGATTATTTGTTTCTGGCTTCTTGCTACCGCGGGAAAAAGCTTCTTCTCCAACGCTTGGCAAGCTCTTACTCACAAGCGTGCAACCATGGATACCCTCGTTGCGTTGGGTACGGGGGTCGCTTGGCTGTTCTCAATGTTAGTAGTGGCTTTCCCAGATTGGTTTCCACCAGCATCACGTCATGTTTACTTTGAAGCCAGCGCGATGATTGTCGGCCTGATTTCTTTGGGTCATTACATTGAGGCAAAAGCCAAAGCGAAAACCACTCGCTCATTACAGGCCTTGATTAACCTTCAGCCTAATGAAGCCATATTGATTACCGAATCTGGCGATCAAGTGATTGCGATTGACCAGATAACTGAAGGCATGCAGCTGCGAATCAAACCCGGAGAAAAAGCCCCTATCGATGGTCACGTCGTTTCAGGTGAATCTTACCTTGATGAATCCATGCTTACTGGCGAACCTGTCCCCGTCTACAAACAGTGTGGCGATACGATTTCTGCAGGCACGTTAAACCAAGATGGCAGCTTAGTGATTGAAGCAACGGGAGTAGGTAGCAATACCATGCTGTCGCGCATTATTACCATGGTACGAGAAGCGCAAAGCAGCAAACCAGCCATCGCCAAACTGGCAGATCAAATTTCGGCTGTCTTTGTCCCTGTCGTTGTCGCCATTGCTCTGTTCTCTGCCCTAGTGTGGTTTATGGTTGGCCCTGACCCGAAAGCGAGCTACATGTTGGTCGTGACCACCACCGTACTGATCATTGCTTGTCCGTGTGCGCTAGGCTTAGCAACGCCACTGTCGGTGACTGTTGGCATTGGCAAAGCCGCCGAAATGGGAATATTAATCAAAGATGCGGATGTACTTCAGTCTGCAAGCAATATTGATACGGTTGTATTTGATAAGACAGGTACATTAACTCAGGGAAAACCTGACGTTCAGCATATCTTTGCTCTTAATCAGGACGATAAACAACTGCTAATCGCAGCGGCTAGCATAGAGCAATATTCAGAGCATCCACTAGCAAAAGCCATCGTAAAACACGCTCAAGAGCATCAGCTAAGTTTGGGTGAAGTTCGCGATTTCAATAACATGCGCGGCATGGGAGTGACTGGCGTATTAGAAAATGAAAGTATTGCGGTGGTTTCTTTGCCTTATGCTCAGAAACAAGAACTCAAGCTTGAAGGACTTGAACAAGAACTGCAGCGCTGTGCAGACAATGCCTGGACTCCAGTGATCGTCGTTCAGCAAAATCAGGTATCAGGTTTAATCGCCATTGCCGACCCAATTAAACAAGACGCGAAACAAGCTGTGGATGCCCTGTTCGCAATGCAAATTACTCCTGTCATGTTAACCGGTGACAACCAGCATGTGGCTAAAGCGATAGCCCAACAACTGGGTATCGAACAGGTGATATCTCAAGTACTGCCTGATGAAAAAGCAGGTCATGTGGCTCAAATTCAGGCAAGTGGAAAGCGAGTTGCTATGATTGGTGATGGTGTCAACGATGCACCGGCTCTCGCGCTCGCAGACATCGGTATCGCAATGGGTAGCGGTAGCGACGTCGCAATCGAAAGTGCACAAATGACCTTGCTTAACTCATCACCGCTGGCCGTTGTTAAAGCCATCGAACTTTCCAAAGCAACGATTAAAAACATGAAGCAGAATTTATTCGGTGCGTTCATTTATAACTCTTTAGGTATTCCGGTCGCAGCTGGCGTACTGTATCCAGCATTCGGATTTTTGCTCAGTCCAGTCGTCGCTGGTGCAGCAATGGCGCTCTCATCAATCACAGTCGTGAGCAATGCCAACCGATTAAGACTCTTTAAATCTTCGATTCGTTCATAGAGGTGTGTATGAAAACTCAAGTTATTTCCTTTGCGTCCCTTCTTTTACTGTCCGGTCACGTACTGGCGGCAGACGTGCTCAACCACAAGTCACCATATTGTGGATGCTGCACAGAATGGACCAAACACATGCAGGAAGCTGGATTCACGGTTGAAGAAAAATTGCACGATGATATGAACCCAATCAAACAAAAGCTGGGGATAAAGCCACAATTGGCCTCATGCCATACAGCTGAAATTAACGGTTTTGTATTTGAGGGGCACGTTCCGGCACAGGACATTAAAGCTTTTTTAGAGAACCCACCTAAAAATGCTAAAGGTTTAGCCGTTCCTGGCATGCCGATGGGTTCGCCTGGTATGGAATATGGTAATGAAAAAGACGCCTATTCTGTTTATGCGTTTAACGAACAAGGTCAGGTATTCGAATACCGCTCTTACCCTGGAAATTAGTAATAACCATTTCTGTTGATGCTTTTATATTTTTAAACGCCTGATTTTTGTCAGGCGTTATCGATTATCACAAACCAAACTAGCACTTTAAAATCAATTAATTAGATGAAAATTTTAACTTATTTCAACTATTTTTAATTTTATTTTTAGCTTCCTTCAACACGCTCAGTTAACTTCCATCCGGCGAAAAAGCGACCATACGTGACGCAATTCTCATATTGCTGCTAATTGATGACAATCACTGCTTTTCATCAAATCAGTCCAGGCAATCACAACTCCATACAAACAATATTTTGAGCGTAAAACTATGAAAAAAACTCTTCTTTTAGCGGCAACAGCTGCACTGGTTTCAATGCCTTCACTTGCGGACCAGGCTTTCCTTTCATTAGAGCTAGGCGGTGGAAAATTTGATACTTCAGGTAACAGTAGTGACACTAAGCAAGTTGTAGACAACTTAGATGATGCAGGCTTTATCAGCCTAAAAGGTGGTACTTACATTAACGACAACGTACGTGTCTACGGTTACATTCAGACTAACGGTGAGTCTACTTATGAACTTATTTCTCTGTTTGAAACTGATAAAGCAGAACTTACTAGTTATCAGTTAGGTGCTGGGGCAGATTACTTATACGATGTCACAGACAAGTTCTATTTAGTTGCTGGTGGTAGCCTTGGTTACTACAACAGCAAGCTTAAACTTTCTAATCGTGACCGCCTACTTAACACCTATGATGAGTTAAGTGACACCAATTCAGGTGCGGTATTAGGCGTAAATACAGGCCTTGGCTATCATTTCACCGAACAATTCAGCATGGAATTAGGCTATCGCTACAGCTATTACCATGATAATTCACACGAATTTGGTTCTGCCAAGTTTGAGTTTGAATCTTCAAACACTGGCTACCTTAACGCTAGCTACTCTTTCTAAGCTAACGTCCATCAGGTGTGGTTGGACTCTCCACACCTGAATTTCCCATCTCTATCATTTAAAATTAAACAATCTCGGTTCAAGTTCTCATTTTTAAGACATCTAATGTCACATTCAGGACTTATAAGCAACATTGATATTGCGGTAGAATTCGCGTCCTCTGTTCAATCACGACGTACTTCGATAGCACTGCATGAATCTACTTGAAAAAGCTAAATCAGAACAATGCAATATTGCTATTGCAGATCTTACCTATAATCCAGCGGATAAAACTCTCCATTCCAAACAAGGAGAAATATCTCTTGAACCAAGAAATTTGGCGTTACTGGAAATTTTACTCACAAACGTTGGGAACCCAACGTCAATTGAAGAATTTATAGAGTCGGTCTGGGAAAGTCAGTACATCTCCAAAAATGTGGTCACCAACAGAATTAGCTTATTGCGAAACCTCTTCCGTGAACACTCTGAAGAAGCCGATCCATCTAAGATCATCATCACTTACCCAAAACGGGGCTATTACATTCCAGAAAGCGGCGTTCAGCTTGTAGCAAAAACATCGGACTCGAACAAAGCTCCGCAAACCGCTAAAAAGAGCGTTGAAAAAAAGCAAACAGCGCTGCGCTATTTTTCCTGGAGTTTAAATTTGATTTTGAGTGCGATCGCTGTAGTGTTCGCGATCCACACTTGGTCTCATTTTGAAGAAGACAAAAAAAGTAATACTCTGCATATCCCTCAGGTTAGGCTGCTTCTCGATAGTATCAACCATGAAGAACAGAGCTTGAACCAAACCGTTCTCAAATTAAAAGCACTGATCCTGCACTCACAAAGCTGTTCTCCGTATATCCATCTATCGAATATGAGTTCGCCAACCTACTACCTGCAAAGCCTAAGCGAACATGAAAACTTCCCCGGCTCTGAAGCCTTTTATGACTCAGACTACACTCTGAGCTTTAATCTGTGGGAAGATACAAACGGAGTGTTGAACTTGGAGAGCCTTCTTCACCACTCTGCTTCTGGCCGAGTCGCATGGCGCAAAATATATCATCTTCAGCCTCCCTACTTAGCTGCAACGATTAACCAACTTAATGTGGATTTAAGTGAGTACTTCAAGCTCCCACAGCCGATAAAGCCATTATCTTCGAAGTTGTCTAGCCAAATTGTACCTGTATCAGAACTGACTCTTGAACAGCTGCTCTCCCGCCAGCTATCTGGGATTGAAGTACTGTTTTATACTCGAGAGTTACTTTTCACTCAGCAATCTAGCGATGGATTAAAGAGTTGGATAAAAAAGGTGAGGAAGCAAACTCCAGTGCCTCCACCAGATCTGCATATGCTGCTGGCACTCCTTACTTATCGTTCGGGTGAAGTTGAACGCAGTTTACGAATGTTGCAAAGAGAGTATGTAACCGAGATACCAGAAAATGCGCTGATCTTGTTACTGCAAGCCAACATCAACCGAAAAATAGGCAACAAGCAAATGTATGTTGCCCACTATCTCAAAGCTATTTCAGCACTCACCAGTACCATTGAGGCTGAGCGGGTACTCGATCACTACTCTAGCCCCGACAGACAGCAGTCATGCCTCGATCTTTGGCGTGAGGCACTAAAAGACGTTAAGTACATTCAGGAACCGCAGTCGGTTCTATGGCAAGGTATTGAGCAATTCTGCCAACCTTACGATTAATTATTGAGGCACAAAAAATCCACCTCGTGAGGTGGATTTTCTAATCAAACTGAGCTGCCTAGCGACCAATAAGTTCAACCATCATCTGAATATGGAGATCATCATCGTTTAAACATGGAATGAAGTTAAAGACTTCTCCTCCTTGCTCAAGAAATACGTCTCTGCATTCTTCCGAAATCTCTTCCAAAGTCTCAAGGCAGTCCGAAGAAAAGGCGGGCGTCATGATATCCAGCTTCTTGATACCTTTTTCAGGCAACTTTTCCAGGGTTTTATCCGTGTAGGGTTGCAGCCATTCTTCACGACCGAAGCGGGATTGATAGGTCATTCCAATCTGCTCTTTGTTCAAACCTAATTCCAGTCTTAATAACTCTGTGGTCGCCTCACAGTGCTTGGGATATATATCCCCGTTGTCTGCGTAACGCTGAGGAATACCATGGTACGAACACAGTAAATAGTCACCACGTCCTTTTTCTGCCCAAGAGCGCCTTACACTCTCTGCCAACGCTTTAATGTAAGTTGGATGGTCATGATAATCGCGGAGCATTTTATACCCTGGCATCACCGGAATATTTTTAAATGCTTTGGTTAAACCATCAGAAACTGCGGCAGTGGTTGTTCCCGAGTATTGTGGGTAAAGTGGCAATACAATCACCTCTTCCACGCCCTTTTCTATCAAGGATTCCATCCCAGACTGAAGACTCGGATTACCATAAGTCATGCCAAGTTCGACTGGGATATCGATCGATTTAGCCAGTTTCTCAGCTTGGCGCTTAGAGTAAACCATAAGAGGAGAGCCTTCTTCCATCCAAACGCTCTCATACAACTTGGCAACTTTGGGTGAGCGAATAGGCAAAATGACGCCATGTAGGATCGGACACCATAACCAACGTGTCATATCCACAACACGTTGGTCATGCAAGAACTGGCTGAGAAAACGCTTTACTTCAGGAGCTGTAGGTGCATCTGGTGTACCTAGGTTGACCAGTAGCACACCCTGTTTTTTATTGTTTTGCATAGGACCCTGTCGACACTTTAAAAGAGGCTTTACGTTGAAAACTTCTTTATCGATCAATATGTAGCGATAAAAAAAGCGACCCATCTGGGTCGCTTCTACTATATCAAACTTTTAAATTCTGCCGTTAGCAAAATTAAGCCAGTGCTTTCTCAATATCAGCGCTAACTTCGGCAACTTGCTTAGTACCATCAAACTTAAGGTACTTAGTGTTACCTGCTGCCGCTTCTTTACCGTAGTAGTCGATAAGCGGTGCAGTTTGCTCATGGTAAACGCCTAGACGAGCACGAACAGTTTCTTCTTTGTCGTCATCACGCACAACTAGGTCTTCACCTGTTACGTCGTCTTTGTCTTCAACTTTCGGCGGGTTGTACACTACGTGGTAAGTACGGCCAGAAGGTAGGTGAGCACGACGACCAGCCATGCGTTCAACGATAACGTCATCAGCAACGTCAAATTCAATAACGTAATCGACATCAACGCCCATTTCTTTCAGACCATCAGCCTGAGGAATCGTGCGCGGGAAACCATCTAGTAGGAAACCTTTTTCACAGTCATCTTGAGCAATACGCTCTTTGATTAGACCTAGGATAATTTCATCAGAAACTAGCTGACCAGCATCGATAACAGCTTTAGCTTGTTTACCAAGCTCTGTACCTGCCTTGATAGCAGCACGTAGCATGTCACCAGTAGAGATTTGCGGAACACCGTATTTTTCCATGATGAAATTTGCTTGTGTGCCTTTACCTGCACCTGGAGCACCTAGAAGAATGATGCGCATGTTGAATCCTCTTAAGATAATGATGATTTATACCGAAGCTCACTATGGTGTTCATAACAAACAACAGCCTTAGCTCACGGTAAGTTTCGGTATAACTGTTCTTTCAGTTGACAATAAAACAGGCGTGCACATTACACGCCTGCTCACTTTGTTTCAAGATTGCATTCTATCACACAATCTGTTCGCGTAGCGCAGCTTACGACTAAAGAATGCTTAAACACTCACATTAAGCTGCAAACTTACGTTGTTTTATTCACGATAAGCGCAAATAAATCAAAAAGCCCGCATGATGCGAGCTTTTTGTTACCGTTTGACTATTAGCCCTTAGTCAAAAGCGAGTTGATAGCGCCTACAAATTGAGACGGGTCTTCCATCGAACCACGCTCAGCTAGCATTGCCTGACCAAGAAGCACTTCGACCCAACGACCAAACGCTTCTTCATCGGCTTCGTCCGCCATGCGTTTGACAAGCTGGTGTTCTGGGTTGATTTCGAAGATGTACTTCACTTCAGGTGCAGCCTGACCAGCGGCTTCAAGCAACTTCGCCATTTGTGTACCCATTTCAAAATCATCTGTCACAACAACCGCTGGTGTTGAAGCTAGCTTGAACGTAGTACGTACTTCTTTTACGCGTTCGCCTAAGTAGTCCTTCGTACGCTCAACAACAGACTTAAACTCTTCTTCCGTCTCTTTCTGCTTTTCTTTTTCTTCTTCGTTCTCAAACTTGCTGAGGTCAAGGCCTGCTTTAGTGATCGACTGGAACTGCTTACCATCAAACTCTGTTAGGTAGTTCATCAACCACTCATCGATACGATCAAACATCAGAATGACTTCGATGCCTTTTGCTTTGAACTGCTCTAAGTGAGGGCTGTTCTTCGCAGCAGCGTAGCTATCTGCTGTCAGGTAGTAAATCTTGTCCTGACCTTCCTTCATACGCTCAACGTAAGAGGCTAAACCGACCGTTTGCTCCGAGGAATCCACTTCTGTAGAAGCAAAACGCAGCAAACCAGCAACTTTTTCTTTGTTGCTCATGTCTTCTGCAGGGCCCTCTTTTAGAACCAGACCAAACTCTTTCCAGAATGACTGATACTTCTCTTCGTCATTTTTCGCCATGCGCTCAAGCATCGTAAGAACACGCTTAGTACAAGCGTTGCGCAGAGATTGCGTCACTTTGTTGTCTTGTAGAATTTCACGTGACACGTTCAATGGCAGATCGTTTGAATCAATTAAGCCACGAACGAAACGCAGGTAAGAAGGCATGAATTGCTCAGCGTCGTCCATGATAAATACACGCTGAACGTACAGTTTGAGACCCGATTTGTGGTCACGGTTCATCATGTCCCAAGGCGCTTTTGCTGGGATATACAGTAAGCTGGTGTAATCGTTCTTACCTTCAACACGGTTGTGGCTCCACACTAGTGGATCTGCGAAGTCGTGTGAAACGTGTTTGTAGAACTCTTGATACTCTTCTTCAGAGATATCAGATTTGTTGCGTGTCCAAAGTGCTTGAGCTTTGTTGATTTGCTCCCACTTCTTCTCACCTGTTTCTTTACCTTCTTCGTCGCGCTCAGCAGTCTGAATGGCAACAGGAATACCAATGTGATCCGAGTACTTGCTGATCACTTCACGCAAGCGCCACTCGTTCAGGAACTCTTTTCCTTCATCACGCATGTGAAGAACGATATCAGTACCACGAGATTCTTTTGAGATTGTCTCGATGGTGTATTCACCTTCACCAGCAGAATGCCACTGAACTGCTTCATCAGCTGACAGGCCAGCAGCACGAGTACGAACTGTTACTGCATCGGCAACTATAAATGCAGAGTAGAAACCAACACCAAACTGACCAATCAGTTGAGAGTCTTTAGATTGGTCTTCCGACAGCTTTGAGAAAAATTCGGCTGTGCCTGATTTTGCAATCGTACCCAAATGCTCGATCACATCATCACGGCTCATACCAATGCCGTTATCAGAAATAGTTAGGGTATTTGACGCTTCATCAAATGAAAGTTTTACACCTAATTCAGCATCGCCTTGATATAAATTAGGATTAGATAGCGCCTGAAAACGTAACTTATCTGAAGCATCAGATGCGTTCGAAATCAGTTCACGCAAAAAGATCTCTTTATTGGAATAAAGAGAGTGAATCATTAAGTGAAGTAGCTGTTTTACTTCAGATTGAAAGCCACGAGTTTCTTTGTTTTGTGTTGCTGTATCGCTCATGATAGCTCCGTAACATCTATATTTATCAAGCCTCCGCATTGTCAACGGGGGCGATACTGAGATAATCTGCAAGTTAACATGAGGGTGACAATTGTAAATTCAAGGTCAAAAATCATAAAAACAGTGTTTTTTTGATCTTATTTTGACTATTCTTGCACCTCAAAAAATCAAAAAAACTAAACGTCACCTCCCTGATATAGGGATTTTTGCGCGCATCTGATGAAATCTATACAACAATAATGGTCATATCCAATGAGTAACATAGGCACTAAGTTCAATCTTGCTAACAGATTCACTTTTGACCCCAATACGAACTCTCTGGTGGACAAGTCAAACGACAATGAAGTCATTCGTCTGGGAAGCAATGAAAGTCGCATCCTGCTTTTACTGTCAGAAAAACCCAATGACATCGTATCCCGCAACGAACTGCATGACTTCGTCTGGCGAGAACAAGGCTTTGAAGTCGATGACTCCAGCCTAACTCAGGCGATTTCGACATTACGCAAGCAGCTTCAAGACTCAACCAAGTCTCCTCAATATGTCAAAACAGTGCCTAAGCGCGGCTATCAACTTATTTGTAATGTAGAACGTGCAACCCCATTTATGAGTGGAGACACTTCAGTAGCCGAAGAGGAAGCACTTGAAGCAGAAGATGTTTCGGTTGAACTACCTACAGACTCTCATGTAGACGAAGTCAGCCCACTTAAGTCGACCGTTACGGAAACAAAATCAGCACCAAGCGTCGCAAAGCAAGTTAAGCCTCAATCAAGATGGGCTATGCGTATTATGTTGGTTCTGGCACTGCTTATCCCTTTGTGCGTTGTACTATTTACCAACCCTGCAGAATCAAAATTCCGCCAGGTTGCAGTTTACGATAATACTCCGGTGAAAACGCCGATTAATCATCCTGATCTCAGTGAGTGGTACCCATCAATTGAGCAATGCGTGAAACGTTACAATGCCGCTCATGCAACCGTCGCTCCCGTCGAAGTAATCGCGACTGGTGGCCAGAACAATCAGTTAGTACTGAACTACATTCATTCACTAGACAACTCTGGTGAAAACATCACCGTTCGTATTTTTGCTGAACAGCAAGACCTTAGTAAAGTTTGCCAATAGGAATAACGACATGAATCAGAAAATCGCAGCTGGATTACTTGTTCTGTCAGCTCTGTTCAGTGGCTGGCTATACTGGGGCAGTGATCTAAAAGTTGAGCAAGTGCTGACCGCGAAGGAATGGCAGTCAAAAATGGTGACAGTAATTACAGATAGCCTTCAAGAAGAGTCAGTTGGCCCGCTTCGCAAAGTGGATGTCACCTCTAACGTGAAGTACCTACCTAACGGTAGCTACATTCGAGTTGCTACTGTTCGTCTGTATGCTAACAATGCAGAAAGTGAAAATGTCATCAACATATCTGAAACGGGCGAATGGGATATCAGTGATAACTACCTGCTGGTTTCCCCTATCGAGTTCAAAGACGTTTCTTCAGCACAAAGCAAAGACTTCACTGCCGATCAGCTAAAACTCATCACTCAGATCTTTAAGATGGATGCTCAACAGAGCCGCCGAATCGACATTGTGAATGAGAAAACATTACTTCTAACGAGCTTAAGTCACGGCTCTACGGTACTTTTCTCTAACTAATTTCTACCAAAGGGGAGCATGATGCTCCCCTAACTTTATCTTACTCATCATGGATTGGATTCACTCAATTGGGCTACTGATTGGTTCATTTATCTCAAACACGCTTGCTTCCTTGTCTGGCGGGGGTGCTGGACTTTTGCAATTCCCGTTGCTCATTTTCTTTGGCCTACCATTTTCCGTTGCGCTTGCAACTCACAAGGTCGCCAGCGTCGCTCTCGGTATTGGCGCAGCGTTCACGCACATTAAGCAAAAAACGATAGACTTCAAAGTCGCTCTCTATCTGATTGCGGTTGGCAGTATCGGCGTCATCATCGGCGCCAATATCGTGTTGATGATTCCCGAGAAGCTGGCCGAAACGTTATTGGGGCTGATGATTCTAGCTATAGGTATCTACTCTCGCTTCAAACGACAATTGGGCCAGCAAGAACTTCCAACCAATCGTCATACGCTAGGTTGGATATTCGGCGGGCTGGGCCTGATTCTAATTGGGGTAATTAATGGCTCTCTCACGGCGGGCTCTGGGCTATTAGTGACTACCTTCTTAGTTCGCTGGTTTGGTTATAGCTATAAGCAGGCTGTCGCGTTAACAATGATTTGCGTCGGGCTATTTTGGAACGGTATTGGCGGTGCTGCGGTGGCACAAGCAGGCGCCCCAATTTACTGGCCATGGCTACCTATTTTATTGCTCGGTTCCTTCCTTGGCGGAGGACTAGGAGCTTACCTGAGCACTCGTTATAGTAATCAGGTTATTAAGGTTTGTTTTGAATTGCTGACCTTTGCGGTCGGCATCAAGTTATTACTGTGAGTGTTTATGGACAAAGCAAAAATCGATATTTATTACTGTCGCCAATGCAATTGGATGTTGCGATCTACATGGTTATCTCAGGAGCTGCTACATACTTTCAGTGAAGAGATCGAAACCGTCTCCTTGCATCCCGATACAGGCGGTCGTTTTGAGATTCATTGCGATGGTCTTCTTATTTGGGAAAGAAAGCGTGATGGTGGCTTCCCAGAAGCGAAGGTACTGAAACAGAAAGTCCGAGATATCATAGATCCAGAAAGGGACCTTGGCCATTCTGATACTAAGTAAAAAATGCCCGTTTTAGCGGGCATTTTTTATAGTCGAATCGAGGCTAGCACCTGATTATCGAAGGTCTTCACTTTTAGCTCCCCTTCTTCATAAACACCGAAACTAGGTTCAAAACCATTACGTGGGAACGTCACTGAGCCTGGGTTAAAGATGACTTGTTCCCCTTGCCACTGCGCAACAGGCACATGGGTATGACCATGTGCAATCACGTCCCCACGCTTTAAAGGAGGACGTTTGTCCGTGTTATACAGATGACCATGAGTAACAAACAAGCGATGGCCGCTCTCAAGCAACACCCATGCGTAATCCATCATCATAGGAAAAGAGAGCAGCATCTGATCTACTTCGCTGTCACAATTACCTCTAACAGCAATAATCTTCTGCGCATATTGATTAAGTCGTTCCGCGGCTGCTGGAGGGTTGTAGCCTTCAGGTACCGGATTACGTGGCCCGTGGTTAAGAATATCGCCCAGTAAAACTAAAGCCTCAGCGCCAGATTGGTCGAACTGCGCAAGTACTTTCTCGGTTGCAGGCAAACTGCCATGCAAGTCTGAGGCAAAAAACAATTTCATGACATCATTTCCTCAAAGAAACTGAGGCTATTTTACGGGTTCAACTATGTTTAGTCATCTCTTGCCATGCCATTAATCACAATATTGTTGTAGCTCACCATCCCTATAACCTGACCGTTTTCAATCACAGGTGCTCGACTGATACCAAAGCGCTCGAACAAACGTGCGCAGTATTTCACATTCATATCAGGATCCACCGATAATGCTGGTTTTGTCATAATCTCATAAATATTGATCCGATCAGGCGAACGATTCTTTGCCAGCACTTTTTTCGCAATGTCATTCATTAGCACCAGACCGAACTCATCGTCTTCATTCCGTTTGTTCACAACCAAAGCTTTCACTTCATGGCTGCGAGCTAGCTGAATACCTTCTCTGACGGTTGTCAGGCCATCAATCATGACGTAAGTACTCGCCATCACATCACGTACACGGATTTTTTCATGACTGCTCATAATTCGTCCTCTACTACTTTGGTTAGTTTTTCCACCTGATGAGCAACGCCTACTGCATCTTCAATGTCGATCTGTACCGCTATTCCCTGCCCCGACTCCTGATCAAATTCTCCAACCTCACTGATGGTTTCAAGAATATGACGAGAAAGGTGCTCTTCGACAACGAACAGCAATACGTCTTTTTGCACTTCTAGGGTCAGACCAAAAAAGGTGCGCTTCTTATTTAGGCCTTCCCCTCTGGCGTGATTGATCACGGTAGCGCCTGTTGCACCTGCATTCCTGGCCGCATCCAGTACCGTTTCAGTTTTACTGTCTTCGACAAAAGCCAGTATCAATTTAAAGCGCATTTTCACTATCCTCCTTCGTCGACTCTTTGTTGAGCCAACGAGTGATTTGGGCATAACCCATAACAGAAATCATCGGGAACAAACTGGCAAAGGCAATCAGGCCAAAACCATCAATCATTGGGTTTCTTCCCGGAACGGTAGAAGCAAGCCCTAACCCTAAGGCGGCGACCAAAGGCACGGTGACTGTGGATGTCGTGACGCCGCCAGAATCGTAGGCCAGCGGGACAATTAACTTGGGAGCGTAAAAGGTCTGTATAACGACCACAATGTAACCAGCGATAATGTAGTAATGGATTGGATCGCCAACAACGATCCGATAACTCCCCAAAGAGATGCCAATTGCTACTCCCAACGCCACGGCGATGCGTAGGCCGTTCACACTGATAGAGCCACCCGAGACTTGGTTAGCCTTAATAGCGACAGCAATCAGAGAAGGCTCAGCAATTGTCGTACTAAAGCCAATACAGAAGGCGAATAAATACACCCAGTAGTAATCCTGCCACCCGATAGCGCCCGATACGCTGGTTCTAAATTCTTGTAAAAAGGCGGGGGCCGTCAATTGGGTGGCCATCGTTTCCCCGAGTGGGAACAACGCCAGCTCTAAACCGATAAGGAATAAAGATAAACCAAGAATCACGTACCCGAATCCAAGCAACACTTTGGGTAGATTCGTTACCGGGCGGCGTAACACTGCAAACTGAAAGCCGAAAATAATCGATGCGATAGGGATGACATCACTAATAGTGCCAAGGAAAGTGTCAACAAAGTGCGACCATTCAATCATGCCACCACCATTCCATAAACCATCACAAACATCATAGGTAACAAGGATGCAAAGGCGATTAACCCGAAACCATCTATCATCGGGTTACGACCTTTAATGGCCGATGCAAGCCCAACGCCGAGAGCTGTCACCAAAGGGACCGTGATAGTTGATGTGGTCACGCCGCCAGAATCGTATGCCACACCAATAATGGCATCTGGTGCAAACATGGTCAGTACGACAACCCCGATGTATCCGCCGATAATCATGTACTGAATCGACCACCCTTTAAGAATACGGAGTACGCCCAGCATGATGGCTATCCCTACCGATAAGGCGACGGTGTAGCGCAAACCATTGGCATAGTCGTCCTTCGCCACTTCTCCAGAAGCAATCATCCCCCCTTCGGCCGCAACTTCTGCTGCTTCATCGGCTACAGCAGTGAGGGCGGGTTCAGCTACCGTGGTACCAAACCCCAAACAAAACGCAAAGATCATCAACCAGAAAACGCTGCCCTTTCTAGCAAACGCCTGTGCCATGGACTCACCAATCGGAAACAGCCCCATCTCCAACCCGAAGATAAAAAACGTCAACCCCATGACAACCAACATTAGACCGAACAATATCGATAACATATTGGGCAGCGGCTCTTGCAGCACCACCAGCTGAAAAAAAGCAATTACGGCAACAATTGGCAACAGATCCCGCATGCTGCCCAAGAACGCTTTTAGCAGCGCAGTAATTGCCTGCATAGAAACCTCTTTATCCGTGAAGTACTTGTTTATGATGACAAATGGATTGCACAGTTGATGTGACTCGCATAGCGGGATGGCCAACAAAAGTAACAAAATGTTAATTTTGTGATAATCATTAGTTTTGCATAATCAATGATCCTAATAGCTGCTAACTCGCTATAATTACTAGAATTACCATAGATACCACCTGAGTAATCTGGCATTTATGGAGGAGCAAAGGAGAGCGAAATGAAAGTACTACTCACTGGTGGCACAGGTTTTATTGGCAGGGAATTGCTGAAGCACTTCACAATGTACGAAGTCGTTCTGCTCACCCGCTCTCCCGCCAAAGCAAAAGCGGCCGTCAACCATGCTGATTTAGGTAACATCACCTACCTATCAGACTTAGAGCAGTACCATGACCTCAATGAATTCGATGCCATCGTTAATCTAGCGGGCGAGCCCATCGCTGACAAACGCTGGAATAAGAAACAAAAAGAAGCCATTTGTAAAAGCCGTTGGGCTACCACAGAAAAAATCGTTGATTTGATCCATGCGAGCACATCTCCTCCCTCTGTGTTTATAAGCGGTTCTGCAGTTGGGTACTATGGCGACCAGCAGGATCACCCCTTCGACGAAGGACTGCATGTTCATAATGAAGGGTTTCCTCATCATGTTTGCGCAAAGTGGGAGCAGATCGCTAATCGAGCTCGTTCCGAATCCACTCGAGTATGCATACTCAGAACGGGAGTCGTGCTAGGGCAAGACGGTGGAGCACTGGATAAGATGCTGCTGCCTTACAAGCTTGGCCTAGGTGGGCCAATCGGCAATGGCCGACAATACATGCCGTGGA
This sequence comes from Vibrio sp. St2, assembly GCF_947311885.1. Lineage (NCBI taxonomy): Bacteria > Pseudomonadati > Pseudomonadota > Gammaproteobacteria > Vibrionales > Vibrionaceae > Vibrio > Vibrio sp. St2. The sequence goes on along the minus strand of NZ_CAMZNA010000012.1, from coordinate 43,669 downwards.
TACACATGCTGGACATGGTTCGCGGTATTGTCTATTTACTCGAGACCGAGCATGCCCATGGAGAATTCAACTTATGTGCACCTCACCCTGTGACCAACAAGCAGTTTAGCCAAACATTGGCGAAGTCACTCAAACGTCCTCACCTTTTGTTTACCCCAAAATGGGCTCTGCGTTTAGCTATGGGGGAGAGTTCTGTATTGCTGTTTGATAGTATTCGAGCTAAACCCAAAAAGCTGACGGAGCTCGGGTTTCGTTTCAGTTACTCCCGATTAGAGCCCGCTCTGAAAAATCTATTACAACATCACGAATAATCTTTTACTCTAAGCCATATCCGTTGCGCTAGAAGAAGGGATCTCATGTCTAAATCTATACTCATCACTGGTTGCTCGACTGGTATTGGTTACGTTTGTGCACATGCACTCAACCAAAAAGGCTATCAAGTCATCGCGTCATGTCGACATACTGATGATGTTGAACGCCTGCGCAACGAAGGGCTAACGTGCATACAGCTAGATCTGGCTGATAGCGACAGCATTTCAAGCGGCGTTAAACAGACACTAGAACTGACGAACGGCAAGCTTGATGCTCTATTTAACAATGGGGCTTATGGTCAGCCGGGGGCTTTGGAGGACCTTCCCACTCAAGCTTTAAGAGAGCAGTTTGAAACCAATTTCTTTGGCTGGCATCAGCTAGTATGCGAAGTTTTGCCGGTTATGCGCCAGAATGGGCACGGCAGAATTGTTCAGAACAGTTCCGTTCTTGGCTTTGCAGCGATGAAATATAGAGGTGCGTACAACGCTTCCAAGTTTGCGCTTGAAGGCTGGACAGACACACTTCGATTAGAACTGCATAACTGTGACATTCATATTAGCCTTATAGAGCCAGGGCCAATAGAGACTGAATTCAGAAAAAATGCACTCCAAGCGTTTGTAAAATGGATTGATGTCAAAGACAGCGTCCATCATCAGCAATACCAAAATCAATTACAGCGATTAGAAAAGGAGTCTTCTAACAACTCCTTCGTTTTACCAGCTGATTCTTGTATTGCGCCTCTTCTACACGCATTAGAATCAGACAAACCTAAAATTCGCTACAGAGTCACCACACCAACCAAAGTGTTTGCCGTGTTAAAACGGTTACTGCCTAGCCGATTATTGGATGGTATTTTGCGACGCGCTGCTTAAAAATAAATCACCGAGTGTAATTTTTTCGTAACAATAAGACGCTAACTTACACCCTGAAGTTGTTCACTTCATGACCTCATTTAAGCGTTACATTCGGTAAAAGACATGACATTAAACCAGTTAAACTGGCTAAGTGTGGGTGTTGCGCTAACTTTGTTTATCGTTTTATAAACACCTTCGCTTGCATTAGGCTGCAATCACACCGCTTTCACAAGCGGTGTTTTTGTATCTGCTATTCCCTTGATATCTATAGCAACCGCCCATATGTTTGTTGTATCCAACTCTTTGCAAGGAATCACCAGATGCAATCTCCTTTTATTGTGGAACTGAGCGAACAGAACTTCCGTCAAGTACTGGAAGGCTCAATGCAAACGCCCGTACTTATTCATTTCTGGGCCCCAATGAGCCAAGAAAGCACTCAAATTATTCCCGAGCTGCAAAATCTTGCTCAACAATATAATGGAGCGTTCACACTGGCATTGCTCAACTGCGAACAGGAGCAGATGATCGCAAGCCAGTTTGGTGTACAAGCTCTGCCGACCATTGCATTATTTGTGAACGGCCAACCTGTCGATGGCTTAGGCGGTCCTCAAGAGCTTCCTGCGATTCAAGCTATGCTTGCCAAACATCTACCGAGCCAAGATGAGCTTAATCTAAAACAAGCTGTAGAATGTCTTCAATCAGGCCAGCATGCTCAGGCTTTAGCACTTATTCAGGCATTGCCAGATGAGCTAAAACAGAAAGGCGACGTAAAGCTCGCTTTAGCAGATTGCTTACTAGAAACTCAAAGCTTTGATCAGGCTAAAGCCTTGCTAGATACCATCCCCATGGAATATCAGGACAACTACTACAAAGGCTTAGTGGCAAAACTGGAGCTACACGATCAAGCGGCGAACAGCCCTGAAATCCAGTCTCTTGAGAATGCGTTGAAAGAAAATCCAGCGGATGCCAAAAACGCCGCAGAACTGGCACTGAGCTACCATCAAGTTAATCGTGACGAAGAAGCACTCGAATTACTATGGACCTTCTTACGCAGTGATTTAAATGCTCTTGATGGCGACATGAAAAAGCACTTTATGGACATTCTCGCAGCACTAGGTCAGGGAAACCCAATTGCCGCGAAGTATCGTCGACAGCTCTACTCTGTACTCTATTAGCCTTCCCTCAAATCACCTTTAAAGCCGGCATGTCCGGCTTTAATTTTGCGCGAATTTAGCACTGGTTCTCATTTATGTCATTGTGCTGCCACATGAATTAAGCAACAATCGACATAATAACTTATACAAGGACTCAGATATGGCTATCGACTCTCTCATTACCATCGGCATTTTTCTCATTGTCGCTATCGCGTTCATCATGGCAGGGGTCAAGACTGTACCTCAGGGTAACCACTGGACCGTCGAACGTTTTGGCCGCTACACCCTGACTCTGAAACCAGGTTTGAACATCATCATTCCTTTTATTGACGGTATAGGTCATAAAATCAATATGATGGAGCGCGTGTTAGACATCCCCGCTCAGGAAGTCATTTCTAAAGACAATGCTAACGTCACTATTGATGCCGTCTGTTTTGTTCAAGTCGTCGATGCAGCGAAAGCCGCGTACGAAGTTAACGACCTAGAGCACGCCATTCGCAACCTGACACTGACTAATATCCGTACCGTCTTAGGCTCTATGGAGCTTGATGAGATGCTGAGTCAACGTGATATGATCAACAGCAAGTTGCTGTCTATTGTCGATGAAGCAACCAACCCTTGGGGTGTGAAAGTAACACGTATTGAAATCAAAGATGTGCAACCACCAGCGGATCTAACCGCTGCCATGAATGCTCAAATGAAAGCAGAACGTAACAAGCGTGCTGAGATCTTAGAAGCTGAAGGTATCCGTCAGGCAGAAATCTTAAGAGCAGAAGGTCAGAAGCAATCTGAAATTTTGAAAGCGGAAGGTGATAAGCAAGCCGCGATACTTCAAGCAGAAGCTCGTGAACGAGCAGCTGAAGCCGAAGCGAGAGCAACAACTATGGTATCGGAAGCAATTGCCCAAGGTGACATGCAAGCTGTGAATTACTTCATTGCCCAAGGCTATACGGACGCATTACGAGCGATTGGCCAAGCCGAAAATGGCAAGATTATCATGCTACCACTTGAGGCATCGGGGCTGATGGGTTCCGTGGCTGGTATCGCAGAAATGTTCAAGCATAAATCCGATCAAAATAAATAGAGGTGCTCTTGTTCGAATTACTCGATTCTCTCAATTATTGGCACTGGCTGGCCTTCGGGCTAGCTTTACTGGCTGTGGAACTGCTTGGTACTGCTGGTTACTTTCTTTGGCTGGGTTTGTCGGCTTTAATCGTCGGCCTACTACTTACTTTACTTCCGATGAGTTGGCAACTGCAGTGGATTGCTTTTAGTGTATTTTCACTCATGACAACCTGGCTATGGTGGAGACGACAATTTAAGAAGGACTCCTCCGACGATCTAAACCGAGATTTAAACCAGAAGCAGAAACAACTCATTGGTCAGACAGTTCTGGTTGAAGAAAACCTAGCGCCAGGAAAGCATCGCATAAAAGTGGGGGATACCACTTGGTCAGCGCAAACTGAACACGCGATACCCGCAGGTACACTCGTAGAAATAACTCAAGTGAACGGTATTATTCTCACTATAGAAGAAAAAAAATAATCTCTATCTCAGGCTCTTTGTCTTAACAAAGAGCCTTTTTTCTTCTAGAAACACTTCCCTTGAAGTAACAAGTTATAGTATTCAAGTGCTTAACGTATTATTGTCTTGAATTAAGTTGCTATTTATACCGACAAATCGCATTAATCAAAATCAATCTTCTCATTTCAAACAAAATAACATTCTAACCATATCATTTAGTTATTAATTAGTTTCTCACAAAAAGTAAGAGTTATTTATTAAAGAAAATTTTAAATAACTAAACTTTTTTTTGATCTTTTATCGTTAAGCGACATACTGATAAATATCTCTTTAATGGGATTTTTAGTGAGGTGTTTATTATGAAATATTTCGTTGCGTTAGCATGTAGTCTTATTTTTAGTTTTTCGGTAGCAGCACAATCACCCGTAGGAAGCACTGCTTCGGGCCCAATAGTGAAATGTGAATTAAGTTCAGGGGTAGTTGAACGTATGCCAATCGTTATATGTGAAAATAGCGATGGTACGGTAATGAGATGAAAAAAGGAGCCTTTCGGCTCCTTCTCTTTTTATAATTCTAGCAGTTGTTTAATGACTGCTTTTCTTTCTTCTTTCGTTGCTTTTCCATACCAGTAACCAAACATTTCTTGTTGCTTGGAATCAGTTGTAAGCGTTAATTTGGTTGAGTTGCGATTTTCAACCGCCCAACTCAATAGATCATCACGTTGTTCTTTTGGCGTTTGCTCAAACCAATATTGTGTCATCTCTATCGCTTTTGAAGACGAACTGTGAGCTACAGGAGTCGCGGCAACAACTGGAGCAGCTACCACAGCCGGAGCTACATTAGAATTGGCACTGTTCACAATCGCTTCAATGTAACCTGAAGGGATAGAGAAAGTAATGTTATTAGCATTCGAAGCGGTCACATCAAATTTAAGATCTTGATACGGCTGCTGTGCGAGAAGCTGGCTAGACACTGGAAATCTAACATACTGAGTTTGAGTACATACATCACTACAGGTTTCTGCTGATGCAGCGTAAGGCTTTAGAGCTACCTCTTTATTGCTACCTTCAACCATTACTGTTTTAAATTCGTTATAGTTTTTAAAGTACTGCAATTCCATTTTAATAAAGGAATCTGGTACATTTTTTTTCTGTGTTGGAGTTACATAATTCAATTCTAGTGATGACTTCACCAACTGACTACCGTTCACTTCAAGTGCATCCGGCGTTAGTGATTTACCAACAATAATTTGATAGTTCTGTTTAGATTCAACTCGTTTTACAACATCAGTAAAATCGCTCGTTGAATCTAGTGTGGTACAACCTACCATCAATAAAGGAAGTGACGCTAAAATAATTTTCTTCATATAAACCACCCTGGAAATTACTCCGTTATATACTATTCGAATTACCCTTTATCTTCAGGCTCTACCTCTCAATACAACAAACGCTGGCCAACAAGGGCCAGCGCATTTTATTAAGAACAAATTAGAAAACTCTTAGAAACCGTACTCTAGACCAACACGAACAACAAATGTTTCTGTGTTTGTTAAACCGTCTGAAGAAAGGATATCACGCTGTGCAATACGCACGTATGGTACGAAACCATTGTGAACATACATTAACTGACCAGATACAACACTATCTTCGTTGTTTGTTTTAACACCTGCAGTTTCTGAATCCATATTGGCTGCGTAACCTAGCTTGAAGCCCCATGGTCCAGTCCAGTATTGACCGATAACAGAGTATGAAGCCTGTTCTGATTTTGCACCACCTTGCTCATCAGACTCACCAGCTTTATATGCTCCAGAAATTCCAAAACCTGCAGGAAGAGATGCTTCAAAGCCGACTAGGTAACCAAACGTATCAGCCAGAGTACCAGCATCTGCATCAGTTTGACGATCCGTTTCAGTTTCCAGCGCAGCATGGAAAGTTAGGCTGTCATTCAGACGATAGTGCGCGGCTGCACCGTAGAAGTAGTTGTCTTTTACGCTTGCATCACCACGACCAGTTGCCAGATTGAAAGTAAATCCGTTGTAATCAACTGAATCGTAGCGAGCCATATCACCATGACGGTCACGGTTGTATTTAACATCACCGCCCCAGTCCCATACAGCACCTAAACCAGGGTTTGCGTAAGGCCAGTCAATTACTTCATACATAGGTGTCAGCATACGACCAAAGCGCACTTTACCCCAATCGCCTTTTAGGCCAAGGAAAGTGTCACGGTTGCCCAGTGATGCGCCATCGCCATTTTCACCAACGTAGCCAGATTCAATCTGCATGAAAACATTTACGTTCTCGTACATATCTTTGCTAGCACGGAAACCAATACGTGATTCGTTTTCGTAGTCATAGCCGGTACCAGTATCTTTAGTAACACCTGCTTTCGTCTCTTCAGAGTCGTAGTTTACGATCGAGATCGCTGCCACACCGTAAGCTTGGACATTGAAGTCAGAGATAATACCAACCTGAGATGATTCAGCTGCTAATGCACCTGTAGAAACCATCGCCACTGCTGCACCAAGAAGAGTGCGTTTGAACATTTTTTCCATGGAAAAACTCCTAAAAATGGATATAGCTGTTTTTGTTGTTCTCACCTTAAGTTGGCCGCCGAAGGGAGAATCATTTCCTATGACGAAAGCAAAAGATTAATCATTAATTCCTCACTTTCTAATTCTGCATACACCCGGTGTATCCATGGCTTTAAGACTAACTTCGCGACAAAAAACATCAATCAGAACTTAATTTCTAAATAAAAAAATATGACCAGCTACAAATTTTTCTAAACATAGTGATCAAGATCCACCTACCCTAATAACAATCAAGATAAAAACAATATAATCATTAGAAATCAAAACCTTAAGCATAAAAACAGGTAAATTAACTTTGAAGTGACTCGCATAAAGATAATGAAAAAGGGAACTTTCTCAGTTATAAGATCTTGATCACTGCATTAATTTTGGCCTCTACAACCGTTAAAAACATCAGTATTTTTACCGCAAAAAAAAACCACCCATATGGGTGGCCTTTCTACTATTGTAACTAGATTTAGATCAGATCGACTAAGTCCTGCTCTGTTTTGATTTCTATACCTAGCTCTTGTGCTTTTGCTAGTTTAGAGCCTGCATTTTCACCAGCAAATAAAATGTCTGTTTTTTTGCTCACACTCCCCGTCACTTTCGCACCTAGCGCCTGCAGTGCAGATTTCGCATCATTTCTAGATAACTGTGACAAGGAGCCCGTAAGAACCACCGTTTTTCCAGCTAACGGCTGGGGAGTGTCTTCACTCTGCTCTTCAATCTCAGGCCATTCTATCCCTTGGTCGAGAAGATCTTGGATGACTTGTTGGTTTTTATCCTGTGCAAAGAAAGCAATAACATGGCTCGCAACAATGTCACCAATATCAGAGACCTCAATGAGCTGTTCGTGATTAGCAGCTTTTACTGCATCCAGAGTTTTAAAGTGCTGAGCGAGATTCGCTGCTGTGGCTTCGCCAACTTCCCGAATGCCAAGGGAGTAGAGGAATCGAGGCAGTGTTGTCAACTTAGCCTGGTTTAATGCATCAACAACATTCTGCGCCGATTTCGGGCCCATACGATCTAGGACAGTTATTACCCCTGCAGATAGTTTGAATAAGTCTGCTGGTGTTTCGACCATCTCACGATCCACTAGCTGTTCAATCACCTTTTCTCCGAGTCCATCAACATCAAGAGCTTTGCGCGACACGAAGTGTTTAAGAGCTTCCTTACGTTGCGCCTGACACACTAAACCGCCAGAGCAACGAGCAACCGATTCACCTTCAACACGTTCCACTTCTGAGCTACACACAGGGCACCGCTCAGGGAATACGATGTCGCGAGCATTACCTGGTCGACGCTCTTCAATCACAGAAACAATTTGTGGAATCACATCTCCTGCACGACGAATGATGACGCTATCGCCAACTTTCACGCCAAGGCGTTCAATTTCATCCGCATTGTGTAAAGTTGCGTTACTTACTGTCACACCGCCAACAAACACGGGTTCCAGTTTGGCAACAGGTGTAATCGCTCCAGTCCGTCCGACTTGGAACTCAACATCATTGAGCAAGGTGATCTCTTCTTGCGCAGGAAACTTGTAAGCAATCGCCCATCGTGGTGCTCTAGCAACAAAGCCTAATTGTTCTTGTAATGCAATATCGTCGACTTTAATCACAACCCCATCGATTTCATACGGTAAAGCTTCTCGGCGCTCTAGTATATCTTGATAGTAGGCTTTTACTTCGGTCAAATTAGCAACTCGACGAGTTTCAGGACACATTGGCAGCCCCCAGCCTTTCAGTTGCAGAAAGCGCTCATAGTGGCTGTCAGACAATGCATTTCCTTCCACAACACCAACGCTGTATGCGTAGAAGCTAAGAGGACGTGTGGCCGTAATACGGGAATCCAACTGACGCAGACTTCCTGCTGCTGCGTTACGTGGGTTGACAAAGACTTTCTCACCCTTTTTCTGCGCTTGTTGGTTCAACTTGTCGAAGCCTTCTTTTGGCATAAAGACTTCACCACGTACCTCAATACGTTGCGGCCAGCCTTGACCACTCAACTTCAGCGGGATCGATTTGATAGTGCGAACATTCTCAGTAATGTTCTCACCAGTAGTACCGTCACCACGAGTTGCAGCCTGAACTAAGATGCCATTTTCATATAATAAGCTAACGGCTAAGCCATCAAGCTTAGGTTCACAACAAAATACATTGAATTCTGCCGTTGGAATACGATCAGACATACGCTTATGGAAGCTTTCTAACTCTTCGTCATCGAAAGCGTTGTCCAGAGACAGCATCGGAATTTCATGCGCCACCGATTGAAATCCGTCAAGTGGCTGCCCACCGACTCGCTGACTTGGAGAATCAATACTCACCAAATCTGGATGCTCTGCCTCAAGTTCCAATAACTCACGCATCAGACGATCATATTCCGCATCAGGAACCTCAGGATTGTCTTCTACATAGTACTTAACTCCGTGGTAATGGAGCGTCTCGCGTAATTGATTGAGTCTTTCTTGAATCTCTTGTGACATAACTAACTCTGTACTTAATCGTTTTAACGACCGATATCGTATCGATGTCGGGATCATAGTTTGCAGGAGTATGAACAGGCTTTGTCTGGTTCGCAACTATACCTTGTTCAAAAAAAGAAAGGCTCCGGATTCGGAGCCTTGAATGAATTATGGGTAGCTTACGCAGATTCTGCTGTTTTAAAACTCTGAATTTGCGCTCGGTACGCATCCAGACGATTTGGCGTCATTAAGTTACGAGCGTCATCGAGGACGTTCGCGCCTAAATCATCTGCAATCTGCTGAGCTGTTTTTAGCATCAACTTAAAGTTCTGCTCTGGGTCACCATAACAAGGTAGCGTCATAAAGAATGAAATACCTTTGGTTGTAAACTCTGCTGGGTCTGCATGCTCAAGCGTACCAGGTTGCATCATATTAGCGACGCTAAACAGCACCTTGCCTGTTCCGGATAGATCTGAATGACGATGGAAGATGTCCATTTCTCCATAAAGCAGGCCATTTTGCTGCATGCTGTCAAACAACTTAGTTCCAACAAACGGCTCGCTTCCAGCACAATGGACGTTAAGCACAATCACTTGCATTTCCGGCTCAGCAACGGTGGCTTCAGGCTCAACTGGCTCGTTGATTCCCGGCAAAGGTTCTGTGTTTTCTGGCTCTGAGGCTACAACTGTTTCCACGCTCGCTTCAATCTCATCCAGCGCTTTGGTAGAAATTGATGGCACGTCTATATCAGGCTCTTCGATTACCTTTTGCTCAACTTTCTCAGAAGGCAACTCAGCCTGAGATTGAGGCTCAAGAGCAACGTCTGGCTCAACATAACCATCGATCAATGGATCGGCTGTGAGTTTCTCTTCAGCGAAATCGGGTTCTTTGCGCTCTTTACGAATGATTTCAAAATCGTCTTCGGGTGCAAATGCACGTTCTGGCATCGCCTCAGGATCATCCTCTTTATCGGCATCCAATTTACGAAGAGGCTTACTGCCAAACTTGGCCTTTCCTTCTTTTTTGCTTGTCCATAAACCGTGGAACAATAGCGCTGCTATTGCTAAAGCTCCGACAATTATGAGTACAAATCGCAATTCCTGCATTTTTCGCTCTCAAATTACTCGATATACCTAGCCCGTAAACCAACTTATCGAATTTGGTTAAACCTTTCTATAAGTAACTCTACCAAAACTCTCCCCTGTTTTAGAACAACTTAATGTGAGAAGTTCACGCAATGTTGTGATTTTGAACACGCTTTTTTCTTGTTAAGATAAAAAGCGTTCGATTTTACACCACCAACAGTCAGGGCTTATGAATTCAAACATACAACAACGATCCGGTTTTGGTTACTTCTTCTACGGACTTGAACTCGCAGTCAAGCCCGGTATCCGTCAATTTGTTCTGCTTCCTTTATTAGCAAATGTCTTGCTTGTGGGTGGTGCGCTGTTTTATCTGTTTTCACACTTAGATGTTTGGATAGAGCAGCTAATGGGGCAACTACCCGGATTTCTTTCCTGGTTAAGTTACATATTGTGGCCTTTGCTGGTCCTGACCATACTTGCAACCTTCTCCTACTTCTTTAGTACGCTGGCTAATTTCGTTGCCGCACCATTTAACGGTCTGTTGGCCGAAAAAGTAGAAGAGCATCTGACAGGTAAAGCCGTTAACGATGATGGGATGTTAGCCGTAGTCAAAGACACTCCTCGTATTCTTGCTCGCGAATGGAAAAAGCTACTTTATGTTTTGCCAAAAGCCATCGGCCTATTCATTTTGCTTCTGATTCCCGCTTTGGGTCAGACGCTTGGGCCAATTCTTTGGTTTGGGTTCACCGCTTGGATGCTGGCCGTTCAGTATTGCGATTACCCTTTTGACAATCACAAAGTGCCTTTTAACGAAATGCGTAACAGTTTGAAACAAAAACAAGGCAAGGCATACAGCTTTGGAGCGCTAGTAGCCATCTTTACTACCATACCGATCTTAAACCTTATCGTGATGCCCGTTGCAGTCTGTGGTGCGACAGCCATTTGGGTTGCTGAGTTCAAACGTTGAGTAACAAATAGTGCATGTTAGATGAATAACATGCACTTCATCCCATTCTAATAAGTTATAACTTTTTAATCCTTCTCTAGAATTTTTAGCTAGCCTACTCTTCTATCCACGAACTCTATAATGAGCACACAGATTACCAGCTAATCGCTCTCGGTTTTTCAGAGACCAATTAGCTTTTAACAGATGAAGGATCACGACATGAGCAAAATCTACGAAGATAACTCTCTTACCATCGGCAACACACCTCTGGTGCGCCTGAACAAGGTCAGTAAAGGTAAAGTATTGGCGAAAATTGAAGCTCGTAACCCAAGCTTCAGTGTTAAATGCCGTATCGGTGCCAACATGATTTGGGAAGCTGAAAAAGCTGGTACGTTGAAACCAGGCGTAGAGCTTGTTGAACCAACCAGTGGTAACACAGGTATTGCTCTTGCGTTCGTTGCAGCTGCTCGTGGTTACAAACTTACATTAACGATGCCCGAGTCTATGAGCCTAGAACGCCGTAAGCTGCTAAAAGCGCTAGGTGCAAACCTTGAGCTGACAGAAGCAGCAAAAGGCATGAAGGGCGCGATCGCTAAAGCAGAAGAAATTGTTGCGGCTAACCCAGACAAATATCTACTTCTTCAGCAATTCAACAACCCAGCCAACCCTCAGATTCACGAAAAAACCACAGGTCCTGAGATCTGGGAAGCAACTGATGGCGAAGTTGACGTATTCGTTGCAGGTGTGGGTACAGGCGGTACTATTACAGGTACAAGCCGATACATTAAGGGTGAGAAAGGTAAGAACATTGTTTCTGTTGCCGTGGAGCCAGCAGAATCACCTGTCATTGCACAGGCACTTGCAGGCGAAGAAATCCAACCTGCACCACACAAAATTCAAGGTATCGGTGCTGGCTTCATCCCTGGTAACTTAGATTTAGAGCTTTTGGACCGTGTTGAGTCAGTCACTTCTGAAGAAGCTATCGAAATGGCACGTAGACTGATGGAAGAGGAAGGTATCCTAGCTGGTATATCTTCTGGTGCTGCTGTTGTCGCTGCTAATAGACTGGCAGAACTACCTGAATTTGAAGGAAAAACTATCGTAACCGTACTTCCTAGTTCAGGTGAGCGTTACTTAAGTACAGCGCTGTTTGCGGGCATCTTTACAGAGAAAGAGAACCAACAGTAATTCGTTGCCAAATCAATTTTTAGTCTAAAAAAGCCCCTTTATGGGGCTTTTTTGTTGATCCCTGCCTCACCTTTGGTAATATCAGGGCAGTTTTATTTTTAGCTTCAAAATAAAAGCTAAATAAGAATTTATCCCAGTGATGAGATCCAGCACAGATTGGAATCATGACTGGAAAATTTGCAATCAGTATCGACTATGACACTAAATGAATATTGTGTATTTGGCACAAAGCGACATTCGGGGTTAAGCTGAATCTGATTTAGAAACTATCAAAATATAAATCAATTGGGGTATATAACATGTACGAGAAGCAAGTAGAAATCACTGCAGAAAACGGTCTTCACACTCGTCCAGCTGCACAGTTTGTTAAAGAAGCAAAAGGCTTTGATGCAGACATCACTGTGACTTCTAACGGTAAAAGCGCTAGCGCGAAAAGCCTGTTCAAACTTCAAACTCTTGGCCTAGTAAAAGGTACGCAGGTTACTATCTCAGCTGAGGGCCCTCAAGCTCAACAAGCTGTTGACCACCTAGTTGCTCTAATGGATCAACTACACTAATCCGGTCTCCTATTTTCAAAGCCATTTTGTGAAAGCAAAATGGCTTTGTTGGAAATAGGCCAAGATTTAAGCTACACATTATCGTTAGCGCACTCATATTTTCTCCCGTTTAAAGTTGACCAATTTAAGGTAAGGCTATGATTTCAGGCATCCTAGCATCTCCAGGTATTGCTATTGGTAAAGCACTACTACTTCAAGAAGATGAAATTGTCCTAAACACTCACTCAATTACTGATGCTCAAGTTGAAGCAGAAGTAGCTCGCTTTTTTGACGCACGTAACAAATCAGCAGCTCAGCTTGAAACTATCAAGCAGAAAGCCCTTGAAACATTCGGTGAAGAGAAAGAAGCGATCTTCGAAGGTCACATCATGCTTCTTGAAGATGAAGAGCTAGAAGAAGAAATCCTAGCACTGATCAAAAACGACAAGATGCACGCCGATAACGCGATTCACACGGTTATCGAAGAACAAGCGACTGCTCTTGAATCTCTAGACGACGAATACCTAAAGGAACGTGCAACAGATATCCGTGATATCGGTACACGTTTTGTTAAAAATGCTCTTGGCATCAATATCGTTTCACTTAGCGATATCAACGAAGAAGTTATCCTAGTTGCTTACGACCTAACGCCATCTGAAACTGCACAAATCAACCTAGATTACGTTCTTGGTTTTGCTTGTGACATCGGCGGTCGTACTTCTCACACTTCAATCATGGCGCGCTCTCTTGAGCTTCCAGCTATCGTTGGTACTAACGACATCACTAAGCAAGTGAAGAACGGCGACATGCTGATTCTTGATGCGATGAACAACAAAATCGTTATCAACCCATCGGAAGCTGAACTAGAAGAAGCGAAGGCGGTGAAATCAGCATTCCTTGCTGAAAAAGAAGAGTTAGCGAAGCTAAAAGATCTCCACGCAGAGACTACTGACGGTCACCGTGTAGAAGTGTGCGGTAACATCGGTACGGTTAAAGACTGTGATGGCATTATCCGTAATGGCGGTGAAGGTGTCGGTCTGTACCGTACTGAATTCCTATTCATGGACCGTGATGCTCTGCCAACTGAAGAAGAGCAGTACCAAGCTTACAAAGAAGTTGCGGAAGCAATGAACGGTGAATCAGTGATCATCCGTACAATGGACATCGGCGGTGACAAAGATCTTCCTTACATGGATCTACCACAAGAGATGAACCCATTCCTAGGCTGGCGCGCAGTTCGTATCAGCTTAGACCGTCGTGAAATCCTTCGTGACCAGCTACGCGGCATCCTACGTGCATCGGCACACGGTAAACTTCGCATCATGTTCCCAATGATTATCTCTGTTGAAGAGATCCGTGAACTGAAGAAAGCTATCGAAGAATACAAAGCAGAACTTCGCGCTGAAGGCCATGCATTTGACGAAAACATCGAAATCGGTGTAATGGTTGAGACTCCAGCAGCCGCTGCTATCGCACACCACCTAGCGAAAGAAGTCGCATTCTTCTCTATCGGTACTAACGATCTTACTCAGTACACACTAGCAGTAGACCGTGGTAACGAGATGATCTCACACCTATACAACCCGCTGTCTCCAGCTGTACTTACAGTAATCAAGCAAGTGATTGACGCTTCTCACGCTGAAGGTAAGTGGACTGGTATGTGTGGTGAGCTAGCAGGTGATGAGCGTGCGACACTTCTACTTCTAGGTATGGGGCTAGACGAGTTCTCTATGAGCGGCATCTCTATTCCTAAAGTGAAGAAAGTGATTCGTAACTCGAACTTTGCAGAAGTAAAAGCAATGGCAGAAGAAGCGCTTTCTCTACCAACAGCGGCAGAAATTGAAGCCGTTGTAGAAAAATTCATCGCAGAGAAAACTCAATAATTGACTGATACCATTAAGATAGACGGCTAAAAATAGTCGTCTATCTTGTGAGATTGGTATACTATAATTCGACAGAATTAAATAAAACGTTAGGAGCATGACACAATGGGTCTGTTTGACAAACTTAAGAAGCTAGTATCTGACGACAGTGCTGACGCAGGTGCAATTGAAATCATCGCGCCTCTGTCTGGTGAAATCGTAAACATCGAAGATGTGCCAGATGTCGTTTTCGCTGAGAAAATCGTTGGCGACGGTATTGCTATCAAACCTGCTGGCAGCAAAATGGTAGCTCCTGTAAACGGTACAATCGGTAAGATCTTTGAAACTAACCACGCGTTCTCAATCGAGTCTGATGACGGCGTAGAGCTATTCGTTCACTTTGGTATCGATACTGTTGAACTAAAAGGCGAAGGCTTCAAGCGTATTGCAGAAGAAGGTCAAACAGTTAAAGCTGGCGACACTATCATCGAGTTCGATCTAGCGCTTCTAGAAGAGAAAGCAAAATCAACTCTAACGCCTGTCGTTATCTCTAACATGGACGAAATCAAAGAGCTGAACAAACTATCTGGTTCAGTATCTGTAGGTGAAACACCAGTCCTACGCGTAACTAAGTAATTTTTACTTAGCCAAATACAAAAAAACGCAGCGACTCAGCTGCGTTTTTTATTGCCTCTCTCTTGGGTTATTTTAGCCCCAACGCATATTTCAACACCTGACTTTTTAACGGCCCAGCATTCTCAGCCACTTTCAGTGCCGCGTTGCGGACAAATTTCAGTGGAGCCAGATCGTTACTAAAACTCTTGTAGAAAAAATCCATTCCCGATTGCATAAGCAGGTTATCAGGACGGCGTTTGCGTTCGTAGAGCTTGAGTACTTCCTGCGAAAAATGCGTTTTTCCATCCGTCACTTCAAGTAGCGCTTCCACATCTTTAAAGCCAATATTCACCCCCTGCCCTGCCAGCGGGTTTATTGTATGCGCCGAATCGCCGGCAAGCACACAACCAAGCGCTGAGTAGGACTGTGCATGTCTTCGAGTTAGAGGAAATGAACCAGCTTGGAGCACTTTAATATCGCCTAACTCGGCAGGAAAATGACTCAGAACCTCTTGCCTTAGCTGCTCATTGGTCATAGAGCACAGCTGTTTGATTCGCTGAGGAGAATCATACCAAACCAACGAGCCCTGATTGCCACACAACGGAAGAAACGAACGCGGCCCTGATGGCGTAAATTGCTGCCAAGTAATGTCTTGCTGTGGAAGTTCTGTCTCAACATTGATCAACATACAATGTTGACGATAATCCCATGCCGTCACGCCAATCACAGCCAAAGTTCTGACCTGAGAATTTGCTCCATCAGCCCCCACGACTAAGTCAGCCTGAAAGGACTGACCGGAATTTAAGCTAACAGAGCAAGGTTGACCAAACTCAATATGATCTAATCGTTCTGGGCAGCAAAGCGTAATATTAGAATAACGTTCAAATTCCCCCCACAGCCCCAACTGAATCAGGCGGTTTTCGACAATGTAGCCAAGTCGATCCATATTTAGCGCATCAGCATGAAAACGGGTTCTGCATTCTGGATGTTCCCAAGTTTCAAGCCTGCGATAAGGACAAACTCGCATCTGTGATGTTGCCTGCCATGCACCCAGATCTTCCAATATGGAGACAGAATGCTCTGAGATCGCCGAAACTCGAATATCCATCGGCTGCTCTGCTGAAAACGGCTGAGGAGCCGTACCTTCTACGACAACAACGGTCCTGCCTTGCTTGGCGAAACCGATCGCAATCGCCGCACCAACCATACCGCCACCGATAACGGCAACATCATATTTGGTCATAATTTGTACTTTATTTGTTGATTATCTGGCTGATTTTCATTGTACTTTTTCATTACTAAAATGTAACTAAAAACCTCAACACAGATAAGGGCAAATCCCTTGCATTACATAGGATTTAACTGAATGTGTGACAGCACTAGTCAGTAGGTTTTTAAAGCAGTACAATACGCCGCTTACCGCCGAGAGGGCGGCTAAAATATAGTCAACCACATGAAATATGCAGCGTTGACACTGTTCCACACTGGGCGATTTGCTCCCTTAATTTAAACTAACGATCGAGCGAACAACATGAGTAAAAAACTGCTAATTAAAACCTGGGGCTGCCAGATGAACGAATACGATTCATCTAAGATGGCCGATCTACTGAATGCTGCTAACGGCTATGAGCTGACGGAAGAACCAGAAGAAGCAGACGTACTACTACTGAATACCTGTTCTATCCGCGAAAAAGCACAAGAAAAGGTATTCCACCAGCTAGGTCGTTGGAAAACCCTTAAAGATAAAAAAGAAGGTGTTGTCATTGGCGTGGGGGGCTGTGTAGCCACTCAGGAAGGTGACCACATTCGCGAGCGTGCGCCGTTCGTTGACGTTATCTTTGGCCCTCAAACATTGCACCGTCTGCCTGAAATGATCAAGCAGTCACAAAGTAATGAAGCGCCTGTTATGGACATCTCTTTCCCTGAGATTGAGAAGTTTGACCGTCTACCAGAACCTCGTGCAGAAGGCGCAACCGCGTTTGTTTCCATCATGGAAGGTTGCTCTAAATACTGCACCTACTGTGTTGTTCCATACACGCGTGGTGAAGAAGTCAGCCGCCCAATGGATGATGTCTTGTTCGAAATCGCGCAGCTAGCAGAGCAAGGCGTTCGTGAAGTGAACCTTCTAGGCCAAAACGTGAACGCTTACCGTGGCCCAACACACGAAGGTGATATCTGTAGCTTTGCAGAATTGCTTCGCCTTGTTGCTTCGATTGATGGTATCGACCGAATTCGTTTCACCACCAGTCACCCACTTGAATTCACGGATGACATTATTGCCGTTTACGAAGACACGCCTGAGCTTGTGAGCTTCCTGCACCTGCCAGTACAAAGTGGTAGCGACCGCATCCTAACAATGATGAAGCGTCCGCACACAGGTATCGAATACAAGTCGATTATCCGTAAACTGCGTAAAGCACGCCCTGATATCCAAATCAGCTCTGACTTTATCGTCGGTTTCCCGGGTGAATCCGATATGGACCACCAAGCAACAATGAAGCTGATCAAAGATGTCGATTTCGACATGAGCTTCAGCTTTATCTTCTCTCCGCGTCCAGGGACACCAGCTGCCGACTATCCATGTGATCTGTCAGAGCAAACCAAGAAAGAGCGTTTGTACGAACTTCAGCAAACCGTGAATGCGCAAGCAATGCGTTTCTCTCGTCTGATGCTTGGTACAGAGCAACGCGTTTTGGTTGAAGGCCCTTCGAAAAAGAATCTAATGGAGCTTCGCGCACGTACTGAGAACAACCGCGTTGTGAACTTCGAAGGTAATGCTGAGCTCATCGGTCAGTTTGTCGATGTGAAAATTACTGATGTCTTCGCTAACTCATTACGTGGTGAAATTGTGCGTACAGAGAAAGACATGGATCTGCGTACTGTGATTTCGCCAACTCAGATGATGGCAAAAACAAAACGCGAAGATGAGCTAGGTGTAGCAACCTTTACGCCTTAAGCTTGAAAATACCTATCTGAGTGACCATCTTAGATATAGGTATATAAAGCCATTGGAAGCCCGGTCTAAATCGGGCTTCTAGGAAATGGCCAATAATGAGAGGCAACTTTGAGCAATAAAATTGTGACTCTAGAGATTGATCTAGAACCTTCTGACAACCGCCGCCTAGCGAGTCTGTGCGGTCCTTTCGATGACAACATCAAACACTTAGAACGCCGTTTAGGTGTCGAAATCAGCTACCGAGGCAACTTCTTTACCATCGTAGGTAAACCTCATACCTCAGCGGCTGCGCTGGAAATCATCAAAACCCTTTACGTCAATACTGCGCCTGTTCGCGGCAATATTCCGGATATTAAACCAGAAGAAATTCATCTGGCTATCAAAGAGACGGGTGTACTTGAGCAAGACACTGAATCAAATCTTGAGCATGGTAAAGAAGTCTTCATCAAGACCAAGAAGGGCGTGATTAAACCACGTACACCGAATCAAGCTCAGTATCTGGTCAATATGGTCACGCATGACATCTCTTTCGGTATTGGCCCAGCCGGTACAGGTAAGACGTACCTTGCCGTTGCGGCAGCCGTAGATGCTCTAGAGCGTCAAGAGATTCGTCGTATTCTACTAACACGTCCTGCTGTTGAAGCGGGCGAAAAGCTGGGTTTTCTCCCAGGTGACCTAAGCCAAAAAGTCGACCCGTATCTACGGCCACTTTATGACGCGCTTTTCGAGATGCTTGGCTTTGAAAAAGTCGAAAAGTTGATTGAACGTAACGTCATTGAAGTTGCACCTTTGGCTTATATGCGCGGTCGTACACTGAATGACGCTTTTATCATTCTCGATGAAAGTCAGAACACCACTGTAGAACAGATGAAGATGTTCCTGACTCGTATCGGTTTTAACTCCCGTGCGGTCATCACTGGTGACGTCACTCAGATCGATTTACCACGTGGCGCCAAATCAGGCCTTCGCCATGCGATTGAAGTGCTGAATGAAGTGGATGAAATCAGCTTTAACTTCTTCCAGTCTGACGACGTCGTTCGACACCCAGTAGTCGCTCGTATCGTCAATGCCTATGAGAAATGGGAAGCGCAAGATCAAAAAGAGCGTAAAGAGTACGAAAAGCGTCGTCGTGAAGAGCGCGAAGCAAAACTTCAGGAAGCGCCAGCGACTCAACCGACTGTGACTCCGGAGACGAAACCGTCATGAGCATCGAACTAGATCTTCAATTAGCAGTCGAAGATGAAAAAGGCTTACCAAACTTTGAAGATGTTCATCTCTGGTTAAGTTCTGCTGTGGCAAAGTTTCAGCCTCAAGCCGAAGTTACTGTTCGTATTGTCGATGAGCAAGAAAGCCACCAGCTTAACCATGACTATCGCGGCAAGGACAAACCAACCAATGTATTGTCTTTTCCTTTCGAAGCACCTCCGGGTATTGAAATGGATCTGCTGGGTGATCTGATCATTTGTAAACAGGTGGTTGAGCAAGAAGCCGATCAGCAATCTAAGCCATTGATGGCACACTGGGCGCATATGGTTGTACATGGTAGCCTGCATCTGCTAGGTTATGATCATATCGAGGATGACGAAGCCGAAGAGATGGAGTCCCTCGAAACAGAAATCATGCTGGGTATGGGGTTTGAAGACCCATATATAGCTGAAAAAGAGTCGCCTTAGGGTCACTCGCATGTGAGGGTTTGAGAGTTCATTATTTACCTCTCTCAGGCCCTCAACGTGAGCTATCACACTTCTGATAGCGTTACTTAATTGAGAAACAATGAACGAAGACAATTCGCCCTCTTCTCTAGAAGGTAAAAAAGAAAAATCTGAAGGTCCGAGTAGAAAGTCCTTCTTCGGACGCCTAGGTCAACTATTTCAAGGCGAACCTAAAGATCGCCAGGAGCTTGTGGAAGTATTCCGCGACTCAGAAGAAAATGACCTGATTGACCATGACACCCGAGACATGCTTGAAGGCGTTATGGAAATCGCAGAAATGCGCGTGCGCGATATTATGATCCCACGTTCACAAATGGTTACCGTTGACCGTAGCGACGATTTAGACGCATTGGTTAACCTTATCACTGACGCTCAGCACTCTCGCTACCCAGTCATCAGTGAAGATAAAGACCATGTTGAAGGCATCCTGTTAGCGAAGGACTTACTTAAATATTTAGGCTCAGGCAGTGCGCCATTTGATATCGAACAGGTGATCCGCCCAGCGGTTGTTGTTCCTGAAAGTAAGCGAGTAGATCGCTTATTAAAAGAGTTCCGTGAGGAACGTTATCACATGTCCATTGTCGTAGATGAGTTCGGTGGAGTTTCTGGTCTTGTGACTATCGAGGATATTCTCGAAGAAATCGTCGGTGAAATCGAAGATGAATTCGACGATGAAGAAGAACTGGATATTCGTAAACTCAGCAAACACACCTATGCAGTAAAAGCCCTAACGACAATTGAAGAATTCAATGACACCTTCAACACCTCATTCAGTGATGAAGAAGTCGACACAGTTGGTGGCATGGTAATGACAGCTTTCGGTCATCTCCCTTCTCGCGGTGAAGTGGTTGAACTGGAAAATTATAGCTTTAAGGTTACCTCTGCGGACAATCGTCGCGTGTTACAGCTTCAAGTAACTATCCCCGACGAAGAGCCTCTTCCGGAACCAGCCGAAGAGTAACGCTAATTTCCCGAACTGGGATACTCAGAAGTATAACGATGATAAAAACACTTTTTCATCGCCTAAAACGGCCGCTTGCGGCCGTTTTTGTTGGCGCCCTCACTACCTTCGCATTTGCTCCTTTTCAGCTCTGGCCCTTGGCGATCCTCAGCCCACTGCTATTGTTGGCCTTAATTCATCAACAAAGTGCAAAGCGTGCTTTATGGATTGGCTACGCTTGGGGAATTGGTCAATTTGCAACTGGGATCAGTTGGGTACACATCAGCATTGATAATTTTGGTGGTATGCCGAAAATCGCCAGTGTTTTTCTCATGGCGCTACTGGTGGGCTATCTTGCAATTTATTCTGCGCTGTTTGCTTGGAGCCTTAACCGTTACTTTCCACACAGCAACCGCACGCGTTTTATGCTTGCCGCTCCAGCGATTTGGCTGATTTGTGACTGGCTGCGCGGGTGGGTCATGACAGGGTTTCCATGGTTATGGCTTGGCTACAGCCAAATCGACAGCCCCCTCGCGAATTTTGCCCCGATTGGTGGCGTTGAATTACTGACTCTGCTGCTGATAATCAGTGCCGGAAGTATCATCTATGCATTTAGCCAGCGACAGTGGCTTCACCTTCTCATCCCTGCCGTTATTTTTTCTACTGGTTATGGGCTTAAGTCAGCCAATTGGGTAACAGTAGACCCAGGTAGCACCACCAAAATAGCCCTAATTCAGGGCAACGTCGATCAGGCGAAGAAATGGTTACCACAAGAGCGCTGGCCAACCATAATGAAATACACTGATCTGACGCGCGAAAACTGGGATGCTGACATCATCATATGGCCAGAAGCCGCCATTCCAGCGTTTGAGTTTGAAATCTCTTCCTATCTGAGTAACTTAGACTCGGCCGCTAAAATGAACAATAGTGCCGTCATTACAGGTGTGGTCAATCAGGGAGAAGATCGCCAGTTTTACAACAGTATTCTTACTGTCGGCAAAACACCTTATGGCGATTACAGCTTTGATATGAGCGAGCGCTACCACAAGCATCACCTATTACCTTTCGGCGAGTTTGTGCCTTTTGAGGATATTTTAAGACCATTAGCGCCATTTTTTAATCTACCTATGTCTTCGTTTAGTCGTGGTGACTTTATACAGCCCAATATTGAGGCTAACGGCAAGCAGATGGCACCAGCACTGTGTTATGAGATTATTTTCAACGAGCAAGTACGTGAAAATGTCACAGATGACACCGACTTCATCCTTACTCTTTCTAACGATGCTTGGTTTGGCAAATCAATCGGCCCGTTGCAACATATGGAAATTGCTCGAATGCGAGCACTTGAGTTAGGTAAACCCGTCATTCGCTCGACTAATAATGGTGTCACCGCGGTGACCGATTACAAGGGCAACATCACCGCGCAGATCCCTCAATTTGAAACAGAGGTATTGCGCGCAGAGGTCACCTCCACCCAAGGGCAAACCCCCTATCGAGAGCTCGGTACTTGGCCACTCTACATTTGGGTACTACTGAGTTTGATCGCCGGTTGGCGCTTGAGGAAGTAAGAGTAGACTAATCACGGGGGTGGCGTACAAACGTCACCCCTTTTTTGTCAGTAGTAGAAGCATTTACATTTAGGGTTTCAGAAGCTGGCGGCTAAAGCCCTTCCCACCACATTTTGTGCATGGAATGATCACGGTTGGATGGTTGTATTGCGTTTTATGACCACATTCGTCACACACTAAAATACCTAACCCAATCACTTCACCGGCTTGATACAACCCTTGGTGTTCTAAGTCAGCAAACAATTCAACCCATTCGACCTTTGTTCGGTCTGTGATATCCAATAGCCCCTGCCAGATAGAATCTGCCACCATAAGATAAAAAGGCCCTCCCTTCGATTCCTCATAGCTATCAGCAAACTCTTTCAAATCTGACTTCACATACGCTGACACCAAAGCCAGCTCATCTTTAGTCAAATCATTGGCCGCCTCAACGACCTTTTCTGAGGTTTCAAAAACGTGGTTGACTTCATCTGGGCTATGTTTGAGTGCTTCCACAACATCCTCAAACATCTCCTCATAACCTGCTTTACGTTTTGGCATAGTGACCTCCTTCTAGCGACTCGGGAGAATTGCGCCCGTAGGCTATTGTTGTGCTCCTCTCCTTTAGGTATTCTATGACGATCTATTTATGTCTGTTCTAACTGAACTCACAATTTCCAAGATAACCGGATATCATCGATGCAAGAGCAATACAACCCGCAAGATATTGAACAGAAAGTTCAAAAGCACTGGGATGACAACAAGACCTTTGTTGTAAGTGAAGACCCAAATAAAGAAAAATTCTACTGTCTCTCTATGTTCCCTTACCCAAGTGGTCGACTGCACATGGGTCACGTGCGTAACTACACCATCGGTGATGTGGTATCTCGTTTCCAACGCCTGCAAGGCAAAAACGTAATGCAACCAATTGGTTGGGATGCATTTGGTCTACCAGCAGAAAACGCAGCGGTTAAGAACAACACGGCACCTGCACCATGGACTTACGAAAACATTGAGTACATGAAGAACCAGCTTAAAATGCTTGGTTTGGGTTACGACTGGAACCGTGAATTCGCAACTTGTACGCCAGAGTACTACCGTTGGGAGCAAGAGTTCTTCACTAAGCTTTACGAAAAAGGCCTAGTTTACAAGAAGATGTCTACAGTTAACTGGGATCCAGTTGACCAAACAGTTCTTGCGAACGAACAGGTTGTTGACGGCCGCGGCTGGCGTTCAGGCGCAATCGTTGAGCAGAAAGAAATTCCTCAATGGTTCATCAAAATTACTGAATACGCTCAAGAACTGATCGATGACCTAGACAAGCTAGATGGCTGGCCGGAAATGGTTAAAACCATGCAGCGCAACTGGATTGGTCGCTCTGAAGGTGTTGAACTCAAGTTCGAAGTAAAAGGTCAAGCTGACCTAGAAGTTTACACAACTCGCCCAGACACGCTAATGGGTGTGACTTATGTTGGTATCGCAGCAGGTCACCCTCTAGCAGCAGAAGCCGCTAAAACAAACCCTGAGCTAGCGGCTTTCGTTGAAGAATGTAAGAACAACAAAGTAGCAGAAGCTGAAATGGCGACAATGGAGAAGAAAGGTATGGCGACTGGCCTTACTGCTATTCACCCATTGAACGGCCGTGAGGTTCCTGTTTACGTGGCTAACTTCGTACTAATGGACTACGGTACAGGTGCTGTAATGGCAGTACCTGCACACGACCAACGCGACTACGAGTTCGCGACTAAGTACGGTCTAGACATCATCCCTGTGATCAAGCCTGCTGACGGCAGCGAACTGAACATCTCTGAAGAAGCGTACACTGAGAAAGGCGTACTGTTCGATTCAGGTGAGTTCGACGGTCTTGAATTCCAAGCAGCATTCGATGCAATCGCAGCGAAGTTAGAAGCTGAAGGCAAAGGCACTAAGACAGTTAACTTCCGTCTACGTGACTGGGGTGTATCTCGTCAACGTTACTGGGGCGCACCAATCCCAATGGTAACCACTGAAGATGGTGAAGTTCACCCAGTACCCGCTGACCAACTGCCAGTAGTCCTTCCAGAAGACGTGGTAATGGACGGCGTAACCAGCCCAATCAAATCTGATAAAGAGTGGGCGAAGACGACATTTAACGGCGAACCAGCTCTACGTGAAACTGACACGTTCGATACCTTCATGGAGTCTTCTTGGTACTACGCACGTTACTGCTCACCACAAGCTGACGACATCCTAGATCCAGAAAAAGCAAACTACTGGCTACCAGTAGACCAGTACATCGGTGGTATCGAGCACGCTTGTATGCACCTACTGTACTCTCGCTTCTTCCACAAATTGCTACGTGATGCGGGTTACGTAACCTCTGATGAACCATTCAAGCGCCTACTATGTCAAGGCATGGTACTGGCTGATGCATTCTCTTACGAGAACGAGAAAGGCGGTACTGAGTGGGTTGCACCTACTGACGTGACTGTTGAACGTGACGGTAAAGGCCGCATCACTTCAGCGAAAGACAACACTGGCCGTGACGTTGAACACTCAGGCATGATCAAGATGTCTAAGTCGAAGAACAACGGTATCGACCCGCAAGAGATGGTAGACAAGTACGGTGCTGACACAGTACGTCTATTTATGATGTTTGCTTCACCAGCAGACATGACACTTGAGTGGCAAGAGTCTGGCGTTGAAGGTGCTAACCGCTTCCTGAAACGTGTTTGGAAACTAGTAAACGAGCACGCTTCGAAAGGCGCGGCAGAAGCAGTGGATACCTCGGCACTGTCTAGCGACCAAAAAGCACTTCGTCGTGACGTTCACAAGACTATCGCGAAAGTGACGGATGATGTTGCTCGTCGTCAAACGTTCAACACAGCAATCGCAGCGATCATGGAACTAATGAACAAGCTAGCGAAAGCACCACAAGAATCTGCACAAGATCGTGCAATCCTTGATGAAGCGCTAAAAGCAGTTGTTGCAATGCTTTACCCAATCACTCCTCATATCTCTAGCGAAATGTGGGTAGGTCTTGGCGAAGCTGACATCGACAATGCAGCATGGCCAACACACGATGAGAAAGCTCTGGTTGAAGACGAGAAGCTAATCATCGTTCAAGTTAACGGTAAGCTACGTGCGAAACTGACTGTTCCAGCCGATATTTCTAAAGACGATATTGAAGCTCTAGGTCTAAACGATGAGAACGTAACTAAGTTCACAGACGGCAAGACTGTTCGTAAAGTGATTTACGTACCAGGTAAGCTTCTGAATATCGTTGCAAACTAAGCATTTGCAAAGTAAAGAAAGTGTTGCGAACTAATTCGTTAAACTAAAGTCTTAAGCAGGGTATATTTACCCTGCTTTACTTATCTAAGCCTATTCACTGAGTAGCCTTAGATAAGTATTCAAATAATCGAGAAACATCAACTAATGCGCCTATTTTCAATCTCAACTATTAAGCTCACCAGCGTTGTACTTGCAGCGAGCCTGCTGTCTGCCTGTGGTTTCCATCTCCGTGGTGATTACTCTATCCCGGAAGATCTCGACACGATGTCTCTTACCAGTTATGACCAGTACAGTACGTTTACCCGAATGATGAAAGCCCAACTGCGTATGAGTGAGATTGAAGTTGTTCCGCCTTCTGACAATATCCCGAATCTTCATTTAGTAAGTGAAGGTGTTGGTGAACGTACACTTTCTCTTTATCAAAATACTCGTGCAGCAGAGAAGGAACTTACCTTCCGAGCGTCTTACCGTGTAACTATCCCTGAACTAGGTTCGAAGACCTTTTCAACCAGTGTTACTCGAAGCTACTTAGATAACCCGCTAACAGCGCTGGCGAAGTCAGTAGAACGCGATATGATCGAAGATGAAATGCGTAAACTGGCTGCAACTCAGATCATTCGTCAAATGGCACGTTTAAAGGCAGATATCGAAGCTAACGAGCTTGATATGGAAGAGCAAGAGATCCAACTAAAAACAGACGAAGAGCAGTACCGAATCAAAACCTATTCGTCAGATGAGCCTCAAGGAGCATCTGACAGTAACTCAGCGGTTCAATAGTATCCTATGCGAATCTTCGCAGATCGGCTGGTGGGGCAGCTCAATAAGCAGCTCCACCCTACTTACCTGATTTTTGGCAATGAGCCATTACTACTACAAGAATCTCGCCAGTCCATTCAAAAAGCCGCTTACACTCAGGGCTTTGAAGAACGACACCGTTTCGCAATAGACAACAGCTTTGATTGGAACTTGGTGTATGACAGTTGCCAAGCATTAAGCCTGTTTTCATCGCGCCAATTGATTGAGTTAGAGCTCCCAGAATCAGGAGTAAACGCGGCGATTGCAAAAGAGCTAGTAGGCATTTCAGAAGTGTTGCACAGTGACATCATTTTAGTCGTAATTGGCACTAAGCTCACCAAAGCCCAAGAAAATGCTAAGTGGTTTAAAGCCTTATCTTCCCGTGGCTGCTGGGTAAATTGTCTCACCCCAGACCTCAGCCGCCTGCCTCAGTTTGTCCAGTCACGCTGTAGAGCACTGAACCTGAATCCGGATGCGGAAGCGATTCAAATGTTAGCTCAGTGGCATGAAGGCAACTTGTTTGCATTGACACAAAGCTTGGAAAAACTCGCCCTTTTGTACCCCGATGGGCAGTTAAACCTCATCAGACTCGAAGAATCATTGAGCCGACACAATCATTTTACCGCATTCCACTGGTCAGATGCTCTGCTAGCAGGTAAAGCTAACCGAGCTCAGCGAGTATTAAGACAACTAGAAGCGGAAGGCGTTGAAGCGGTAATTTTGCTTCGAACCATTCAGAAAGAGTTGACTCAGTTACTCTCGATGCAGCAGCAAATGCAATCGCAAACTATAGGACAAGTATTTGAACGCTACCGGATATGGCAATCAAAGCGGCCACTGTACTCTGCGGCGTTAAACCGTCTTTCACAGACAAAGATCACTCAGCTAATCCAGTTAATTGCTAAAGCCGAAGTTATCTCTAAAACTCAATATGAGATTTCAAGTTGGCCACTATTGCATCAGTTAAGTACTGAGATGTGCTTGCCACAAGTGAAGCTTTAAAAAGCGTGATATACTGCGCCGCTTTGATTTTAAACCGAATAAACAAATGAGGACCTGACTTTGCAACTTGAAGAACTGAATGATTTTCTAGTAGATAAAGCCGACGACATGAAAGCACAGGACATTAAAACACTTGATGTTCAAGGCAAATCCAGCATCACAGACTACATGATTATCTGCACAGGCACTTCAAAACGCCACGTTGCCTCTATTGCTGAACACGTAGCAAAAGAATCAAAAATGGCTGGACTTGAACCACTAGGCATCGATGGTGAAAGTGAAGGTGAGTGGGTCGTCCTTGATATGGGCACGACCATTGTTCATGTTATGCAGGAAGAACAACGCGAGCTATATCAACTGGAAAAACTTTGGGGCTAAGCGATGAAACTGCAATTGATCGCCGTTGGCACTAAAATGCCCAAATGGGTTGAAGAAGGCTTTCAAGAATATAAGCGCCGGTTTCCTCACGATATGCCACTGGAACTTGTTGAAATTCCAGCCGGAAAACGGGGAAAAAATGCCGATATTGCAAGGATTCTGCAAAAAGAAGGCGAAGCCATGCTGGCTGCGGTGCCAAAAGGCAATCGAATTGTTACCCTAGATATTCCCGGCAAAAAGTGGGATACCCCTCAGCTGGCGCAGCAACTAGACAGTTGGAAGTTAGATGGCCGTGATGTTTCCATACTTATTGGCGGCCCGGAAGGGTTAGCTCCAGCTTGTAAAGCAGCGGCCGATCAAAGCTGGTCGCTGTCAGCACTCACCTTGCCCCACCCTCTGGTTCGCATCGTGATGGCAGAAAGCCTCTATCGTGCCTGGAGTATCACTGCTAATCATCCATATCACCGAGAATAAGCGTCAATGTTAAGGAAGCGTACCCGAATCAGGGATTATCAAGAAGAAGCACGGCTGTTTAAAAGCCGGGCTATTGTCGCTTTCATTGGTATTGTCACTATGGTTGGCCTGTTAGTGGCCAACCTCTATAACATCCAGATCAACCAATACCAAGATTACAAAACCCGCTCAAACGATAATCGTATCAAAGTCGTCCCTATCGCGCCAAACCGCGGGTTGATCTATGACCGCAATGGTCAACTGCTCGCTGAAAACCGACCTGTCTTTAATTTGGAGATTACTCCAGAAAAAATTAAAGATATGGAAGCCACTATCGGTGGTCTTCAAGAGTTCATTGAAATAACTCCAGAGCAAGTCGAACGTTTCGAAAGAGAAAGACGCCAAACCCGACGTTTCAAATCGGTACCAATACTGACTCAGCTCACGCAAGAACAGGTCGCCAAGTTTTCGGTCAATCAGCATAAGTTCCCCGGTGTCGCTGTCAACGCGAGCTTAAAACGCCATTACCCATACGGCGATGTTTTGACCCATGTGATTGGTTATGTGTCGCGCATCAATGACCGCGATATGCAGCGGTTGATCCGCGAGGAAAAAGACGCTAACTATCAAGCAACACGTGATATCGGTAAGCTTGGTATCGAGCGTTATTACGAAGATCTGCTTCACGGAACAGCTGGTTATCAGGAAGTCGAAGTCAATAGCCGTGGTCGTATTATTCGCACCTTGAAGTACATTCCGCCAGTTCCTGGCAAAGACATCGTTCTCAATCTCGATATAAATTTGCAGCTCTACATTCACGAATTACTCGCTGGACGTCGTGGTAGTGCCGTAGTGCTCGATCCCAAAGACAACGGTGTCTTGGCCATGGTCTCGAGCCCAAGCTACGACCCCAATGCTTTCGTGCATGGCATTTCTGGCAAAGCCTACAGTGCTCTTCTCAACGATAAGAACCGTCCATTGGTTAACCGAGCCACTCTCGGCATTTATCCACCAGCATCGACAATTAAACCATTTTTAGCGGTAGCGGCTCTGGAAGAAGGCGTCATCACTCCATACACCACGCGTAATGACCCTGGTTACTGGAAGATTCCTAACTCTAAAACTAGGCCTTTCCGAGATTGGCTACGTTGGGGACACGGTAAAGTTAATATCGTCAAATCAATAGAAGAGTCCGTGGATACCTTCTTTTATCAGATAGCCTACGACATGGGCATCGATCGAATCTCTCGCTGGATGATGATGTTTGGTTTTGGTGAAAAAACCGGCATCGATATCTATGAAGAGAGCAAAGCAAACATGCCAACTCGTGAATGGAAAATGGCTCGTCACCGTGTACCTTGGTATCAGGGAGACACCATTCCTGTCGGCGTAGGCCAAGGGTATTGGACAGCAACACCTATGCAAATTGCGAAAGCGACCTCAGTGTTGGTTAACCGAGGCGAAGTGATCGCTCCTCACCTATTGAGAGCTACCATCGACAATGGCCAGAAATTTGATAAACAAGTGATGTCTGAGATCGAGACTTACCCGCCAATTACTGATGTCAAAGAAAAATTCTGGGACTTGTCGATAGAAGGGATGCGACTGGTTAACCACGGTAAAAAAGGCACAGCAAGACGCTCCTTCTACAATACGCCTTACGTCAGTGGCGGTAAATCTGGTACTGCACAGGTATTCGGTCTAGCAGAGGATGAAGAATACAACGCAGATGAAATTGCTGAGCACTTAAGAGATCACGCTCTATTTACCGGCTTTGCTCCATTGGAAGAACCTGAAGTGGTAGTGACGGTCGTACTTGAAAATGCGGGCGGAGGCTCTTCACAAGGTGGCCCTGTGGTCAGGCAGGTCTTTGACCGCGTGTTAGTAGAAGATAAAGAGGCGAAAGAATAATGGATTTTGATCCTGCTACAGGCCAAAACCGAGCGCTGTTCGAGCGCTTCCATATCGACTTGCCTTTACTGCTAGGTATTTTGGTATTAATGGGCTTCGGTCTAGTCGTAATGTACAGCGCCAGTGGCCAAAGTCTGGCGATGATGGATCGACAAGCGATGCGTATGGGGCTATCACTCGGTGTGATGGTAATTCTCGCTCAGATACCTCCCAGAACCTATGAATCTCTGGCTCCTCTAATGTTCATTGTCGGCGTTCTGCTGCTGTTCGGGGTTCTGTTTTTTGGTGAGGCTTCAAAAGGCGCACAGCGTTGGTTAAATCTAGGTTTTGTTCGTTTCCAGCCTTCAGAGCTACTCAAACTTGCTGTTCCATTAATGGTTGCGCGCTTCATTGGTAAGCGTTCACTCCCCCCAACGTTTCAGACTCTTGTAATGTCGTTGGTGATGGTCTTTGTACCAACCATTTTGATCGCAAAACAACCCGATTTAGGTACCTCGATTCTGATTGCCGCTTCAGGGATTTTTGTTATCTTCCTTGCTGGTATCAGTTGGAAAATCATCTTCGCTGCGGCCTGTGGCCTAGGCGCATTTCTGCCAATCTTGTGGTTCTTCCTGATGAGGGAATACCAGAAAGTCCGAGTTCGTACTCTGTTCAACCCGGAGTCTGATCCTCTTGGCGCTGGTTATCACATTATCCAAAGTAAGATTGCCATTGGTTCTGGCGGCATTGCTGGCAAAGGTTGGCTACAAGGGACCCAGTCTCAACTTGAGTTCTTACCAGAACGTCACACCGACTTTATTTTTGCCGTGATCGCCGAAGAATGGGGCCTGATTGGTATTCTGATTCTGCTTAGCTTGTATCTATTTATCATCGGACGCGGCCTAGTGCTAGCAAGTAAAGCGCAAACAGCTTTTGGCCGTATGATGGCCGGCAGTATCGTGCTCAGCTTCTTTGTTTATGTATTCGTAAACATTGGTATGGTGAGTGGCATCTTGCCAGTAGTAGGTGTTCCGCTGCCTCTGATTAGCTATGGCGGTACGTCCATGGTGACCTTAATGGCAGGCTTTGGCATATTAATGTCGATCCACACTCATAGAAAAGCATTTTCGAAGGCAACTTAAATGACAATAAATAAACCTCTGCTAGGCACGCTATGCGCCGTAACCATTCTAGCAGGTTGTTCCTCTGCGCCTTCAAAGCGTTACACGATAGACGACGATATTGCACCGGATGCCCCGATCTCCGTCGATCATATCGAAGATGCAAACCCTCAGTACGAACCGTACAGTTTGGGCGGCAATAGCGACTATACGCTTCGTGGACAACGCTACCAGATCATAAGAGAGCCCAAAGGATTTACTCAGGAAGGACAGGCATCTTGGTACGGGAAGAAGTTCCACGGTCACCTAACTTCCAACGGCGAAGTGTACGATATGTATTCCATGACGGCGGCGCATAAGACCTTACCGATACCGAGTTATGTCAAAGTAACCAATCAAGATAATGGTAAAACAGCCATTGTACGCGTTAACGATCGTGGTCCCTTTCATGAAGGTCGGATTATCGACCTCAGCTTTGCAGCCGCCACCAAATTAGATGTGGTCCGTACAGGCACTGCCAATGTGTCAATAGAGATCATCTCTGTCGACAAGCCAACGGAAGCACATAAACAAAAAGCACTACCAAAGTTCGTTGTTCAGGTTGCGTCTTCACAACATGAAGACAGAGTACGAACTTTAGCGCAAGATCTGAGTCAAACACTTTCGGTAAAGAGCTATATCAGCTCGGATAAAAACCTGCACCGCGTGTTTTTGGGCCCGTTTGATGACTATATGCTGACGCAAAAGGCCTTAGAACAAGTTAAGCTGATGGGCTATTCGAGTGCTTTTATAAAATCCCAGTAGTCCTCAATCCAGTGTGAGGTACGCCGCACACTGGTTTGAGCGATTGTTTCTGTTAATATATGGACAGTTAATAAAAACCTGTAGTCAATATGAAAAAAACAACGCTAATTAAATCCGTTTTTGCGTCTTCTATTGCGCTTTCTGCAACTTTCGCATCATCTTCGTTTGCCACCCCAATTGTTGTACCAGACGCTCCTCAAATCGCTGCGAAAGGCTACGTTTTGATGGACTATAACTCAGGTAAGATCCTCGCAGAGAAAGAGATGAACACTAAGTTGTCTCCTGCAAGTCTGACCAAAATGATGACCAGTTACGTGATCGGCCAAGAACTCGAGCGTGGTAATATTTCGCTTCAAGACGACGTAACCATCAGCAAGAATGCGTGGGCTAAAAACTTCCCAGATTCTTCAAAGATGTTTATCGAAGTCGGCACGACAGTTAAAGTCGAAGAACTTAACCGCGGCATCATTGTTCAATCGGGTAACGATGCGTGTGTTGCGATGGCAGAGCATATTGCAGGGTCGGAAGATGCCTTCGTGGATCTGATGAATGCTTGGGCGGATACGCTCGGCATGAAAGACACTCACTTTGCTAACGTTCACGGCTTAGACAACCCTAACCTGTACTCGACGCCTTACGATATGGCGCTACTTGGCCAAGCATTAATTCGTGACGTGCCAGACGAGTACCGTATTTACTCAGAGAAGAAATTCACCTACAACGGCATTACCCAATACAACCGCAACGGCTTACTTTGGGACAAGAGCATGAACGTTGACGGTATCAAAACCGGTCACACAAGCAATGCAGGTTATAGCCTAGTGAGCTCGGCCACTGAAGGTAAAATGCGCCTTGTTGCTGTCGTCATGGGCACTAAGAATGCAAACGCACGTAAATCAGAAAGCAAAAAACTACTGAGTTACGGCTTCCGCTTCTTTGAAACTGTTGCTCCACATAAAGCTGGTGAAACCTTCGTTGAAGAAAAAATCTGGATGGGCGACAAAGATACCGTTGCACTGGGTCTAGATCAGGACACTTACGTTACCCTTCCTCGTGGACAGGCCAAAAACCTTCAGGCGAGCTTCGTACTTGAAAAAGAGCTGGAAGCCCCAATTAAGAAAGGTGACGTAGTTGGTAAGCTATACTATCAACTAGAAGGCGAAGATGTTGCTGAGTACCCACTTCTGGCATTAGAAGATGTCAATAAAGGTAGTCTGTTCAGCCGTCTGTGGGATTACATCGTGATGCTGTTTAAGAGCTTCCTGTAATTCAAACCACACATTCATCTAAAGCCGCATAATGCGGCTTTTTTTGTTCCTGCCAAACGCAAGTCGGCAGGATCTTGAGATTTAAAATTAATGGCAGTACTATTCCGCGCTGCTAAAACGACTTTCCAACTTGGAGTTTCAACATGTTGACTATCAACTCAGATGCAAAACTGAAAGACCTGCTTGAGTTCCCTTGCTCATTTACTTACAAGGTGATGGGCTATGCGAAACCTGAACTGCCAGAGAAGGTTCTAGAGGTGATCCAACGCCACGCTCCAGGTGATTACAGCCCTAGTGTAAAACCTAGTGCGAAAGGCAACTACCACTCAGTGTCTGTGACAATCACAGCGACTTCCATTGAACAGGTAGAAACGTTATACAAAGAATTGGGCGAGATTGATATCGTGCGCATGGTTCTATAATTTTATTTGATAAAGTAAAATTATTTTGAAAGCAGCGTAAGCTGCTTTCTTTTTAGATATCAAACAGATAATAATCCTGTATTTTATCAAGGGTTAAAAATGTGTTACTGGTATATAGTTCATTGACCAGAACCAGTTTATAATCCACAAACTTTATTTACGGGCAATAGGATTAGGGATGCACAACCAGCTTGTTGTTAAACACTTAGGTAGGCAAGATTATGAGCCTATCTGGCAAGCCATGCATGACTTCACAGACACTCGTACAGAGGACACCTGTGACGAAGTTTGGCTAGTTGAACACAACCCAGTGTTTACACAGGGGCAAGCAGGTAAAGAAGAGCACCTGATCAATACGGGCGACATCCCAGTTGTTCAAAGCGACCGAGGGGGTCAGGTTACCTACCACGGTCCAGGTCAACTTGTGGCTTATTTCCTGATAAATTTACGTCGTAAAAAACTCGGTGTTAGAGATCTCGTCACTCATATTGAGAATCTCGTGATCAACACACTTAAAAATTACAATATTGAGTCAGCGGCACGACCGGATGCACCAGGCGTCTATGTTGATGGTAAAAAGATCTGCTCACTAGGATTGAGAATTCGTAAGGGATGCTCTTTCCACGGTTTAGCACTCAACGTAAATATGGACTTGTCACCATTTCTACGTATCAATCCATGCGGCTATGCTGGCATGGAAATGGTTCAGGTTAGCCAGCTTGGCGGCCCGGATGATCTTACCCAGGTTGAGAAGACACTAGTCGAAGAACTTGTCACTTTGCTTAACTACGAGCAAGTGGAATTCAGCAAAGAGGCCTCTCCTACGCGATGAGAAGCAAAGAGAAGTAAAGAAGCATGAGTAAACCAATCCAAATGGAAAAAGGCGTTAAATACCGTGACGCCGACAAGATGGCACTGATTCCAGTCAAGAACATGCCAACTGAGCAAAAAGAAATTCTGCGCAAACCAGACTGGATGAAGATCAAGCTGCCTGCTGACAGCCAACGTATTCAAGATATCAAATCGGCAATGCGTAAAAACAACCTTCACTCGGTATGTGAAGAAGCCTCTTGTCCAAACTTGGCTGAGTGTTTTAACCACGGCACGGCGACCTTTATGATTCTTGGCGCTATCTGTACTCGCCGCTGTCCATTCTGTGATGTCGCACATGGCCGCCCGGTTGCTCCAGAAGAGAATGAACCACAAAAACTGGCTCAGACTATCTCCGACATGAAGCTAAAATACGTGGTTATCACTTCCGTAGACCGCGACGACCTTCGTGACGGTGGTGCCAAGCACTTCGCCGATTGTAACCGTGAGATTCGTGCCAAAAATCCAAACATCCGCATCGAGACTCTGGTTCCAGATTTCCGCGGCCGTATGGATGTAGCACTTGAATTAATGAAAGACAATCCACCAGATGTCTTCAACCATAATTTGGAAACGGCCCCTCGTCTGTATCGCAAAGCTCGTCCAGGTGCAAACTACAAATGGTCGCTGCAACTGCTTAAGAAATTCAAAGAGCAGCATCCAGATGTACCGACTAAATCAGGCTTGATGATGGGCCTAGGTGAAACCAAAGAAGAGATCGTCGAAGTCTTG
Organism: Vibrio sp. St2; assembly: GCF_947311885.1. Taxonomy (NCBI): domain Bacteria; kingdom Pseudomonadati; phylum Pseudomonadota; class Gammaproteobacteria; order Vibrionales; family Vibrionaceae; genus Vibrio; species Vibrio sp. St2. The sequence continues at coordinate 8,391 of NZ_CAMZNA010000012.1, read as the reverse complement.
AAAGACCTGCGTGCGCACGGTGTGACGATGCTGACTCTAGGCCAGTATTTGGCACCAAGTCGCCACCATCTTCCAGTGGAGCGTTACGTACCACCTTCAGAATTTGATGAGCTCAAAGAGATTGCTTTGGAGCTCGGCTTTACCCATGCTGCGTGTGGACCATTTGTCCGTTCTTCTTACCACGCTGACCTTCAGGCACAAGGTGTGGAAGTAAGCTAAGTGTTCTTTTAGTTAATAGAAAGGGCTGACTGCATAAGTCAGCCCTTTTTAATTTCGTTTCTTGAATGAGACACAACTCTTCTATAGGCTTACCCCTAACAACACTAAAAAGTACATCTTCCAAGGAATTATTATGAAAAAATTAGGTTTTGTTGCTGTCGCTCTTGCCGCACTGACAGCAGGTTGCGCTTCTAATACACAGCAAGACAATTTCCGTGAAGCTTCTTTTGAGCTGTGTAATACAGAGGTTGAGCTTTACTCTGTAAGCGATGATGGTCGCGTACGTATCGTTTGTGCTGACGGTTCTAAATTTGCTCTAACTAGTGAAGCTACTCTAGAAACCATGCGTGACATCAACATCGATTACTGTGATGGTGAAGGCCTAGGTAAGTTCAGCGAAAGCCGCAAGTACTACTCTTTCAAATGTAAGTCAGGCACTCTGCTGAGCATTTCAAAATAAGCTCAAGCTAGAATCAAAAAAAGGTTGATATGATATCAACCTTTTTTATTTCATCTCATCCGTGGATTAAGCTACTTAAACGTTCTTACCGACAACACCTTACCGTTGCTGCCCCCCATGCTGGTCACTTCAACTTCTAGCGAGTTCATCGAGATAATGCCATCCGTTGAACAGATCACGAAGACATAGGCGCACGAAAATTTGTCTTCAAAAGGCATAGGAATACGGTTCCAGTAGAACTCGCTTGCTTTCGCATCAGTCCGGAATTTACGGTAATCGGCTGGAGCCGTAGAACCACTCTGCTTAGCAATATGCGCAGCAAAGACACGATTCTGGTCCTTATCCACACCAATAGCCATTTCACAGCCGCTGAAAGGGCCAGATGCCAACCAACCAACACCGCTGCCCGTGTAACGCCCTACTACCGCTTTCGTTTCAGCATAAGGCACCCATACGCCGGCATCGACTGATGAATCATCACGAGTCAAAACAACTTTACCATCGCGCTCCAGCAAAGTGACGCCATATTGCTTTTCCAAATAGCCATTTTCGCTGTTCTCTGGCCGGCATGATAGGCGTATATCCATTTCAATATTTTTGCCTACTAAAGCGGTCAGATTTTCTTTCGTTGGACGCATTCAACTCTCCCTTATGAATTACCAATTAAGACTAAGTATATAGATTTAAACTCAATGCCAATCAATTATAGATATGAAACATTGTGATTATGTTTTCGTTTTTAATCGTTAATAAATGAGCAATATGTATGATAGGGGAAGTTAGAGGAAGACTGGTTTATCCAGTTGATCTTTATGAAGTAAACTCGCAAAAAATAAAAAGCCCCCCGAAGGAGGCTATTGCAGCATACAGTTAGTGAAACCAAAAACTGGAAGGTTTATGGTTCTATTCTGAGTGCTGTTTAAGCGTAAACAGGTAGACGCTTACAGATCTCTAGAACCTTGGCTTTAGTTGCCGAGATAACATCATCATTTCCGATGTTATCTAGAACGTCACACATCCAGTTCGCTAGCTCTTTTGCATCTTCTTCAGTGAAACCACGACGAGTGATTGCTGGAGAGCCTACACGGATACCAGAAGTCACAAACGGGCTACGTGGATCGTTTGGTACTGAGTTCTTGTTTACCGTGATGTTTGCTGCACCAAGTGCTGCATCAGCATCTTTACCTGTGATGTCTTTGTCGATGAGGTCAACTAGGAACAGGTGGTTCTCTGTACCGTTAGAAACGATCTTGTAACCACGCTCTTGGAACTGGGCAACCATCGCTTTAGCGTTCTTCACTACGCGCGCTTGGTATGCTTTGAATTCTGGCTCCATTGCTTCTTTGAACGCTACCGCTTTGCCTGCGATAACATGCATCAGAGGACCACCCTGACCACCAGGGAATACCGCTGAATTCAGCTTCTTGTACATATCTTCGCCAGCGTTAGACAGGATTAGACCACCACGTGGGCCTGCTAGTGTCTTGTGCGTTGTCGTCGTCACTACGTGAGCGTGAGGGACTGGCGTTGGGTATTCGCCTGCTGCGATTAGACCCGCAACGTGCGCCATGTCTACGAACAGGTACGCGCCGGCTTTGTCTGCGATTTCACGCATGCGAGCCCAGTCAACGATTTGAGAGTAGGCCGAGAAGCCGCCGATAATCATCTTAGGCTTGTGCTCTAGAGCAAGTTGCTCCATCTCGTCGTAGTTGATTTGACCCGCTTCGTCGATACCGTAAGGAATCACGTTGTAGTGTTTACCAGAGAAGTTTACTGGTGAGCCATGAGTCAAGTGACCACCATGCGCTAGGCTCATACCTAGAACAGTATCACCTGGATTTAGCAATGCCATGTACACAGCGCTGTTTGCTTGTGAGCCCGAGTGAGGTTGAACGTTAGCGTACTCACAGCCGAATAGCTGACATGCACGATCAATTGCCAAAGCTTCCGCTTTATCAACGTATTCACAACCGCCATAGTAACGCTTGCCAGGGTAGCCTTCAGCGTATTTGTTTGTTAGCTGAGAACCTTGAGCTTCCATTACACGTGGGCTCGTGTAGTTTTCAGAAGCGATTAGTTCAATGTGTTCTTCCTGGCGAAGAGTTTCTTCTTGGATTGCTGCGAACAGTTCCGCATCGTAATCTGCGATGTTCATATCACGCTTTAGCATCTGTATCTCCTGACTCAGATTTAAACTGAAATTTGCAAAAAACCTACCAATGACCCTATTAATCTACGTAAATTGATTCACGCAAACGTTTGCATCACGTTAATAGCGCGCATTCTACATAATTTGATCTTGGCCATAAAGAGAAAGTTTTACTTTTTCTCATGCAGATTCTTCATGTGGTTCTACAAGGATTGTCATATTGTCACCTTTCTAAAACGTATAAATATGAAAAGTGTCAATTTTTCCCTTTACACCCCGTAAAACGATAATTACATAGGTTTACCTTAAATTTGCTTCTCAAGCTACCGAAAACCTCATTTTTTAAATAGTATGCGCGCCATTATCTACTGTAAAAGTTTCAAATTGATGGAAAAACACTCACGCAAAGAAGATTGGATTGCTATTTTAACTGGAACATTTCTGGTCGCTCAGGGCGTTTTCTTCCTCCAATCTGCAAATCTGTTAACCGGAGGCACCACAGGTTTGGCCCTGCTTATGAGCCAGTTTGTGTCACTTTCCTTCGGTACGCTTTACTTTTTGGCCAACAGTCCTTTTTATTTACTCGCGTGGAAGCGTTTTGGCTCAAGATTTGCCTTCAACAGTGCTATTTCTGGTGCCTTGGTTTCTGTGTTTACAGACCACCTATCTCTGGTCGTCAGCCTTGAAACGGTCAACGTTGTGTATTGCGCGGTTGCCGGTGGGTTACTGATGGGTTTGGGTATGCTTATACTGTTCCGTCATCGCTCAAGTCTCGGCGGTTTCAACGTACTTTGCCTGTTTATTCAGGATAAGTTCGGCATTTCAGTGGGCAAATCTCAGCTAGCCATCGATTGTTGCATCTTGTTCGCTTCATTCTTTTTTGTCTCTCCTGAAGTCATCGGGTTATCCATTCTGGGCGCTATCCTGCTCAATGTTGTGTTAGCTATGAATCACAAACCAACCCGTTATTCCGTCAATTACGGTTGAGAACCACTAGATAAAAAAAGCCCGCGAATTGCGGGCTTTTTGAGTTATTAGTTGCTGCGATTAGTGTGAGGTTCTGGCCTTCACATCGTGGCTTAGCTCTTTGTTCAGTTCAGCTTCCACATGACCCGGTGACTGCGTACTTGCTGAAATCAGTCGGTACATCGCAGGGATAACAAACAAAGTCACCAGCGTTGCGAAACCCATACCGAAGAAGATCACCGTACCTACCGCCACTCGGCTTTCATAACCTGCCCCTGTCGATAAGATCAACGGAATTGCACCAGCAAGCGTGGTGAATGCCGTCATCATGATTGGGCGCAGACGACGTGCTGCGGCATCGACAATCGCTTTCTCAAATTCGAAGCCGCGATCACGAAGCTGGTTCGCAAACTCAACGATCAGGATACCGTTCTTGGTCACCATACCAATCAACATGATCATGCCAATCTGGCTGTAGATATTCAGCCCCTGACTCATAAAGAACAAGCCCAAGAAGCCGCCAAATACCCCCATAGGGACAGTGAACATCACCACCAGTGGGTTAATGAAACTTTCAAACTGCGCTGCCAAGACCAAGTACGCGACCAAAAGTGCTAAGCCAAACACCACCAGAATACTGGATTGGTTCTCTTTATAATCTTTCGATTCACCAGAGTAGCTGACTGAGATATCGCCCGGCAGAATGTCCACCGCTTGTTGATCTAGGAAGTCCAGTGCCTGACCTAAGGTATACCCGTCAGACAAGTTTGCCGTTACGGTAATCGATTTCTGTTTGTTGTAGTGCGACAAACGAATCGACGAAGCCACTTCTTCAATCTTAGTGACCGCATCCAGTGTCACCAACTCGCCAGAACTGGTTCGCAGATAAATCTGGCTCAGATCCGTCGCGTTATTGAAGCTGTTCTCATCACCGCGCAAATAAACATCATATTCTTCACCACGCTCGACAAAAGTCGTTTCACTCTTACCGCCAAGCATAATTTCTAAGGTCTCAGAAATCTCTGATACGCTGATACCCAACTCTGCCGCACGTTGTTTATCAACCGTCACCACCAGCTCAGGGGTTCGCTCAGAATAGTTGATGTCCGCCCCTTCCATGATCGGAGACTCTTCTGCTAACTGCTCAAGCTTTTCGGCCCACTGTTTCAGCTCAGGGTAATCAGAACCACCTAACACGAACTGGACGGGCTCACTAGAACCACCTCTGAAGCCCGGCATAAATGGGAAGACACGAACATCAGGAATACCAACCAGTGCCTTTCTCACCTCTCCTAGCGCCTGCTGAGCCGTTACATCACGATCATTCCAGTCATCCAGAATCATGATGACAAAACCCGTCTGGTCACCGGCGTTACCGCCAAAGGCTGGCGATTGAATACTGAAGGACTTAAGGAAACCTTCGCCCAGTAGCGGCAACAAGCGCTCCTCGACGATATCCATGTTCGCAGCCATGCGGTTGTAACTGGTAGCATCAGCGCCACGAACAAAGGCAAAGATCACCCCGCGGTCTTCAGATGGCGTGAGCTGAGAAGGCACTTGCTTCATCAAGCCCCAACTTCCGCCGATACAGGTCAAAATGATCAGAGGCGCCGCCCATTTCCATTTCAAGGCTCCACGCAGTACTTTACGGTAACCGCTTTCCAGATGACCAAACATGCGATCGATGAAACGGTTAAAGCGGTTTGGTTTCACGTTAGCCTTTAATAGTTGGCTGCCTAGTACTGGCGTCAGAGTCAGTGCAATCAGTGATGAGAAAATCACCGACATCGCCAACAATACCGAGAACTCTGTAAACAGCAGGCCTACCATGCCATCCATAAACGAGATGGGCAGGAAAACCATGACCAGTACCAGAGTTGTCGCCACAACGGCAAAGCCAACTTCACGTGTCCCTTTGTATGCCGCCAATAGTGGTTTTTCACCCCGCTCGATATGGTGGAAGATGTTCTCCACCACCACGATGGCGTCATCGACCACCAATCCAATCGACAATATCAGCGCCATCAGCGTGATAAGGTTGATGGAAAAACCGAGGTAGTAAGCGGCCATGAAGGATGAAATCAAAGAAACAGGCACCGTTACTGCTGGGATCAGCGTGGCTCGTGCCTGACCAATGAATATGTACAGCACGAGAATGACCAGACCACCGGTAATAAACAGAGTGCTATACACTTCTGCTATCGAACGCTCAATAAAAACGGTTGAATCATAGTCGATGGCAAGACGAGTTCCTGATGGAAGGAACTGCTGGATTTTTTCCACTTCATCATGCACTAAGTCCGCTACTTCAAGCGGATTAGCATCTGATTGAGGCACAATACCCATGCTGACATTAACAACACCATCACTCTTAAAGGTCGAATTTTCGTTCTCCGCGCCAATATAGACATCAGCCACATCTTTCAAATAGATGGGAGTATTGTCACTGGCACGCTTAACCACCAAATATTCAAAATCTTCAGCCACGTTGTAGCTGCGAGCAGTACGAACCGACATTACGATCTGATCGTTACGTACCTCGCCGCCCGGGCTTTCAATATTTTCGTTGTTGAGTGCCGCAGTAATGTCAGACGTTGTGACTCCACGCCCCGCCATCTGGGCAGGTTTCAGCTTAACGTACATGACTTTGTACAAGCCACCAGACACGTCCACCGAACTTACACCTGAGATCAAACTGAACCTGTCGAGTAGGACTCGGTCAACATAATCCGTCAACTGCGTCCGATCCATTTCTGAAGAACTCAGATTGATGTAGAGAGACGCTTCACCGGAGCCATTATTCTTATAAACAATCGGATCATCCGCCTCATCAGGCAAGGAACGCTGCGCACGTGCAACCGCATCCCGAACGTCACTGACACCAGTATTGAGATCATACCCGAGCTCAAAAGTAATCGTGATTCGTGAACTGCCATTACGCGTGGTCGATTCAATTTCATCAATACCGCTGATACCAGAAAGCTGATCTTCCAGTGCAGACGTAATTTGGCTTTCAATAATGGTCGCTGAAGCACCTTCATAACGAGTACTGATTGAAACGACCGGACTTTCAATATCCGGCATTTCGCGTACCGCCAGTTTACTGAAAGAGACAATACCAAACACACACAGCAGTAAGCTGAGAACGACCGCCGCAACAGGTCGTTTTACTGAAGCATCAGATAACCACATTAGCTGTTACCTTCTTGCTCATTATTCAGTGGTTTGCCATCTTCACCCAGTTCACTCACGGCAACGCCATCGCGCATGTTCACAATGCCTTGAACAACGATTTTCTGGCCAATATCCAGGCCCTTTTCAATCACGACCTGGTTGCCGATACGAGCGCCTAAGAAGACTTCAGTGCGAACCGCTTTGTTGTCGTCACCAACCACGTAGACGTAACGTTTGGTGCCAGAATATTCGAGTGCCTGAACAGGAATAATCGGCGCTTCCATTGGAGGAAAATCCATATCCGCAGCCACTAACATACCCGGTTTGAGGCTTTGTTTTGGATTGTCAAAGTGGATACGAACCCTTAAGTTAAGGGTTTCTTCATTGATTCGTGAATCGATACCCACGACTTCGCCAGTGAACACAGCATCATTCCATGCTGCCGTCTTTGCTGTTACTTTCATGCCTTTAGAGATCTGAGATAGATAGCGCTCCGGCACTTGTAAATCTAACTGCATCACTGACAGGTCATCCAGTGCCACTAATTCATCACCCGCACTGACCATTTTGCCTAAGCTGAAATCCACAAAGCCAACCGTGCCGGAAAACGGTGCAGTAATATGTAGGTCACTCAAGTTAGCATTCGCGGCATCAAGACGTGCTTTAGCGATTTCTACGCTGGTTTTCTGCGCGTCTATTTCTGTCTGAGTAATCGCATTGCGCGTCACCAAACGTTCAAATTCTCTCAATTTGCGTTCTTCATCTTTCAGGTACGCTTGAGCCTCCGCCACGCTGGCTCTGGCCTTATCATCGTTAAGCTGAATCAGCATCTGGCCTTGTTTGACTTCCTGATTCGCCTTAACTGCAATGACATCCACCTTTCCAGTTACTTCCGAAGAGACTACAACAGATTGCTCGGCTTCCAGCTTTCCAACTAACGACAGGGACTGAGAAACTTGATGAATCTGGACCTGTTCAGTCACCACGGTAACTGTCTGTGGACTTTGTCGTTTAGCTTGCACTGCAGGTGCTGCGGCTAGAATAGACAACGACAAAATGCTCAGAATGATTTTATTTTTCATGTTTAAATTCTGCCTCAAAAAACTCCGTACATTGTACTCGTTAAACCGCGCTGGAAACGTCAAGTAATGTAAAGAGAGAGCAATAAACTGTAAGTTTAGACGTTGATTACGTGAGCTTTTAGGTCAATTACTGGCATCTTTGCCCAAAAAGCCAGCATTCAATTCAAAATCATAAGAAAAGGCTTTACAGGTTTAGCGAGTTTGCTATGATGCGCTCCGCACTTGAGTGATGTGTTGGGAAATCATTTCTTAAGTATAAAAACACCCTGGAGGGGTTCCCGAGTGGCCAAAGGGATCAGACTGTAAATCTGCTGGCACTGCCTTCGATGGTTCGAATCCGT
>NZ_CAMZNA010000011.1:0-118533 GCF_947311885.1 Vibrio sp. St2 | reverse complement strand
TCAAGCTTGTAGCTCACGACCTTATCCGCCCCTTCAAGCGTGGTAAAGTCTCCGTCTTGGCTCACACGTGTCGCGTCCGGGCTGGTGCCACTGGCTAAGTCATTCTCATTGAGGATTAACGCCTCAGCATGGGTTATCGAAGGAGCATCATCGACAATATTGACAGAAATATTTTGGGCAGCCGTATCACCATCATTATCTTTAGCAATAACCGCGAAATTCAATGTTTGATCATCAGCATTGGCAGCATGATCAATCGGTCCTTTCAACTCAAATGAGTAGGTGCCATCTCCTTTTATCGTCAGAACAAATACATCCTGAGCAGACGTTGAAGCGGTATAGGTATAAGTATTTGTTGCGCTGTCATAGGTTTCACTCAGTGATACCGCCAAGCCATCGGACTTCAAACCTGCTACTGGATTAGAGTTCGTATCGAGTCGGTATTCAACTACCGTATCTGCACCTTCAGTTACAGTAAACTGACCGTTTGCCGTCAAAGAAGCCGCGTCTGGTGAGGAACCTGAAGCGAGGTCATCTTCGTCAAGAGACAAAGCGTCAGCGCCGCTAATCGTCGGTGCATCGTCTTTCACTTGGATGAGAATCTTGCCTGCTTCCTCGGAACCCGTACCGCCCGCTAATTCAGAACGGTCACCATCCGCATCAACCGCGTAAACTGGGAGTTCAATCGTCAATGACTCATCGTTCGCACCTAAATGATCAAGCTGTTCAAACAACGTGAACTCATAATCACCTTGCGCAGGTGAATCCACCTTAATTTCGAACACTGTGACACGGCTGCCGTTGAGAACAATCACACCTTCGTAAGTTCGAACACCGTTCTCATTAGCCGTTAGCTCAAGGGTGACCTGCTGCCCCTGTGAAGTCAGTGAACCATCGGTATTAAATTCGCTAGGCTCCAACTCAAAGTGATCGATAATATCGCTGCCTGCGGTGGCTGTAATAGAACCACTACCCGAAACCACAGCAGTGCCAACTTGCGAACCACCAGCAACACCTGATTCATCAAGACTCAACCCATCAACATTAGTAATAACAGGGTTGTCGCCGTCAGTAATCTCAATATTAAGGTCATTGGTTACCGTGTCCTGGTCGTAATCTACGATAGTGGTAGGCAGCGAAAGAGAAATCGTATCAGAGCCATTGTGCTCCAAAGGCTTAAACTGCTGGTACTCATACTGCCCCTGCGTATCAACGCTAACCGTCAGTACAGTATCTCCTGAACCATCAGCCGTTAATGTTATTGTTGTCCCGTCATCTGACAGCGTTGCCGTTGTGGATTGATTGTCACTGAGTAAGCCATCAAACTGCTGAAGTGCAGAACTGTCAAACGTTACTGAGGCCAGTGCATCACTGCCAATTTCAACGAATTCGCCTTGGATTAACGTTGAATCAGATTCGACGTTCTGAACATTCGTCGCTTGAGGTGTTGGATTAACGCCATCGCCAATTGAAACCTGAGCATCGATAGGAGCTCGAATAGCGTTACCACCTGAATCAGCACCAGTGATATCAAAGCTGACTGAAATCTGATCATCGCTGATTGCAACTTGTCCACCACCAACAGAATCTACATGATCAATAGGCTGGCTTACTGTTGTGGTCAGCTCAAGGCTGACATCTTTGCCGACCAGAGTCGTATCAATATCAATGCGCAACACTTCACCTTGAGCGTTGACACCGATAATAGCGTTCTCGGCCGAATCATAAGTAAACGTAACGGCTTCGCCTGAAGATGTGATATCAGAATTGAGTTCAGCCAATAAGCTAGCGAGTGAAGCAGGTTCAGGGACAAAACTATCCGCATCTAAAGGAAGGTCACCAGCAAAGACGGTGACGGTTGCTGTTTCTGACTGGGGGTAAGTACCTGCTGATAGAGAGCCTTCAACAAGCGCTTCTGAGATGCTTTCACCACCAGCAGCAAATACTAACGTTCTTATCTCATCTTCTGTCTCTTCTGCATTGTCTTGTGCTTGCGCAGATGTTTCGAAGAAAGTGCTTGCTAACACTTCGGTGCCATTGTATTCGATGGTCACAAAGCCGCCATTAGCAGAACCAGCACCACCTGCGCCGGCAGCAGTTGCTTCTAGAATTTGAGTCGGGTCAGCACCTTCTAAAATGGCGCCTTGGATCGCCGCGATGTCATCTTCACTTAAAGCACCGTCGCCAATCTGGGTAAAATCAAATCCAATGTCACCGTTAACTTGCGCAGAGTGCCAAGCGTTTCCATCAACATTCTCTAATTCTAAAGAAATGCTATTTTCGTCAACAATTGAAGGAATGCCACTAGCACTCAACACCACGGAGGCATTACGAGCGGTGATCATAATTTCATTCGACTGGATAGTCTCGCCTTGAATGACTTTTCTCGCAGCACCATCTGGCTTCACGGCAATAACATCACCATTTACCTCTTCAACGATGCGAGCCTGGCGTACAATTTCGACTTCCATACTTATCCCCTCAATCTGACTAAGCAAGTCAACAACAATTAAGAATTTTAATAATATTCAACAAGCGTATTGGCGACAAAAATATCAAAATTTGTACGTGATTCCAGTGCTTATTTCCGCAATATGGCCGTTGTTCGCTATTAGAGTAAGTATAGACCTAATTGCACACTGTCACCCTTTAGCTAACTGCATGATATTCAACAGTTAACTCATGCTCGCCGCCAAAAGTCTCACAAGTGAGAAAACAGATTAAAAAATACGTTAAACGCCAAAATAAGGCTATGAAAAACATCATCTTTGATAGATAACTCTTAAAGTAAAGAAAATACTATACGGACATTGATGTCTTCATGAATTACAAAATTCAGCGTTACTTGGCTAATGGAAGAGAAGTTTTTGCGCATTTACCCAATTTATTTCCCATAGCGGGCATATTTGGGGCAGTATTTATCGTGTCGTTTATTTGGAACTACCATCAAACGAGAGAACAGGCCGTTCTCGACGGCAACCACTCTGTGACCACGTTGGAAAATTATATCGACCGAGTAGCCAGCGAATTAATCGTCCTAAAGAAGAATGTGAGCGCTTCGTGTAGCGCAGAAGACAAACTCGCCCTTCGTGCTCATATGTTCCACTCTGATATGATTAAAGAGATTGGCTTATATCAAGGCTCCCATGTTTACTGCACCAGTAACGAAGGACCAACCAGTATCCGCTTATTTTCTTCTGTGTTGCAACGCATTTCAGAGTCATCAAATAACATCACCATTTCGCTGACCAAATCAAAAAGCAAACTCAATTCATTTTTCATTTATGTCTCTTCCGATGACGGAACAGGTATTAACGCGCTGCTTCCACCTAATCAGTTTCTGCAACAAACGTCTTCTCTGTTAGACAATCAACACTATGGGTATCAGATTCAAGTTCTCAGCCGCAGTATTCAGGGACAACATCAGATTTCTGAATATATGACCACGCCTTTCAACTTCTCATCACAACTCTATCCGTTGTCGGTCAAAATCCAGCTTGATACCGCCGCCTATCTTCACCACTACCAACAAAACATTTGGCAGGTCGTGTTGTTCGCTTTCGCCTTGTCACTGATTTATATTCTGCTGCGCCATCACACTCTTGTCAGGCATTCGATCGAATTCTGTTTGAATAAAGCCATTAGCGAGCGTCAGATCGAACTGTATTTGCAACCGATTGTGGATATCGAAACACGCAATGTGGTCGGTAGTGAAGCCTTGCTGCGTTGGAATCACCCGCTGAAAGGCCGCATTTCTCCTGAAATATTTATTCCACTCGCAGAGAAGTTGGATCTCATTGATGATTTGACTCGCCACACCTTTCAATCGGTGACAGAGTTTCTAACACAGAATGGCCATAACCTGGGTAATCATTACATTAGTATAAACTTAAGCCGTACATCATTACTCAAGCCTGACTTCATGGCTTTTCTACAGTCTTACGCCAAAGAAAACCCAGCTTACGTGCAGCACATTCTAATAGAGGTGACGGAAAACCTTGATTTCCCTGTCGATCAACTTAAAGACGCTCTCAGTTCTTTGCAACGTATAAGCCAGCTTGGATTTGAAGTCGCTGTGGATGATTTTGGTACCGGATATTCCGGGTTAAATTTGATAAGACAGCACAAGTTTAATGTGATGAAAATAGATAAGGTTTTCATTAACAGCTTAGGCGCAGACACTCATATTAAACCTGTTATTCAGTCTATGGTGAGCTTAGCAAAAGAACTGAACATGAAGGTTATTGCTGAGGGTGTAGAAAACGAACTTCAGATCAGCCAGTTGAATGAGCTTGGCGTCCGCTACATCCAAGGTTTTTACTATTCGAGGCCGATAAAGCCGGAGGCACTTGTCGAATATACGGTCACACCGTTTAGTGTTCGTTTTGCCAATCGTTCTATCTGTTACTAAAAAGGAGCCAGCTAAGCTGGCTCCTTTTTGTCGTCCTTTTGAATGGCCTATGGCACACCATGACCTTTAGAGGCTACCCAAACGCGATACCATTGCTCACGAGTGAGCTCAATGTCCATCGCTTCAACAGCGCTTTTCACGCGTTCAATTTTTCCTGAACCAATAATAGGCAGAGGTCGCGATGGCAGCCTATTTACCCATGCGTAGATGACTTGATCAATACTCTGCGCACCTACTTCACATCGGATTGCTTCTAGCTCATCACGAACACGTTGTGCCTGCTCGGTTGCACCAGTAAAGATGCTTCCACCGCCGAGACAAGACCACGCCATTGGTCGCACGCGCTTCATTTGAAGCTGATCTAACGTACCATCATGGGCAACTTCAAAATTCAATGGATTGATTTCAACCTGGTTAGTAACGAGCGGTTTGGCCACACGAGATTGTAGAAGATCAAACTGACTTGGAGTGAAGTTAGACACGCCAAAGTGCTTCACTTTGCCAACTTTGTGTAATTCATTAAACGCATCAGCCACTTCATCCGCATCCATCAGTACATCAGGTCTATGGATAAGCAAGACATCAATTTGCTCGATGTTCAGACGTGCAAGCGAATTGTTAACAGATTCATAAATATGCCCCGCACTGGTGTCATAATGGTTCACCTTGCGTTGAGGAAATTTGTCGGTACAAAGCTTAATATCACACTTAGTGACGATCTCGATTTCATCACGGACGGCAGGATCTAACTTTAGCGCTTCACCAAATAGAGCTTCACATTCGTAATTGCCGTAGATATCGGCATGGTCTACTGTTGTAACACCTAACTCAATATGTTGCTTGAGAAACGATAATCTTTGCTGAGGCGTCATACCCCATTCTGCAAGGCGCCAGTAACCCTGAACCAGTTGAGAAAACTCCGGGCCTTGCGGCGCAATTGTGACTTTAGACACCATCACTTACCTCCTAATAAAAACTGCCTTTACAGTATTCTTGTTTAATTCAATGCTCAACGTATACTGACAACAAATTCGAACCAGAGTACGAAAAATTGAGTTTCTCCGAACGGCTAAAACAATTGATTGGTGAGGAGTCGGTTTCTGGTTTTGCTCGCCGAGTAGAACTTTCAGAAGCCCTGATTCGCAAATACCTCAACGGGAGTGAACCGAGTTTGTCCAAAGCTAATCAGATAGCCATGAAAGCCAACTGTTCACTTGAATGGCTGGCTACTGGCTGCGGGTATCTATATAGACAAGCTGAAGTGGTCGACATGGACGCCTATATAATGGCCTATCGACACGTCCATGGCTTTGAACCAAAAGACCACGAACAACACCGCCATGTCATTGCAGGCTATCAATATCTACGAGGCCACAAGAAAGCCGATGGCTACCTAGATGAATCTGCCATGGTGCAATTTTTAAACCTCCAGATAAAGACACAACGCTGAAACTGTCATTCGTATAACATAAAGGATGACTGCTGTGATTTTGAGCAAATTTTGGGGCGTAGATTAGGGGAATGATGTCAGCTTAAGGAAATCGGTTTAACCTTGTTTAAAAAACAATCAAGGAATGAACGTGAAGCAAACACATGTATCTCTTGCTGCGCTGACTGCACTAATCAGTTCGGCAAGTATAGCCGCGCCGACTCTCACCATTTCAACTACCACCACAAGTCGGGATTTCCCTTTAAGCACATCGGATCCATTGGTCCTGCCACTCAAAAAAGAAACTTATCAAGTTAATATATCTGGGATTGATGGTACATGCCCATCAGTAGCAGAACAGAAAGTTAAGTTTCGTAAGCCACTGAGCCTCAATTGCAGCAGCGACACTGAATTATCGGTCAAAATTCGCTTCAGTGGTGATTACTCATTTGCCTACGATGAGGGCCAAAACACGATCACGATAGCTCGAGAAGCTAAGAAAATGGCAGCCAAGAAGTTTACCCGCCCTATCCCTGATGTCGTTTGCGAGCAATACAAAGGTGGAGAAGTGACACTTTCTTTAGGTGACACCTTCAGTGACGGCACTCAGCTCAGAGAGGCATTTTCAAATCAACTCGTTACCGTGCAAAACAACCAAGTAAGATTAACCCCCTCCCCGAACAGTGGTGGACTTGTTCTACTTGAACAGGCCGACGCCAGCGCCTCCTCTGCGCAATTCGACTATCGAAACGCCAATATCTATTTCGCCATGGTGGATCGATTCAACAACGGAGATACATCCAATGACCACAGCTATGGCCGAAAGAAAGATGGCAAACAAGAGATCGGCACCTTTCATGGAGGGGATCTTAAAGGACTAACCGAAAAGCTCGACTATATTCAAAGCCTTGGCACTGACGTGATCTGGCTTTCTCCTATCGTAGAGCAAGTCCACGGCTTTGTCGGTGGTGGAGAGAAAGGCAGTTTTCCATTCTATAGCTACCACGGTTACTGGACTCGTGATTTCACCAAAATCGATCAGAACTTTGGTAATGAAGAGGATCTAAAGCAGCTGGTCACAGAGGTGCACAAACGCGGTATGCGTATCTTCCTTGACGCCGTGGTCAATCATTCAGGTTACTCGACACTGGCAGACTTACAGTTCGACAACATAAACGTTGTTAACACCGAAAATATGCCCGATAAATGGCAAGACTGGGCACCCAAATCAGGGCAGAACTGGCATAGCTTTAATGATTCCGTTGATTACACGAGTTCTAACTGGCATCAGTGGTGGGGTAAAGACTGGGTTCGTGCAGGTCTGCCAGGCTACAGCAAACCCGGCTCAAGCGACATCACCATGACACTAGCCGGCTTACCTGATTTTTTGACCGAGTCTGAGCAGCACGTTACGCCACCAGAATGGTTACTCAACAATCCAGGAACCCGCGTTCAAGCGCGTGAGAGCTACACCGTATCTGACTACCTCATCGAGTGGCAAACCGACTGGGTCAAGCGATTTGGTGTTGATGGCTTTCGAGTTGATACCGTTAAACACGTTGAAGGAGATGTGTGGAAACGGTTGAAAAGCGAGGCAACAAAGAGCCTTGAGCAATGGCGTGTCAATAATAATCAGACTGGGCAACCTTTCTGGATGATGGGTGAAGTCTGGGGACATTCGGCTTACCGTTCACCTTATGCTGACCAAGGTTTCGATGCGCTAATCAACTTTGATATGCAGAAGAAGCTCGACAAAGGTGCCGCTTGCCTGAGCCAAATGCAGGAAACCTATCAAAACTACGCCGATTCAATGCAAGAAACGCCAGATTTTACCCCTGTCAGCTACATGTCTTCACACGACACAGAACTGTTTTTCAGCCGCTTCAACTCGTTTGAGATGCAGCGTAACGCCGCCAACGCTTTATTACTTAGCCCCGGCGCTGTTCAGGTTTACTACGGTGATGAAGTGGGACGAGATTTAGGCCCCTATGCTGATGACTTCCATCAAGGCACTCGCTCTGACATGCTGTGGGAGCTAAGTAAAGAGCGCCAACAACTTCTCAAACACTGGCAAACGTTAGGCCAGTTCCGTCAATCCCATCCTGCAATAGGAGCTGGTGTACACAAAGAAATTGGCAACAATTCAGCCTATGTTTTCTCTCGGAGTTTGGAAGGCGACACGGTTGTTGTAGGTTTCGTTGGTAAATAAATATACAAGGGCTCTCTACCGAGAGCCCTTGTTCAAATTAGTCAGATTAAGGTTCGTAGTTTGGATTCATTAATGAATACCGGTATTGCTGATCTTTCTGTCCTTCCGCTGCAATATAAAGTAAGAACAGTCCTGTATGACCGATGCCACACTTGAGATCGCAAGGGACCTCATAATCTAGCTTCAAAGCTGGTGGAGGCGATGTACTATCGATCTTTACATCAATCGGGTCTTGGTTCATCTCATTGCGCGAGTCATCGTACTTGGGCAGAGTGTAAATAAACAAATCACTCTCGTTTTGGGCCGCATGAGTCCATGGGGATAAAGCCAAGCATAGTATGACAGTCCAGATAATCTTTGACGTTCGCTTCATGAATCATTGGGGTCGATAAGTTTGATTTCCATAATATATTAAACAGTGTTCAATTAAACCCCTAAAACGAAAAAAGCTCCCGACTTGGGAGCTTTTCTTACAAATAAGAAATAGGTTATTTGTTACGACGCGCTTCTACAGCATCGGCTAACTGACGAAGAACCTTTTCAGTATCTTCCCAACCAATACACGCATCAGTGATAGACTGACCGTAAGTTGGAGCTTGACCATCAACAAGATCTTGACGACCTTCAACAAGATGCGACTCAATCATTACACCAAAAATAGCATCTTCACCTGCAGAAATTTGACCCGCTACATCTTCCGAAACCAACATCTGGCGCTGGTACTGCTTCGAGCTGTTAGCATGGCTAAAGTCGATCATCACCTTTTGAGGCAGACCTGATGCTTCAAGTTCAGATTTAATAGCACCAACATGTTCAGCGCTGTAGTTAGGCTCTTTACCACCACGTAGGATGATGTGACAGTCTGGGTTACCAGCAGTTTCAACGATTGCAGAGTGACCGTACTTCGTGACTGACAAGAAGTGGTGAGAAGCACTCGCACTGCGGATTGCATCTGATGCAATTTTGATGTTGCCATCAGTGCCGTTTTTGAAGCCGACTGGGCAAGAGATACCAGAAGCCAGCTCACGGTGTACCTGAGACTCAGTAGTACGTGCGCCGATAGCACCCCAGCTGATTAAGTCTGCAACGTACTGCGGAGTGATCATATCAAGGAATTCACTTGCCGTTGGTAGGCCAAGATCAGTTAGATCCAGCAGCAACTTACGACCCATGCGCAAACCGTCGTTGATCTTAAACGTGTCATTCAGGTATGGGTCGTTAATCAGACCTTTCCAACCCACAGTTGTACGTGGCTTCTCAAAGTAAACTCGCATCACGACTTCTAGGCGGTCACCCAGCTCATCACGCAATACTTTCAAACGCTTACCGTATTCGATTGCTGCTTCAGGATCGTGAATAGAACAAGGACCAACGATAACCAGCAGACGGTCATCATCGCCGTTTAAAATCTTAGATATTGCTTCACGAGAGCGAAAAGTCGTTGAAGACGCAGTTTCAGTCGCCGGAAACTTCTCTAAAACAGCTACTGGCGGTAATAATTCTTTTACTTTGCTAATTCGTACATCATCAGTCTGGAACATTGCTTACGTCTTCCTATTTCTCTTGGCTTGAACACTGCACCAAAAATTAGTGGTGCATAAATGCTCTATTTTGTTTTTCATCTTCCCTGTAACTTATCTATCAAAAACGATGCTTGCAACCATTTTTTGAACCAAAAGGCAATATTTCTTCTATTTTTACATTTTACACCGTATGTAAAATTTAACTTACATACGATAAAGAGTGAGCAATATCAGGCTTTCTAGCTCTATTTGAACCGCATGAGATGCAATATCTCTTTGATATTGTTAAGGTAGAAATACAAATAAATGCATATAAAGAATCGGCATGAGCGCCATCGATTTTACACACGTCAGCAAGTGGTACGGCCATTTTCAGGCACTGAAGAATATTAGCCTCTCAGTACAAAAAGGGGAGAGGTTAGTCGTTTGTGGCCCCTCTGGTTCTGGAAAATCGACCTTAATTCGAACCGTCAACGGGTTGGAAACCATCTCAAAAGGCAGTATTCAGGTGCTCGGCCAGCCTTTGTCCTCTGTCTCACCGGGAAAAGTCGGCATGGTTTTTCAGCATTTTAATCTTTTTCCTCACTTAACCGTATTAGAAAACCTGACGCTGGCACCGATGCGCACATTGAAGCAATCGAAACAACAAGCCATCGATACAGCCATGCACTTTCTAGATCGCGTCAACATCACGGAGCAGGCAAGCAAATATCCCGTTCAATTGTCTGGCGGGCAGCAGCAGCGTGTCGCCATTGCACGCTCTTTGTGTATGAAGCCCGAGATTTTGTTGTTTGACGAGCCAACCTCTGCTTTGGATCCTGAGACCATCAAAGAGGTTTTGGAAGTGATGACAGATTTAGCCACAGATGGCATGACGATGGTTTGCGTAACACATGAAATGGGCTTTGCCAGAAAGGTGGCCGATAGAGTGATATTTATGGATCAAGGAGAAATACTCGAAATGGCTACTCCTGAGCAATTATTTAGTGCGCCGCAACACCCTAGAACACAACAGTTTCTGGAGCAAATCCTGAGCCACCAATGATTAGCCGAATTTTAAAGCCCGTTTTATCCGCCTTCGCTCAAATCCTAATACTAGGTTTAGGGCTGTTGTGGCTGCTGGATTCGGGTGCGAAAGCAATAGATTACCAATGGCAATGGCACCGAGTACCTGACTATATCGCCTTCTATGAAGATGGTGAGTGGTGGCCTGCTGAACTGCTCGAAGGCTTGTGGGTCACTATCAAGATATCGGCATGGAGCCTATTGTTTACTCTGCTGATTGGAATGCTGACGGCTTTGCTTAAGCTTTCTCAGTCTGTTGTAGGCCGAACCATCGCAAATACTTATATTGAGCTGATTCGCAATACGCCGCTTCTGGTTCAGATATACCTTTTATATTTCGTCTTTGGGCCTGTGATCGGCCTTGATAGATTCGCGACTGCGATTTTGGCGCTCTCACTTTTCCAGGGTGCCTACACCGCTGAGATTTTTCGTGGAGGCCTAAACAGCATCCCTAAAGGTCAGTTTGAGGCTGCTCGCTCCCTTGGGCTAAGCCCTTTCTCTACCTACTACGACGTTATCTTCCCGCAGTTACTGCAAAGAACGTTACCGCCTTTGACCAATGAAGTGGTTTCTCTGGTTAAGAATTCATCAATTGTCAGCGTAATGGCCATATTCGACCTGACGACAGAAGGAAGAAACATTGTTTCAGAAACCGCTATGCCATTTGAAATTTGGTTTAGCGTGGCAGCGATATATCTTTTGCTCACACTGTCACTCTCGGGAATCTCCGCTTGGCTAGAACACAAACTTGGCGCCCAATGGCGTGCTCAATAATAAGGAAATCAAATGAAACACTTAGGACAAAAGATTCGTTCGTTGAGAGCTTTCAAGCAAGCGATTACCGCTTTGCTTGGGCTAGCAGTAGCGCTACCAACACTTGCCAGTGAAACCCCAAATTTGGATAAGATTAACGAGCGCGGCACCTTACGCGTCGGAATGTCGACCTTTGTCCCATGGGCAATGCGCGACAAGCAAGGGGATTTAATTGGCTTCGAAATCGATGTAGCTGAACGTCTTGCCGCGGATTCTGGCTGGAAAGTCGAATTTGTACCCACCGCTTGGGATGGCATTATTCCAGCGCTTCTGGCGAAAAAATTTGATGTCATTATTGGCGGCATGAGCGTGACTCCCGAACGCTCTAAGAGTGTCTTATTTACCACTCCTTATTCACACTCTGGTGTTCAGGTGGCTGCCAATAAAGAACTGGCTTCAGGCTTTTCTGAAATGAGCGATTTCAATTCTCGACGCGTTAAAATCGCTGCACGCCGTGGCGCCTTCACGGTACAAGTCGCTCGAGAGGCTTTTCCGAAAGCTAAGATTCTTCAGTTCGACGATGATGCTCAAGCATTTCAGGAAGTCCTCAATGGTAACGCTCACGCTGTGATTGCTTCTAGCCCTAAACCTGAACATGAAGCTGTGAAGAATGCCGACAAACTGTTTATCCCGTTTAATGAGCGCCTGTCTAAGGGCAACGAGGCTTTCGCCGTTCGTCTTGGTGAAAGCGACAAACAAGCCTTCTTCGACCAGTGGATACAAGCCCGTACCGAGGATGGCTGGCTTGAGCAAAGATACGAGTACTGGTTCGCGACGCTCGACTGGCAGCAGCAAGTTGCAACGGGCCAATAACCACGTTTCTTAAACCCAGAATGATTGATGAGACATAAAGATTAGCAGGACGTTAGGTGAATAAATCGAATTTACTGACCGCCAGCCAGGACAGAAAACCCAGCTGGAACTTCAATAAACTTGATGTAGTTTTATTGCTTGTTTTAGCTGGATTTGGGTTCTGGCTTTACCAACGTGCTTCTATCGGAGTGAATTACACTTGGCGATGGAGCGAAGTATTCACGCTGATCTTTACTTCACGCTCTGATGGGTCGTTGCCCTACTTCATTCAGGGTGTGATCTCGACATTACGGCTCAGTGTTTGGGGAATGCTACTGGCACTAACCTTGGGAACACTCATTGGTGTAGCTAGGCATTCTTCCATTTACGTATTTCGTTCACTGGCCAATGTGTATATCCAGTTAATCCGAAATATTCCCCCGCTGGTCTTTGTGTTTATCTTCTACTTTTTTATCTCAAATCAGCTCATTCCCGCTATCGGGTTGGAAGGAATTCTAAGGGAGTACTCCAGAGAGGCGAATGCGTTGCAGTCGATGTTGTTCGGGCCTAAGTCCCTATGGGAAAATCTACTGTCTGGCGTACTTTGTGTCGGGATCCTTTCCTCTTCCTATGTGGCTGAAATAGTACGTTCAGGTTTGGCTGGAATAGCAAAAGGACAATGGGAAGCGGCAGACGCATTAGGGCTCTCCACTTGGGCTAAGTACCGCTTGGTAATTGCCCCTCAGGTATTAGCCGCAATTACTCCTGCACTTGCCGGACAAGCCATCTCACTGGTCAAAGATACCTCGATTGTGTCACTGATTTCGATTCAAGAAATGACTTTCGTTGGCACAGAGATGGCAAATTCCTCCGGCCTTATCTTTGAAATTTGGCTAATTGTAGGCGCTACTTACCTAATATTTTGCCTGACGCTTTCTACCTTGTTTAAAAGGCTTGAGCGCCACTCCTTGAAACATAAAGCAAATGGCTAGACAGGTACTTCTCTCAAATCAAATAATGCTCGGCTAATAGTGCTGAAAATAGCAACATCAGATGCCAAATAGAGAACTTAAATGTTTTGATGGCTTGCTTCTCGTCAGTACCAAATTTCAACTTCCAAGCGTGATAGACAAACAACGCAGACAGTATTGTTACTGAGGCTAAGTAGAAGACTCCTGCCATCCCAACCAACACAGGGAATAGGCAAACGATAAGTAATAATACAGTGTAAAGCAGTATTGATGTTTTTGTATATTCCTCACCGTGCGTGACAGGCAGCATTGGTATATCGGCTTTGGCATAATCCTCTTTGCGATGAATCGCTAATGCCCAAAAATGCGGAGGGGTCCATATAAAGATAATCATCACAAGCAGCCAGGCATTGGCATGCATTTCACCTGTGACAGCCGTCCAACCAAGTAACGGCGGCATCGCACCAGCAATCCCCGCAATGACGATATTTTGTGGCGTAGCGCGCTTTAAGTACATGGTGTAGATAACGGCATAGCCCAGCAAACTGGCAAAAGTCAGCCAAGCCGTCAACGCATTCACCCAGACATACAAGACCACAAATCCAGCGAGTCCAATTCCAGCGGCAAACGCAAACACATTGCGCACATTGAGTTCACCCGACGGTAGAGGTCGCTTGTATGTTCGAGCCATAACCGCATCAATTCGTCTGTCAATCAGGTGGTTAAATGCTGCAGCAGAGCCTGCCATCAAAGCAATCCCCAACATACCAAGAGTTGATTGTTGAACAGGTAGCGATCCTGGCACCGCTAAGCACATTCCGACCAGAGCGGTAAGCAGCATTAAAGCAACCACCTTCGGCTTAGTCAGAGTGAGGTAGGTTCGCCATAACGATCGGTCTTGTTCAGAAATGTGACTGATAGAATTACTCATCGCGAACTCTCCTTACGAAAAAATCGAGTGGAATGGGCATTAGCAGTGACTTTCTGTCGCAGCAGATAATTGACATGGAGGACTGAAAGCAGCAACAAAGCAGCGACTAGGTTATGCGCAACCGCCACCACAAGAGGTAAGCTAAGTAAGACATTAGCAATACCTAAACTGATTTGTAGAATTAGCAACACACCCACTTTGAAAGCGGCACTTGTTAGCTTAGGGTTTCTGGCACAGAGCAACGCACAAAGTAAACTGATGGACAACAGAGCCACCAGCACAGCACCGAATCGGTGCGTCACATGAATCGTCATGCGAGCGCCATAGTCTAACGTGCCAAACTCGTAGGTTTCCTGCTTGGGTTGTATCAACTGAAAAGCGCGGTCAAAATCCAGATGCCCCGTCCAGTTCCCTTCACATACTGGTAAACTTGTACACATTAGGGCAGCGTAGTTGGACGACGTCCAGCCGCCCAAGGCTATTTGAATAACAACAAAACACAAAGTGACAGGCGCAAGAAACTTTAACCAACCTGATACATGAGGGACGGCTTCAATGGGTGACTTTCGATCAAGTAGCCGCCAATACAGAAGCGCAAGTAAACAAAATAGCGTAAACCCACCAAGAAGGTGCCCCATCACCACCAGTGGCATCAATTTCATGGTTACCGTCCACATACCCAAGAGCGCCTGAAAAACCACCACTAAAGAGATGACAATCGGTAAGCCATAAGGCAACGACTTCTCTTTAATCACTCGAAATGAAATAGCAAACACCAATAAACCCAGCGTGCCCGCAAAATAACGGTGGATCATTTCCAGCCAAGCTTTATTCGCTTCAACAGTGAGCTCTGGATACAAGGATTTTGCCAGTGCGATTTCTTGTTGATCGCTAGGTACGGTCAACTGGCCATAACATCCCGGCCAATCGGGACATCCTAGTCCAGCGTCAGCCAGTCGAGTATAGGCACCAAGCATGATGACGATGAACGTCAATACGAGACTTAGGCGAACTAAATTGGTCAATCCCATAACCAAACTCCTTCCCTGCTGTTAGCCTACTCTTGATAACTTAAGTAGTTTCCTTAAGTCCGCTAGTACATCTTTGCTTTGGCGAACCAAATCGTCTTGTGATTCCACTTTGGGATAACGCATCACCAATTGGCCCAATGGGTCGACAATGACGTACTCAAAGTCAGACACAACCTGGTGGAAGGCTTGATTCACTTTGATGGCTTCAAACCCACCCTTTTCCAATACCGATGTATCACTGAGCTCAGAGACAAGCAGCACAGGCGCGACGCGGCTCTGATATTTACCCAGCGCTAAATGACTTTGACCCAGCAAGTACACCTGCTTAAGGCAGAATTCATCACATTGCTGCGGAATCAAATACCCCAACTGCCATTGCTCGCTTGCATAAGGATTGCTGATTCCAAGCCCATCAAAGCTTTGTTTTGGTTCAATCAATTGGCCTTTGTTTGTCACGCCAGACTCATACCAATGATTGGCGAGAAATGTCTTGGCAATGACTGCGGGCAAAGCAAACATTAGTACCAAGGCAACCAGAATGATTCTGCCTCTTGTAACTGGATTAGCCATCCTGACCTCCTTGTTTTAATGCTCTGATAAAAACCCAGCCACTCAACATCACTAGAGCCGCGGCCATACTAAACCACTGAACGGCATATCCTGTGTGTTTAGCAGACCCCAGCGGGACAGGTTTCCAAGGCTGTCCATAGGGCCAATCTGACGTACGGGGCTGTAAAATGTATGGCTCTATTGGGTGCTGCCAATATTGTTCAAGTTCAGCAATATTGAGATTTTGAATTCGATGCGGAACACCCGGCTCAATATACAGCTCATCACTCAGCGGGTTCGAAGAGCGCTGGTAAACTCTCGCGTCTGATTTTAGTGGGCTGTTCAGCCAATCAACGTTGGGCAGGGTATCTCGTTGACCCTGTGAAGGAATAAAACCACGCTCCACCAAAACCGCGCTATCAACCCCAAACTCCATAAGCTGATAAGCCAAATAACCAACCTCACCTTGATAGGTTTGATTATCTAGCAATAGGTACTTTCCCTCGATAGGCCTTAGTTCAGCGGTAACCCGAATGCCTGTAAGGTAGCGGGTCTCGGTAACGTTTAGCTGAGTAACATCGATTGCAGGGGCCTGTTCTCTTACATCCAGAAACCGCTCCATTTGCTGCTTTTCTTCGGCTCTCGATAGTTGCCACAAGCCTAAGTTGACCAAAATAGAAAAGGCAACCACAGTTAATAACAGACCAACCCAAAACGAGTACGACTTCATCTGAACTGATAAGGAAGACTTTATGGTATTCATCTTCAAATCGCTGTTGGTAGTGTTACTACTGTTTATCATCGTAAACCTCGCAAGAGCGATGCTCGAAATGGTGAAAGGGCCTCAACCTGAAAGTGATGAGGAGCCTCGCCAAGATAAGCCTATGAGTTATTACCTTGGCCGACGGGTGTTCCTCTCTGCACTCGCCGTTGTGTTATTGATCGCCGCCCTTCTTACAGGTTTTATTGAACCTAATGTCCGCCCTTACTAAGGGCGCACACACCTACAGCACATAAACAAAGACAAACAGACATAGCCAAACCACATCGACAAAGTGCCAGTACCAGCTGCCTGCCTGAAACGCGAAGTGATCCTTAGGAGTAAAATGATCTTTTGCCACACGGGCGAGCAGTATGATTAGGAATGTCGTCCCTAAGAAAACGTGCATGCCGTGGAAGCCAGTCAATAAGAAGAAAGTGTTGCCATATATTCCGGATTGCAGAGTAAGATTCAGGTCCTGATAGGCATGGGCATACTCAACACCTTGGTAATAAAGGAAAAAACCAGCCAGAACAATCGTAATTTCTAGCCATACAATGAGCGCCATACGTTTGTTCTGCTCAAGACTCGTATGGGCCATATGCAAAGTAATAGAGGAAGTTAGAAGAATCAGGGTGTTAATCAACGGAATTCCCTGCCATCCCATCGCTGTCGTTGTGACACCATCGGGGGTGGTCGTCAGCGGCCAAAGTGCTTCAAACGCGGGCCACAAAACCTCATGAGTCATCGCATTATTGCTCGCGCCACCCAACCAAGGCACTGAGATCATGCGCGCATAAAACAGTGCTCCGAAAAAGGCACCAAAGAACATCACTTCAGAGAAGATAAACCAGCTCATCCCTTGCCTAAAAGAGCGCGAGATTTGCTCAGAATACTTACCTGTCATCGACTCGGTAATCACATTGCTAAACCAACCCGCAAACATGTAGAGCAGGAACAGGAATCCAGCCAGAAGAATCAACTTACCGAAGATACTGCCTTCTCCACCTTCGGCCATGTTTTGCACCGTGATCCCCGCGCCAACCGCGATAAGAAACAGCGCAACCGCTCCGACAATTGGCCAGCTGCTTTGAGCGGGAACATAATATGATTGATGTTTTGAACTCATGGCTTAGCTCCTTGCTGTGTGAGGTCGCCACTCGGTTCCATTCGTGCTACTTCAACGGGTTGTGGAACCTTATCCGTAATGTCGTAGAGGGTATACGACAGCGTTAATGTATGAATCGAATCCGGAATATCTGGCTCAATGTAGAAGATCAAAGGCATCTCGGCCGTCGCCAGGCTTTCCAGTGGTTGGTGATTAAAGCAGAAACATTCAATTTTGTTGAAATATGACGCGCCCATACCCGGTGATACCGAAGGGACGGCTTGACCGATAGTAGCTATGGATGACTGGTTTGTTGCTACGTAGGCCGTCTGAATCACTTCTCCGGGATGCACATCCATTGACTGTTGCTTAGGTTCAAACAACCAAGACATACCCTGATTTCTGTGTGCCATAAACTCAACTCGAATAAGACGTGATGTGTCAGGAACCATACCCTGTGGCTGTAGCGCAGACTCAGTATTTGTTTTTCCGTTGATTCCTAAAGCCTCGCACATCACGTCATATAACGGGACAAGCGCAAAACCAAAGCCAAACATCGCCACCACTGCTGCCAGCAGCTTTAAGGTTAATCTGTTATTGGATTGCTGTTGTCCATCCATAGCGCATCCCTCAATCCACTTTCGGTGGGGTAGAGAATGTATGGTGCGGTGCTGGGCTTGGAACTGTCCACTCCAACCCTTCAGCACGATCCCACGGTTTTGCCTCAGCTTTTTCTCCTCCACGGATACATTTAATCACTAACCAGAGGAAAATGAGCTGAGACAAACCAAAGGCAAAACCACCAATCGACACTATCTGATTGATGTCGGCAAACTGAATCGCATAGTCAGGAATGCGTCGTGGCATCCCAGCTAAGCCAAGAAAATGCATCGGGAAGAATAAGACATTGACCGAAATCACTGAGCACCAGAAATGCCACAAGCTCAACTTATGGTCATACATATGCCCTGTCCATTTCGGTAACCAATAGTAAGCAGCGGCCATAATCGAGAATACCGCTCCTGAGACCAACACATAATGGAAATGCGCGACCACAAAATACGTATCGTGATACTGGAAGTCTGCAGGAACAATCGCCAGCATAAGACCGGAAAACCCACCGATGGTAAACAGAATAATGAAAGCAATGGCAAACAACATCGGTGTCTCGAATGTCATCGCACCCCGCCACATCGTAGCCACCCAGTTGAACACTTTGACCCCAGTGGGCACTGCAATCAGCATGGTGCAATACATAAAGAAGAGTTCGGCGAATACGGGCATCCCTGTTGTAAACATATGGTGTGCCCAAACCAAGAAGGACAACAGCGCGATACTACAAGTGGCGTACACCATAGAGTGGTAACCAAACAATTTTTTACCACTGAACGCTGGGATGATGGCCGACACAATACCAAACGAAGGCAAGATCATGATGTACACTTCGGGGTGACCGAAGAACCAGAAGATATGCTGGAACATCACAGGGTCACCACCACCCGCGGCATCAAAGAATGATGTGCCAAAATACTTGTCGGTGAGGACCATTGTCACGGCCCCAGCCAGCACAGGCATAACGGCAATCAACAAGAAAGCAGTAATCAACCAAGTCCAGACAAACATCGGCATCTTGAACCATGTCATCCCCGGCGCTCTCATATTGACGATAGTCACGATCACGTTGATCGCCCCCATGATCGAGCTAATCCCCATGATGTGTACTGAGAACACAAACAGCGCCGTACTGTCAGGCCCATAAGTCGTAGAAAGCGGCGCGTAGAAAGTCCAGCCGAAATCAGGGCCCCCACCTTCCGTAAATAACGAAGCTATCAGGATTAAGAACGCAAAAGGTAAGATCCAAAAACTGAGGTTGTTCATCCGTGGTAACGCCATGTCTGGCGCACCAATCATCATCGGAATCATCCAGTTGGCTAAACCAGTAAAGGCAGGCATGACCGCACCAAACACCATGATCAAGCCATGCACGGTCGTCATCTGGTTGAAGAATTGGGGCTCGACCAATTGCAGGCCAGGTTGGAACAACTCAGCGCGAATGATCATCGCCATGGCTCCACCGGTCAAGAACATAATGAAACTGAACCAAAGGTAAAGCGTCCCGATATCTTTGTGGTTGGTGGAATAAATCCAGCGAGCTATGCCAGAAGGCGCTTCGTGATGCTCATGATCATCAATGGCAATCGCACTGTTTGCTCTGCCTAACTCGGCATCAGCCGCTGGTGCTGATTTGACTGACTCAGAATTCATTGACTCAGGTTTGGACGTTTTCATTGCCCCTCCTTGGATGCCTTAAATGCATTCACATCGGATGCCTGCACCACATCACCCGTACTGTTTCCTAAACCGTTACGTTGGTACGTCACCACAGCCGCAATTTCTTTGTCCGAAAGCTGATTAGCAAAAGCCTGCATTGCAGTCCCTGCCCGGCCGTTAACCACCACATCAATATGAGTATCAACATCGCCCGTCGCGATCTTACTGCCTGTAATCGCAGGGAAAGCTCCCGGAATACCCGCGCCGTTCACCTGATGACAGACGGCACATCGGTCGACATAAACCTTCTCACCTATCGTCATCAGTTCTTCTTGCGATAGTGACGCGGTTAGAGATGCCGCCGCTTCTTGCTTCGCTTGTTCTATTTCGGCTTTTTTCGCCAATAGCCAAGCATCGTATTTATCTTCTTCCATGGCATGAACAACGACGGGCATGAACCCATGTGCTCGACCACATAGCTCTGCACACTGGCCGCGGTAAACACCGGGCTCATCAATGCGCGTCCACGCTTCGTTGATAAATCCTGGGATAGTGTCTTTCTTCACTGCAAAGTCAGGTACCCACCAAGAGTGAATTACATCATCGGAAGTCAGGAGGAATCGTACTTTTCGGTTGATTGGCAACACGAGAGGGTTATCAACTTCAAGAAGATAATGTGCGCCTTTTTCTTCTATACCATCAATGGCTTTTTGGCTGGTTGCTAACAAGCTGAAAAACTCAACGTCTTCTCCGAAGTAGCTGTAGTGCCACTTCCACTGGGAGCCTGTGACCTTAATCGTCAGATCGGATTGGGACGTATCTTCCATGGCGACAAGCGTACGAGTCGCCGGAATTGCCATGAGAACCAGAATGATGATGGGGATGACCGTCCAGATCACTTCCACTTTGGTACTTTCATGGAAGTTAGCCGCCACTGCCCCTTTTGATTTTCTGTGATGGTACATGGAATAGAACATCGCCCCGAATACCACGACGGCGATAGCGCAACAGATATAGAAAATCAGCATGTGTAAGTCATAAACTTCATTACTGATGCCTGTCACACCTCTGGTCATGTTCAAGGTGTTCTCTTCAGCGTTGACTGAAGTAGCAAAGCCAACAAACAACACATTGATCAGTTGCCACAGTGAAACCTGTAATCTTTTCAAAAGACCTCTCCTCTGCCTGAGGCATCATCTCTGATGATTTATCCAAGGCGCCCTTTAGCCTGAATGACGCAAAAAAGTCCTAGTGGGCCAAAGGGTGCGGAAAATTC
The DNA here is from genome assembly GCF_947311885.1 of Vibrio sp. St2. Classification (NCBI taxonomy): domain Bacteria; kingdom Pseudomonadati; phylum Pseudomonadota; class Gammaproteobacteria; order Vibrionales; family Vibrionaceae; genus Vibrio; species Vibrio sp. St2. Next base: position 97,394 of record NZ_CAMZNA010000011.1, on the reverse strand, counting down.
CTTGTAAACAGCAAATTCGATGTAATTTGTTATAGTTATGTTAATAAAAGCTAGTTGGCGTTTACTAATTGTGCAAGAAAGTGCTAATGGAAATGTCGCTAATTTGAGCAGGTTAAATTGAAGATTGATCACAATAATTGGTTTAGCGATTGCGCTCTCGCAAATGATAATCAATATCACTTAATATCCATCCATTATTTCCCAAATGTCATACACTTGGGATAACGATAGTTAAAGGTAGAAATAAGTTATGATGGAACAAGTTACTCGTTGGTTGGAAAAAGATCCGGATCCACGTACTCGTGAAGAACTTCAACACTTGATTGATAAAGAGCAATATCAAGAATTAGCTGACCGATTTAGCCAGAGGTTGGAGTTTGGTACTGCTGGTTTACGAGGAAAAGTTGGCTGTGGTCCAAATCGAATGAACCGACTTGTTATTCAGGAAACGGCTACCGGGCTTGGTCATTATCTTATTAAGCACGTTCAAGATGCAGTAAAACGTGGCGTTGTCATTGGGTATGATGGGCGCCCAGATTCAAAGCAATTCGCTCATGATACCGCTTCTGTATTGACCTCTTTAGGCATCAAGGTATACCTGACACACGATGTTGCTGCGACACCTATCGCTGCATTTGGTGTTCGTCATTTTAATGCCGCCGCTGCTGTTGTCGTCACGGCCAGCCACAACCCACCAGAGTACAACGGCTTTAAAGTGTATTGGGAAAATGGCGCTCAAATCATTCCTCCTCATGACTCTGGTATTGCGGGAGAAATCGACGAAGCCGCCACAAAACCCATCCCTCTGATGAATCTTGATGATGCAGAAAAGCATGATCTTCTCGTGTGGCTTAAAGAAGACTACTACGAGACTTATCGCCAAACGATGAATGGCAACCCACTGCTGGCTAATCATCAACAGCCAGAAGCGGTTGGCGTAGCCTATACCGCAATGCATGGCGTGGGTGCTGACATGGCAGAAACACTGCTAAAAGATGCAGGCTTCACCAAAATCTACAGCGTTGCCGAACAACGTGAGCCAGATGGCTCTTTCCCGACAGTGAACTTCCCTAACCCTGAGGAAGCTGGTGCTATGGATATGGTGGTCGCGCTGGCGAAAGCTAATGACGCCGACATCGCGTGTGCCAATGATCCAGACGCAGACCGTTTTGCGGTCGCTGCTCGTCGACCTGATGGCGAATACCAGATGCTAACGGGCGATCAGGTGGGTTCTCTATTTGGCAACTACCTACTTAGCCATACTGATGCAACCAAACAGTTGATTGGTAATACTATCGTTTCTTCAACATTGCTTAAGAAGATTGCACTTTCTCATGGCGCTGAGTACTACCAAACTCTGACGGGTTTCAAATGGCTGACTAATATCGCCATGCAAAAACAAACCGCAGAGAAGCAATTCTTGTTCGCTTATGAAGAAGCATTAGGCTACACCGTGGGTAATAAAGTGTGGGATAAAGATGGCTTGTCTGCTTTGGTCGCTTTCTCTCAGCTAACCGCCGAGCTAAAGAGTCAGGGGAAAACGGTGTGGGATCAATTGGAAAGCATTTATCGCGAGCACGGTATGTACATCAATGCTCAGCATAGCACCGCGCTCGATCCAAAAGCACCACCTGTTGGAGACAAGCTACGAGCTGCGCAGCCAAATCAAATCGCGGGCCGTAAAGTCGAAGTGATTGAAGATTTGAAGTCTTCAACACGCACCTTTGCAGACGGAAAAACTGAATCTATTGACTTACCAGCCAGTGACGTTTTGATCTATCACCTATCTGGCGGTGCACGTGTCATCGTTCGTCCATCAGGCACGGAGCCTAAGCTGAAGTGCTATTACGAAGTCGTCGAAGCATTTGATGCAGCAGATAGCTTTTCCGTCGCGGAAGAAAAAGCTGAGCTAGCGCTGGATATGCTGATCAGTGAGCACCAAACAAGTTTGGATCACTAACGAGTCATCGTCTCGAAAGTACCTGTTTACAAAGCGGCTGGTTAGCCGCTTTTTCTATATCTCTACTCTTATTTCAATCCCCAAACACCTTCAAACTGACAAATATGTTAAAGTTTGGCTTCCACTTTCCTCTAGTGATTGAATCGTCATGAATACCGTTTTATCTGTCATCCCTGTTGGGGTGCGTTTTATGCTGCTTTCGGCGCTTGGCTTTGCCTTGATGTCGGCCTGCGTCAAATACGTGAGCAACTATGGTATTCCTGTGTTTGAAATTGTTGCCGCAAGGGCATTAGTTTCGCTGGTGATCAGTTACCTAGATGTCAAACGCAAGCGCATTTCAGTATGGGGGCACAATAAGCCCTTGTTAATGCTTCGCGGCGCAGTCGGCACGGTCGCTCTCATGTGTGTTTACTATTCAGTGACAACACTTCCACTAGCAGAAGCAACTATCCTCCAATATGTGCACCCTGTGTTTACTGCTTTACTTGGTGTGCTATTTCTCAAAGAGCGCATTCAGTTTTCGACTATGATCTGCATCGCGCTTTGTTTAGTGGGTTTAGGTGTGATGGTTCAGCCAAGCATGCAAACAGGCTCCAGCTCAGACTTACCGCTGTTTAGCGTGATGATGGCACTACTTGGTGCCTTTGGTAGCTCTATTGCTTATGTGATTGTCCGTCGATTAAGCCAGACAGAAGATAGCTCAGTGATTATTTTCTATTTTCCACTGATGGCACTACCAACCTCTATGATGTTGATAGGCGATGATTTTGTGTGGCCAAGTCTATTTTTGACCTTGATGCTGATCCTAGTTGGCGTCTTTACTCAGATAGGCCAATACGGGCTAACCAAAGCGATGCAGACTCAAGCCGCAGGCAAAGCCTCAGCCTATTCCTATGTGCAAATTGTATTTTCAGCCCTACTTGGTGCTTGGGTGTTCAACGAAATCCCATCCTATTGGACATATTTGGGTGGCTCGTTGATTGTCATTGGCGCATTAATCAACGTCTTTGGGCAACATTTGAAGCCACCGTTCCAACGGGCGAAATAGCTTCAAACCCTCTCAGGGTGTCTATACTTGTCATTAACGATGATAATGAAAACACCCCGCAATGAATTTACGAGTATGTTTTTGCTTTTTGATTCTGCTAACCAGCTCTAAAGCCCTCACCACGGAGATAGAACTCCGTGACGAACATCTTAGTATCTGCGGCGACTCTATCGACTGGCCTCCCTATACATACCTAGATGGAGAAGACGTTAAAGGCTTCGATCTCGAGGTTCTTAACGAGGTGTTGATACCTAAAAACATCACCTTCAATTTCACCATGACATCATGGACCCGCTGCCTTAAAGGTGCGAAGAGCGGTGAATTCCAAATTGCAGTCAGCGCTTCACACTCAGAAGAGCGTGCCAAGCACTACCTGTATACAACTTGGTACTATCACGTCACTCCCCACTACTTATATAAAAAGTCGAGATTTCCTCAAGGGCTAAACATTGATGGCGTCGCGGAGTTAGATCAATACAAGGTCTGTGGGATCCACGGCTACAACTATGGCGATTTCTGGCTTAAAAATGTTGACCAATACTCTCACAACATGCATGAACTTGTTACAGAACTCAAAGAACAAAGATGCGACGTTATTCTATCTTGGCAGGAGATACTCGAAGGAATTAAAAGCATTTGGGGTATTACTTACGTAAGTGAAGAGATCGAATCTAAGCCGATTCCAAATATGCCTAAGCATAAATTTTACATGTTGATTTCCAAACAATATGAACATGGTCCAGCTCTGCGGAATATCCTCGATAAAGGCTTGAGAAGATTCCAAACCAAATAAATATCGACCCGAACTTTCGCACTTAGCCCACCAATAATCCCAACAAGTGATATATAAAATTATTATCAAAAATATATAACTGACTGAACTTTGATAACTTTTTTCATCCAGCTCACTAATCTGCTCACCACAGCCCATGCAGCAGCATGCGGCGCTTTTACTCAACAACAGGAACAGATTAGTGAAAAAGTTATTACCTATACTGGCGCTGGCCGCAGTATCGTCAAACAGTATTGCCGCTGAAGACCCAAACATCTCCGTCGGCCTTGGTTATGATCAAGACCTGAGCGTCATCTTCGATCTTAATAGCACTTTTAGAATGACGGCAGGAAATGATGGCATGGCCATGGACTACGTATTTAAGCGTGGTGGCATAGAATCAGAAACCGATATCAACTGGTTTTTAGGCGCTGGTGGTTACTACGAATGGGATGATGACTTTGGTGCACGCCTACCACTAGGTGTTGAAGTTCACTTTGCAGACAAATGGGAAATCTATGCGCAGGTGCACCCAGAGTTAGGTATTAGTGACGGCTTGGATTTCGGTGTCGGAGCTTCATTTGGCGTCACGTACTCATTCAAATAAGTCGTTCGGGGCAGCCTGCATTCACTGCCCCGGCTTCTTTGATTTACAGTAGCCGTCTTCTCAGACCGGCTTTTTCAAGGATGCGGGTTGAAATCTCTTCTACCGACAACGATGAAGTATTGATATATGGAATGGCTTCACGTCGGAATAAAGCCTCAACACTTTCCAACTCGTTGATACACTGTTCTGTACTTGCATATTCACTGCCCGCCAAACGGTTCTCGCGAATTTCCGTCAATCTTTCAGGATCGATCGTCAGACCAAACAATTTATGGCGATGGATTTCGAATTCTGGCAGCAGTCTCAGACGACGAATATCTTCCTCAATGAATGGGTAGTTCACAACTCGCAGGCCAAATTGCATCGCCATGTAAAGGCTGGTTGGCGTTTTACCACTTCGAGAAACGCCCAACAATATAATGTCAGCCTCGTCCATTCCCTTGAGCGTAATGCCATCATCATGCGCTAAGGTGTATTCAATTGCTGCAATGCGGTCAAAGTAGGTGTCAGAATCTTTGCCTACACTGCGCGATCGCTGCAACTTCGGTTTTGGCTCCATCTGGATATCATCTTTAACCTGTTGGACGATACTCGCCAACACATCGTAACTGAATGCAGGGGCTTCCAATAGTTTCTGTTTGATCTCCGGTATAACGATGGAAAAAAACACTAAAGGCTTCACACCGCTCTCTTGGTAAGACTGTTCAATCTCTTTCAGTAGATCAGCTAATTTGTCTTCACTTTCGACAAACGGAAACGTTTTTTCGTTGGCGTTAAACGGGAATTGACCCAAAACAACATGGCCTAATGTCTCACATGTTATGGCTGTACCGTCAGAAACATAGAATACATCACGACTTTGAATATCAATTTGCATCTTTTATTTAAACTTTAAAATTCTTTTGAGTAGGATGGACACCATAATATCGATAATAAAACCCGGCTGACAATTACGCCCCCCACAGCTTTGAAAATTTGTTGAGAATTTTTTTGAGCCCATGCGTAATCGTTTGCCTATCCCTACAAAGCTGCAATGTTTCTGGAGAAAGACATGCAAAAGAACACCCTCTGGTTCAATAGCCTATCCATGGAAGATGTCGACAAGGTCGGCGGTAAAAACGCTTCACTTGGAGAAATGGTTTCAAATCTATCGAATGCTGGCGTTTCAGTACCGAATGGTTTTGCGACTACTTCTTACGCGTTTAACCAATTCCTTGATTATGAAGGTCTGGATGAACGAATCCACCAACTGCTCGATGAACTAGACGTTGAGGATGTAGAAGCTCTGCGCAAGACAGGTGCCACCATCCGTCAATGGGTTTTAGAAGCTCCCTTCCCTGCTGACCTAGAGCAGGATATTCGTAACGACTACCAAGAACTGATTGAAGGTAATACCGAGCTTTCAGTCGCCGTTCGATCTTCAGCAACTGCTGAGGACTTGCCGGATGCCTCATTCGCGGGCCAGCAAGAAACGTTTCTTAACGTAAAAGGTATCGATGCTGTACTTGAAGCAACGAAACACGTTTACGCATCTCTGTTTAATGACCGCGCTATCTCCTACCGTGTGCACCAAGGTTTTGACCACCGTGGTATCTCGCTGTCTGCGGGTATCCAACGCATGGTGCGCTCAGATAAAGCCTCTTCAGGTGTTATGTTCACCTTAGACACTGAATCTGGCTTTGATCAGGTTGTGTTCATCACTTCCTCTTGGGGTCTAGGGGAAATGGTCGTTCAGGGTGCAGTAAACCCGGACGAGTTCTACGTTCACAAGCCAATGCTTGAAGCGGGTCAGCATCCGATTGTTAAGAAGACGTTCGGTTCTAAACTTATCAAGATGATCTACTCGACCAATCAAGAAATTGGTAAGCAAGTCGATATTATTGATACCTCAGCACAAGAGCGTGAGCAGTTCTCTCTTAATGACGAAGAGATCAAAGAACTGGCAAAACAAGCGATGATCATCGAAAAGCACTACCAGCGTCCGATGGATATCGAGTGGGCGAAAGATGGCATTGATGGCAAGCTTTACATTGTTCAAGCTCGCCCAGAAACAGTATGTTCTCAAAGCGAACAGAACGTGATTGAGCGTTACGAGCTGAACAACAAAGCAGAAGTTTTGGTCGAAGGCCGTGCTATCGGTCAGCGTATCGGCTCTGGCCCAGTACGTCTGGTTGACTCGTTAGACCAAATGTCTTTGGTTCAAGATGGCGATGTACTGGTCACTGACATGACTGACCCAGATTGGGAACCAGTGATGAAGAAGGCCTCGGCAATCGTCACTAACCGTGGTGGCCGTACTTGTCACGCAGCCATCATCGCGCGTGAGCTCGGCATTCCAGCAATCGTTGGTTGTGGCGATGCCACATCAAAGCTGACAGACGGAGCTACCGTTACTGTCTCTTGTTCTGAAGGTGAGACAGGTTACGTTTATCAAGGTGAGTTGGACTTCGAAGTGAAGCGTTCTGCGGTTGATGAACTACCACTTCTACCAACTAAAGTGATGATGAACGTCGGTAACCCAGATCGTGCATTCGACTTCGCGCAGATTCCAAACGAAGGTGTTGGCTTGGCGCGTCTGGAATTCATCATCAACAAGATGATTGGTATTCATCCGAAAGCACTGCTGAACTTCGATGCACAAAGTGACGAGCTAAAAGCAGAAATCACTCAGCGTATCCGTGGCTACAAAGATCCTATCGATTTCTACGTCAGCAAGCTGACTGAAGGTATCGCGACTATCGCTGCGGCATTCTGGCCAAAACGTGTCATCGTTCGTATGTCTGACTTTAAGTCCAATGAGTACAGCAACCTGGTTGGCGGCAAAGGATACGAACCGCACGAAGAAAACCCTATGCTGGGCTTCCGTGGTGCGTCACGTTATATCTCACCTGTTTTTGAAGACTGCTTCGAGCTAGAAACTCAGGCGATTAAGCGTGTTCGTAATGAGATGGGTCTGAAGAACGTTGAAATCATGATCCCATTTGTGCGTACTCCGAGCGAAGCGGCATCGGTTATCGATCTTCTTGCGAAGTTCGACCTGCGCCGTGGTGATCAGGGTCTGAAAGTCATCATGATGTGTGAACTACCGTCTAATGCCGTGCTGGCAGACGAGTTCCTCAAGTACTTTGACGGTTTCTCAATCGGTTCTAACGATATGACTCAGCTAACGCTGGGCCTAGACCGAGATTCCGGCGACGTAGCTCACCTGTTTGACGAGCGTAACCCTGCTGTTAAAGCCATGCTGCAAATGGCTATCGATGCTGCGACTAAAGCTGGTAAATACGTCGGTATTTGTGGTCAGGGTCCATCTGACCATGATGATCTGGCTGAATGGCTAATGGAGCAAGGTATCAGCTCTGTGTCACTTAACCCAGATACTGTGATTGATACTTGGCTGAAACTTGGTCAGGTAAGCGGCAAATAAAAGCGGCGCGATAACTGAGTAAAAACCGCCTAGTCTGACTGGGCGGTTTTTTTGTTTTCACGATTAAATCGCTGACTTTATTCTCTCAAAATGTCTATTTATCCGATTTCGACATTTTTCTCTCTACCCACTTTATTACACCTAAAAACGCTCAACGCCTTGCCCTGCCTAGCGACTCAATACTGAATTTATGAGTCCTACCTCTATTATTCAAAATAAAAATAAAGACCACACACAGTTCACGGTTGCAACATAATTTCAATCAAATTAACATCAGCAAAACAAAAATCCACCATTGAACGAAAATAGCACATTTAATCATGAATATTTAGCGGTTTTTATTGAATAGTATTGCAAAGGTATTCGAAAGACAGTAGGCTTGCGCCCGATGATTAAATGCAGATGTATAGTGAATATATATGCCAGGTGGATTGGCCTATCATATTGACTAGTAGTAACACGAGAATTGTAATGCAGAATAACGCTCAATCTATCAAACAGACGAAAGGTAAAGGCAACTTTTGGATGTTCTTTATCCCTTCTTTACTGGGTCTGTTTCTTTTCATGGCGCCGATTAGCTATGACGGTGATATCACCATCCCAGTTGCCGTTCTGGCAAAATCCATCCAAGCTGTATTTGGTGATCACCTTGTAGGCATGGTCACCTCTATCATCTTATTTATGGCGGCAACATCATTGCTATGTCGTATTAAGAACCCTGCATTTATTGCTAACAGTCCGTTTTTGAACAGCCTGTTTAACCCAAGCCCTCTTTGGTTGGCAGTGCGTGTTATTGGTGGTCTTGCTGTTGCGATGACCTTCTTCCAGGTCGGCCCTGAAGCTGTATGGGAAGAAAATACTGGCGGCCTAGTACTAGAAGGCTTGTTACCAACGCTATTCTCAGTATTTATCTTTGCGGGTCTACTACTCCCACTGCTACTTAACTTTGGCTTGCTAGAGCTGTTTGGCACGTTGCTAAGTAAAGTGATGCGTCCAGTATTTAACTTACCTGGCCGCAGTGCTATCGACTGTATGGCTTCTTGGCTTGGCGATGGCTCAGTCGGTATCCTGCTGACCAGCAAGCAATACGAAAACAAATTCTACACACAGCGTGAAGCGGCTGTCGTAGGTACCACGTTCTCAGCAGTATCCATCACGTTCAGCTTGGTTGTTCTTGCTCAAGTTGAACTGGAACACTTGTTCTTACCTTTCTACGGTGCAATCTGTCTGGCAGGTATTGTCGCGGCGATCATCATCCCTCGCTTACCTCCTCTAAGCATGAAGAAAGACACTTTCATCGATGGTACCGAACCAGCAAAAGATGCCGATGCTGTTCCTGCTGGTCACACAAGCGTGTCTTGGGGTATGGAGCTGGCACTAGCGAAAGCGAGCCAAGTAAAATCATTTAAAGATGTCTTTGGTGAAGGCGTGCGTAACGCAGTAGACATGGTATTTGGCGTGCTGCCTGTAGTAATGGGCCTAGGTACGATTGCTCTAGTGATTGCTGAGTACACGTCGGTGTTTAGCTTCCTAGGTCAACCATTCATCCCATTCCTTGAGCTATTAGGCATCCCAGAAGCAGCAGCGGCCTCTGAAACTATCGTGGTTGGTTTTGCTGACATGTTTATCCCAGCGATTCTAGCGTCGTCTATTGATAACGAAATGACACGTTTCGTCATCGCTGCTATGTCTGTCACTCAGCTGATTTACATGTCTGAAGTTGGCGCGCTGCTACTTGGTAGCCGAATCCCAGTGAACATCTTTGAACTGTTTGCCATCTTCATTCTACGTACCTTGATCACACTGCCTGTGATTGCTGGTATTGCTCATCTGATTTTCTAATTTCAGATTACGAATCAATCTTTTTTCGAAGGCCCTTTCAGGGCCTTTGTTTTACCTGCCAACCTAGATCAGCAAAATAAAGTCTCTTACCTATACTTAAGTTAATTTGAGAGGTGGTAAAGGAGGGAGAGATGAGCCCTTTACTTTTGCACGTGCTATTGCTGACAACGCCCGCACCAACAGTCGATGCGAGCTCTTTGCCTTTGAAATGTCGCCTACTCCATACTGCTGACAACTTTTGGTTTTATCGCGAGCAGATGGTGTATGAAAGCGATCAGTTTGTGATCTTCCAAAACTTTAAAGGCCGGGTTGTCACTCAAGTGGATTTAAAAACCAATGAGTTGATCAGAACAACCTACATTGGCGAACCTTACGATCCTAAATATCAAATCCTGCTTGGATTATGTGATAAAACCAAGCACACGGTTGAAATGTGGAAACTCAAACAAGTTCCCTACGATAATTGAGCCCTACCAGTAGCGCTCAAAGGTGATGTTGCCTCCCGTCGCTCGACGGAATTTTTCTAACCCAAACCCTTGCAGAGTCTTGGTGGTCTCTTTGATCATTTCTGGGTTTCCGCACAGCATGACAAAGCTGTTCTCCCGAGTGAGCTCTGCCTGTGCTCTTTCTTGAATCTCACGTTGATCCAACAGCTGAGGAATGCGGCCATATAACGTATTTGGATGTTGCTCTCTCGACACAACAGGCACATAACTCAGGCGACCTTCATATTGGTCAACTAACTGCTCAATCAAGTAGCGGTAGACCAAATCTTTCTCATGCCTAACGCCATGTACTAAAACAATTTTTTCATATCCGGGGCGAACATTAATGTCATCAAGTAGCGATAGGAAAGGACCAATACCCGTCCCCGTTGAAAGCAACCATAAGTCCTGAGTCGATTTAGGAATAGAACTCAAAATCAAATCACCATAGGCGGCAGCGCCTACGTATACCGAGTCTCCCTCTTTCAAGTACTGCAGTTTTGGCGTCAGTTTGCCTTCAGGGTTCGAAACAATCAGAAATTCCAGCATATCGCTGCTGTTGAGTGGTGCGTTGACGACTGAATACGCTCGGCTGATCAATTGGCCGTCGTCGTCATACAGGGCCAGCTTAGTAAATTGGCCCGCTTTAAAGGTGAGAGGCGCGCCGGTAAGACGTAAACTGAATAGCTCTGACGTCCAGTCAGTGCGCTTATCTACTTTGGCGAGATTAAAACCATCGGGTGCGGTCATTGCAGATCCTCCATCAGGTTACCTCTTTAAAACCTACTCCTCTGATCTTTATAAGTAAAGACGGGCCTTTACTTAGTCATTAAAGATCACATTTTGATAACATTTTCACAAAACCACTTGATTCAGCATTAGAATAAAAGCTCTTTTAAAAACCAATGCAAGGAACACGCATGGAATCGTTACTGAAAGACTTTCCGGTCATCACAGAAATTCCGGTCGCTTGGGGTGAAATGGATGCTCTCCAACACGTCAATAATGTGGTTTACTTTCGCTACTTTGAAACCGCAAGACTCGACTACTTTGAGCACATCAATCTTCTCGTCAACCTAAGCCAAAGCCATATCGGCCCTGTATTGGGCGAAACAAGCTGCCGCTATAAAATGCCCATTACCTATCCAGACACTCTGATGATAGGCTCTAAAGTCGTCGACATTCAGGAAGACAGATTCACTATGGAGTATCAGGTTGTGAGCAAGAAAGTCGGTAAAGTCAGTACCGTAGGGCGCGCCACCTGTGTGATGTTTGATTTTAAAAACAATTGCAAAGCAAACTTACCAGAGCAAATCAAACAGTCCATTTTAAATTTAGAAGCGACGGCAGAATCCTAATACACCGCTTGACCTTCCCCCTAGGGGAAGCTTTATGCTAGCCAAGTTATCGTCATTTTAGGTTACGTATGGGCTTCCCTTCGATTCGTAAGTACTGGATTCTATTTATCAGCATGAGCGCCATGTTGGTATCCAGTTTTGCTACTAGCGAAACCCTAATGACGTTCGAAATGCTCAGCGATTCCGGTAGCAAGCAGGCTCACTGTGGCATGGCAATGAACATGAGCCCAGCGCTGACAGACTCTTCAATCCCTTCAGATCATTGTGAAACCAGTGAAGAGATGGTTCATAACTGTTGTAGCGTGATGTGCGCAACGGTTTTTGCCCCCATTCCCCGAATTGATAAACCTCTACTAATCTCAACTCAGTTGGCTCTGATCCATTCAGATGTCCAAGGTCAGGTCATTACCCGTTTAAGCTCACTCTATCGCCCTCCGATAGCGTAATCCGTTCTCTGTTATCGACTCCCAGCCTATTGCTTTGGGAGATGGTTTTTCGTGCCTGTCAGGCACTCGGAAACGGACAATAAAGTGAAAATCAAACCAAGGATTCTGGCGCTTTCTGTCAGCGCCGCGGTCTGGTTTGCGCCTGTATCAGCAAGCAACTTGCAAGAGCAGACTCACCAGCCGCAAGCCGTGCTATCACAATTGATCAGCATGGCACTCAACAACGACAGCAATCGAAAGCAATATTTTGCTCAGTCACAAGCTTTGCGCGAGACCAGCGTTGCCAGTGCCACGCTAATGGACCCCAAAATCAAAGTTGGCTTCGGTGGCCTAACTGTAGACAGCTTCAAATTCGACGAAGATCCGATGACGAACATTTCCGTCGGATTGATGCAACAATTTGAGCGTGGTTCGACACTGGAGTTACAACAAAAGAAAAGCAATCAACAAGCGGATGGCGTCGGTTTACAAATTGATGCCCGAGAACTGGATGTCATTAACAGCATGACCCAACTCTGGCTTGAACTGGGTTATCAGCAGCAGGCGAAAACCATCATGCTGGAAAATCGTCGTTTGCTTAAAGAAATGGAGAGCTTCATTCAGACCAACTATTCGATTGGTAAAAGCGAAGCTCAGGATCTGCTCAATGCTCAGCTTCAAGTAAGCAAACTGGATGAAAAACTTCAGGCTAATCAGCAGATGCAACAGCGCTTGATGGCCCAGCTTTCAGAATGGTTGGGAGCCAATTGGTCTGAACAGATTCAGAACGTCAGCGCATCCAATCAGCTTAACTGGGCCAAGCTCGACCAACAGCTGAACGAGAACCTGGCAAACTCCGAGTATTACCAGCAGCTCAGCCTGCACCCAATGGTACAAATGGCCAGCCAAACCATATCCACTTCCGAAACTGAGGTTGAAATTGCACAGCAGGCTTATCAACCTCAGTTTGGCGTTGAAGTCATGTACGCCTACCGTCAGGCCAACGGCATGATGGGAGAACCTGCATCAGACCTAGTTAGTGCCTATCTAACCATGGACATTCCTCTGTTCACGGGAAACCGTCAGGACAGAAATCTCGCTGCGGCCCAATATCAGGTCGGCGCGGCCAAGTCCCAGAAAGACACGTTACTGGCTCAGATGAATGCCAAAGTCAACGCCTTACTTGTCGACCGAACCAATTTAGCCCAACGACTAGAACGGTATCAGTCCACCCTTCTTCCTCAGGCCAACGCACGAATTCGTGCGGTTGAGCGAGGTTATCAGAACAACACGTCTCAGTTTAACGATGTCATTACGGCCTCTGCCGATGAACTTGCTCTGCAACTCGAACAGCAACGTCTGATTGCAGATTTAAACATTGTGAACAGCAACTTAGCTGCCCTACTGGACGGTTTTGATTATCAAGTTGAGCCAGTCACTTTGGCTCAAGGCGAACAAGAATAAGGTATCTGACATGAAAACATTACAAATCGCTGCTATCGCTCTGTTGGTAGGAGGCGCGCTGGGCTATTCCGCTAATCATTTCCTAGCCGGATCTAGCATGGGAATGGACGCCAAGGCTGAGTCTGGTTCTTCTGATTCTGCTGAACCTCTCTACTGGGTTGCTCCGATGGACCCGAACTACAAGCGAGATAAGCCCGGTAAGTCACCAATGGGCATGGACTTAATTCCAGTTTACGCCGAAGACATGGCGGGAGAACAAGATAAGCCCGGAACCATTACGATTGATCCTTCGGTAGAAAACAACCTCGGCGTCAAGTCCGAACCCGTTACCCTAGAACCTCTCTCGCCTCGCATTGAAACGGTCGGTTACATCGCGTTTGATGAAAGCCAGCTGTGGCAAACCAACGTACGCGTCGCGGGTTGGGTTGAAAAACTGTTCATCAATGCGATCGGTGAAAAAGTCAACAAAGGCGATGTGCTGTTTACGCTCTATTCACCTGAGTTGGTGAAAGCGCAGGAAGAGTTACTTAATGCCTCCCGAACAGGCCGAACCGGCTTAGTCAAAGGTGCCACTGAACGACTCGTGACACTAGGTGTAGACCGTGCACAGATTAAAGCGATTCTAAAACGCGGTAAAGCGTCACAGACGATAGAAATAAAGGCCCCGGCTAACGGTGTGATTGCAAGTTTGAGCATTCGCGAAGGGGGTTATTTGTCACCCGCGCAAGCAGTGATCAGCGCTGGCCCACTGAACAATGTTTGGGTAGACGCAGAAGTGTTCGAACGTCAGGCGCAATGGATTAAAGCTGGCAGTGAAGCTTCGATGACATTAGATGCCATTCCGGGCAACGAATGGCAGGGTAACGTCGACTACGTCTACCCGATTCTCGATCCTAATACTCGTACTCTGCGCGTCAGACTTAAATTCCCTAACCCGGATGGCGAGCTCAAACCCAATATGTTCGCCAACATTGCTCTTCAACCTGTCAGTGAAGAGTCGGTACTGACTATTCCTAAATCTGCAGTGATACGTTCAGGCGGCATGGCTCGCATTGTGCTGTCAGAAGGTGAAGGCAAATATCGTTCTGCTCGCATCGAAACAGGCCGCGAAGCCGGAGATCGGGTTGAAGTTTTGCAGGGCTTAACCCAAGACGATCAAGTGGTGACTTCCGCACACTTTATGCTCGATTCTGAATCCAGCCAGTCTGCCGACCTTGCGCGCATTAATGGTGTTGAGCCAGATGAGGAGACCGTTTGGGCGAAGGGAGAGATCACCGACGTCATGGCTGATCATGGCATGTTGACGATCAACCACCAGCCAGTACCAGAATGGGATTGGCCGGGCATGGTCATGAATTTTACTCTTGCTAAAGAAGTCGATGCGAGTGCATTCACAACAGGTCAAAGCATAGAGTTTGAAATGCAAAAAACCGAGTCTGGCCAGTACGAAATCGTCGACTACAAAGTGGATGACTCTGTTGTTGCTGGCGAGCTTTGGTTGCAAGGCGATATTTCTATGCTGATGGCCGACTTTGGCATGATCACCTTAAACCATCTCCCTGTCGCAGAGTGGAACTGGCAGGCCGGTGAGATGAACTTCTCCGTTGGCGATGAAGTGGATCTATCGGGTTTTGAGGAAGGTCAGCGCGTTCGATTTCTAGTGGAACGACAAGGTGCAGATTACCTGCTCAAGCAATTGGCAACGGATGAGGGTTAACGATGATCAATGCAATTATCCGTTGGTCAATCAGTAATAGACTCCTAGTATTGATTGCCACCTTAGCTATTGTTTTGGCTGGCCTTTACAGTGTAAAAAACACACCTGTAGACGCTATTCCTGACTTATCGGATGTTCAGGTTATCATCAAAACCAGCTATCCGGGTCAAGCACCTCAGGTTGTCGAGGATCAGGTCACTTATCCATTAACCACTGCCATGTTGGCTGTACCCGGTGCAGAAACCGTCAGGGGATACTCTTTCTTTGGGGATTCCTATGTCTACATCATCTTTAATGATGACACCGATATGTACTGGGCCCGCTCGCGCGTGCTGGAGTATCTCAGCCAAGTCGCACCAAACCTGCCATCAAACGCTAAACCAACGCTGGGGCCCGATGCCACTGGGGTTGGCTGGGTTTACAGCTATGTTCTTCAGGATAAAACCGGACAGCACGATTTAGCCCAGCTACGCAGCTTGCAGGATTGGTTCCTCAAATACGAACTCCAAACCGTTGATGGAGTATCGGAAGTCGCCACTGTAGGTGGTATGGTCAAGCAGTATCAGGTCCAGATTGACCCCGCCAAACTGCGTGCTTACAACCTGACATTACAGCAGGTAAACAACGCAATTCAAAACGGCAATCAGGAGACAGGTGCCTCCGTGATTGAGGTCGCCGAAGCAGAACATATGGTGCGAACTACTGGCTACCTGACTAGCATCGAAGATATCCGCTCACTGCCACTTAAGGTAACCGAAAAAGGCACCCCGCTTCTGTTGGGTGATGTCGCGGATATTAACCTTGGCCCACAAATGCGTCGTGGTATTTCTGAACTCAACGGGGAAGGGGAAGCCGTTGGTGGCGTGATCGTGATGCGCTTCGGAGAAAATGCCAGTGAAGTGATCGCCAAAACCAAAGCCAAACTGACCGAGCTGCAACGCAGCTTGCCTGAGGGAGTCGAAATCGTACCAACGTATGACCGCTCTACGTTGATCGACTCTGCGGTAGAAAACTTATGGAAGAAACTGGCTGAAGAGTTCATCGTGGTTGCGATTGTCTGTGCTTTGTTCCTGTTCCATATCCGCTCATCTCTGGTTATCGCTTTGAGCTTACCAGTGGGTATTCTGACTGCGTTTGTGATCATGCACTGGCAAGGGATTAACGCCAACATCATGTCATTGGGCGGTATTGCCATCGCCATTGGAGCCATGGTCGATGGCGCAATCGTGATGATTGAAAACGTTCACAAACACATTGAACGGACTCCGTTCACTGATAAAAACCGCTGGCAAGTCATTGGCAAGGCCGCAGAGGAAGTTGGCGCACCGCTGTTCTTTTCTCTGTTAATCATCACGTTGAGCTTTGTCCCTGTCTTCGCCTTGGAAGGTCAGGAGGGCAAAATGTTTTCGCCACTGGCATTTACCAAAACCTACGCCATGGCAGCGTCTGCTGGCTTAGCGATTACGCTAGTGCCTGTTCTGATGGGCTATTTCATTCGTGGCAAAGTGCTCCCAGAACACAAAAACCCAGTCAACAAAGGGTTAGTCTCGCTTTACAAACCCTTGCTCAACCTGAGCCTGAACTACCCTAAAACCATGATCGTCATTGCGATGGGACTTATGGCATCGGCTTACTACCCAACCAGTAAGCTTGGCAGCGAATTCATTCCTCCACTCGATGAGGGTGATTTGATGTACATGCCGACCACCTATCCGGGCATCTCGATTGGTAAAGCACGCGAGCTTTTACAGCAAACCAATAAGCTGATTAAAAGCGTCCCTGAAGTTGAAACGGTATGGGGGAAAATCGGACGCGCCGAAACCGCAACCGACCCAGCACCGCTGACCATGATTGAAACCGTCATACAGCTAAAACCTCGCGAACAATGGCGTGAAGGTGTAACCACCGAATCGCTGCGCAAAGAGTTTGACGATCTAGTGCAGTTCCCCGGGCTAACCAATGCGTGGGTCATGCCAATCAAAACCCGCATCGACATGCTGGCAACCGGCATTAAAACACCAATTGGGATCAAAATCGCAGGCCCTGACCTTAACGTCATTGAACAGATCGGTGCTGAACTGGAGCCTATTCTCAATCAGGTCAATGGTACGGCGTCTGTTTATGCCGAGCGTGTCGCAGGAGGACGATACGTCACTATCGATATTAAGCGTCGCTCTGCCGCTCGCTATGGCCTCAATATAAAAGATGTGCAACGCGTGATATCCACTGCAGTAGGAGGCATGAACGTTGGGGAAACCATAGAAGGGCTGGAACGCTACCCGATTAATGTTCGATACCCACAGGACTACCGTGATTCAGTGGTGAAATTACAGAACCTACCTCTGGTTACCCCAAATGGTGCTCGTATCGCACTGGCTGATGTGGCTGATATTCGTTACGAAGACGGCCCACCGATGATCAAAACAGAAAACGCTCGCCCTAATGGCTGGGTATTCGTTGATATCGATGGACGAGACCTCGGTTCGTACGTTGCCGAAGCACAGCAAGTCGTGGCTGATCAGCTCAATCTGCCCGCTGGCTATTCTCTGGCTTGGTCAGGTCAGTATGAATATATGGAACGCGCGAAAGAACGCTTAAGTGTCGTGGTACCGATAACTCTGGCGATCATTATGCTGCTGCTTTACTTCAGCTTCCGTCGCATTGGCGAAGTGCTAATCATTATGATGACTCTCCCTCTCGCGATGGTGGGTGGCTTATGGCTGATGCACTACCTCGGCTATAACTTCTCGATTGCCGTTGGGGTCGGCTTTATTGCCCTCGCGGGTGTCGCCGTCGAAATTGGCGTCATCATGCTGGTGTATCTCAACCAAGCCTGGCACTACAAAAAGCTGGATGCCCAAGAGCAGAACCACTCCATTACTTCCGATGATCTGTCGATGGCAATTCGAGACGGCGCAGGCCTCAGAGTTCGACCTGTGATGATGACAGTTCTGACCGTCATCATTGGTCTTGTACCGATCATGTACGGCGAAGGTACGGGCTCTGAAGTCATGCAACGAATCGCCGCCCCTATGATTGGTGGAATGGCATCGGCGCTGCTACTCACGCTTCTGGTACTACCGGCCATTTTCAAATTGTGGAAACAAAGAGAAATCTCACGTCACTCATAACCATAGAACCATGTCCCCGTAGCTCAGCGCTTCGGGGCACCCTACTACTTAAGGAAACAATGATGAAAAAAACAATTCTGGCACTTGCACTCACTTTGGCTAGCACTCAAATTCTCGCTCAAATGGATCACTCATCCATGGATCATTCCAAAATGAATATGGAAGGTATGGACCATTCGAAAATGATGGGCGATATGAAAGGGATGGACCACTCACAAATGAATATGGACGAGATGTCCGATGTCGGTATGCCTGCCAAAGGAGCTAAACCGGACAAAGTGGTCCACGTGATCCTAGACGATGATATGAGCATTACATTCAAAAAAGAGGTGGATATAGAGCCGAATGACGTGGTCCAGTTTGTGGTTATGAACAAAGGGAAAATCGACCATGAGTTTTCCATTGGCTCAGCACAAGAGCAACTCAAGCACCGTGAGATGATGAAGAAAATGGGCAACCACGCTCATGATTCTGGCAGTACAGTGACGGTTGCTCCGGGCAAAGCCAAGCAGTTACTGTGGCATTTCCATGGTGACAACAACGTTGAGTTTGCCTGCAATATCCCAGGCCATGCTGAAGCTGGCATGGTCAAATCAGCGGTATTGTAACGCTCCCAAGCCTGCCAGCTGTCGCTGGCAGGCCGTATGATGTCAGTCAAAGTGCTTCATCGGATATAAAGTGCCAGCTTTGGGTTGCTGTAAGTGACTCGGTAACGCGATAACCTCATCAAAACCCGCTAACGTATAAACTTTTTCGGAATTGGGAATATTATTCTTTCCTTCTCTTAGATGTGCCACGTTGTTACGGTAAATCAGATTGTCAGCTCCCGGAGCTTGATGCTTGCCCGACTCCCCTGTCGCAATCAAAGGCCAATGATGGCTCCACGGTAACTGAATCAGGTTGTTTTCAACTAAATTTTTCCCACCATCGCCATTGTGAAAGTTGACATCCACTTCAAGGTGATTGTCATAAACCACATTGTATTTGGCTTGCTGATGCAGAGTAACATGGCGAATTTTTCGCACCCTCTCGTTCGTCACTAAAATGTACTGGCCGCGTATATCGTAATAGCAGTGACCGTTGATTCCCTTGTTGTAGCAGCGGTAGATGTCATTACCGCGAAATGTCAGGTGTGAGGTATTGCTAGCTGCAAAGATGGGATTCGTCCCTGCTTCCAACATGCGGGTATCTTGTACCCAAGAATCATGACTCTTTTCAGAAAACTTAACCAAGCCGACATAGAGGTTTGGATCTGATACAGGTTGGTTTTTGTCTCCGGTTCGAGCCACTTTGACGTCATTGGTAAATGGCCACGCAGTTTCAACATGTGGCTCATCGAAATTGTTTCTATCTAGAGGCTCAAATCCGTCAACCGCAAGCTGAATCGTCATGTTCTCCAAACCCGCCCCAGAGACATCCAAGAATTGGAAAGCAAATCTATCTGTACCATAGCCTTGCCAAGTATTACGCATGGTTACCAGAACTTGTGTCTCTGTTTTGCTGATGCCACGCAATACTACGTTTGAGCGCATTTCCACCGTTTTAGCCAGCCGATAAACACCTTCTTCCAGTATTACTATTCCTCCACCAGCACGCGCCACTTTATCAATTGCCGTTTGAATATCATCCTTAGGCGCTATCTTCGCAACCACTCGTTCAGGATCAAAACACGGAATCCCCCCTCTGACTCCAGCCTTTGCCCATTCTAGGCTCAGCGGAAATCGTTGGTCATACTGGCTGATATCAAACTGCCAATTCGCATCTCCAACCCGACAGCCCGCAGTGCACGCCGCCCAAGCAGATGGCCAGGTTATCAGGCTCAAAGTGGTGATAAGGGAAAGAGACGCTCGACGTAATACCGTAAACGAGAAGGGGGTAGACATACTTTAACTCTGTTCAAAGTTGATCTTCTGAGCATAGAGACAAAACGGAGTAATCATTAATAGTTAACAATGATTAACCTTTAAGTAGGTCAAAGGGGTTTTCTAAAAAATCAAAAGAAGTAAATAAAGAAAAAACCACGTATCTTAGACACGTGGCAAAACAAAAAGTGAATGGCAGTGGATTATTCGCTTCTTGCGTTTTATAGCCCCCAAGTTCAGGAGCTAATACGTAAAGTTTAGACGAAATAGTGCAACTATCTATTCATACGGTTTAATATCAATATTTTTCAAACTCACCGTTGTTGTAGTCGCTGATCGCCTGTTCAATTTCTTGCATGCTGTTCATCACGAACGGGCCATAGTGAACGACAGGTTCATCAATCGGTTCACCTTGGAAAATCAGCACGCCGCTTGTGCTGATTGCATTCAACTCAGCGACTTCTCCAGAAGACAAAAGTGCCATCTCACCTTGTTGCACCCTGCGTTCTTTAACACTAATTTCGCCCTGATAAACATAAAGCATCATGTTAAATTTCTGCGGCGTAAGTAACTTAATCTTCTGCTCTGTTTCAGAACGCCAGTCTGAAACTGATAACGGCACTCCGGTTTTGCTCAGAGGCCCTTGTTGTACGTTGCCTTCAACGGATACCTCACCTGCTAGCACGCGTAATACGCCAACGCTCTCATCTTGATATTCTGTGATGGTTTCAGGCTGAAAGTCATGATACTGAGCGGGTTTCATCTTGTCGCGCGCTGGCTGATTTATCCAAATTTGGAATCCATGCAACTCGCCATCCTGCATGATAGGCATTTCACTATGAATCACACCACGGCCTGCTGCCATCCATTGAGCGCCACCAGAACGTAACTCACCCACATTTCCCATATGATCTTTATGTTGAAAATGACCTTTGAGCATATAGGTGAGCGTTTCAATGCCGCGATGCGGATGAGGAGGAAAGCCGCCTACATAGTCAGAACGCTGATCGGATTTCAGCTCATCCATCATCAGAAACGGCGAGAAACTTGCGTTGTTAAACCCCGCCACGCGGCTAATTTTGACACCATCGCCATCGGACGTGCCATGGGCTGGAATGATTTGACGGATTTCGCGAAGCTGGCTCATTTTCTTTCTCCTCAAAAGCGATGACTACAGTCTATCGCCCTCAAATTGAATCTTGAGCACAAGGATTCGAGCTACTTATTCAAAATTTTTGAACGCCTTCAATGCCGTTGACTCTGCAAGACCTATTCGAATGAGAAGCCACTTAGATTTGGATTTTGACTGTCACGAAGCAGTAATGTAACGCTGCCAATAGCGATGAAGCGCAGCGATATCTTTAGAGCACAACCATTCCATCGCCCCCTTTAGCTCTTCGTCATGCCAGTGCCACCATTGCATTTCTAACAACTGCGCGATTTCTTCTTGGCTAAAACGAAACTTGATGTGCTTGGCTGGATTTGAGCCAACAATCTCATAAGGCGCAACATCTTTTGTTACCACAGCTCGGCTGGCAATCACCGCGCCATCGCCAATTTTGACTCCTGCCATGATCATGGCCTCAGAGCCTATCCACACGTCATTGCCGATGACAGTGTCACCAGCCGGACGAAAGCCATCTTTTGCTTTAGCAAAATTTGAATCGTCCTGATAAAAGAAAGGAAAAGTACTTGCCCAGTCGGTACGATGCCCTTGATTGCCAGCCATCATAAACACTGCGCCGGAACCGATAGAGCAAAAGCTGCCAATGACCAGTTTATCGACATCGTCACGCTCAGCAGAAAGATATCGAGCACAGTCATCGAAACTGTGCTGATGGTAGTAGCCTGAATAGTAACTGTGCCTGCCAACGACAATGTTAGGGTTAGTAATTTGTTCAGCAATCGGTTTGCCCGCAAAAGGCGAGTCAAAATAGTTTTGCATTGTGGTGGTACCTGATTGTTTTTCGGACAATTTACACCAACACTCTATTGCCCCCAAGCATTCTTTCTCGTCTGAGCCAGATATAACGCAACGCTGACAAGGCATAGGCCAAGCATCACCCAATAGGCGCCCGCTAAACCCAGCCATTTCGCTGACAGGCCTGCGCTCAAATATGTGACCAGCCACCAAAAATGAGTCAACGAGAAATGCGCGGCAAAATATTCACCACTCTCTTTACCTTCGGCTGCGGCATTGATAATGAGCCCAGATGTCGTTTGAATGCATGACATTCCGATACCCAACGCAAAGCACATCAAGCCAAAACCAATCCAGCCAGGTGTCCAGGTTCCGGCCAAAAACGCCAGAGCGATAAAGACTAAACCGCGTAAATGGTAGCGCTGTGGTTGATGATGTTTAAGGAATCGAGGAAGAAAAATCGCCACCAGCATGGACCCTAACCCAACCACCAACATGGCCATCGCCGTTTGGGTTTCACTGCCATGCAAAATGTCGTGTACATAGACCACAGTGTTCACCAAAACCATGGCACTAGCGGACGCGGCTGCCAAATAGGCATACCAAAGTGCACGCAAACTCGGCTGCTCTAAATACGCTGAAATTCCACTTAACACTGAGCGAAATGAGAGTTTTTTTGGCTGAACATTCAGTTCTTTCCTTTTGGGTAAGGTACATAGAATGATCAGTACGCCAGACAATAAGAAAGTCATCGAATCAAGCATAAACAGCTGACGAAAACTGATCACACTCAGCAACAATGCAGTGAGCATCGGGCTAAAAATCTGCTCTAAATCGTAAGCTAAGCGACTGTATGAGAGCGCTCTAGCATAATCATCTTTATCCGGTAAAACCTGTGGCAAGGTGGACTGAAACATGGGTGTGAACCCCGCCGAACATGCATTGATGACAAACATCAACACGTACACTTCCCACACTTCGGTGACGAACGGGAGACAAGCAAACATGAGCGCACGGATGATGTCCAGAGCGACCAGCGTCTGGCGCTTGGGCAGCTTGTGAGCCAAAACACCAAATACTGGTGCTAAGCCAATATAGGCCAGCATCTTGAGGGCGAAAGCGATGCTCAGTACTGCCCCTGCATTTTCTTCCGCTAAATCATAAGCAAGTAAAGCTAAGCATACCGAGCTCACTCCTGTGCCAATCAGGGATATCACCTGCGCAGACAGTAAGCGTACATAATTCACGTTCTGCCACAGGGTAGAAGGCTTCAAAGCAACGGTCATTACTCTCCCTCCCAAAACGCTTTAATGCCTGAAACCAGAGCACGTAGCCAGAGTTGGAAGGTATCCATCAGCCGACTGGCAAATGAGCCTTGTTCCACCCCGACCTGACTTACGGCGGGAGCAGTAAACACTTGCTCACCGTTGAGACTCCAGATGACCTGCCCCAGAGAGTCTCCTGCTGCAATCGGCGCTTGTAACTGGGATTCAACGACCACCTCCTGCTTGAGCGCATCTTTCATGGCACGTGGAAAGGTCAAGTACACATTTTTTGCCACCGTTACAGGGACGTTTTCCTCAGCGCCCTTCCACACTCGGCTTTGCATAATGACTTCGTCTTTTTTCGCCACTTGGACGGTATCAAAAAAGCGAAAGCCGTAACCAAGTAAGTTGCGTGAAGCGCTGGTTCTTGCCTGCTGGCTTGGTGTACCCATCACCACAGAAATTAAACGCATCCGCCCCTCTGTCGCAGACGAGACAAGGCTGTACCCCGCGTTTTCGGTATAACCTGTTTTACCGCCATCGACATTCAGTGAGCGGTCCCATAACAGCTTATTTCGGTTGTACTGTTCGATGTCATTCCAAGTAAATTTCTTCTCCTGATACAGCTTATAGACCTCTGGCACGTCCTTGATGATCGCGCGCATCAGGTTCGCCATATCCTTTGGTGTGGTTTGAATATTGTCGCCATCTAAGCCATGCGCATTGATAAACTGTGTGTTTTCCATGCCAAGCGTCTGCGTCCAACCATTCATCAAGCTAACAAAAGCACTTTCACTGCCTGCTACGTGCTCAGCTAGCGCAACCGAAGCGTCATTTCCCGATTGCACAATCACGCCCAGCATCAAGTTACGAATGCTGATTTCGTCACCCGGTTTGATGAACATTTTGGATGACTCCGGAAAATTCACCGACCAGGCATTACGGCTGATTGTCGCTTTGTCATCCCAGTTAAGGCGACCAGCGTTTATCTCTTGTCCAACGACATACGCCGTCATAAGTTTGGTTAAACTCGCAGGAGCCAAAGGCGTATCTGGGTTTTGTGACGCAATTACCTGACCGGAGTGGTAATCCATTACGACATAACCTTTAGCATTAATCTGTGGTGCATCAGGTGTAATGACAGCCCCCGCGGATGCCGCCACCAGAGTACAGAGCAAGACACAAAGTTGAGTCCATTTGATCATTTTGCCACCTCACTACTCAGCGCAGCGAGATCGCCGATATATTGTTGTCTGTCTCCCTTGCCATTTGAAATGTACTGGTGAGTTTCACTGCCTTTTCCACACACCACTATCAAATCACCGGCCACACTCAATTGCTTCGCAAATTCAATCGCTTCCGCTCTGTCACTGATTTCAAAGTGAGGAACTTTGGACACTTGCGATGTGAGTGCTCGAAATATGTCTTCCTGATCGACACCCATGGGGTTGTCTGAGGTAAAAACTGCCGTATCTGCCAGTTGTGAGCACAGAACGCCAATGCCACTCGCATCCTGAATCCGATCTCCCGTTACTCCAGTCACTACGATTAAACGCCCCTTGGTATAAGGCCGAACGTCTTCCAGCAGCTTACTGAGCCCATCAGCATTGTGGGCATAGTCCACCAATCCGGTCGCTCCATTGTTAAGCGACAAGAACTGAGCACGACCATCGGGCGCTACTATGGTTTGCAATGCGGCCGCTATCCGACTAGGTTGCCAACCGAGTGAAAGTAAACTCGCTGCAATCGCCAAAGCATTTTCGACATTGAACGTGAAAGGCATTTGAGAGTTCACATCAAAACACTCGCCGTCAATTCGGAGTTCAAAACACGAACCAAAACGAGTAGTACGCACATTGGTGGCGAAAACATGCGCTTGAGCATTCTCAATACCGAAAGTCACTACGTTCACTCGCCCACTCGCTCGCTCAATCGCCGCGGCTGCATGCGGGTCATCAAGGTTGATCACCGCCGTGCCATTGGGTGCAATACGATCAATCAACTGCAACTTGGCTTGGACATAAGCATCTTTGGTCTTGTGGTAATCGAGATGGTCACGGCCAATATTGGTGATGATACCAATCTGCAATGACACAAATCCGGCTCTGTCCTGTGCTAGAGCGTGACTACTCAGCTCCATAAGATTGAATTCAGTTTCGCGTTGCGCCATCTGATGGAAGAGGTTCAGTAACGTCACACCATCGGGGGTTGTGTTCTCAAGCGGGTAATCACTACCCGCCAACTTCGCGCCCAGCGTTCCGATGTAAGCACTCGTCGTTGTCTGGTTCAGGATCTGGTTAAGGCAGTGAGACACGGTGGTTTTACCATTGGTCCCAGTAACGCCTATGTGCTTTATTTTCTGGTGGGGGTGACCATAGTAAGCCTTCACTAACGCTAAACTCTGATAGTAGCTATCGGTCATTATTACCGGAATATCAATATCTAACGGACGATTCGCAATCACCGCAACAGCACCTCGACTGACCGCTTGTTGTGCATAGCTGTGTCCGTCATGGGAGATCCCTTCACGACATACGAATACATCATTAACCTCAATCTGCGCACTGTTCGTTTTGAACTGGTTGACTGGCAGAGATTTTAAAACTTCTATCTGTGAGTTGATGGCTGGGGTTGGCATAGAATTCTTCCCATTAACGAAATTACTTCGAGTATAGGAAGTGAAACAAAATCAGTGAAATCGAATGATTTTATCATCCACATCGACTACATTGATATTCATGGTTAATCACTGCTTTGAATGAAATGAGCGACAACATCAACTGGCGACGCGTAGATCTTAATCTGCTTCTGACCTTCGACGCCCTATACAAGCACCGCAGTGTTTCGGCGGCGGCAAAACATCTTCATCTTGGTCAACCTGCAACAAGTTACAACCTCAAAAGGCTAAGAGAGCTACTGGACGACCCCTTGTTTGAACGAGGCGGCAGCAGCATGACTCCGACGACGAGAGCGATGGAAATTGAACCTAAAGTTCGTCAGATCCTATCTATATTCAGTCAAGACATCATGCCTAAAGCCGCGTTTGAAGCTGACAGTTTCGACGGCACTTTCAAAATTGGCTTGAGCGATTATGCGGAGCAAGTGTATGGCCCAGAACTGTTTGATAAGTTGCAGCAGTTAGCACCAAACGCCAAGGTGCTGTTCAAACCTGTTGATGTCAGCAACTGTGTTGAGGCATTAGAGAAACAAGAAGTAGACCTGTGTATTGGCGTGTTTTCAGATCTCCCTCCGAAAGTCACCTCGACCTTTCTATACCGAGAAAAACATTTGTGCATCTTTGATAACAGAGTGCTGGGTTCCGAACTCCCACTCTCCCTAGAGACCTACCTAGCCACACCGCAAATGATCATAACGGCCAGTCAGGAGCTGACTACTAAGGTTGACACCACATTATCGAATATGGGGGTCAAACGAAATGTAGTGTTGGGTAGCACCCGTTTTCTCACGATTCGAAGAATGCTCACTGGCCGTCGCTTGCTTGCTGTCATGGCAGAAATGGTGGGAAGGGTTGAACTGATCGACGACAACCTCACTCTTTGCCCACCACCTATCAATATTCCTGATTTTGATATCGAAATGGTCACACTCACCCGAGACAGCCACCACCCGAGAATTCTATGGCTATCGGATTGGGTCAAAGAGGTCATCCAGCATAAAGTGGCAGCCCTGCAGACAACGTCCAATTAGGCGCACTATCCTTTGCTCAGAATTGACCCGATAGGATTGGTTATCCGCTTCAACCAGAGTAAAGTAGCCCGACTCAAGAAAAGGAAATAATAATGAACGCTCAAGCATTTATTGATGCAGGACTGCATTACATCCCCCACACATTCTCAGTGCCACTGGATTACTCAGACCCAGTACAAGGACATATTGATATCTTTGCGCGTGAAGTGTCTCTCGTTGAAGATAAGAATTCGTCTAAACCTTGGCTGGTTTATTTTCAGGGTGGGCCAGGGTTTGCGTCACCACGCCAAAACGGCAATAACGGGTGGATAAAACGCGCGCTGCAAAACTACCGCGTGTTGTTGCTTGATCAACGGGGCACTGGTAACAGCTCGGTTGTTAATCACCAAACATTGGCCCATTTACAGCCACAACAGCAGGCAGAGTATCTGAGTCATTTTCGCGCTGACAACATAGTGCGAGATTCGGAATTCATCCGTGAACAGTTCGGTGTCGATAAATGGGCTATTCTAGGCCAGAGCTTTGGTGGTTTCTGCTCTCTGACTTATCTGTCTATGTTCCCAGACAGCTTGTCGCGTAGCTACATCACAGGCGGCGTGCCTTCTGTTTCCCGTCACCCAGACGATGTCTATCGTGCGACGTTTAAACGCACGATGGAAAAGAACCAAGCGTTTTTCAACCAGTTCCCGAAAGCTCAGCAGCTATGTCAGCAGATTGCTGATCATCTTTTGCAAAATGAAGAGTTTCTGCCCAATGGCCAGCGTTTTACCGTCGAACAATTCCAGCAAATTGGGATTAACTTTGGCGTTAGTGATACTTTCCTACCCACTTACTACTTGCTTGAAAACGCGTTCATTACAGTGAACGGTAAGCCTCAGCTTCGTTATGAATTCCTCAATAGTATGCTGATGGAACAGAACTTCCAGACCAATCCGATTTATGCCATTTTGCACGAGTCTATCTACTGTCAGGGTTTTGCTTCAGAATGGAGTGCGCACCGCGTTCGTCAAGATCATCAGGCGTTTAATTATCAGTCGGGGCAGCCATTTTACTTTACTGGCGAAATGGTATTCCCTTGGATGTTTGACCAATATGTAACGTTAAAACCGCTCAAGCAAGCCGCAGACCTACTGGCAGATAAGCAAGACTGGGCACCGCTATACAGTGCTGAGCAGCTTTCAAACAACAAAGTACCGGTCAGCTGCGCGGTTTACGCCGATGATATGTTTGTTGAAATGGACATCAGTCGCGAAACTCTGGCAATGATGCCCAACGCTAAAGCGTGGATAACAAACGAATACGAGCACAACGGTCTTAGAGCCGATGGCGAACGTATTTTCGACAAACTGTTCGAGATGGGTGAACAAACTGCCGCCAATCTCACGCTGGTTTAACGAAATCAAGGCGAACACTGAGATCAATTGTTGGTGTTCGCCCTGTCAAATCGTATAATTTCCTTATTAGTCTGTTATTTCTGGATTCAGAACATGTCTTCAAAATTTATTGAACGAGTTTGGTCTCATGCTTGTGTCACTATGGAAGAAAAGCTCATCTTGCTCGCTCTGGCAGAATTGTCCGATCGCAGCGGTGCAGTGATTACCACCATGGCGGAGTTGCAGGAAATGACCAACGGTTCCGAATCCACGATTGACCATGTCCTTGGCAAACTGGCGGTTGAGCAAGCCATTATCTCACTAAGTAAGACGTATACCCGTAAGCAGGGGAACATCAAGTGCAAAATCAACGTTGGCAACCAGCACTCTATTCCTGTGTATGCCACCTCAGAGCCGATTGCCAAAGTGCCACAATTCCATAAAACGCAGGTGAAGCCACTCAATCCATCGGCTTCCAATGGCAAAATGATCAATCTTGCTGAACTGTCACCTAATGTGATCGAGTCGTGGGCAGAAGTCATTATGTTCCGCACGGGTTTCGCCAATCAGACCAACGTCTGGGCAAGCTTTGTGGAAAAAGTTCAGGCCATTGGTCAGCCTCTGATGAGTCAGGACGACCTTAACAGTCGCCTCCACGCACACCTGCACACGGAAAAGAGTTACGGACAAGGTAAAGGCTTTAGTAATAAAAAACCTGCAGCGACCAAAATGTCACCCAACCAAGCCTTCAAGAAAAAGATGGCGAACTTCAACTTTGATTTTGACGACTAGGTAAAAGATGAAAGATATCAACGAGATCGCCTCTTCTTGGAAGCAAAAAAGTCAGGATAAGCCCGCTCAAACAACTCAACAGGTTACCAAACCTAGCATCCCCGTTGTTCAGCAAACTCAAACGCCTGCTGCACCTGCAACTACTTCGAACCAAATGCAAGTCAGCAGCGAGTTCAATCAGGATTTGAAGGATGTGCTTCGCCCTTACTCTGTAGAGCAACGCAAGCACATCATGGGTTTCTTTGGCAAGATGCAGGAGAACTTCTCCACCCAGTTCACTCACATGTACGGCTCAGAGCCGGATGATGAATTTGCGGCGTTTGCCTCTGAGCTTTCCATCGATGATGTTGAGCGTATTGTTCATCATCTACGTGAGCGTTTGGTGGCAGGTAAAGAGTGGCCACCCGCATTGGCTCTGCTCTCTATGCTGAAAGACCTTCCGCTCAACAACGAAATTCTTGAAGCTCGCCATCGCATCCTGATCAAAAAAGATCCGCAAACTCGCGTTGAAAAGTACATCTTTAACCGTAAGAACAGCTACCTGAAATCACTGTCTGAGAAAAATCTCGCAGAAGAATTCAAAGTGCTATACATCAACGCGTATCAAGAAGTGCAGAACAACCTCGATCAGACACTCGACCAAAGAGAAAAAGACGTCGAACAGAACGTGCTCAAAGTGGAGCCAACAGAAACTGATCGTGAAATTGAGCGTCGAATGACGCAAGGTATAAGGCCGAGCGGAAAAGTCGGAAGCATTCTTTCTCGTATTGATAAACTGCGTGGGGCGGGTGAAAGCACGTCCGCAGAAAACGCGTCGGAAGCAACATGGGAAGAGGTGACAGAACCTGCGAAACCAGTTAAACAAGACACGATCGATCGTGAGCAACAAGCTTTGATGGAACAGATTCTACGAAAAACAAACGGCGACAATGAGAACCTTTAATATTCTGAAGAAAGAGCGAGATTTCTTTCTCGCTTCCACTGGGCGTTCGCATTGTAAAATCATCATTGACGATTACAGTCGTGACTTGCCGCTCGGTGAAGTTGAGCTGCATGTTGAAGAAGTCTCGAACAAATACAAGTACTACTCCAACGAAGCCATTTTTAAGCTCACACTGCCCCTTGAAGAGCAAAGCAGTATCGATATTTGCACGCTCAGCAGTGGCCGTAAGAATCAATTTCTTTACAAGAAATGTCTGCGACTCGGCGGCAAATGGGAAACGATTCTCGGTCAGTGGGTATTTTCCGCGTCAGTTGAAGATAAAGTGCGTGAACTGGAAAGTATTATCCGTTCTGAAGAACAGTATTTTGAGGTGACATTCAAAGAGACCGTCACTCTGACCAATCAAGAACTGACCTTGTTTGGCTATCCGGTGGTGCTTTCCTCATCTAGCGCATCGGTGAAAACCATGAAAGGCATCAGGTTACATCGTGGTGATATCGCCGTGATGGGAAATCGAACCGTCGTCGTCGCAGGGACGAAGATCCGACTATTTGTCCCATTGGAGATGAAAGACAACCCTGATTTCCGTGAAGATTACCTCTGTGCAACAGAGGTTGAAAAGAAGCGTAAGCCTAACAAGAAAACGACTTACTCATGGGAATAAGGTGGTTTGCTTCCCTCACTGCAAAACGGAGGGAAGCAAATGACAATCAAGCCATTGAGTGAAGGCCAATCATATTCCCTTCTGTGTCCGACACTACGGCGATAAAGCCATGAGGACCGATAGAAAATTTAGAGTGTTCAACTTTCCCACCAGCGCCAGCGACTCTGGCCTCTTCAACGCTGCAATCTTGGCACGAGAAATACACCATGGTGCTGTTGCCGCCTGCTGAAACACCGTCCATCTTCGCCAATGCGCCTGCCGCACCATACTGTTCCATCACAGCAGGAAATAGCCACATCTCCACACCCATTTTGGCATCATCGTTCATCTCCTCCAGCGTGACATCAAAAACCGTTTGATAAAACGCCTTCGCTCGATCCATGTCATCAACATAAATCTCAAACCAACCTACCGGATTTGTTTGCATAGCCTGTTCTCCTTTTGTGCGCCGCCCGGTCAGTTAAAAGTAGACCATCCCAGTTGATAGCGTGGACTTACGACGATTCATTCACACAATCGAAACATTTAGTGACGCTCTTTTGCAGCAAGAGGGAGTTAGGGTAGGTAATTACGTTGCCTTCAGGGTGTTTAATCAGGGTATGGAACATACGTATATCAAGAATGGTCCCCTCAATATCTTCCCCGTCGGCAATTTTAATCACATCGCCAATCCGATATGGAAAAACAAAGAAAATCAGAAAGCTGGCTGTAATGTTGCTCAAGATAGACCACTGAGCAATAAAGCCAACACCAAGAACAGTAAATACAGACGAAAGAAAAATTGAAAAACTTCCATAGCCAATCCCACTAGCAATTAGATAAACAGCGAATAGGAAACCGAAGTAGATCAGGCTGAAGCAACGTTTAATAAACAGGGTACGACTCATGCCAACTTTCTTAGCAACCGCCAGCGTCGTAATCGCTTTGTCCGTAAAACGAACCATGATCCAATAGATAATGATAAATGTCAGTGCGAGCAGAATATCGTACTCCTTAAGCACCGCAAAAAACCTCGCCACATTTTCCAGCATGATGATCTCCTCTCGATTTCTGGGTTCAATCATGCCGGAACTGCACTGAAAATTTATCAACGGCGGATAGCCATTTAATAAAATCACTATCTAAGAGGAACAAAGACTCCCACATAAGCTCAATGCGCCCACCTTTAGGTCGGTTAAACAGATAAAGCATCGATAAAATAAATGTCAAAACACTGATATATAAGAATTTATATTTTTATTCCCAGCAAATAGCTTGATGAGATATTGCTAACGATTCGGTAATTAAAACCCGTTCGGATTAGGAAATAATGCACTCCTGTTCAACCTACATCAGGAATCTATTATGACCTTTATCGCTATTAAATTGCTTTTTGTCCTTGCCGCACAGCTACGTAAAAAATATCGAGCTAGCCGCGTGCAAGCTTAATCGACAATGCTCAGCCTTTTGATCACCCAATTTCTTATGCTCTGGGCAATCGTCGACCCTATCGGTACCGTCCTGATCTACATATCACAGCCAACAACAACTAGGTTGTTGACGTTGTAATGCTTCTGATTGGGCTGCGTACGTTTGCTACCTCCTCTAACTAATCGTTAACTGGTTATCACTATGAATTTAGACATTGCCGTTATCTTCGGCACTTTGCTGGCACTGGAAATTATCCTCGGTGTCGACAACATCGTTTTCATTTCCATCTTGTGTGAACGACTCCCGATCCACCTTCGCAGGCGTGTGCGAAACCTTGGTATCGGCCTCGCCGTGGTTTCACGAATCGGCTTGGTGTTCTCAATCAGCTGGTTGATGTCTTTGACAGAACCTTTGCTCACCATCAGTGAATATGACTTCACAGGTAAGGCGCTTATATTGCTGTTAGGTGGGCTGTTTTTGCTGCTTAAAAGTTTGCACGAATTGTGGCACTGGTTGGGGGCAAAGACCCAAACCCATTCGCGTACGTTAAGCACTGGTGTGGCCGTCATCATTCTACAAATCATTGCGGTGGATGCCGTATTCTCTATCGACTCAATCATAACCGCGGTAGGCTTGACTAACGACATCAATATCATGATCGCAGCAATCATCATCTCAGCACTAATCATGATGGTATTCGCCGATAAGATTCAGGGAGCAATATCGAAGTACCCTGGGCTAAAAACTTTAGCGCTGTTGTTCTTGGTACTTCTTGGTGGGTTATTGATTGCCGAGGGGGTAGGTATTATGGTCAACAAAGGCTATGTCTATGTCGCGATGGCATTCGGATTGATTCTGGAAGGTTGCCATATCTTGCTGAGCAAGCGTAAAGCGAGCAACAGTCAGGTTAATGGTGCAAATGATTTGAATCAGTTAGGCTAAGCCCTCGACTATCGAACAGAAACAAAAAAACGCCGGAATCACTCCGGCGTTTTTTCATTTACTGCTCTGGGCTTATATCTTCGAGAATCGGGTCTAAGTTACTGTCAAAAAACAGTGGCCCTGCTAGGTTGAGAGCTCTCATAGATGAATTACCCTGGGTCGCTTTCAAGTACAGCTCTCTCGCACCTCCAATGTTTCCTCTCGCTTCTTCTGCTTTTGCCAGCAAAATGTAGGTCAGATTGGATTGCTGCTGATAAGGCATAGACAACAAAATGCGCGAGGCCAGCCTAGGGTCATCTTTAGTGAGCGCCATAATCGCGTTAGCTTCATAAACTCTTGGTGAAGCACCTTCCTGAAGTCTCTCCGTCAATGCAGGTTCATAAAGCTGATTGAGCTGTACAATTTTGGCACTTTTGTTTTCCACATCGGTAAAAAATACATTCATAACTTCACCAATGTAGTTCACCGCAATCACCATAGAACTATCAGGTGACGTTTCTTTCGCGGCTCTGAATCGGTTCAAAGACCCCATAAAGTCGAAATTTTTGTACAACAAACCAATGCCATTCATCATATTTTCGAGCGTCTGTGGGTCACGTGGCATTTCTTCTAAAGTGAGTAAAATATCGCGCTTAGGCACCTCAATGAACATCGAGCTCAGTACGTCATCCAGCATTGCCAAAAAGGTCGCATGAAATAGAGATAGGTCAGTGGAATAGCGTCGATTTAAATGTGTTTGCTGAGATACGCGATTGTAATACTTCATCGCCAGCTTTTGTTTGCCATCTTTACCTTGTTTTAACTTGAAGCTCAGTTCAACCGCAGCCAGTTTGGAATGAGGCTCTTCGTTCACAATACGAATATTGCTGTAATAGTCGAGATACTCCATGAACTTGGTGACCATGCCATAAAGCTCCGGAGATTCTTCAATTTCAGGGCTGAGATTAAGCACCACATAACGTGATTCGTAATGCTGAATGTTATCGACCGCTTGATGTTGATGGTCAGCTTCTGAACTGGAGTTTGCCCAGTGATTTGCGATGAAGCCGGCTTGCAGCACCACAACCACACCTAAAGCCCAGGTAAGATAGCTACGCTTGGAGCGTGCAGGTTTGTCAGCGACGAAAGTCGTCGGTGCCACAACTTCTTCGTCTGATTCTACCAAGTCACTAGCTGTTGAAGGCGACGATACTTCCAGCTTTTCGACTGTCACTTCAGCGTCAAACTTGTAACCGCGCTTTGGCACAGTCACAACATAATTTTTGTGAGATTCCGTTTTGTTTTTAAGGACCTTACGCAGCTCAAATACTGCTTGGGTCACGACCTGATCCGTCAGGATTGTTCCATTCCAGACATGCTCGATCAATTCATCACGAGTATGTGTCTGCCCCGGATACTGACAAAAGAACTCAAGCAACTTAGATAGCCTTCTATCAATATTAACCGTTTCGTCAGCAAAAAAAATCTGCCCTTCGTTTGGAACAAAGCGCCATTCATCAACAATAAAACAGGTACCTTTCTCTAACATATTTGGAAATCTCGCCCCTATTGTTTCGTTAATTCAGATTAAAGATAGTATACAATTAGATGATTTTGTTGGATTTATTATCAATTCTTATCGACTTCATTGTCGTTCTACCCAATGGCTCACAAAAGCAGACTCTGATCGAATCAATTCTATGTGAAGATCTTCTATATCCAGTCCATAAATAGGTTTTGGTAGCTTCAGTAATTCATCCTGTTCACTGGTCAGCCCAACATCGTTCACACCAAAGGCAAGAACGACAACAGACAAGGTTTTAGCGGTTAAATTTAGCATCTCATTACCATCGAAGTTCGGAACCAAAGCTCCACGAATACCGAAAAGAGAAAGCATTCTATTCATCCACTAACGCATGTCATAAAAATAGAATAATTAAATAATTCATAAGGATATGACGAAAATTGGATGTTTTGTTTATCTTAGCTTTATCTTTTTTATCTTGTTACACGCTAGTCTGTTGCCTTAATTAAATAGTCCTAAGGAGATAGATGTGAAAAAGCCTTTCACCGTTCTCATACTTGCAGCGGTATTCGGTGTTGTTGGCTACAGCAGCGTGAAAAGCTATGCCGAGTGCGAGGATCAGGAGATACTCTCCGTCGATAAAATGACCTGTGAGCAGTTCAACGAACTGGAAATGCAGACTCAACCTGTCGTGATGGAATATCTCTTGTCATGGAATTACAACGCGGATGAAGTCGCCGTTATTATTGAAAGCAACGGAATTGAAGCGTATATCGATGAACTGGCGCAGCAATGCCGAGACACACCAGATATCATGTTGCATGATATTGTTGTCGACGAGCATCACTCATAGATTATCCGCTATCAGAAAAGGGCGCTCAGGCCCTTTTCATTTTTTACTCTTCGGAGAGTGTCATCTCTGTATAAGCTTGCTCACTCATCAAGTCATCCAAAACCTGATTCAGCTTACTTCGATTTCTCACCGTCTGACCTGCGATAATGATGTGAGCCATACCATTTGCAACGGCAAGATGGTGCTTTCTCCAAATGGCTTCAGAAGGCTTAGGGAATACTACGATGGTTGAATTGGCGTTTCGCCAGGCTGGAATATTATGCTTGTTAAGTACCTGAACCGTTTCTTCTGCCAGTTCAAGACAGCTTTGAATTCGCTCTCTTTTTTCTTGTTCGCTGGTGCTTCGAATAAACTTCCACAGAAACAAAGGCGTTAAGCCATTACGCGAGCCCGTCAGCGTTTTATCTGGTGCAGCAATGTATTCAATCTGATGGCTAATCTTATCAGTGTGCTCTTTCAGGGCCAGCACCATGCCACACGGAATCGGTGACCCCAGCATCTTATGGCCAGACACAGATATTGAGTCAATGCCGTCTCTGAATGAAAACTTGGGCGGGTTGTCTACGTAAGGAATGATCATGCCGTGAAACGCGGCATCAGCATGTAAGTAGTACTGATCGCGGCTAAAACCTGCGTTATACAATCGAGCCTGAATCTGCTCTAAGTTATCTATTGCTCCGGACATGGTTGTGCCAATATTGGCGAAGATAATTGGTGGTTTATTCGGATTTTCCTTAAGAGCGGACTCTAGCGCGTCATAATCCATTTCGCCATTCACCTGAGACTCTACAACACAGTGCTCGACGTTGAGAAAGCGAACAATCTTCATCACCGAATAGTGAGTATCCTTAGAGAAATACACTACACCGTCAGGGAAGCGTTCACGTGCTAGGTAGCATCCGTACATATTGCCTTCAGTGCCACCATTGGTGACATAGCCCCAAGCTTTTTCTGTATTGGTATGAAACAGCTGACAAAAGTACTCAACAACATCTTGTTCAAACTGAAAGGTATTCATTGGGTAGTTCGACGTTTCCGCCCAGTCACCAACGTTGTTAATGGAAAACTGGAAGAAAGACGATAAGTCCTGATAGTCGTAATCTGTCGCAACTGGATATCCCAACATCTGATGTTGGCTGTCGAGGCAAACTTTGTAAAACTCCCTAAGTCTTTGAGTATCTTCATAAGAAAGTGGCATATTCAATCCTTTACGTCCGATTTATCGACGTCTAAATGCCCTTTTCGACAAGCAATTACAACATTAAATCGAACGCTAAATTCGGATGTGTGACTGGCGATAGAAAACCACTATATTTAGCTGATGAAAGACTAAGAGAGTAGTTGTTAAAATATTATATATATCAATTATTTCTAGTTAAAAGCATTGATGTATCTGCGCTTTTTCAGGCTCTTAAATAGTGACTTTGAACAATAGCGCCCAGATGAGTTTCACTCTTATGCAGCTGGAAATTCAATGGCTTCACTAAGTCACCAAACAGCGGCGCGCCACCACCAAGTAATACTGGAATGGTAGTTAGGACCATCTCATCAATCAGGTCTTGCTGGAGGAAGCTCTGTACTGTTTTTCCACCATCAATGTAGAGATCTTTGTAGCCCTGAGCATTCAGTTCATTCAATACATCCTTCAGCTCACCTTTGGCCAGAAAGACCTTGTTTTCATAACCTTCAGGCACCTTGTCCATTGTATTGCTCAATACAAAAACAGGTTTCGAATAAGGCCACTCGCCGCCAAAGCCTAAAACTACATCCAATGTGTTTCGCCCCATCACGAGTGCATCGACGCGTTCCATGATTGCAGAGAACCCCATGTCATGATTGTCTGGGTTCGGGACCGAATTCAGCCAATCAAGGCCACCTTCTTTATCCGCGATATACCCGTCTAGACTAGTAGCAATAAACACGATGTTAGACATAAAACAGCTCCGATAGTTATAGGTAAAACGAACTCGACACCATTAATTCTACAATGTAGAATTAATGAAAATACTATAACGAGATAACAAAATGACTGTCAAGAAGAAACGCGGAAGACCAGCAGGAGAAAAAGCTCAATTAGGTGAGGAACGCATTCTTTCGGTTGCAAAATCAATGATGAAAGAGCAAGGAAAAGTTCCCAGCATACGGGCACTTGCCAGCGAGTTAGATGTCGACGCGATGGCCATCTATTACTATTTCAAAAACAAAGACGCGCTGCTGGAAGCCATCACGGTTTCCTTGATTGAAGACATCTATCTGCCTAAAACTAACGAAAACTGGCAGCATGAGCTCATGCAGTTAGCAACCAGCTATGTCCAGTTGTTGAAGAGCTATCCAGGCTTATTGACCACGTTGCTCAGCATGGAATCTGTCAGCCCAGCGATGGTCTTCATTGAGCGTTTCAAATCTATTATCGCGCCATTGTCTTTAAGCGAAGCGGAAGAGCGTAATGCCATTGATCTTTTGGCGGACTACCTGCACGGGTTTGCTTTAGCCCTTAACTGCAACCCTAACACCGACCAACTCGATGAAAACATGATGCAAGGGCCGCTTTCACTCTATTGCCGAGCTTTAATGTCTGGTCAATAACGTAAGGGCTATGCTGCGTAGTGGCAGGGTAAGCAGTTACTCATTTCCGATTTAAGCCAACTGACGAATGGTGTACTCAGTGGCGAATGATGATCGGCGGTTTGGATGGCAACATAATTGTGCCCAGTGAGAGAAAACCCCATAGGTGCAATTAACCGCCCTTGCTGAATGTCATGGTGTACCAGTGGGTAAGAACCTATAGCGATCCCAAGCCCGTCACTGGCCGCCTGCAAACAAAAATAGAAATGAGCAAAGCTTTGCTGGGATTTTGTTGTGACTCCTGAGAGAGACGAAGCATTTAACCACTCTTGCCACGCTGTTAAACGCGTTTGAGAATGCAGCACCTTGGCATTTTGTATATCACCTTGAATGCTCTCCCAGTATTCTTTGGTGCACACTGGCCCCGCCCACTCTTCCACCAGAGAAGTTATCTGATAGTGCGACGGGATCGGGAAATCATCACGACGAATCGCGACATCCAGCCCCGCATTGACGAGATTGATTAGGCCGCCTGCCGTGGATAAACGGACATCCGTCCCTGTTTGAGAATAGAATTCGTCCAGCTTGGGCATCAGCCAGCGCATGGTGAGCGTGGGTTCACAAGACACTTCCAAAGAGTGAGCATCGAGGCTGTTGAGCTTGGCAACACCTGCCGATAAAGCGCCAAACGCCTGCTCGGTATAGCTCTTGAGCAGTTGCCCTTCTTCCGTTAGCACCACATTGCGGCCTTGTTTATGAAACAGGCGCTTATCCAAATACTGCTCTAATGCCTTGATTTGCTTACTGACGGCCCCATGAGTCAGATTGAGCTGCTCTGCAGCCTGCGTATAACTGTTGGACGAGGCGGCGATGTGGAATGCGTGAAACGCTTTAAGGTGGCGCATATGTGAAATTATCTCACAATTATTTGGCAATAGTTTCGATTATAGAAAGGAGGAAAGCTTCCTACAATAGCTGCATCTTATAAACAATATACAAAGGTTTACAATGGAATTTGTTAGCTTAGCCGTGCTCGGCTTCTTTATTGTCATTAGTCCCGGGGCGGATTTTGTCTTAGTGTTGAGGAACAGTATTCAACAAGGAAGAGCGGCAGGTGTTTGGACAGCCATTGGCATTAGTACCGCGATTACGGTTCACATCGCCTACTCTATTCTAGGTATTGGTTACTTAATTTCACAAAACCTTTTTCTTTTCCAATGCCTGAAATATCTCGGCGCTGCGTATCTGATTTATCTAGGTATAAAAGGATTTTTATCCAGCAGCCACGAACTAGAGCAACAAGCAGGTATGGAAAGCCATCAAGCTCAGTGGCGCTATGCATTGCAAGGCTGGCTATGTAACGCATTGAACCCAAAAACCATGTTGTTCTTTGTCAGTATCTTTAGCCAAGTCATTTCTCCCAACGGCGAAGAAATGACTCTAGCGCTGTTTTACGGTGGCTATATGATTCTGCTCCACGGGCTGTGGTTTGGTTTAGTGGCCGTCCTGCTGACCTCGCCAACCCTTCAAACGCGCTTGCTGAAATTGAAGAAAAGGCTAGAACAAGCCTGCGGCATTGCGCTTGTCTCTTTCGGCGCCTTATTGGCAACCAAAGCGTGATAAGAATCAGTCAAGCAGTTGCTTGAGGTGCTCTTCCAACCATAAGAGTGCCGGCCCCTTACCTGAACTTTTCAAGGTCGCCACATCCACAGGTGGGCTCCAAGTTTTGTGATCAATCGAAACACGTAACTCAACCAAGGCGCCTGACTCAATAGCAGGATCCACCATGTGAGCAGGCAGATAGGACCAACCTAAGTTGCCGTGCAGAATAGTGTGCTTAATCGAGCTAAAACTGTTTGACCACCACACTTTGGACGCCAGCACGGGAAATTGCTGTAAGGTGGCGCCTTGGTTACCACGCGGTAACAACTGACGGTATTTGATGGCATCAGTGATCGTGACCGTATCCAGCTCAGCCAGAGGGTGAGCTGGATGGCAGATTGCTTTAAACGGCAAATGCCCAATAAAGCACGGATGAATGTCCTGACTAAAATCCAAATCAGTAAACATGATGCCAATGTCTGCCTGACGTGAAGTCAAAGACTCGACGACATCCATACTGGCGGTCGAAATCAGTTCAATCTCTGTCGCCGGAAAGGCCTCCGCAAACTGGAGAAGTATCTTCGGTAAACTCGGCACCATGAGCGCATCATCGACGGCAAGGCGAATGACTTCTTCATCGCCGTTTTCAATCGATTCCACTGATGCGTTCAGTTCTTCCACCTGCAAGACAATCGCTTTGACCTGCTTAAACAATTGACGCCCTTCACGGGTCAGCGTCGGCTTACGCGTCGAACGATCAAATAGCTGAATATTCAGGTCAATCTCTAGATTGTTGATCCCCTGACTCACCGCTGACTGCACTTTGCCCAGCTTTCTCGCACTAGCGGAAAAGGAGCCCTGCTCAACGGCTTCAACAAACATCCTTAGTTGCTCAATGTTGTACATATCATCATTCGTGATAGTTACTATCTTTATTCAATCATAAATACCGATATTATTTATAGCAAATAATCAGTACATAAGTGAGAGAGAAACAATGTCACATAAAGAACGCATTCTACATATGGTGCTATTTGAACTGGTTGCCTTGATTTTAATGGCGACGCTAGCAACGCTGATCACTGGAAACGGCGCGGGCAAAATGGCGGGGCTTGCAATCGCACTATCGCTGATAGCGATGGGTTGGAACTACATTTACAACTATGGTTACGACAAAGTGTTCGGCGCAGACCGCAGTAAGCGAACCGCCAAAGTGCGTATTCTGCATGGACTCGGATTTGAATTGGGCATGATGATCATCTCTTTCCCAGTTCTAATGTGGACACTGCAACTCGGATTCTGGTCAGTATTAGTCATGGATATTGGCGTGGTGATTTTCTTCGTCCTTTACTCCATCGGATTCAACTGGGTTTACGACGCGATTCGTCAACGTATTACCACTCAGCGACTGGCCACTTCAGCATAAACGCAGATTCACGGGCTTTGGTTTTATCAAAGCTCGTGGTATTTAGCCGCTATTCGCTTTACACTTCGCTTATTACTCCGCAATTCCACTTCATTAATGCTCACTATTTCAAACACAGTCACGCTTCAGGCATGGGAGATTCAACTTACGGCAATTCGCGCTCAAGGTGCTGGCGGCCAGAATGTGAATAAAGTGTCTTCTGCGATACACCTGCAGTTTGATATAAAGCACTCAACACTTCCTGCGGTGTATAAAGAGCGCTTGCTGGCCTTAAATGATTCACGCATCTCGAAAGAAGGCGTTATCACCATCAAAGCGCAGCAATACCGCACTCAGGAGCAGAACAAAGAAGACGCACTTAATCGTCTCGCCGAACTGATTCGCTCCGCTAAAGTCGTACAGAAAAAACGCCGCGCAACCAAACCTACAAGAGCTTCGAAAGAAAGACGCCTAAAAGCCAAAGGGATAAAGTCACAAACTAAATCCTTGCGCGGTAAGGTGAGTCACTAAAATATCCTTAACACCCCCTCAACATTGAGGCGGTCTACTGGCCTCAAAAAATAACCAAACTTACCCAACATAACTAGTCTTTAGAGAAACCTGCCTTCAGAAGGTTAAGCAGGCATCAATCCTTAACTTCAAATAATTACAGATAGCTACGCCAGCAACTCATCGATTTATTAAGCGATAAGTTGCTCGTTAAGCTAACACCGAAGCATAGAATGCAACGAGAGGTCGCAACAACTCCCACCACACTTCCTCATGTATAGCCACCTTTTCAAGCCGTTCAATTTTCCATATCACATTGGTTGCATTCATCATTTGTGATCTACTGCCTTTCACCAAAATATAAAACCAGTAGCATATGCAAAATTTTTATTAAACTCCTGTTTTTATTTATATTTATGATAATTATACAAAGTAAATTATCACTATTTATAAGGCCGAGGTCGTACATAAAAACAGCAATGATGATTACAACGAGGCTAGCTGCTATGACGCACACCTACATAGATCACTTTGGACCAACAACTACACATCATTACTTTAATCCAGGAAAGTACTTGAGCGACGAAGCACTTTTAAAGATTTACGATGAGTTACTCTCAATCAATGGACGC
Organism: Vibrio sp. St2; assembly: GCF_947311885.1. NCBI lineage: Bacteria > Pseudomonadati > Pseudomonadota > Gammaproteobacteria > Vibrionales > Vibrionaceae > Vibrio > Vibrio sp. St2. Next base: position 55,210 of record NZ_CAMZNA010000011.1, on the reverse strand, counting down.
GCCAAGAAACCGGTTGATCACAGACTGTTAGATGCCGCTGATGATGTAGAAGCGATACGTAACAAATTCCAAAGCATGGTTGTCGGCATCTTGTATAAAGAGCAACAAGTGCCTATCGGATTTTTGGTGAGCCCCATTATTCGCGAAGGTAAGTTAACCGTTGTTCACGCAGGACTCGTTGTTATCGCAGAAAACAATGGGACGAATCTTTTGGCACTCGCCACCGCAGGCTTAGCCAAAGTCATTTACAGAAAATATCGACGAGTCTATACCACCAACATATCTGCAACGCCCAGGATCATAGAAAATTTCAGCCGTTTTACTGTAAAAGGATGGCCTACCGCGGAGTCCAACCAAATCAAACCACCTTCTAAAATCTATGCTCGAGTTGCAGAAACGCTGGTAAATGGTTATGTCAAAAAATACTTCCACAATCCGGAATCCGTTGTCTTTGACTCGAAACGTTTTGTTCTCAGTTCAGAAACCGATGAAATGGGGTTTGAGAAAGACTACCGCCAGCTACCCAGAGCAAAACGCCACAACGTAAACAGCTTTGTTATGACGTGGATTGATACTGAAAAGGGAGAAGACATTCTGCAAGTTGGCATATTTAACACTTGGGTTGCATTCAAAACCTGGATTCAAATCAGTCTCTATCGATTGATTTTAATGGTTAGCTCTGGACCAGCCTATCAAACCAAAGAAGCTGTCACTGAACAATCTACCGAAGGAGCCTAGTGATGGACTACTCACGTAACTGGTTGTTCGTCTCGCCTACGGAACAGCAGCAACTAGCCTCTACCAAACTTTTGATCGTAGGCTGTGGAATCGGTGGGGTCGTGGCAGAACTGGCTCTTCGCACTGGCATCCGGCATATTACCATTGCCGACGGCGATACCATTGAGTCAAGCAACCTTAATCGACAAAACTTTACTTCCCACGAGCTTGGTAAGAACAAAGCGTCAGCAATTGGAGACCGACTGACAAAAATAGATGCAACAGCGTCAATTAATGTCATAGACAAGTTTCTGGACGAGTCAGACTTGAAGACACACATCCCTGAGCATGACTTTGTCATCAATACCATAGACTTTGATGCACCTGAATTCCCTCTCGTACACCAGATCTGCAAAGAACATAAGAAAGTGGAAATTTTTCCCATCAATTTAGGCTTCGGATCTGGGATGACATTGCTCGATCACACGACGCCAGGTTGGCTGGAGCACTATCAAGTCGCTCATCACACCGAGATTAAACAGGCTATTCTGATGCACTTGCTTCACTCCGGTGCCATGTCCGACTATTTGGTAAAGAGCGCAGAGACTTACTACGCAAAACAAGTGGAATACGACTCGCAGCTCGCCATTTCTTCATCAATTTCGGCATCAATGGCTATAGGTGCTATCGTTGCGATAACCAAAGGTAGCCCCGTTGCCAAATTCCCTCAGTTCCAATACGTCGATGTAATGGCGCCAACGGTTTTGTAGGGTGTTCTTCTGATCATTTCGGGACCAAAACTGGCTAATTAAGTAAAAATCCCTATTCGAAGAGGGATTTTTAACCAGAGCATTAAATATGTATGTCTTGAGGAGTAATTAAGACTCTTCCATTCCATCTCGCCATGCCGATAGCACTTCAATATGACTTGGTTCTATGCCACAACATCCACCAATAATACTAGCGCCGAGCGAATGCCATGTTTTTACGAACTCTAAATATTCCTGAGGAGAAAAATGACGCAGCGCCTGCACAGTGTTATTCGCCTCATGGCTGGTATTTATTGGCGTAAAACTGTTTGCAAACACACCAATCGCTAGCTCACGCTCCAGTAGGCCAACCACGTTATTCACCGCTTTGATCGCTTGCTCAATAACCTCTGGAATTGAGCAATTAAAGAATATTCCTTTAGCCTCACTACTCAACAAAAGCTCTACTGCTGATGACACCGACTCACCAGATCGAAGACGAGCTGGTTGATTCACTTCATCCATCAAGGTGAAGGCAACAAAATAAGGTTTATCCGTCTGCGAGAAAACGTCCAAAACAACCTTTGCTTCTGCCAAACTCGATACAGTTTCCGCCAGCCATACGTCTACATACTGGTCTTGAGCCTGAAACAACAACGAACTTATTTCATGGGCCTTAGCTTCCTCAAAGAGGTCAGGACGATATGAGCCCAGAGGAGGAGGAAGCGAGCCCGCAACCACCACATTTTTTCCTGAACAATCCACCACTTCACGAGCAATTTGAGCTGCACTTTTTGCCAGCTCTTTGCCTCTGGACGCATACAGTTCTTCCCCTAGATGAAAAGGAACACAAGCATAGCTATTCACTGTGATGACCTCTGCCCCTGCATCAATAAAACCTTGATGAGCTTGCTTTACATAATGTGGGGATTCAATCAGAGCTTGAGCACTCCAGAGAGGTTGAGAGAATGGCGCTCCGATGCGTTTTAATTCGCGACCCATACCGCCGTCAAGTATCGTAACTTTGTTCATTTTGGACTTCTATACTGCTAAGTACCCTTAAGGCAATTCAATCACATTAATGCGTAGACAAAAGTGATAGTTTCTCATTATTAACATGAACAAACTTCAAGTTTATGTCTCTAGTATAAAATAACGTCAATGTAAGTGAAGATCTCTTTCTTCAAGGTATGAGATTGAACCACAGCTGAAGTACACTATCTTAGCCGACGACCAGTTTCACACAAGACTCATTCGAGCTTCTCTAGGTGTAATGAGTGATCGACGATATAACCTTGATATCGCTCTAATGCACCTTCAGGAATCGCGAACGGCAAACCTCCCCATGAGAGCTGCGGAACCGCTCTTACATAGGGTAAAACGCACAAGTCTACAAATTGCTGTTGAGTGTAAGGAAACGATATAAAATCGGTTTTCCACTGATTAATGTTTGCGATCAATTCTTGGACAGAACGGTGTTCCTCACACCCCGCAAGGAGCTCTGGGCTCGGCAAGTAGTAGGATGTTTTATACCCTGATGCATGAAAATCAGCGAGTGCAGCCGCGTTTTTAGATTCTACAATTAGACGTTGCCTGTCTTTCTTCTGAGTAAAGTAGCGGTTCAGATAGCCTACAATAGTTGGGCTAATTTCAGGCGTTAGATTTTTCAGATCTAACCATAAACGACTGCTTATCGGTACAATATCCACAAGCTGATGGAAGTAGAACGCCATTGATGCATGTTCAGGATAGTGGTAAATATCCAGCGCCTCTTGGTCCACATTCCAAACCGCATCAAACTCGAATGCCTGATAATACTTAGCGTACGTTTTTGCCCGCTCAGGACTGTTTGTTCGGTGAGCATAAACATGCTCAGGAATACGATAGCGTTCAAAGAACAAAGATAACGCTAGTGGATCTTCAACGCCGTATGAATCAGCATCTAACTTACCTTGTTCCAAAATAGTGACAACGGGTAATTGATCACAGCTTGCAACCAACCCTACTTTCTCGACGACTTTACAGCTGGAATAAACGGCAAAAACCCTGATCGGCCTCAGCTTATCGAACGTCAGCAAGATAAGAACAGATGTGAAAATTAAAAGATAAATTAATGAGCGTTGTATCTGCATTGCTGCTGCCCCGGATAATAAAACTCAAATGAAAAGTCACTAGGTAAGGTTTTCGTCACACCCTGCACAGAGTAATAGGTGAACTCACTGGTTGACTCTGGTGGCTCTATTTTCATACCGAGTGTTGATAACAAGACTTCAGGAAAGTAAGCGCTGTTAAACAGCAGATGTTGGTTATCCCGGTAACAGTTAATCACCTCAGACATATTTTTCCCTAGCGAGCCAAAAACAAGGTAAGGCACCGCAAGCTCGTCTTCGACACGAATAGGTTGTAGCCCATGCCCTTTACCTATAACTTCACCATGATCAGAAAAGTAAACCAGTAAGCTGTTGGGTTCATCTTTAAACAGCCCAGAAATCAGTGCATCCAAAATCGAATCTGTGAAATGAACAGAGCTCAAGTAAGCGATTTCAATGGGTGACACATCAGAAACAAGCGTGAGTTGTTGCTTGATGGCATCAAAGTGGGCTTGAGGCAATGCTTCACCATTTCTCACTGAGTAGTCAGCGTGCTCGCCAGATAAATGCAGTACAACAAACTGATGTCCATCATCTTTGTTTAGCTGCTTTACCACCGCTTTGGCTGCATCAATATCTCGCCAAAGCTGTCCTGGCTCACCAGTATGGATAACATTATCTGAGGAAGTCGCTACTTTAGCGGTGAACGAGTCCCAGCGAGTGTAGAGTGCTTGGGTGGTAACCCAGGTAGTTTCGTATCCCATCATCCGAGCAACATCAATTAAGTTCACATAAGGCAACCCTTGGTACAACATTTGATTCGCCGAAATAAATGAGAACGAACGAGGGACGGATTCTCGAGTATTGGGGGCAGGAGCAAAAACGCCATCGACCACGGTGACAAGGTTACTGTCTTCGATATAGCGAGCCTTCAGCTTTGGGCTCGAATTTATCTGACTTCCGTAGAGAGAATAGGATGCTCTTCGTGAAGACTCTCCAATAACAATGACGATATTAGTGGGAATAGCGAGAGAAAAATCAGGCAATACATGTTCTGGCAAATCTTGTCCATAGCTCAAGTGGCTCTGATAACGCTCATAAAAAGCCAAGACAGCAACTCTGAAAATATTGTATGCGGGCGTGTCCTGATAAAGGTACAAAGTATGGACGTAATCTTCAGTTATCTGCTGTTTGGCTTCAGGGTCAAAGTTCCATTTAAAAACAGGTAAGGCGGTAGCCACAACCAAAACACTCAACAATAAAGTCATTCGGCGCCATCCCTGAATAGGCAAGTAGGCTTTCCAGAAACAATACAGCCCTATCGCGGTGGATAGAAAGACCGGAACCATGATGTACCAGTTAACGAGTTCAAAATAACCGATAACTTCTTCGCTATGTGTCAGCAGTATTGAGTGGAACGCCCCCGTAGAAACAAGGCCTCCCGTCAGAACTAAAGAAACGATGCTGAACAAGCACGATAGAACGAATAGAAGCTTGGTCGCCTTACCCAGCCAGCCTTTAAACGTCATGATAAATAACAGTAGCAACACGCTCATCAGCGCGAAGTAGTAAGTGAATATACTGCTTAACTGCATGGTAAAAACGAGCGGAACGAGAAAAGGAAGTAAGCCAACTACGCAGTACACGACAGCAGTTTTATTCATCGCCTTCATAGGCATTCTCCTCAGTAACGACTTGCGCATTCAATCGATACAGCAGAGAACATGCCAATTATAAAATCTTTAAATTACAATGCATTAAGTGACAAACAGGGTTATTGGGTTAATCTCAAACCCATATTGAGATAATCATCGCTTTTTGATTCTCATATCAAAAAACACTGTCGAAGACTTAGATATTGAGCTCCCTGCTTAACCAATAGTGTTTCTTTCAGAAATTAGATGCCACGGCTCAACTAGCCGTGGCAACAACGTGAGACTATCGCTCGTTCTTACTGTGTTTGCCTTCGAACATCTGATTAATAAACAAGGCTGACAAAATAATGGCTAACGCTAGCCAAGTATTGCCTTGGACAGACTCATCGGTAAGAAAAACACCAATCAACACACCGACGGCAGGGACCAAATAATTGGTCATTGAAGTGAAAACTGCGCCCGCATTTTTAATACTCATCATATAGAGGTAATACACGACGCCAGCACATATCACACCTAGATAAAGCAAAGACATAACTGATGACGTATTCGGGTGCGACTGATTGATCGGTGCCGTCATCAAAGCAATCACAGTCAGCTGAACACTGGCCATACATAGAACATTACGCGCCACAATAAGTGGGTGCTCACCTTTGACACGATTAAGTAACAGCAACGCAATAGCAAAAGAGATAGCAGAGAACACAATCGCCATCGAGCTAACAAGGTCGATACGCCCTGTCTCAGTGACAAGCTCAGGATAAAATAACACCAGCAGCCCACCGAATCCTACGATAACGCTAATCGCACTACCTATACTGATTCTCGCGCCTTTAATAAATACAGGCGCAAGCAATAATGCGTAGAAAGGCAATGTTCCCATCAATATCGCCGTAATCGAGCTTGATAACTCCTGCTGTGCCCAAGGGACCAAAACAAACGGAATTGCCGCCTCCAAAAGGCCAATTATTGCAAACAGCCCCCATTGCCTGCTCACACTGGTTATGCCAATCATTTTGCATATCAGAGTTAATGTTAGTGCACCGAGAATAGCGCGGAATGTACCTATCCATACTGGGTCAAATCCCATTAGAGAATATTTCTGGAAAACAAACTGAGAGCCCCAGATGAGCCCGATCGCAAGCAGAGTTAAATAGTTTTTAAACATGACGTGATTACCTAAAGTGCATCATTTTTCACTAGATGTGTATGTTGTCGTTGTTGAGATAAGTTCGGTGGAAATATCGATTACATCGCTTTAAAAGCCACCGCATCCACCTCTATTTTCATCCCATCAAGCGCCAACCTAGGTACTGGGATCAACGTACTGGCAGGTAAGCGATCAGACGGCCAACGCGTGAGCATCTCATCGCTCCAGACCTTCAGTTTGCTTTCATCGTGATCGACGATTAACACGGTAATTTTTAAAACATCGCCGAAGCTGATTGCATGGGCAGTCAGAGCAATATCTAAGTTGGTTAACACACTCCGCACTTGCTGGCGAAAATCTTCACTCAAGCGGTGCTCGACGCCTTCTCCACCACTTTGACCTGAGATATAAACGAGTTGCCCATCAGACGGAGCCGTTACTGTGTGACAAAAACCATACGGTGTTGGATTGAATAAATCTGAGGGATTATGAAAAGTAATTGTTTTATTGGACATTTTTTTACCTTCTAGCCATTTTAAGTTCAAATCCCAGGCACTATAAAAGCTCAACCTAGCTTGAGGTCAATAGCATTTTTTAGTCCCGCAGATATAGCCAAAAGCGGGAAAACAAATAAAACCCACAGACACGTATTTTCTGGTTCGCTAAGTATGTTGAAAGGCTTTATTGCGAGCTAAAATGTTATGTTATAACATAAGGAAATAATAATGGAACATCAGAAAATACACGGTTTGGGTGAATGTTATGGACACAATCGAGACAATGATTGAACAGGCAGAGAAGCGCTGCCTGGCAAATGGAAAGCGACTCACTTCAAAACGTAAGCAAGTACTCACAGCGCTCCTTCATGCTGATAAAGCGCTGTCTGTTTACGAGCTGATTGACTACGCAAAAACTCACTTTGGCCAAACGGTTCAAGCCATGTCTGCTTACCGAATCTTGGAGTTTTTGGAAGAAGAGCACTTGGCACATAAGCTCAACGCCTCAAGCAAATATGTCGCCTGTGCTCATATCCATCATGAGCACGAACATGGCGTCCCCCAATTCTTGATTTGCCGCCAATGTAACAAGACTCAGGAACAAACTTTAGACCCATCCCTTATTACCAACCTAGAGTCAGATGCCAAGCAAGTCGGGTTTAAGGTGTTAACACCGCAACTTGAGATCGATTGCCTGTGCAGTGAATGCAGCCAGAATTCCGATTAACACTCAGTAACTCAGCCAAAAGGAGTCGGTTCAACGTTATGACCTCAATACTAATTAAGAATGCACACATCGTCAGCGACGGTATCGTGAGTCAAATGGATGTGCGTATTGTCGGTCAAAGAATAGAGAGAATAGAGGCAGATATTGTCGCCACCCCGAGTGACGAAATTGTAGATGCAAAGGGAGGTTACCTACTACCCGGAATGATCGATGATCAGGTGCATTTTCGTGAACCTGGCCTTACACACAAGGGCTCCATCGCTTCAGAGTCACGAGCGGCAGTAGCCGGCGGTATTACCAGCTACATGGAGATGCCAAACGTCAATCCTTCCACGACCACCATTAAAGCGCTCGAACAGAAATACGCGATTGCAGCCCAGCACTCCTGCGCCAACTACGCGTTTTACCTTGGCGCTACCGAGGATAACCTAACTCAAATACAACAGCTGGATCCAACAAAGCACTGTGGCGTAAAAGTGTTTATGGGAGCCTCAACAGGAGACTTGTTGGTCGAGCACCCACAAGCATTAGAGCGAATCTTTGAGGAATCGCCCACGTTGGTAGTAACACACTGTGAGAGTAGCCCTATCATCGCCCAAAACAGCGAAAAATTACGACAATCTCGTTCGGTATTCACGATTGAAGACCATCCGGTACTCCGTGATGATGCCGCATGCTTTGCGTCTTCATCATACGCCGTTTCATTAGCTAAAAAGTACCGCACGCAGCTGCACGTTCTTCACATCACTACGGAAAAAGAACTTTCGCTATTTGAACCAGGGCCCATTCAACAAAAACACATCACAGCCGAGGCGTGTGTACATCATTTGTGGTTCAGCAATCAGGACTACGCTGAGCGAGGCAACCTGATTAAATGCAATCCAGCGATTAAGTACGCCAGCGACCGAGATGCCTTGATCCAAGCCTTGCACACCAATCAGATTGATATCATCGCTACCGACCATGCACCGCATACCTTGTCAGAAAAACAGGTGCCATATGAACAGGCTCCCGCGGGTATGCCATTGGTCCAACATGCCCTACTGAGCTTACTCGATCACGTCGACAAAGGAAGGCTGCGCTTGACTCAGGTGGCCGAGAAAATATCGCACAATCCAGCACTCAGATACGCGATCAAAGACCGAGGATTTATTCGCGAAGGTTACTACGCCGATCTGGTGCTGGTCGACAGAGACAATTCCACCAGCGTCACTCATGACAACAGCCTGTATCACTGCAGCTGGAGTCCATTCGCAGGTCACACCTTTTCGTCGAAGATCCAAAGTACTTGGGTGAACGGCAAGAAGGTATTCGACGGGAAACAAGTGACTTTTGAGCCATCAATCGCCAGTGCCCTGTCGTTCACACGTTAGAAGCAGTTCCTATCCACTGAGATATTAAAATGTTAAGAAGAAACCCAAACGGGCATATGCCTGTCGTCTCCGAAACGGCATTCATTGACCCAACCGCCATCATCTGTGGCAAAGTGATTATTGAAGACAATGTATTTATTGGCCCCTACGCGGTGATACGAGCTGATGAAGTTAACGCGCAGGGAGAGATGGATCCTATTGTCATCAAGCAGGATACCAATATCCAAGACGGCGTTGTGATCCACTCCAAAGCAGGCGCAGCAGTGACCATTGGTGAACGCTCTTCTATCGCTCACCGCTCTATCATCCACGGCCCATGTGAAGTTTGCGATGACGTTTTTATCGGTTTCAACTCGGTCGTTTTTAACGCGACGATAGGAAAAGGCTGTGTCATTCGCCATAACTGTGTTGTTGATGGTTTAGATTTGCCTGAGCAATTTCATGTACCACCAATGACCAATATTGGCGCAGGCTTTGATTTAAGTAGCATTTCTAAAGTCCCGCCTGAATATTCAGCATTTTCAGAGTCCGTTGTCTCTGCCAACCACACCCTTGTGAAAGGGTATAGGAGAATGGCCAATGAGCTCTGAACAACCAATCAAGGCGGTTCCGACAAATATCATTACTGGCTTTCTCGGCGCAGGAAAAACCTCCGCAATCCTCAAGTTAATGCAGCACAAACCGGCTGACGAACGCTGGGCAATTCTGGTTAACGAGTTCGGTGAAATAGGTGTCGATGGAAGCTTGTTTCAAGGCCAACATAATCGAACAGAGCAAGTATTTATTCGTGAAGTTCCCGGGGGGTGCATGTGCTGCGCAGCTGGGCTACCCATGCAAATTGCTCTTAACCAACTACTTACCGAAGCCAAGCCTGACCGTCTTCTCATTGAACCGACTGGCCTCGGGCACCCTAAAGAAGTATTGCAAGTGCTCTCTTCTAAACATTATCAAGAAGTACTGTCTTTACAAAAAACACTCACGCTGGTTGATGCACGGCAGCTGTCTGATGAACGTTACACGCTTCATGATACATTCAACCAGCAGATTGCGATTTCAGACACCATAGTTGGCAGCAAAGTCGATTTATATCAAGGCGATGAGAAACGGCAGTTAGACGCTTATGTGACAAAGCTGGGTGGCTCGGACAAACGAGTGATTTTCGCCGAATTTGGCAATATTCCTTTTGATGAATTTGAGGGGCCTACTTTAGCTAACGAACAAGGCGGTCACCATCACCACCATGGCCAATCAAAACCTATGGCCGCTGACCTACCTATGCCAGAGAGTGGTATCATCAAAGCAGTAAACGAAGGTGAAGGTTTTCGAAGCATTGGCTGGCGCTTCTCACCAGACAAAGTTTTCAGCCGACGAAAACTGGCGTTAATGCTACTTGAACTGAACGTTGAACGTATGAAGGCTGTATTCATAACCGATATGGGCGTTTTAGGCTACAACATGACGTCAGACGGATTAACCGAAGTGATTCTGGATGATGGCTTTGAAAGCCGCGTAGAGTTTATCTCAGACAACCTTGACGATGCGATTGAAGCCCAACTGCTGGCTTGCGTGATAGCCTAATCAACAAAGTCTCAGAGGGTAGACAGTCCGCCTACCCTCTACACATCCACTTTACAATTTTACACGTACTTTTTCGGCCAATGCCATGGCTATATTGCTGGCACAATACGCACTTTCATTGATGAAATGAGGGTACACTTCATTGCTCCCTTGCCAATGCACATCATATCCATTGAACGTGGCAAGGATTGGCTCTCCGGGCTTAACAACTTCAAAGTCTTTCCCGCAAATTGTCGGGTGAACCGTCGCGATACGCATCCCATCATTGTCCAGAGGAAATGCGACGTCTTCTAAGTAACGATATGCATCATACTCGGCACCGTGAACGGTTTTACCTAAGTTGTGTAGTTCAATGAAGTCTAACACTACGGTAAGTAAGTTTTTCATCAGATCTAATGTTTCATAAGTCAAAGCACCGTGTGCTTGCGCACCGACTTCTAACATCACACCATACTGTCCAACCGAACATAAGTAGGGCTGCTCATGCCATGGTTTACGATCTTCAAATAGTATATTGGCACTGGGCATGCGGAGTTTCACGTATGACCCCATTTGATTGTAAAAAGGATCATCTGACAGCAGGATCAGCGTTGCGCCCATGTTGCTGGTCGTGTTGTGTAAATCAATAATCAGTTGGTTTCGCGCATCTCCATATCGTTCTGAAAATTTTGTGGCAAGTTCAGACTCCTTTGACTCTGAAGCTCTAGGTAATGTCTTTGTTGAAAACTCGCGGTTTAAATCATATTCAACGAAACGAACACGACGCTCTACCGCCTCAGGGTTACCTACTACATTGTTAACCTCAAACGTTGATCGGTCGGCAGGGTAATGTCCATCTCTGATCAGCTTATGGAGATAAAGGCCTGTTAGCTCATTACCATGAGTGCCTGCCACAAGAAGCACTTGGTTTATTTTCGGCATAAATTGACGTCCTAAGTTAAATATAATGCAACAAATGAAACGTTATAACATAACAATTTAATATTCGCGACTCGATGAGAATGAGAGAAACGTAATCTTGATATTAAACCGGGACACCCAGCAACAGTCCCCCCATAGGGTTAACCAATACTGGATAGGCGAAGAAGTAATACCAGTAGCAATATAAAATCAGTGGGTAGAAGCTAGAGATGGGTATAAAAATGGCTCCCTTTCATTGGGAGCCATTTGTTGTGAAGGTATCAGCTAAGGGTTACCCCCAAGCACCTTTACTGAGGGTTAAGACCAAGAGTTTGTAGAACAAGCTTGAAGTTATCTTGTCGCTCTTTAATCGCGTGAACTTCACCACTCACCGGACAAGTGTGATCCGGACAACCTCGGTTGACGATACCGGATACTGCATCAATAAACTCAGTACCTTGCAAGCCACCGTCTACATACTTCTTCAACTCAGTGTGATAGTTCCAGTGTGCGTATGGACCACCTTCATCGTTGTACGCTTGTACCGAGGTTACCCAATAGAACAAGCCCGCAATCCACTTGATCTCTCTATTCTCTTCCGAGCTACAAATCAGCCCAGGGTTAGAACAGAAATCAAGGTCAGCATAAAGTGGGTTAGCAGGTGGTGCTTCTACCGTAACCCCATTCACTGTTGTACCGACGGTATCAGGGTCTACGTGCGAACGGCCCATGAAGTGGTTCAATGTACCGAAGTTCTGACGGCCTGTGGTTTGAATAACACCACGGCCCCACCAACCACATCCTTGGACAGTACCGTTAGTATCAGTGCCGTCCCAAATAAACGAGCCTGCTTTTTGATCAGCGTAGACTTTACATTCATCACGCTCCCATACCTGTTTCGACGTATCGACAACAGTTGGCACTTCATTACAGTGACCGCTGTTCGTCCAGCGCCCAACATTACCGTTCACTAACAGTCCTTGCTCTTCCAACACCGAGTCCGGAGCTGCGAAGATAGGGGCAGGTGCACCATACCACTTGGCATTGGTTAGTGCGCTCACTTCCATCTTCGGATCACGAGGACAAGAGTATGGGTGATCCTGACCCGTCACCGGATCCATACCATAGTCAGCATACTTCTGACCTAGCTGACCACAGCTTGCAGTCATAGGGTAGTTAACAGGTGCACCGTATCTCACTTCAGACCAGTTGTTTTCATCACAAGCATTGTAACGAATCGTCTCTTGCATACTCTGCGACAAGAATGCAGCAATGGCGACTTTGGCATAAATAGTATTCGTTGCATCATCTGCCACGTCATCCAACAGCCAGAAGGTATTCCCTGCTACACCAACGTTGTGCATAGAGTTAAGGCCCGCTAAGAAATCAGCCCACTTGTACACCGTTGAAGGAATCCACTGTGATTGAGGTGTTTCAAACAGGAATGCTTGGTTGTTCATTGCTGTTTCTGCACTGGCTAACTCATTGTTCAATGAATCAATGCGAGTTAACGGCCCATTCGTGACACTTTCTCCAGCATAATAAAGCGGAACAGTGGCGCTTTGGTAGCGAGCAATTTTATCACTCAAATCCGCCGTATCAGTATCAAACGAAATGGCGAAGATATTGCTGTGTGCGGCCTTACGAATATGGCGGTCACCATTCGTATTCCCCAAGAAGTAAGACGCGGTTTGCGTGGTAGGAAGGGAAGACAGCAGTGCTGGCGTTTGGAGATAATCAGTTACTTGTTTGACGTATTCCAAAGCGTAATGCCACTGCTCATCAGTAAGAGCAGGCGATGTGCTTGATTTGGTGAAAGCAACAAAGTCTGCTTTGGTCAACGACTCAGCTTTATACAGTTCAAAGCTAGACAATAAATCGGACGTTGCGCCTGACGCTGCATTCCAAACCGCTCTGCGACCAGAGTGAGTATCGTAAACAAAATCACCGATACTTAATGTCCAACCGAACGTGGCTTGAGGCGCAAGTGTTGAGATAACCAGATTGTACGCCTGAGCCCAACCTTGTGCATCGTCACTTAGCACATTGATATCATTGATATCAATTTGGCTACCTGTCGCATCAACAGCAGCAGTAAGCGCTTGCTTAACCGCGATGGCACCTAATGCTTGGCCTTTGTCTGCAGTCGCAGCATCCAGTACATCACTATTGATAATGACCGATGTTGAACCCGCAACTTCTACTGCTTGAATAAGAGATACAAACGCATTAGTTAACTTCGTTGTATCAGAGAGATCCGAGCTACCGATAGTATCGATCACTAGCGTCGCAGGTGCATTCAATGTCGCAGGGCTAGTCACGACAAAATTGCTTGGCCACCCGCTCACTTCAAGACGCACAGGGTCCATTGGATTTGGTAGTGACAGTAACGGTGCCGTACCCGGAGGTGTACTATCACAATTCAGGTGATGTCCCCAACTATCATCGCTACCAGGAACAGAAGCAGTCCACCAATTCGCTTTATAAGCGACATTGTCGTTCACCATGATGTCCCCACCATTCGCATGATCTCCACGCGTCCAGTTCGGATACACATTGAATTCAACACATAAGTCATCAACTGGTCCGGGGGCAGGATCTGGGTCTGGCGTCGGATCTGGGTCCGGTGTCGGATCTGGGTCCGGTGCCGGATCTGGGTCCGGTGTCGGGTCTGGGTCCGGTGTCGGGTCTGGGTCCGGTGTCGGGTCTGGGTCCGGCGTTGTATCACTGATCAATTTCCACGGCGAGTCCCATTCATTTGGATACTCATCCGTTGGGCTTTGACCAGCGTTAGCCCACCACTTGGCTTCATATGTCTTCCCATCAATTGTGACTTGTGAGCCACCGGAGTAGGCCTTGGTTGAGTCATAAGGTTCCGCCGCATATAAACTGCCGCTTAAAACAATACACGCCAACGTAGTCGCTATCTTGTTCATCCTAAACATAAGTTTACCTTTAAGTTAATTTTATATTGTTTACTTCACGCTTGAATAAGGTTTTTAGATTCACTAATCAGATAAATAATGATCTAAAAATAAGCTAGCACTTTCCAACCTAATTATCTGGTCAATACGCTGTATTCGTGTCGTTATGCGGCTAATATCACGTCGATTTAGCTATTTCATGCCTAGTTAGTTATCGAGTTAAAATAACTTATGTACGCGTTAAAGTAGCTATTTACAGAATGAAATTTGGGGTAAGGGATAGGTAAAATTTAGTTACAAAAGAGGGTGTATTTTGAAATGTAAGTAACTCAATATATTGAATTTATTTCAGTGTCTCTGTTTGTCCGATTATGATAAGCGGGCAAGTCTATTGGCGGATCACTATGGTCCAGTAATCGCAGGCAAGCCTTGGTTCTGCATGAATGGCTCACAGCTATCCAAGGCTACTGATGTAGCCTTGGTGTTTTATATAAGGTGACTTAGCGTGATTCAAGTGGGTAAGAACGGTAACTCCACATACCGTAAGTTCGTAGAGCATCTCGGTAAATACCCAGCAGCTCGCTATCGCTAGCCTTTGCCAGCTCTTTTAGCGGTTTGTCTGGGTAGCCTACCGTGTCGAACGTAATACCTTGCGGGCCTGTTTGCCAGCTTGCCACTTCAAACAGAGTCTGCCCACGTCGTACGTGGCTCGCAGAGCTGATAATAGTGGCGTGTTTGATGCCATGACGAGCCAAAGCGTAACTGCTGAACAACGCATTACCGACTGTGCTGGTCGCATAGTTTTCTTCAATGATGCGATCTTTACTTACACCTTTAGAAATCAACCAATCTGCCATGAGTTTGCCTTCCGTTTTATGGTTCTTTGGCACCCCGCCCGTTAACACAATTAATGCATCAGGGTTGGCTTTCGCCATAGCTAACGTTGTTTCTAGGCGTTGAATCAAAATTTCATGCATCGAGCCATCTGGATTTAGTGCGTAGCCCAAAGTCACAATTGCCCCTTTGTCATCCAGCTTACCTTTGTCCGCTGAGTCTTTCAGCGGTGTCGCCAACACGCGATCTACGGTTTCAAAGAGACGAGTAATGTCAGCCGCTTTGCCTGCATTTAATGTATTCAGCTTTTCCATATGCTTGCTTGATTCAGCATCATTGCCTTTAAAGCGTTGCCAAACGGCTAAGTAGGCATGCAAATCAACATCATCAGGCGCCACTGCCAAAGCTTGTTCAAACAGTTCAATCGCTCGGTCAACATTCTTGTTGTAGATCTGCGCATTCGCGGCCGAAATGAGCAAATCGGTACGGTAAGGCTCAAGCTCATACGCTTCCAGAAGTCGATTCGTAACGATTTCCATATTGCTTGGCATTTTTGCCGTAAAACCAGCGTGTGAGATACGCGCTGGTGACTTAAATGCAGTGACTGCATCTGCCAACAATTGATCCACCACTTGGCGTTTAGTGACGAACTGCGCGTAGTCCGTTGACGCTTGAACCGTCGCGTCGTTCGCAGCCAAAGAGTAAGGAGCAGCAGTAAGCGCCAGCGCGCCACCAAGAGCAAGGGCAATGATGTTCTTTTTCATGTAGAGGTCCTGATGTTGTTATGTTCGAACTGTGTCGATTAATTTTTTCGCAGTGTAAATTTACTCCCCAGCAAAACCGTGAACCAATACGCATTTCATGCTTATGGCATTGATAAGGCTTTGAAAAAGCGAATTAAGATCACAAATCAACAGCATAAATAAATCCACACGGTTAATAATTTCACCCTATCAAATAACTTGTTATAGGCAACCCATCTGTTGTTATTGAGATAACCAAAAGTTAACCCATCTGTTTTTATCATTCGATCTTACACTGAAAAAGAAGGACGAATTGGAGTCAGGTTTCGCAGTGCTACGTTATCCAACGTGACCTTGTTGGCTCCAGCGTTATCAACACAAGGACAATCTGATGAAGCACACCAAACAGCAGGTCAGTCGATTCTTAATGCAAGCCACACTTGGCGCGGATCAAAAGCTTATCGACTCTGTCTCTCAACAAGGGATCGAAAAATGGTTGGCGAACGAGTTCAAATCAACGCCCTCTCTAGGTCACTCATATGAGTCAACTACTCGTGAGATCTGGCAGTATTTCAGAAGCAAGCTCGTCAATGCCCATGGTCAAAGAGCGATAGATGGTGATGGCAACAATCCAGCTTTGCCGTACAAGTGGTATTTCCATATGGCTTGGTGGCAAAAAACGCTGGAAAACAACGAAAATCTGCTTCGTCATCGGGTCGCACAGGCACTGAGTGAAATTCTGGTTATTTCCGACAACTCTGTACTTGAGTTAGATGCGATTGGTATGGCGAGCTATTACGATCTGCTCTACAAACACGCTTTTGGCAGCTACGCTGACTTACTCTATGACGTCTCCATGCACCCATGTATGGGGGTCTACCTTAGTCACATGAACAATCGTAAAGCCGATCCTTCACAGCGTATCCATCCTGATGAAAACTACGCACGTGAGATCATGCAGCTGTTTTCAATTGGCCTCTATCAGCTCAATCCTGATGGCACTCGTAAAACTAACCAACATGGTCATCCAATCGCTACCTACGACAATCGAGATATCAAAGAACTCGCCCGAGTCTTCACTGGCCTCAAAGCAGTGAGTTATCAGTTTGAGTGGGAAAACAGTTTTTGGAGTAAAGATTACAACGGTTACCAAGTCAGCTTTGAAGACGGTATCGACAAGCGCTACAAAACTATCCCATTTGTGAATATGACTCAGCCAATGGAAGTTGAAGAGAGCTATCATGACAGACAGGAGAAATCATTGCTCAACGGACACATCTTGCTGCGCAGGAATACTTCTGCTCAACAAGAAATTCGCACTGTAGCAAATAAACTGGTCTCTTACCCGAGTACGGCACCGTTTATCGCGACTAAGCTCATTAACCAGTTGGTGACTTCCAACCCCAGTGCAGAGTACGTCGAAGCCGTAGCCGTTGCGTTTGGTCCACAGGGTAACCTCAAGAATGCCATTCACGAGATCCTGACATATCCACTCAAGCACCCGGTGGGTAAAGTGAGATTTCTCAGCGCAGCCGTTGAACATAGCACTCTGGTTCAATCGCAAAAACTGAAATCTCCTGTACTTCGAGTCACTCAGCTCTTACGGGCATTTAATGCCTCTAACCAGTCAAATAAATTGTGGGTGATTGGTGATGACATTGAAGATCAACTAGAGCAACACCCGCTTTCCTCTCCTACCGTGTTCAACTTCTACAAACCGAGTTACACACCACATGGCCCCATTGAAGACAGTGGACTGGTCGCGCCGGAGTTTGAGCTGCATAACTCGGCCACGTCCATCGCTTATGTCAACTACATGTACTACTGGCTCTTTGGTGGCTATTTGCCTGCGGTCAGTACCGAGATAAGTCGCCAGCCGGGTATTCATAACGTCGCTGAGCTGGACATCGAAACTCTTCAGGCGAACAAAGCGAATCGCCTTAAACTCAACTTTGCTAAGTACATTGGCAAAGCACAAGATCCTTCAAACCACAGCGCTCTCATTGATGAAATCAGCCTACTGTTGACGGGGAAAACCCAGTTAAGTATCAAGCCGCAAATTCTGTCTTCGTTTGCTGTATACAAAGATCAGCCAGAATGGGTGGTTCAAACCATCGTATTCTTCATTGCAATTTCATCTGAATTCACGGTGCAGGAGGCGTAAACCATGGGTATTTCAAGACGACAATTTATTAAATCATCCACCGCCGCTTCTGCCTGCGCAGGGCTGATGCTTGCTGGCACCGCGCCGGTTTATGCCGTGCCTAAACCAGTCAAAAACACACTTGGTAACATCAAACCAGCAAAAAAAGCACTGGTGTTCATCATGCTTGATGGTGGCAACGATTCTTACAACATGCTGGTTCCCACCTCTGAACGTCACTATCGTGACTACCAAACATCGCGCAGCAATCTGGCGTTAAACAAGAACGAACTTCTTGCCCTGAGTGGCTACAAGGATGCTCAAGGGAGGCGTTTTGGTCTTCACCCCAGCATGCCAGAAGTGCAGCGACTGTTTGATACCAACAAGCTCGCTTTTGTGGCTAACACTGGCCCTATGATCAAGCCGATTGAAAAATCACAGTTTTACAGCGGGAATGTGCCTCTGCCGCTTGGTTTGATGTCCCATTCTGATCAGTTCAAACACTGGCAGACAGCTAGACCAGGGGAGCGTATCAACCGTGGCTGGTTTGGCTATTTCGCAGATGCCCTTCAATCCAATAAACCGATTGAAGCGATTCCGATGAACATCTCACTCGCTGGCAGCAACATCATGCAAAACGGCCTGCAGTCCGCGCCTTATTCGATCACGGAATCTGGCAGCGTTGGGTTAATCATTAATGAGAGCCCAACCGAGCTCAACAAGTTGCTGCTGGATAACTTTGAGAGCAGCCTCAATCAGAGCTACCTCAACGATCCTTTTAAACAAAGTTATTTGGCCATCACTCGCGAATCCCAAGCTCAGCACGAAATCTACCGTAAAGCAGTTGAGGGGATCAGGGTTAAAACGACCTTCTCTGATTCGCCGTTGTCTAAAGAGCTACGCAAAGTGGCTCAGTCAATTAAGGCGGCCGACAACCTCGGCCACCAGCAGCAAACCTTTTTCCTGCGCTACATTGGCTGGGACCACCATGATGAACTGCTGAACAACCACGCCAGCATGCTCGCCATTCTGAGTAAGGCTCTTGGGGAGTTTCAACGCAGCCTTGATGAATTGGGAATTGCCGAACAAGTCGTGACGTTTACCGGCTCCGACTTTGGCCGCACACTGACCTCCAACGGTAACGGCACCGACCACGGTTGGGGTGGCAATACGATAGTGATGGGCGACGCGGTTAATGGCGGTAAAGTATACGGCGACTACCCTTCTCTGACATTAGGGGACAAAAACCCGCTGGATGTCGGGGATGGCGTGCTGATACCCACCACGGCCATTGATGAGCTCTACGCAGAGCTCGCCCGTTGGTTTGGCGCCAGTGAAGAACAGCTTCATCGCTT
This sequence comes from Vibrio sp. St2, assembly GCF_947311885.1. Taxonomy (NCBI): domain Bacteria; kingdom Pseudomonadati; phylum Pseudomonadota; class Gammaproteobacteria; order Vibrionales; family Vibrionaceae; genus Vibrio; species Vibrio sp. St2. The sequence goes on along the minus strand of NZ_CAMZNA010000011.1, from coordinate 35,775 downwards.
ACTGCCTAACCTCAAAAATTTCCGGATTAAAGGTGAGAAAGATAAACTATCCGGATTGCTGAAATAGCAATCTAGATAGGAAAAAAACCACCAAGTATGGTGGTTTTTTGTTTTTGTCATGCATCACAGCGTTATCTGAGATGCTCACCAATGTACTCTTGGTAGCTCAACTTTTTGTCCGCATTGTTATCCAGGTAATCAAAGGCATACGCAGCGTATTGATTGAGATTTTGGTAGTACTCCTGCCAATATTCCATGTCCGCTTTACACTCAACCGGAATGTTGGCATCAGCGTATTGCGTCTTCAACTTCTCAACATACGCATTGGCTTGTTTCAGATATTCGTCCTTGCCTAGAAACTTGTCGCTATTGGTGTCCGCCTTGTCAAACGACGCTTGCCAATAGGCGTTGTAAATCACAGTACCTTGCTTGGTGAATTCTGATTTAGAAACCTGACTGTTGCCATCTTTATCCAGTTGTTTAAATGTTTTGACCAACTCAGGCTCGGCGACCTGTAACGTTTTCTCAGAACACACTTTGGAGAGTCCTTGATTCCAATGTTCTCCTTCCGCATCCACGCCACCATTTTTAAATTCTTGAATATTCAAAGATCCGTTTTTATCGGTATCAAAGTAATCGAACATTTCATCAACGGCAGGCGCAGCGATAAGGTTAAAACTCAGCAGGGGTAACGGTAAGTAAACGGCTTTATGTAAGTGCATATCAGTTCCTTTTAATCGTGAATACCGAGCCAGTATAGAAAGCGGAACGTAAACGAATGGTTAACACGTAGAGATGATGAATAAGGTAGAGAATAAACAAAAAAAACCCGTCTGAGTGACAGACGGGCACCTAAGTTTGGCAGTTAAACAAAGAGAAATTAATTCAGCCAGTACTTCATTTTGTCGATGAAGCTCGTATTCTTATTCCAGATCCAGTAGATACCTTCTTCCAATTCGCTTTCGGTCATGTTTTTAGGTCTATAGACGGGATGACTTCCGTCATATTTGGACCAGTCTTTGGTCAAAATACGTCCTTCTTCGTCCAGCTTTTTGAAAGTCTCGGTTCCCGGAAAAGGAATCATGTAATGTGGAATCACTTTATCGACTTTAATGTCCTTCACAAATGCTTGAGTCTGCTTAAAAATCGTCGAATCATGCTCATCAAAACCAAACAGAAAATCGCCCCACACTTCAATGCCATGACGACGGATTTTGGCGATGTACTCCTTCATTTTTTCTGGTTTCACGAAGCCTTTCTTTTGCGCTTTTAAAGCTGCTTCAGACGGGGTTTCAATCCCGAGTAATACCGCTTTAAAACCGGCTCGGCTCGCAGCAGCCAAGAGCGCTTCATCACGTGCAATCAGCACCGTTGTCTCACCGTAAAAATTCATTTTGAGTGGCTCCAACGCAGCAAACAGATCCATGGCGTACTGTCTATCATGAGTCAGATTGTCTGAATGCAGTTCCACCCACTCGACACCCAGCGTTTTTAGCTGCTTCACTTCTTCCACAATGTGGGCGATGGGCCTTTGTTCAAACTTGTTAAAGAATCGAGGAACCAAACAGAAATTGCACTTAAAAGGACAACCCCGGGTGACAACCACCGACCACGTATAATCGTAAACCGATGGTGGAATTATGTCGGTTGGATATGGATTCAAACAGCTCAAATCAACAGGTTCGTTGCTTTGATACTGAGCCTTAAGTTGCCCGAGCTCTGCATCATTGAGCAGCTGAACCCAGTAGTTCTCCACTTCACCAAAAATTAGGCTGTCCGCGTATTCAGCTGCTTCTTCAGGATTGAACTTGGTATGCAAGCCACCCAAAACCACCCACTTACCTTGCTGACGATAATGCGAAGCCAGCTCATAAGCTCGATATGCGTCTGGGGTCGACATAAAAATCACTACCAAATCCGCATCGGGAGAAGAATCTGCTTTCATTCCAATGGTTTCGTCCACCATACCAATCCCATACCATTTCGGTGTGGCCGCGGCGGCAGCAAAGATGTTCTGCGGCGGCCCACCCGTTTCGGCTTTGTATTTGGAGTAATCGCTACCAGCAGATGCTTTAACCAGATAGATATTCATCGTTCCCCCTCAACTCACAGACGGTAAAAGAAATCAAAAATGTTCTTATCCATGAAGAAATACAACGCGCCCATTGCCAGCCAGCTCAATACGATAATCCAGAACAGAATTGGATTTTTCTTCAGCTCGATCCGTTCGACAAAGTAAGCTTCTTTTGAGCGGAAATTCTCCCAGCTCCAAAACACACAGAACATTCCCCAGACGAAAAACAAGTTCTGCTTTAGGGCGATCACCGCCATCAGTAAAGCCAGAATGGTTTTCCATCGCTCGGGAATAAAACGCTGCATAAAGCCTCTCACAAGTAACAAATTCAGCGGTGTTCTGCTTCAGTACGAGTAGCTTACTAAGCTAAGGGTTAACTTTTGGTTACCAGATGAGAACCGCTTCACGAATCATTTGGCTGCTCTCGCATAGGTCAGCCTAGCGATATAGTCTGATAATCTAGCTTTAAATACAGGGATTTGAGATGGCACTTCCTCCAGCGCTAAAACATGGCTCACTCACCAAGTTTCGAGATGACCTCTATTGGATACAGGGGTGCGTAAAACTCAAAGCACCTCACCCTAAGTTCGGCCCGCTTACCATGCAGTTCAGCCGCAATATGACCATCATTCGTGACAATGATGAGCTGACACTGGTGAACTCTGTCCGATTAGATGAACAGACACTGAAAGAGCTGGAAACCTTAGGCGAGGTTAAGCACGTTGTCAGACTGGCGGCATTTCACGGAATGGATGACCCTTTTTATCAGCAGCGTTACGGTGCCACTATGTGGTCGGTGGATGCGCCCTACTTTCATGGCGTTAATCCGAATCAAGCTGACAGTCGTTACTTCACTCCTGACGAAATTCTCTCTGTGGATCATCTGCCTCCGCTAAAAGGGCTGCGCTATTTTGAAATTGGTTCAGGGAAGCTCAACGAAGGGCTGTTTTGGCTCGAAAGGGATCAAGGTATCGCCATTGCCGGAGACAGTCTGCAAAACTGGACGGAGCCGGATGCGTTCTTCAACCTTACCGCCAAGTTTATGATGAAGAAAATGGGGTTCTTTGCCCACGCAGGGATTGGGCCGGGCTGGATGCAGGCCGTAAAACCCAATTTGAGTGAGCTGAATGGCTTTTTTGACTGGTCGTTTGAAGCCCTTATTCCTTCTCACGGCAGCCCGATAGAGGCAGGAGCCAGTGAAGCCTATCGTGCCAGTGTGAAGAAACTGATAGAGAAATAGAAACGGGAACTAGAATTCCTGATTCATTTTGCTCAGGCATTCTAGAAGCATCTCAGACTGCTCATCGCTGATATGTCTAGTCAGATCCTTGACTAACGCTAGGTGGAGCTGGTTGTGATGCTGATAAATTTCATCGCCTGCTTCCGTCAACTTGACGACAATCGCGCGGCGATCTTCAGGGTGGTCACAACGCTCAATCAGGTTAGCTTTTACCAGTTTTTCAATCTGTACCGTCAAGGTGCCTGTGGTAATCCCCAGCTTTTGCGCCAACTCTTTCATCCGCAGTGCACCAAAACTCCCCAGCACTTCAATAGTATGAATTTGTGCCAGAGAGTAACCCGTTTCTTTGACGACGGACTGCTCCCATGAGGACATTTTGTCGTAGAACTCGGTAAGTGTTTGGTTAAGTAACTCTAGGTTGCGCATAGTTTCGCTGGATGAACTTCAAGGGTCAGGTGATGAATCTTATCAAACTTCGCCAGCATTTGTTTATAGTCTGATAAGGATTTGTCTGTGAATGACTCAATCGCAATCGCTGCCGAGTAATGATCACCGCTGATTTTCCACATATGGAAATCTTTTACCAGAGCGAAGCCCGCCAGCTCAGATTCAATTTTTTCTCTGTAATCTGGCTCAACACTTTCATCGAGTAACACTGGGCTGGTCTGGTGAATCAACCCAAAAGTCCATTTACCAATGACGATGGCACCAACAATACCCATGACCGCATCGAGCCAGTTCCAACCATAGAATTTACCCATAAACAGAGCAACAATGGCCAGTACGGAAGTGAGGGCATCCGCCAACACATGCATGTAAGCAGCTCTTAAGTTGTGATCATGGTGATGTTCATGCTCGCCATGGTGGTGATGGCCGTGATCATGATGATGCCCATGAAGTAGAAGCATACTGGCGACGTTCACCAACAAACCGATCACCGCGACCATAATGGCTTCATTGAACTGAATCGCTTCCGGGTTAAACAGTCGGTGTACAGACTCCACAACCATGAGCAAAGCGACAATACCAAGAGCAATGGCGCTGGTGTACCCACCAAGTACACTAACTTTGCCTGTACCGAACGAGAATCGAGCGTTGCCGGCATTTTTCTTCGCATAACGATAGGCAAACAGAGTAATACAAAATGCCGCGGCGTGAGTCCCCATATGCCAGCCGTCAGCCAACAGTGCCATCGAGCCATAAACCGTACCTGCCACAATCTCAGCCACCATAGTCGCCAATGTCAGCAATAGCACGTAAAACGTCCTCTTCTCCCCTTGCTGGTTGTGTGAAGAAAAATCGTGATGATGTTCAGTGGCAAATTTCAAAATGGGACCTTTAGTTTGATTATCAAATTATTTGAAAATCAATTTAGTTTGACTATCAAGCAAAGTCAACACTAAAAGTGCGCCAGACCACTCTCTCAATCATATGAACGGTAACGTGCAGCCAAATAAAACAAAAACGCCGCCACTGATACGATTGAACGTGCCACCGTGGTTATGAAGAAAGCTCTGCATATGGTGCGCGAGCAGTACATAACCATACTCAACCGCAAATTCCACTACGGCAAAAGTGACGACTAAGACGAGGATTTGTTGCGCCAATGGCTGTGCTGGGCCAATGAACTGGGGCAAAAACGCAACGTAGAACAACAATACTTTGGGATTGGCCACTGCTGTAAAAAAACCACGTCGAAACAGACCTTTAGTCGCTTGAGCGTCATTCTCTTCATCTTCATTTTTAGTCAGCGTGCGCGTTCTCACCAGCCCAATGCCCAACCAGATCAAGTACAACGCACCTGCGACCTTCAAACCATTAATGACAGCGGGAGAAAGTATGGCTAAGGCGCCGACACCAATGCTGGCAATCAATATCAGCCCGACAAATCCGGTAATGCCGCCAAGCACCGTATATTTCGCGGCACGGCGACCGTAATTTACCCCGTGAGTCAGGGCGAGAATGCCATTTGGGCCGGGGGCTAAGCTCACCCCAATCACTGCTACCAGATAGACAAGCCACATCTCAAATTGCATTACGTTCTCCCATTCATTGTTAACTTGATAGCCTGACGATAGCGTCAATCTTGTATTGTGACTTGGTAAAATTTGGACGTAATAAGTGAAAATATTACTTGGTCGTTTATAGTGGTAGGAAGATTGCTTAGCGGAATACACTCATGATCACCACTCCGAAAGTTCGATTTTTAATCTTGCCCTGCGAAAGCTTTTCCCTGCTGGCATTAGGAGGGTTTATCGACAAACTGCGCTTTACCGCAGACGAAGCCGATCTGAGTGAACAGAAACTGTGTTCGTGGACAGTGGTAGGCCATGAGCATCGCCAGCTTGCCAGCTGTGGCATTCATATCGAAGTCGATCACCTGATCGATGACATAGAGCTTCAACACTTTGATTATTTGGTTTTGTTTGGCTCACGCACCGCCAGACAAGCTCATCAATGTGCCTCCCTGTATGCAAGTTGGTTGCGAAAAGCCGCCGCTCACAACATTCCGCTGGTTGCGATTGATAACGCAACCTTTACCCTTGCCGAGCTTGGCTTACTTGAAGGGTACGAAGCAACGATCCACTGGCGCCACGAACAAGAGTTTCGTGACCTGCACCCTAAGATACAGGTGCACTCAGACCGATTATTCAGTTTTGATCGCAAGCGAATTACCTGTAGCGGTGGTAGTGCCAGTGTCGATCTCGCGGCGGAGATCCTCTCGCGTCAATTTGACAAATCTCGTGCGCTGAAAGGCCTAGCAGACATGCTGATTGATGAGAGCCGAGAACCATTCCACCAGCTTCGTTCAGACAAAGATGAGCAATATCATCACCCCATTATTAACCGAGCTATCCGAACCATGCGACAACAACTGGATAAGAAGCAGACCATTGAACAGATAGCCGATTCAGTAGGCCTGAGTCGACGCCAGTTAGATCGCCTATTCGAGGCCCAAACTCAGCAGAGCGCGCATCAGTACTGGCTTGAAATGAAGCTTCAGTATGTCTACTGGCGACTGCTCAACTCCAGTACACCACTGACCACAATCGCCGATGAAGTAGCGATCTGCGATACCAGTTATCTGAGCAAACTGATAACAAAACGCTTCGGCGACTCACCGAGTCACATCCGCTCAGGTAGAAAAAATAACGCCCTGGGACAAATCAGGGCGTACAGGGAAAGTTAGAGGCGCAAAGTTCACCGTTAAAACTCGTCACTCACCTCATAAGAATCCTGCAAAGTATGGAATCGTATTATTCGGTAATTCCGCGAATTCGGGCATTGCGCCTGCGTAACATTTCCAATGTCAGCAACAGCAGAACGGACATCAAAATCAGCAAGCTGGCAACGGCCAGAATGGTTGGGCTAATTTGTTCTCGGATACCTGACCACATCTGACGAGGAACGGTTCTTTGTTCAACACCAGTGATAAACAGTGCCACCACCACTTCATCAAACGAGGTCCCAAACGCAAACAGGCCGCCGGAAATCATTCCCGGTCGAATCAGCGGAAACGTGACGTGGCGAAAGGTATAAACCGGACTCGCGCCCAAACTGTAAGCGGCTCTCACCAGTGAATGATCAAACCCACTAAGTGTAGCGGTCACGGTAATCACCACAAAAGGCGTCCCAAGTGCCGCGTGAGCAAGAACGATTCCGATGAAGGTTTGAGATAAGTCGAGCCGAGTGTAAAAGAAGTACATCGCGGCAGCGGAAATGATCACCGGAACAATCATCGGCGAAATCAAAAATGCCATGATGGTATTGCGAAACGGAACATTGTTAGCTGCCAGTCCCATCGCAGCCAAAGTACCGAGCGCGGTCGCGACCAAAGTGGCGCAAACGGCTATCAAGGTACTGTTCTTCAGCGCCGACAGCCACTTACTGTTGGTAAACATATCCGCATACCAACGAACTGAGTACGCGTCTGGATCGAGATTGAGCATGCCTTCCGTAAAAGTGAAGTAAGGCGTCGCGTTAAACGATAACGGCACAATGATCAAAATAGGCGCAATCAGGAACAAGAAGACGAGTGTGCAAAACAGCAAGTAACCCCAATAGCCGATGCGCTCGGTTTTGCTGCAATATACAGGTAACGCCATGATCAACCTCCAACCTTAATGTTATTGATGCCAACCACGCGGTTAAACAGATAGAACAGTGCTAGAACCACGGCAAGCAGCAAGCCTCCCAACGCCGCCGCCATGCCCCAGTTCAAAGAGGTTTGCATGTGGTACGCAATCATATTGGAAATCATCTGCCCACTGCGCCCACCGACCAGAGCAGGAGTAATGTAGAAGCCAATCGACAGAATAAATGTCAGTAACGCGCCAGCCCCAACGCCCGGCATCGTCAGTGGCATATACACTTTGACAAAAGCTTTTGCGGGCGTCGCACCCAGAGAGCGCGCAGCACGAAAGTAGCTCGGACTGATACCTTTCATCACGCTATACAGTGGCAAAATCATAAACGGAAGCAGAATGTGCACCATTGCCACAATAGTGCCGAAGGTATTGTGGATCATGGCAAGACGTTCAGTTGCAATGCCCGACCATAACAAGAGATCGTTAATCACACCTTGATTTTGCAGTAACACAATCCACGATGTCGTCCTCACCAATAGTGAGGTCCAGAAAGGCAATAGCACCACAATCAACAGCAAATTGGCCTGCTTGTCAGGGAGATTCGCCAGCAGGTAAGCCACCGGATACGCCATAACCAAACAGATAATGGTGATCGCCAGTGACATACCGAAGGTTTTGGTAAACAGATCGACGTAAACCTGTCGAGTTTCTGGTTGCTGAACGACCTGACCTTGCTCATCAAAACGCAGGTCTAGCGCCGCCAGATAATAGCTTAGGGTGTAAGGCTGACTAAGGTTCTTGATTGTCGCCCAGTATTGCGGTTTTGCCCAGCGTCTATCCAGCTTGGTTATTTCTTGAGTTGTTTGAGGAAGGCTTTCCATCTTGCTCAGCTTACGACCGGATTTCATCAGCAGGCTACGCATCCCAGAGACTTCGATGTTCATACGATTCGCCAGTTTGGGCAACGATTTATCCTGATATCGCACCAGCAGCTCGCTCATAAAGGTTTGCTGAATTTCAAGAGGAGGCACCTGCTGATAATCCCAACTCTCCATCGCCTCCACGGTTTGAGGAAAGGCTTTCGGGATGGCGTGATTATCGACACTGCGATACAACATTTCGATGATAGGAAAAGCAAACGTCACGCAGATAAAACAGACCAAAGGAAGAATGAGTAAAAGGGAGCGGATCTGTTTATGGCGTTCAGCACGTTTTAGCTGGGATCTAAGATCATTGTTTGAGCGCGAGAGCTTTCTCTGCAATGCGAGTACCGAGCCCAAACCTGTCAGTTCGCGACTCATGCGGCTTCTCCTTCCACTCTCAGCGGCTCTTGGCCATCAAGCGCATGGCAATCGTGACTATGCCAACCCAACTGGCAAGTTTGTCCGGGGGTAAAACTGCGGGCGTGACGGCTATCGTTAGGCACCTTTACAATCAGCTCACCCATCTCATCCACATCAATGACTAGTCGGTAATGATCGCCGTGATAAATCAGCTCGCGCAGCAGACCTGAGACATGGTTGTCGCATTCTGTTTGTTCGGGTTCTACCATGATCTTTTCAGGACGAATGGACAAGGTTGTTTGCTGATACACTGCCGATACTTTCACCGCTTTTGCGTGTATCTGGTGGCCCCCGACCTCCACTTGGCAAATATCCCCTTGAAGCGATATCACCTGCCCTGTTATCTGATTATTCTCACCAATAAACTGCGCCACAAACGCATTGCTGGGAGCTTCATAAAGCTCAGATGGTGATGCTAACTGCTGGACAGCCCCATGATTGAATACGGCTATCCTGTCCGACATCGTCAGCGCCTCATCCTGATCATGGGTCACGTACAGCACAGTAATGCCAAGTTTCTCATGCAGGCGTTTAATCTCTAGCTGCATTTGCTCCCGAAGCTGTTTGTCCAATGCCCCCAGAGGCTCATCCATCAGCACCAGCTTAGGTTCAAACACTAATGCTCGCGCTAAGGCCACACGCTGCTGCTGACCACCAGACAGTTGCTTGGGGTAACGGGTCGCAACGTGTTCCAGTTCCACCATTTGTAAAGCGGTAGCCACTTTTTGCTCAATCTCTTTTTCACTCATATGGCGAACCTTGAGCGGAAAGGCGAGATTCTCGGCAATGGTCATATGGGGAAACAAAGCGTAGTTCTGAAACACCATGCCAATGTCCCGCTTGTGCGGCGCAAGGTTATTCACGGGTGTTCCATCAATATAGATTTCGCCGCGTGTCGCGGTTTCAAACCCAGCTAACATCATCAGGCAAGTTGTTTTGCCTGAGCCTGATGGGCCAAGCATGGTGACAAACTCACCGGGCTTTATCGACAGGTTGAAGTCCTTAACCACCAGATTCTCGCCATCATACGTTTTCTGGACATGCTGAAAACTGACGTATTCCTTTTGCGCAGTCATGATTTATCCCTTTGGTTGCTGTAAATGCGAAAGCAATCCAGCTAAGTAAAGGGTTTAACATCTTCATAAGCCGCTTACGTAACTGGATTAAATGGGCGGTTTAAACCGCCCAATTTAGAGTTAAAGTTGGTATTTAGTCAGGTCCGGACGCGTAGCAATGGCGTGCTCAACCATAGCGATCACTTTGGCGCGCTCTTCTCCTTTTAGATTCTGTCGAGGTGCTCGAACCTGCTCGGATCCGCGGCCGCAAACCTGTTCAGCCAATTTAATGCACTGAACCAGAGTCGGAATCGTATCCAGACGCAACAAAGGCAGGAACCAGCGGTAAATTTCCAGCGCTTCCGCGTAGCGCCCTTGGCTGGCTAACTTATAGATCGCTACCGACTCTTCTGGAAAAGCATTCGTCAGACCAGAGATCCAACCGGTAGCGCCCAGCATCAACGACTCTAGTGCAATGTCATCTACGCCACTGAACACTGTGAATCTGTCATCAAATCGATTGTAGAGCTCGGTAATGCGGCGGGTGTCTGTCGTTGACTCTTTTACCGCAACAATGCTGTTGTACTCAGCAAGTTTCTCCATCAAATCTAGGTTAACGTCAACGCCGTAAGAGACCGGGTTGTTGTAGATCATGATGGGCATTTCCGGAGTCGCTTGCGCTAAAGTGGAATAGTAATCGACCGTTTCACTGTCTGAAGTACGGTACACCATGGCAGGCATCACCATACAACCGTCGATTCCTATCTTTTGTGCATCCTGCATGTAATCAATTGATGCTGATGTAATAGACTCCGCAGTGCCCGCAATCAGGGGCACTCGACCTGCAACCACTTCGTGTGCTGCTGCAAGCACCTGACGTTTTTCTTCCGGGTACAGCGCACAGTTCTCACCCACGGTTCCAAGGCAGATAATGCCATTGACACCATCATTAATCTGATTGTCGATCACCGTTTGTGTCGCATCTAAATCAATGCTCTGATCTTTGCGAAACTGAGTACTTACTGCCGGGTATACACCTTTCCAATCTACGTTCATCAATAACCTTCCACTTGTATATTGTATGCAATTTAAAATAGCGGCCGAAACCACGTGATGAGTAGTCATGCCACTCAGAGTTAAAAAACCTGTTTCTGCGTTAAAACAAACTTCACAGCAGCCAAATCCGCCAGCGCACTGCCCACGGATTTATAGAGTGTGATTTGCTGTGAGTCTTCGCGGCCAACATGGCGCCCACTGCACAGTTCAGGCAGTTCCGCACTTATCTGTTGCTCACTGAAGACACCTTCTTCAATAGGGATCAATAGGTCGCCGGCTTCCGCCAGTACGTTGATTCTGCTGTCGACAAACACTGTGGAGCGAGTGACCGCTTGCGTATCACACTCTCGTTTGTCTTTGTCGTGGTTGCCAATCAGATCGATGTGTGTGCCAGCTCGAACATTGCTTCCATTAAACAGCGGCTGACTCGCGCCTGTTACACACGTCACCATATCCACTTCACTCAGCGCTTGATCAACGGAGTCAACCACTTCAACACTAAAACGTTTTGAATCAGGCAACGCTTGATATTCGCTAGCGGATAAAATCTCATCCATCGTTTGACGAGCTTTTGCTTCATCGCGTCCCCAAACCAATACCTTGCTCAAAGGTCGTACTGCTGCGTACGCCCACGCCATGTATGGGGCGAGATTTCCAGTGCCGCAAATCAGCAGCCTGCTTGCATCTTGTCTGGCCAGATAATCCGCCGCGAGCGCTGACGCCGCCGCTGTGCGCCAGAAGGTCAACACTTTGCCATCGAGTAGCGCAAGCGGCTCACCGTTAGCGCGATCAAAAGCGAGAATTTTCGACGCCAGACTGTCTTTGCCTTGCTCAGCATTGTTAGGGAAATACGTGAACGCTTTAACGGTGATCAGCGACTCGCTCCATGCAGGAAGCAGAGCAAATGCGTCATAGCTACCGTCTTCAAGCGGCATCACTCGACGCTGCGGAATGGTTGCCTGCTCAGTGTAGGTTTGGCGCATCGATTCGATAAGTCCTCGCATCGAAAGACAATTGACGATTTGCTGCGCGTCGATATTAATCATAGATCCTCCAGAAATGGTCAGAGGCCACAGCCTCTGACCTGCACGTTAGTTAAGTAGCCAAGTATTGAACTCTTCGTTGAGTTCATCGGCATAGTCAGACCACCACTCATCATCGATCAAAAAGGCCGTTTTAAAGTTGTTTGGTGCGGTTGGCAGGCTGGCTAATATCTCTGGGCTGATCTGCGCAGAGGATGACTTGCGGGTTGGGCCATAAGCGACGTACTTCGCTTGATCGGCCAATGGCTTAGTCCCGGAAGAAAACTTAATGAAATCTAGGGCTTGTTGGGTATTCGGGCTGCCTTTTGGAATCGCCCAACCATTCATATAACCAAGTTGATGATCCCAGATGATTTTGAACGGCTGGCCTTCTTCTTCTGTCGCACTATGGATACGACCATTAAACGCTGATGCCATGATCACTTCTTTATCAGCCAACATCTGAGGCGGTTGTGCGCCTGTCGTCCACCAAACCACGTAAGGCTTGATGCTATCAAGTTTGGCAAATGCGCGGTGTCGGCCTTCGCGAGTCTCCAGCATCTGGTACACATTTTCCGGCTTTACACCATCGGCAATCAGTGCCCATTCCAAATTGCCCTGTGGCATTTTTTGTAACGCACGTCGGCCTGGGTATTTTTGCAAGTCGAAAAGATCCACTAGCTTGGTAGGCGCCGACTTACCTTTGAATGCATCTTCGTTAATGGTAAGCACTGTAGATACGACGATGGTATTCACTGCACACTCATGGATCGCACCGGGAATAAAATCCTCTTGCGCTGGAGTACCATCTGCGCCCGCTGGCAAAATGCTTGGATCAACGGGTTCGAGCAACCCTTCCGCACAACCGCGAACGATATCGGGTTTATCCAAAGACACCAGATCCCAACGAACGTTATCCGCTTCTACTTGGGCTTTGATTTCCGCCAAGCCGCCACTGAAGTCTTCGGACACCAGTTCGACCCCAGTTTTCTCAATGTATGGCTTGTGATAGGCCTCCACCTGACTCTTTGTAAACGCGCCTCCCCATGAAACGATCGTCAACTTATCCCCCGCCACGGCAGAACCAGCCGTACCTAACAGCGTTATGGCTATCAATAAAGCCAGTGGTGTAAATGTCTTGCTTGACATGATGTTGTGCTCCTTTGTTGTTGTCTTATCAGGTTTAACCCGAATTTTTCAGACGCCTGAATACCGCTGTTAGGCACCAAATTCACATTAACTTTTTATTAACATAATACGACAGTATATTTTATACAATATTAAATTTTAAAATTTTTTAGCCAAATCGATTTAGGCAAAATGGCGCTAAATTTATATGTGGTTGCTCGCCACGATGAAGTTGAACAATTAAATCTGCAGTCACCGCCGCTTGAGTCAGCCCCAGATGTTGATGACCGAAAGCAAACAGCATTTTTCCGTTTTTCAGGCTGTCGATGACAGGTAAAGAATCCGGTAATGAAGGTCGATTTCCCATCCAGGATGTTCCTGTATTTTCCAGATTACATTCTGGATTAAGCACCGATTTCGCGAGATCTTTTAGCATGGTTGCGCGGCGCATATTGGCTGGTGAATTCAGGTCGGCATACTCGACAGTACCCGCTAATCTCAACCCATTCTGCATGGGCGTCATGATGAACTTTCTGTCGGCTGAGCTCACCGGAAACGGCAGAGTTTTCGCCAGATCTGGCATCATTAGATGGTAGCCGCGTTCCGCTTGTAGTGGCACTTTTATTCCCGTCATTTGCTTAACCAGGGAAGCGGATTCTGCCCCTGTGGCAACAATGACCTTATCAAAACTCTGCGAACGTTCCTGAACAGTGACGACAATTTTCTCGTCCTTTTCTTGGATGTTTTCGACCTCCCCTTTGCTCCACTCCCCCAATAAGCCTTGAAAGTAAGACTTAAGCTCAACGCACATATCATAAGGGCTCAAGCTATGTGAGGTTTTTGGAAAGAACACACCGTGATTCACCGAGTGAGAAAGTTTAGGCACTTTTTCTCGTACCGTATTTCTATCCCAAACCTGATAACTCACTCCTTGCTCATCCATGGCATTCAAAGTGGATTGGTAAGCCGAAAATAGCTGAGAATCTTCGAAAACAAGTAGTGAGCCTTCATCCACAATTAGATGACTCAGCCCAATCTCTTCTAACAAGCGTTGCCAACTTTCCATCGCCGAATGATTGAGTTCAGTTAATGCTTGAGTCGCGTGTTCAGTGGCTGATTTTCTCGCTTTCATCAGAAAGCGAATCATCCATGGCAGCGTTTTGTGGATGTCTTGAAAACGGATAGAAACCGGACTTGATGGGCTCAATAACATCTTAGGAAGTTGCGGGATAAGTGCCGGTGTTGCTAATGGAAAAATTTGCTCCGTTGCGAAGTGGCCAGCGTTGCCTTTGGAGCATCCTTCTCCCGCATTGTCTTTTTCAAATATCGTGACTTTTTCGCCATTCATTTGCAGCTTGAGCGCAATACAAAGTCCAATAATACCACCACCAATGACCGCAATTTTTTGCGCTTGTGAGGAATTTTTGTTCACCATTTATTTTGCTCCTTATCACGTTTCAAAAAATAAATTGTATAAAATATACTTAACATCACGATAACATTCATCCAAAGCAGTTCAACCAATTTCGTATCCAAGGAGCGAGAAATGAGACAAGGAACCTTCTTCTGCATTGATGCACACACCTGTGGTAACCCAGTGCGTCTGGTTGCGGGTGGCGTACCGCCACTGCAGGGCGAGACAATGAGTGAGAAAAGGCAGTTCTTCCTTAAGCATTATGATTGGATCCGCCAATCCTTAATGTTTGAGCCACGCGGTCACGCCATGATGTCTGGTTCTGTTGTCCTGCCACCTTGTAGCGAAAACGCTGATGCTTCGATCTTGTTTATCGAAACCAGTGGTTGCCTGCCTATGTGTGGACACGGCACTATCGGCACAGTCACCTCAGCATTAGAACAAAAATTGATTACTCCACGAGAAGAAGGCCGACTAATCCTTGACGTTCCAGCAGGTCAAATAGAAGTGCACTATCAACGCGATGGCGAAAAGATCACTTCTGTGAAGATCTTCAATGTGCCTGCCTATCTCGCTCATCAAGATGTCACCGTCGATGTGGAAGGCCTTGGCGAGATCACCGTTGACGTATCTTATGGCGGTAATTACTACGTTATCGTTGATCCTCAGGAAAACTATCTGGGGCTGGAGCATTACACATCGGACGAAATCCTGATGTTTAGCCCTCGGGTACGTAAAGCCGTATCCGATGCCGTTGAATGCATCCACCCCGACGATCCAACAGTATGTGGTGTCTCACACGTACTCTGGACTGGCTCACCAACTCAGCCCCAAGCTACCGCTCGCAACGCTGTCTTCTATGGTGAGAAAGCACTCGATCGTTCCCCTTGTGGCACAGGTACCAGCGCCCGGATGGCACAATGGCACGCTAAAGGAAAACTAAAGCAAGGTGATGATTTTATTCATGAAAGCATCATTGGCAGTCTGTTTACTGGCCGCATCGAAGGCATTACGGAAGTCAATGGGAAAGCTGCCATCTTACCCAGTATTGAAGGCTGGGCGCAGGTTACCGGACACAACACCATCTGGGTGGATGATGACGACCCATATGCATTTGGATTTGAACTTAAATAGCCCAAGATCAACAGGACACAACCATGAATAAAACCAGCACTTTTTCTGCCCTCAATCCTGCAAACGAGCAAGTATTGGAAGGACAATTTCCAGAGCATCAGCAATCTGATGTCGACTTTGCGGCCAATGCCGCGGCTGAGGTAGCTAAATCATTTCGCCAAACCTCCCCAGCGATTCGAGCTCAGCTGTTACACTGTATCGCCGACCAACTGGAGCAAGCCAGAGAAGGTATTGTGGAACGAGCTCATCTTGAATCAGCACTGCCGCATGCAAGACTTAATGGCGAGCTAAGCCGTACAACTGCGCAGCTTAAGTTGTTCGCCAATGTCGTAGAAAGTGGCTTGTGGCAGGAAGCGATTTTCGACACCGCAGATCCTCAACGTTCGCCACTACCAAAACCGGATATTCGCCGTCAGAACATTGCTCTTGGCCCGGTTGCGGTTTTCGGTGCCTCTAACTTTCCTCTAGCTTTTTCCACGGCCGGCGGGGATAGCGCATCAGCATTGGCAGCGGGTTGTCCAGTGATCGTCAAAGGGCACCCGGCACACCCTGGCACCAGTGAGAAAGTCGCTGAGTGTATTGCCAAAGCATTGAATGAGATGAGTTTGCCTCAAGCGGTATTTACTCTGCTGCAAGGAACCAGCCATGAGTTAGGCCAGTCCGTGGTTTCTCATCCTAAAATCAAGGCGGTCGGCTTTACCGGATCGATTGTTGGCGGACGTGCACTTTATGATATTGCGCAGCAGCGCCCAGAGCCAATTCCGTTTTACGGTGAGTTGGGCGCTTCCAACCCTGTCTTCATCCTGCCCCAACGTATGGCGCAGCATAGTCAGTCTTTAGCCGAAGAATACCTGCTGTCGATGAACATGGGCTGCGGTCAGTTCTGTACTAAGCCTGCGGTGGTGTTCATCGTCGATGATAACGCTGGCAAGCAATTCCTGTCGTCGGTACGCCAAGGGATTCAAAACCAGCCTGGGCAGATCATGCTTACAGAAGGGATCAAACAGGGTTACCTGCAACAAAGTGAGCTGCGATCTCGCGAGCAAGGGCTGACACTCACCCAATCCCAGCCTGAACAAGGTGTACCCGCGTATCTATTTGAAACCACCAGTGAACAGTGGCGACGCAACCCACAATGGCAGGAAGAAATTTTTGGTCCTCAATCCATTATCGTCAAATGTGAAAGCATCGAAGACATGCTTGAGTTGAGCCAAAATCTGGTCGGAAGCCTGACGGCTACCATTCAGGCAGAAGAAGCAGATTATGCACTCGCAGCGACACTGGTGACTGAGCTTGAAGAAGTCGCTGGTCGCTTAGTGTTTAATGGCTGGCCCACCGGGGTTGAAGTCAGCTATGCCATGGTGCACGGCGGTCCTTACCCAGCTTCAACCATGCCTGCGAGCACATCAGTGGGGGCGGAAGCGATAAAACGTTGGTTGCGTCCGGTCGCTTATCAGTCCATGCCGGACCAGTTATTGCCTCAGGCTCTGCAGCAAGCAAACCCACTTAACGTGCGTCGGACTATAGATGGTCAGTAGTCACTGTTCAAAAAGGTACCAGCTGGTACCTTTTTGTTTTGACCCATCCCTAAAAACAAACAGGTGAACGGCTGCAAGGGTCGCAATGCCGGACGCTAATGGTATATTGAATAAAATATTGAATAAGAATGATGTGAGCGGAGACTTGGATGTCGCAAAAACCTGTTTTTAAAACTCGAACGCAGTTGGTCGAAGAAGCGATCCGAACCAAGATCCTCAAAGGGGAATTAAAGACGGGCCAACCCCTACGTCAAGATGCCCTCGCCAAAGAGTTCAACGTCAGCCGAATTCCTGTGCGTGAAGCTCTGATGCAGTTGGAAGCACAAGGACTGGTTGCGTTTGAGGCGCATAAAGGCGCCACCGTTACCGAGCTATCACCTGAGAAAATTGATGAGCTATTTGAACTTCGCGCCGTCGTAGAATGCTTTATTCTGGAACGTGCTATCCAGAAAATGACCGATGAAGATCTCGCTAAAGCGAATGAAATTCGTCAGCGATTTGAAGATGTTGTCAGCCGCGGAGATGAAGTGGAAGAGTGGAGCAACTACAACTATGAGTTGCACAAAGCCTTGTATGAGCCCGCCGAAATGCCAGAAACCATGGATGTGATCTACAACCTGAATACAAAGTGTGACCGCTATATTCGTATGCAGCTTCTGTTTACATCAGGCATCGTCAAAGCCGACAAGGAGCATATCGCCCTGCTGGAAATGTGCCAGAACCGTGATATTGAAGGGGCGAAATACATGCTGAAAAAACACATCCTCGAAGCAGGTGCTGATATTCGCAACTTGCTTATCGAGCGCCAAAACAATCAGGGCTGAAACCCATGCATATAGGACCAGAATTTTTGCTGGCTGCCATCCGCCAGAAAATCAAAAACGAAGGTTTGTGCTATAGCGAATTGTCTGAGAAAACTGGGGTGCCGCTTTCGACCATAAAGCGGCATTTGCATAATCCTTCATTGGGTCTGGACAAGATCCTGATGTACACCAACCACCTCAATAGTGATCTGATGGAACTGACGCAATTGGCGGTGCAGATCCAACGAGACAATGAGCAGTTCCTCTCTGATGAGCAAAACGCTCTGTTTGTTGAACACCCTTACCTTCTCGACTTTATCTACCTCATCACCTCACGTAACCAAACACCGCAGCAAATTGCCGATCAGTACCAACTCTCAGATACCAGCCTGAGATTCTACCTGAGCATTGCTGAAATCCTTGGCTATATGGAAGCGCACGGCGACAAGATCGTGTATCGCTCTGGCAGGCGATTTATCATGGAAGAAGGCACTGCACTCGATACCTTATTCAAGCGCCGTTTTGAAACAATCTCGATGGACGACTCAACCCTTTCTCAAGTTTGTCAGGCCAGAGTGCGTTTGACCCAAGAGCAGAGGCTCAAACTCGAACAGGAAGTGGATCGTAAAGTCAGTGAAATGCACGCGGCGAATTGCGCCAACGAAGAGGGTGAGTTCACCAATGTGCTGTTTCGAATGACGCCCGGCCAGCAGATCTATTTCTCGGACGGACTACCAGAGATAGATGGGGAGCTACTTAAACAGGTTTCCGCAAAATTCCGCAGACGCTAGGGCCAGAGCGAGTTTGACGTATCATTTTCATCAACTTTCTGTGACTCTGGATTCATTCTCAGACTTTCATTTGTTCATTTTTCGCTCAGTCTCATTTTATAAGACCACAAGTCTCTGAAACTGCCACCTTGTTACAACAATGTTAAATATCGATTGTTGAAAGATTTTATACAATATACATTTTCTCTATCCCTTTCACTCTGTGCAGTACTCGCCAATCCGGTCGTTTTGAGTGTCTGATTTCCCTCCCTTCAGATGATAGGGATTTCATCCGATAAGGACATTACGAGGAAGCTATGAAAGCAAAACAACTGATCGCACTGAGTGCTATTGCAACGGCATTATTTGCCAGCAATGCTCTCGCCAAACCATACCCATCAGGAACGCAGCTCGCTGAAAAACAAGAGATTGTTTTAAACAATGGAGCTGAGGTCACTTCAATTGATCCGGCAAAACAGGCCGCAGAGCCAGCGTTCAATCTAGGGCGAGACTTGTTTGAAGGTCTGACAGTACAGGATAAGCAAGGCAAAACCATTCCCGGCATCGCTGAAAGCTGGCAAGCGAATGACAACAACACTGTCTACACCTTTACGTTGCGTCAGTCTCAGTGGTCGAATGGTGACCCATTAACGGCACACGATTTTGTTTATAGCTGGCAGCGCCTTATCGACCCGAAAACCGCGTCACCTTATGCTTGGTTTGCTGCGATTCCCGGAATCAAAAACTCCGCCAAGATTATGAAAGGTGAAGCACCAGCTAACACCTTAGGCGTGCGCGCCATTGATGATCACACCTTTGAAGTGACATTAGAAAAGCCGGTACCTTTCTTCATCAAACTTCTGAGCCACCCTGTCCTTGCACCAGTTCACAAAGCCACGGTAGAAAAATACGCCAGCGAGTGGACTCAGCCAAAAAACATCGTCACCAATGGCGCTTTCACTGTGTCTGAGTGGAAAGTAAACGAAAAAATGGTGATGACAAAGAATGAGAAATACTGGGATGCTGACAACGTCATACTTGACCAAATCACTTGGCTACCTATCGGAGATGCCAATGTTGCACTAAACCGCTACTTAGCCGGCGAAATTGACCAAGCTCTGTCGATTCCCGCGGCTCAAAAGAACAAGCTTCTAAAACAATATCCAGAGCAAGTGGCGGACACCAGCGCATCACTTGGCTCAACGTTCTACTATCTCAACACCATTAAGGGCCCGACCAAAGACCTTCGTGTCCGTCAGGCACTCTCCTACGCAATCGACCGAAACATCATCACAAAAGCCATCGCCAAAAATGGCGGCATTCCAATGTTCACTCTGGTTCCCCCTCAAACCGATGGTTTCAAATCTCACACACCAGAATTCGCAACTTGGACTCAACAACAACGTAACGCCAAGGCTAAAGCGCTGATTAAAAAGGCCGGTTACAGCAAGAGTAATCCACTTAAGCTCACTTTCACCGTGCCGACTTTTTCTAAAGACGTCAAAATGGCCACCGCGATGGCGGGCATGTGGAAAAGTGTGTTAGGCGCACAAGTCGAAATTAAGCAACTTGAGCCAAAGGTATTCTATGCGCTGAAAGATCCGGGCAACATTAACCGTGGTGGTTGGACGGCTGACTATAACGAAGCCTCAACCTGGCTGGACATCTTTGTCTCGACCGGTGAATACAATGACTCAAAGTACAACAACCCAGAATATGATCGCCTGATGGCTGAATCGAAAAGCCTCAGTGACCCGTCACAGGAATACATTGCTGCGGAAAAGCTTCTGATTCAGGACATGGCGATCATCCCTATGTATCGCAATGGCAACGATCAATACCTGATCAAGGATTACATTGGTGGCTATGAGCGTACCAATCCAGAATCCTCTTACTACCGCAAAAATGTCTATGTGAAAGCACATTAACCCGAGTTTGCCCGAGCCTGTCACTTATCCCTAGCACAGGCTACGGGCTTTTTTCTACGCAAGGAAATGTCATGTTGTTGTACATATTGCGCCGCTGCCTGATTGCCATACCCACATTGCTGTTTATTGCACTGGTGTCGTTTTGGTTAATGCATATCGCGCCCGGCGGCCCATTTGATATGGAACGTCCAATGCCAGAAGTGGTACGGGCAAATATCGAAGCCAAATTTCACTTGAACGAACCCTTTCTGGTTCAGTTTTTCATTTACATCACCAACTTCCTTCAAGGCGATCTCGGCCCAAGCTTTGTCTATCAGGATTTCACCGTCACTCAGCTTGTTGCTCAATCCTGGCCAGTGTCGGCGATCCTTGGTGTTATCTCGTTTTGCATCTCTGTGCCATTAGGTATGTTAGTTGGCACTATCGCTGCTTTGAACCGCAATGGAAAAGTTGACTATTTACTTATGTCACTTTCAATGACCGGAGTGGTCATCCCAGCGTTTGTGTTGGCTCCGGTGTTAGTCACGATTTTCTCGATTCAACTCGGTTGGCTACCCGCCGGTGGGTGGGAAGGGGGTGAGCTCTCTTTCTTGATCTTACCCGTGCTGAGCTTGGCGATTGGATCCGTTGCCAGCATTGCGCGCGTGATGCGCGGTGCCATGATCGAGACGCTCAATCAGCCATACATCCGCACTGCAAAGGCGAAAGGCCTGTCGACCAGCTACATTCTGTTTCATCACGCGCTTCGCCCTTCACTCATTCCTATCATTGCCATGCTCGGCCCCAGCTTCGTCGCGGTAGTAACAGGTTCGGTCATCATCGACATCTTTTTCAGCACTGGCGGCATGGGGCAGCATTTTGTCTCAGGTGCCCTCAACCGCGACTACGGTTTGGTGATGGGCATAACGCTGATCGTCGCCTCTTTGACCATCTTCTTCAATTTGGTGGTCGACATCCTTTACACCATCATCGACCCACGCATTCGAATTTAGGAGCGTCGCTATGTTAACCAAACGCATTGATGCCACGGAACTGACAGAGCAAATGAGTGCTCAGATTGAAGCGGTTGAAGGCAGGAGTCTATGGCAGGATGCCTGGACACGTTTTCGTAAAAACCGCGCCGCCATGACGTCGGTTTATGTCTTGATGTTTATCATCGTATGCATCATTTTTGGCCCGCAGGTCGCGGCATTCGGCCATGATGAGATTGACTGGAATGTCGTCGTCGATCCCTATGAGCTAGGTAAACCATCGTTTAGTTCAGGTCATTACTTTGGTACCGATGATCTTGGTCAGGACATCTTTGCCCGCACCATGCAAGGTGGGCGTCTCTCAATCATGGTCGGGTTTATGGGCGCACTGGTTGCCGTGATTATCGGCACGGCTTGGGGAGCATTATCCGGATACATCGGAGGTATGGTCGATAGTGTGATGATGCGAATCATTGAAGTACTCGACTCAGTACCCTTCATGTTTATGGTCATTTTGTTTGTCACCCTGTTCGGCAACAACATCTATCTGATTTTTGTTGTGATTGGCATGGTGTCTTGGCTCGGGATTGCCCGCGTTGTTCGCGGCGTGACCTTTAGTATCAAGAAACGTGAGTTTATCGAAGCCGCCCATTCCATTGGTGTCTCCCGTTTCACTATCGTTCGCCGCCATGTACTGCCTAACGTCCTGGGCATTGTGATGGTGTACTCCTCACTTATGGTACCCGGTTTTATTATGTTTGAATCCTTCCTTAGTTTTCTCGGACTCGGCGTTCAGCCGCCCGATACAAGCTGGGGCATTCTGATTGCGGAAGGCGCTAAGACCATTGATGTGGCTTTGTGGCAACTGATGTTCCCTTCCATATTCTTAGTCGCCACCCTGTTTTGCTTCAACTTCATCGGTGACGGGCTGCGAGACGCCCTCGACCCTAAAGATCGCTAAGGAGCTCCCATGAGTATTTTAACGATCAAAGATATGAATGTGCGTTTCAAAACGCCTGATGGTGAAGTTCATGCCGTCAGTAATCTGTCCTACAACATCCACAAAGGCGAAACACTGGGTATTGTTGGTGAGTCTGGATCAGGGAAAAGTCAGTCCGTTTTTGCCTTGATGGGGTTGACTGCCGATAACGGTATTGTTTCTGGTCAAGCGAGTTTTCATGGCGAGAATTTACTCAGCATGTCCAAAAAACAGCTTAACCACATCCGCGCGGAAAAAATCGGCATGATCTTTCAAGATCCGATGACATCGCTGAACCCGTTTATGAAAGTCGGTAAACAACTTGCCGAAGTGTTGATGGTTCACAAAGGCATGAACCGCAGTGAGGCAAACCGCGAAGCGATCACCATGCTTGATGCCGTCAGGATCCCTTCCGCCGCCACACGTATGGCTCAATACCCTCACGAGATGTCTGGTGGCATGCGACAACGTGTGATGATCGCGATGGCCTTATTGTGTAAGCCGGAACTTCTGATTGCTGATGAGCCCACCACCGCTTTGGACGTGACGGTACAAGCGCAGATTCTCTCTCTATTACGCGATCTGCAGTCTGAATTTCACACGGCAATCTTGTTGATTACGCACGATATGGGCGTGGTTGCTGAGATGTGCGACCGGGTGTTGGTTATGTACGGTGGGCAGAAGATGGAAGAAGCGGATACAGATTCTCTGTTCAACCATCCTGCTCATCCGTATACCCAAGGCCTACTCGAAGCCATCCCTTCCATCACTAAAGATATGGACAGGCTTCCCACCATTCCCGGTAACCCACCGAGCGCTCTCACAGAACGTAAAGGCTGCCCATTTAAAGAGCGCTGTAATCAATATCGACCAGAATGTAACGCGTCAGTACCACCATTTCGGTCATTATCTCAACATCAGTCTCTGGCTTGTCATGTTAATGGACCTCAGGCAGTTAGTCAGATAGCGCGTCGAGCATAGGAGAGCGAAATGGAACAGCAAGTATTGCTTTCAGCGCGTGATTTGCGCGTGCACTTTAACATCAACAAACACTTCCTGCCGAGTAAGCGCAAAGTGGTCAAAGCGGTGGATGGCATCGACCTCGATGTTTATCGTGGCGAGACACTCGGTATTGTTGGCGAATCGGGTTGCGGTAAATCAACACTGGCGCGGGCGCTAATAAGGCTCATTGAACCTTCAAGCGGGCAGTTGCATTGGAAAGAGCAAGATCTGTTAGCGTTGGGGAAACATCAACTCGCCGATAAGCGGCGTGAGTTTCAGATGGTCTTTCAAGACCCATCGGCCTGCCTCAACCCTAGACTCACGATCTCAGAGTGTATTGCCGAGCCTCTATTGACTCACGAGCCCAGCCTGTCGCGCTCAGAAGTGGAGCATCGCGTGATTAAAATGATGGATAAAGTCGGTCTTTTAGCCAGCCAGCGTAACCGCTACCCCCATGAGTTTTCAGGCGGGCAATGTCAGCGAGTTGGGATTGCCAGAGCGTTAATTCTCAAGCCCGATCTTGTGGTTTGTGATGAACCCGTTAGTGCACTGGATGTTTCTATTCAGGCGCAGGTCATCAATCTTCTTGATGATCTTAAGCAAGAGATGGGATTAACCATGGTGATGATCGCTCATGATCTTAGCGTGGTGCGCCACATCAGTGACCGAGTCATGGTGATGTATCTGGGTAAGCCGATGGAGATTGGTCGATACGACAAAGTCTTTGATGACGCTCATCACCCTTATACCAAAGCCTTGTTATCTGCGGTCCCGGTTGCCAACCCTACCTTGGCAAGACAGAGGAACGTTCAGCTATTGCCCGGCGACCTTCCCTCGCCTCTCAATCCGCCAAGTGGTTGCGTGTTTAGAACGCGCTGCCCGGACTCCAGTGACCAGTGCGCTCAACAAAAGCCCACACTTAGCGGACATTCAGACCATCAGATTTTCTGTACTCATACACAAATAGGAACTTATAACCCATGACCTTAACGACCGTTCCTCAGCGCCTTAATGCTCTGCGCGAGAAAATGGCTGAGCACCAATTTGACGCCTACATAGTGACAAACAATGACCCGCACTCCAGCGAATATTCGGCAGATTACTGGCTGGCAAGAGAGTGGATTTCAGGCTTCACTGGCTCAGCGGGTAACGCCGTCATCACGACACAATCTGGCGGCCTGTGGACAGATGGACGCTACTATATCCAAGCTGCCGAGCAATTACAGGGCTCGGGGTTAGCCTTGTTTAAAGCCCGCTTACCTGAAACTCCTACCATTGCACAGTATCTTGCAAGCAGTTTAGAGCAAAACAGTCGAGTAGGTGTTGATGGACGGAGCATCAGCCAGCAATTTTATCTGGAGTTGAAAGCCGCCTTTAAAGCCAAGTCGATACAGCTGGTACTTGATCAGGACTTGATCAGCCCAATATGGGCCGACCGCCCTGCAAGACCGAGCGCGGCTTTGTTCAATCATCCACTCGAATTTGCAGGACAAACAGCGAGTGAAAAAATCACAGGAATTCGTCGCGTACTCGAGCAAAAAGCGGCTGATGCCCTGCTCGTTTCCACTCTTGATGATGTAATGTGGGCGCTCAATATTCGCGGCGGCGACACCCTATACTGTCCAATTTCTGAAAGTTATTTGCTGATTACCCTTAAGAGATGCCAACTCTTTGTCGACAAGCAAAAGCTGACAACTGACGTGCTCGCTACTCTGACCGAGCACGGCATAGAGATGGAAGACTACACGCAGCTTAGCAAGACGTTAACGGCTATCACTCCTGATTCAGTACTCATTCATGATCGCAGAAACACCGACAGTTTGTTGATCAGTCACATTCCTTCTCAAGTACATTTGCTCAATATGGCTTGCCCAGTCACTGCTATGAAAGCACGTAAGAATCACAATGAGCTTGCCAGCATGGAGGAGACGTTACGCAAAGATGGCGCCGCCGTCGTCAGGTTTATGAAATGGCTAGACGAACAAGTGCCCAGCGGTAAGGTGACAGAGCTCAACGCTGAACAAACCTTAATGGGATATCGCAAGGAAATTAACGGCTATATTGGGGAGAGCTTTCGAACCATTGCTGGTTTCGCCGAGCATGGTGCGAAAATGCACTATGCTGCCGACGATAAGAGCAATTACCGCGTTGATGAAAGCCAGTTCTTTCTAGTCGATTCAGGCGGTCAATATCTAGGGGGGACGACAGACATAACCCGCACTTTCCATTTTGGTCAACCATCGGAACAACAACGTCGAGACTACACCTTAGTGCTCAAGGCCGTGATTCGTCTCACCCAAACCCGTTTTATGAAAGGCTCCACTGGTGCTAATTTGGATATCATGGCACGCGGCGTTCTGTGGCAACACGGTATAGATTACAAATGTGGTACTGGGCATGGCGTTGGCATCTGTCTGAATGTCCATGAAGGGCCGCAGAACTTCTCTCAAAACCCAGCAGAAGTTGCTTTAGAGCCGGGGATGGTGATCACCAACGAACCGGGCGTTTACCGTCAAGATCAATACGGGATTCGCATTGAGAATATCCTCAAAGTGGTTGAACTGGAAGAAAACGAGTTTGGGACGTTTTATGGTTTCGAAACCATAACTTTAGCGCCCATTGCGACTAACATGTTGGATAAATCGTTGCTGTTGAAAGACGAAGTTCACTGGCTCAACACTTACCATCAACAATGCCTAGAACAACTCAGCCCATATTTGGATTCAGATACCCAGAATTGGCTGAATTCGGCCACAAAGCCGATTTAACCATTTGTCCTTTGTAACTTCTTTGCCAACCGTAAGGTTGGCTTTTTTACGACTAACCATTTGATAGATTTGTGATTTATCAATATCGATCAGCATAACCAATACTGATAGAATTCCACCAAATAAATAATCAATACAAATACCAACACACTTCCACTGATGTATTGGGTCGGAATATTAAAATCATGAAATCGCTATCTATTCTAACCGCTACGCTTGCCATATCCGGCTGCGTTACCACACCAAAGTTTGAACAAGACATCTCTGGTCAGTGGCAATGCTCCGCAGAATCAACCATCGAACTCGTTAACCTCAAGTACAGTGACAACGTCCATTACTTCGAAGATGGACACTATGAAAAAGAGTCACTTCTGAAAATAACCAATTTAGACACCGACATCACTTATGACGTCAACATACTCAGTAGCGGGAAGTGGATGAAACGCAACGCTTCGTTACTAGAAGTGATTGATAAGCTGGAAACTACTTTTTCAGACAACTCGCCTGAAGAATTGCAGAAAGTTATCACTGATAAACTTTTTCCTACCGTAACCGAAAAATGGAAATTGAAGGCAGTGAATGAAAGTAAAATTTCAATGACGGCGCAATCGGGAAACCAGCTTTCTTGCGAAAAAGGCTAATAAAAAAGAGTAAATACGCAGGGTATTTACTCTTTTTTATCTCAGGTGAGGTTAGTCATTATTGAACGGTAATTGTTTGAGTCGCTTCGTTTGCACTCACATTTCCATTATTCTTTCCTGTTACCTGAACATTAAAGTCTCCGGTGTTCCAACTTGAAGCATTGATCTTTCCGGTAGACCAAGAGCCATCTGACTCTACTGTCACAACTTCATCAAGCTTGGTACTAAAGTTCCGCTTAACTTTCACGGTTAGCGTGCCATTGTGTTCGATACCTTTGGATTGCCCTGTGATATAAAACTCGCTAATTTCGTCTGATTCAATAACGTTATCGCCTGTTACTAAGTCGATTTCGATCAGTGGTTTAACAAAAAACGATTCTTTATACTCTCGCACTGCGGCATTACCTGAAGCATCCTCAAAAGCGTTCAATACGAACTCTTCCGTCGCACTGCCCGCCGTCAAATCAATCCTACTTCCCGTTTCTGCCATCCACTGATCAGATAGCTCGCCAATCATACTGACTTTAGTGAAATTCATCGGCACGCCAGCAAAGGTCCCTGACAACTCTTTCACAGGTTCATCAAAATTGATGGTTAAACTCACTGTACTATCAAACTCAGGTTCAGATGGCGTGAGAGATTCCACCCTCGTTACGTTTGGGGGCAAGGTATCCACAATAGATACCTTATCATTCAACACAGACTCTGCGGCTATCCCTTTTTGGTTCGAGCCAGAGACTTCTACTGTAATGAACCCTAATGGCCAATCGGACATATCCTGACCATTACTGTTTGTAGTCCAAACTCCATCTTCAGAAATAGACACAGTTTCTTGCCAATTAAAAGATGACTCTTTTTGCGAGGTCACTGTAACGGTAATCATTTGCGAATCTCCAGCGAAGCCAATGCCTGTTCCATGGATAACAACATGCTCAGCTTCTTGAGAGTCGATCTGATTGTTATCTTCCACGGTATCTAGAGACAGTACTGGCTTCACCCCAGTTGCTGTCTCTTTATCACTGCCCGCTTCATTACCCGATAGGTCCTTATAACCCGCATTCACCACCGCCGTAATCGTGTCTTCATTGGACGACAGCGTAACGGCCTCTTCCGTTTCACCTACCCACTGCTGGGCGGGGTCGTTACCCTCGAACTTCACTGCCACACCACCCACAGTCGCCGTCACATCCGTCACGAGCTCACTGAAATTCACCGTAATCGTTACCTTCTCACCATCCACAGGGAATTCTGGACTAAACTCTATCTCCTCCGTCACTGTTGGTGGCGTGACATCCTCGTAGGCAACGGTGTACGTATCCTTCGCCTCTTGGCTGTTAGCGTTCGTACCCGTCACCGTGAGATTAATATCCCCACTTGGCCAGTCACGAATGTTTTGCTCTGAAGTCGCCCAAGCACCATCTTCAGCGACCACTCTCGTTTCATCAAAATTGTAATTACTTGGGTCATCAGCCAACTGAGCAACGACTCTTACCGTATCGCCCGCTTGAAAGCCTCGTGCAGTACCAGAAATTACCACCTGACTCGACTCGTCTTCATCAATCGAGTCACCTCGCTCCGTAATCTCAATCAAGGGTTTCACGGGCGCTTCAATTGAGTCTTCCTCACCGCTATTGCCTTGCGCATCCTGATATTCCGTTACGGTCACGGTTTTGAACATCTCATTGGCGTTCAGCGTCACCACTTCTGACGTGGTCCCTTCCCATACCGTCTTCGCCGCATCTCGAGAGATAAACGTCACATCGACACCATCAACATTCGCAACAACATTTTCCACGCGCTCGCTGAAGGTCAGGCTGACGAAGGCCGTTTGGTTATCGATGATAGGGTCTCCTGAGTTCACGGTAATCCCATTCACCTTTGGCTCAATGTCATCCTCTAGAACGACTTCCTGAGACGCTTGTTCCGCCGCCTGCCCACCATCATTCGAGCCGTCCACTGTGATGGTCAACGTGCCGCTTTCCCATGATGAAATGTCCTCTGGTGCCGTCGTCCAAGTCCCGTTGTTCACTAGCGCGGTAAGATTAAGCTCCTCACCTTCATTAACTGGATTGTCACTCGAAACCACTACCTTTAACTGAGCGTTATTCTCAAACCCTCGCGCCGTCCCTGATACCACAAAGTCCCTTGCCTCGGTGGTCGTTAAGTCTTCAATGTCCGAGAGAAGGATGATTGGCTTCACCCCAGTTGCTGTCTCTTTATCACTGCCCGCTTCATTACCCGAGAGGTCATGATAGCCCCTATTAACCACCGCGGTAATCGTGTCTTCATTGGACGATAGCGTAACCGGCCCCTCTGTTTCACCTACCCACTGCTGGGCGGGGTCGTTACCCTCGAACTTCACTGCCACACCACCCACAGTCGCCGTCACATTCGTCACTAGCTCACTGAAATTCACCGTAATCGTTACGTTCTGACCATCCACAGGAAATTCTGGACTAAAGACTATCTCACCATCAACTGTTGGAGGCGTGGCATCCTCGTAGATAATAGTGTCTTTTGCGTTATCCGCCTCCACACCATTATTATTCTGACCAATAACCGTGAGATTAATATCCCCACTTGGCCAGTCACGAATGTTTTGCTCTGAAGTCGCCCAAGCACCATCTTCAGCGACCACTCTCGTTTCATCAAAATTGTAATTACTTGGGTCATCAGCCAACTGAGCAACGACTCTTACTGTATCGCCCGCTTGAAAGCCTCGTGCAGTACCAGAAATCACCACCCGACTCGACTCATCTTCACCAATCGAGTCACCTCGGTCCGTAATCTCAATCACGGGTTTCACCGGCGCTTCACTTGAATCTTCCTCACCGCTATTGCCTTGCGCATCCTGATATTCCGTTACGGTCACGGTTTTGAACATCTCATTGGCGTTCAGCGTCACCACACCCGACGTGGTCCCTTCCCAGACCGTCTTCGCCCCATTTCGAGAGGTAAACAGCACCTCCACACCGCCAACGTCTGCAACAACATTCTCCACGCGCTCGCTGAAGGTCAGACTGACAAAGGCCGTTTGGTTATCGATGATAGGGTCTCCTGAGTTCACGGTAATCCCATTCACCTTTGGCTCAATATCATCCTCTAGAACGACTTCCTGAGACGCTTGTTTCGCCGCCTGACCACCGTCATTCGAGCCGTCCACCGTGATGGTCAAGGTGCCGCTTTCCCATGAGGAAATGTCCTTTGGCGTCGTCGTCCAAGCCCCGTTGGTCACTTCTACTGTCTCATTGAAGTCCTCACCAAGCGGGCTGCTGCTTGAAACCACTACCCTTAACTGAGCGCTATTCTCAAACCCTCGCGCCGTCCCTGATACCACAAAGTCCCTCGCTTCGGTGGTCGTTAAGTCTTCAATGTCCTGCATGAGGATGATGGGTTTAACGTCAACCGTCTTCTCATAAGGAGCCCCTGAATTTGGTTCGCCCGCTGTGTCTGTGTAGTTTGTAACGACTAGCTTCGATGTCGATTCACTCTCAGGAAGGACAAGCTCTGGGCTCGTCCCCATCCAAGTTTTGGCAACATCACCATCGGCTGGCTGGTTAAAGGTTATGAGTTGTCCGTTTAGGAGCGACTCAGGTTTACTCACTCGCTCACTGAAGGTCAACGTGACCGTCGCGATTTCCCCATCAATCAGCACTTCTTCCGAATTAACAGGAAGTAAAGTCACCGCGGAACCGGACATGGAGATTTGAGATTGGATGACTTCCGGGGCAATGCTATCAACGTACTTGGAGGGCTTCTCTTCAGTCACATACTCAGATTCTTCGCTATTTCGGCCTGTCACCTCAATCGTGAAGTCCGATTCTTCCCAGCTGGACATATCTTGATTCGATATAGACCAAATGCCTTCTTGGTTTACTTTGACCTCAGTGAATTCAAACTTATCGATGTTCGGGCGCTTGTCTGAAACCACATTGACTGAAAGTTCACTATCCTTTAAAAATCCTGTCGTTGAACCACTAAAGCTGATGTTATTAACGTTATCATCTGCGCTGTTCACTTCGTTGTCTTCCGTCACATCATCGATGGTGATAGTTGGCGTGACGATGACATCTTCCGAGAACGCTTCACCAATATTATTGAGTTCATCGTGATAGGCACTCACCACTAACTTTTTTGAATTCTCATCAGCGTTGAGTGAAATAACTTCCGACGTTGTTCCAGTCCATAGCTCTTTGAAGTCTTTAGATTCACCAAAATCAATATCGATGTCGTCAAATGTTGCAGCGACCGCGGTTACTGGTTCGTCGAACTGTAGTGTTACCGTTACATCATCTGCTTCAGTTGGATGCTCAGGAGCCACTGTAGTAAGACTGCCAACAGGCGGTTCGTTGTCTACATAATAGGTTGATGCTATATAAGGGCCTTCGCTATTACCAATTCCATCTTCGACTGTCGCTTCGATTTCAAATTTCTCGACTCCATCATATTCGGGTAACAAAGAGTTAATGATGAAGTCGTAGACCTTTATATACTCTGTTGATTCGGCATCATTGAGAGTAAACTCTATACTGGTTGGCGTCTTTTTTTTTGAGTTACCTATCCAATAGGCAGATAATACGGTCTGTTGATCATTTACTGTTGCGATATCTTCAATCGTTACCTTGGAATGGATGATGCCAGCGATATTGTAATCTGTATCATTACCTACTTCTGTAAATGATCCATGTGTTTGCACATCATTTGGAGCAACGACAACCGAGGGAGCCTGCTGATCGATACTACCACCTTCATCTTCAAAAACATTTTGGTCGGCAAACTCCGGATATGCTGTCGCAAAGTGGTCGGCCTGTTCTAACGCTACTTTGGACTCTACACCGTGTATACCATGCGCAACATCATAGTAGCCCTGAGCAAGTTCATTGCGATACGTGTCAGAAGATAGTGTGTAGTTACCGATTTTTATTGGACCGCTTGCGTCTTCGCCATTAGCCAAACCATCATAGGACAAGTCGCGATAAAAAGCGGAAGCATAGTCAAAGGTGCTCGAATTCGTTGCCGAGTTATCCTCTGCCATGTTAGTTAAGCTTTCCAGTAAGAAACGGTAGATAAACTTATCGGTCAATGGATCGGGTAGTTGCGCACTTAACATTCGATTAGTCGCATACTCCGTTGTAACAGGATCAAACCCAAGCATTGAACGTTCCTGCGTATCTAGGGCAGAATTGACTTCATTCAGAATAAGGCGGGCTTTTTCTGCAGTTTTGTCAGCACCGTCTAAATTATTCCACTGACTATCAAATAGCCCTGTGTGGTAGCTAGAAAACTCTGTTATGTATAGAGTATTTTTATCTACTTCTGAAAAGTAAGCTCCAACATTGACCGATGCGGGAATGTAAACTGAAGCACTTTGGTCTAGGCTCCATTGATAATAATGTGTATTACTCTTGCTACCTAAATACACCCTAAAGAACTCATAACCTGACGAGTCGTAAGGAATTGTACAACTCGCTACATCCTTTTGACCATCAACTTGTACTGTGTCACATGAATTCAAATAATTGAAGGAACCAGATGAGCTTAAACCTTCTAACCTTACCTGAGCATCAATAAACGGAGTAACGACCGTCACTTCAGGCATGTCAAATGAAGTACGGTAGTAGACTTCTTCCGGCTCACTTTCATTGCCAGAAGCATCCAAAACCGAGATAACCAATTTTTGGATGTCTTCCGATGTTTTATCCCCATAGGTCAGCCCTAGTACTTCTTTAACATAGGGAATAATGTACGTCATACGAGGTACGGTATTATCATCTTCAAATTCTAATTTTTCGAAAGGAATCCCTTTGTTCTCACCTTCCACAGCGTCGCTGGCGACTTGCTCTGCGGTATAGTGATAGCGATACTCCTCGTCGCCTTCTTTTTTGGAATAATACTTCACTCTCAACGTCAAATTTTCCGCTGAAGAGCCATACGTTTCCCCATCACTTTGATCACTTATCGTCGCAGACACGTATGGTACGGATTGATCAACTAAGTCTTGGCCTATGAAATCTGTAAATTCAAGATCAGGGTCAATGGCACCTAGTGTGGCGGCCAAACCTTTAGAAGCGTAATCGTAGAGCACTTTTAAGTACTGAGTCGCACTTTCTACTGACTCATGATTGTAAGTAGTATCAGAATAATCAATTTGGTACACATCCCCCACTTCATCTTCGACGTAAAAGAGCTTGTTGGGGTATGTTAGATATATCGTAGGCGGAGTGTTATCGTTATATAATGTAAAGTCCAAAACACCAACGTTACCGTGAATGTCTTCTGTGGTGACTCTGAAGTTGGCTTTGTCGCCAAAATTTTCGGTCAAATAACCAATAGTTTCAAATTCACACCAGATTTCATCTCCAAAGATTTTGGTGCAAGGATAAGATTCTGGTTCTCCATTAGACAACGAAACATGTACGTTTTTGTCTTTCAAATATTCAGGGTTTTCTTTGACCAGTCCTTTGAGGACATAGGTTTTCATCTCACTATTAATAGTTTCAGCTGAGGTTATTTCAATGATTGGAGCAATGTTGTCCCACTCAAATGGAATCTCTGAGCCTGATAGGAGGCCACTGCTGTTACCCATAACATCCGTGGCTTGGATTAACAAATATGCCTCTGGCGATTGCTCGACTTCAACAGGATCCAATTGCTCTGTATCAATATAGACGGTTAGGCTTGTTTCCCTTGTTCCTTCAACAAACTCACTAACATCAACCCAACATATATCACCTTCATTAGGTGTCGAAGAGCAGGCTGATTCACTCCAACTGTCCCCTTCGTCAAATTTGTGTCTTAAAGTTACGCTCGCCGACTTTACTCCCACCGCATCAGTTAGAGCTACGTCAATAGACGCTATACCTTTCAAAACACCTTCATCAGATCGTGTTGCGACCGGAGGTTGATCATCAATCACTGTTTCTTCACGCTCTGGAATGGCACCATCGGCAGAGCCATTTGTTCCCAATGCATTAAGGTGCTCAGTCATCGCCAGGTAATCATCAATAGGTGTTTTGGAAACGTTAAGGTTTGGATCACTGACGACAACTAACGTATGCTCGGCCATTTGGTTGGTATACGTATCAGATGTAACTTCCTCTATGCCAAAATAAATGGGTTCGGAAAATGACCCCGTTCTATCCAATTCTTGACCATTGAGGTAACCATCAGCAGAAATATCTCGATAGCCAATATCGGACAGATTCAAAGAACTATATACATTACCCGCATTACCATTTTCATCAATAAAGTCATAAGCATAAGAAGAGTAAGCCGTCAATAACGCACCATAGCGATGCCCTTCAGTAGCAGAACCACTAATTCCGCCTCGGGTAATATCGATCGGTTTAACAGAGTTCACATTAAACCCATACATAGCGTTTATGGTGTTTAACGCATCATCAATTGCAGACGATGCTTCAATACCGTTCTGGATCTTATATTCGGCTAGCCCTGTTACCATGTAGGTTAAAGGCGTGATCATTACATCCTGATCATTTCCTTCACCGTAGTTAATCACACTGACTATACGTATCGGCTTGCCTTCACTCGTCTCAACAATGTCGTCTGTCAAAGGGTCTTTATAAGCCCCGCCCTTTGCCTCGATATACAAAGGCATTGACGATGCATCAACTTCGATTGAGTACTCGCCGTATGGAGAAGTCGTTGCTGAGCCGAGTTTACGCCCCACTTTGCCATTTTGATATTCATAAGCAGTAACCACAGCTTGAGTGACAGGCGCATCAAAAACGATTCCAGATATCGTTCCCTTGTCTCTGGCTCTTGGTGATGAATCACCACCGCCCCCACCACCGCAGGAACTCAGTGACAGGATGACTATGATCGTGAGAAAAAACTTAGCTATATTTTTGTATACCAACATGGTGCCGATGTGACGTTGCAAAAAAGTGGCTAAAGTATATTTCTCGATTTAATAATGACAACGCGGCAAAATAACCAGAGATAATAAGAATAAGAACGGCGATCTATATACAAACAAATAAAAAATAGATTTATATACAAACAAATTTCACTATTAGAACAGTAGAAATGATTACTAATGAATATTTATAAAAATTGCTTAGAATGTTTTTTTTGAAAAATTAGAAGTGAGCAACATAATTCAATTTGAATTTAAAATAAATAAATACAAACCAATACATTAAAAAAATAAAACAACAAAAATAATAAATATGTATTTTAAATGAAATAAGATATACCAATCACCAAGGTTATTAATATCATTTATTAATTCAAAATACCAATATGACTAGAACAATAAATCCATATTAATGATGAATATTATATATAAAGGTAAATTGACCTAATGATTATTAGTTATTTTGAGTGCAAACAATTAATTTATAAAGAAAAAGAGCAATTAGCTATGTAATTGCTCTTTTTACTTCCTCGTGATGTAAATAATGGCTACTTAATCGCTGAGTATTACGTCTTGAGAAGCCTCCACCGTCTGCTGCTTACCTGGCTCACCATTCTTACCACTCACCTTAATCGTCAAAGTGCCCGACTTCCAACCCGATAGGTTCTGCGCCGTCGTCGACCAGGTGCCATCTGTCGCCACCGGTGCAACAAGCGTAGGCATACTGTCAACGCCATTGTCACTCTCTATCACAACTGACAAGTTCGTATTCGCTTTAAAGCCCAACGAAGTCCCTGACACCATTAACGCCTTCGCTCCATCGCTGCCCGTCAGCAAGTCAGCTATTTCCGGCATCACAAGAACTGGCTGCACCACTGACTCTAAGTCAGCACCCACTCCAGCCTGACCCGATACGTCTTTATATCCCGCCATCACAGACGT
>NZ_CAMZNA010000010.1:0-138434 GCF_947311885.1 Vibrio sp. St2 | reverse complement strand
GAACTCAGAAGTGAAACGCAATAGCGCCGATGGTAGTGTGGGGCTTCCCCATGTGAGAGTAGGACATCGCCAGGCTTTAAATACCCTGTTTGAGATAAATATCTTGAGCAAAATTATGCTGATATAGCTCAGGTGGTAGAGCGCATCCTTGGTAAGGATGAGGTCCCCAGTTCGAGTCTGGGTATCAGCACCAGCAAAGAATTTTGCTTGGCAACCATAGCGCTTTGGACCCACCTGATTCCATGCCGAACTCAGAAGTGAAACGAAGTAGCGCCGATGGTAGTGTGGGGCTTCCCCATGTGAGAGTAGGACATTGCCAGGTTATTATTTAGACTCCAGAGTCTAACCAGTGCGGAGCGGTAGTTCAGTTGGTTAGAATACCGGCCTGTCACGCCGGGGGTCGCGGGTTCGAGTCCCGTCCGCTCCGCCACTTATTTAGATAAAGCCCTAGCAGTTATGTTAGGGCTTTTTCGCATCTGCAGTATGATTTTAGGCCTGTAACCAACAAGTTCCGTTTGAGCGTAAACTAGGCACCAGGCATTCCCACTGTCAGCCACTTATTGAGAAACCCAGTTAAGCACTGGGTTTTGTGTTTTATGGTATATATGATTTTCTATCGAGTTCCAAAAGGACTTGCTTGCTAAACGCTACTTCGTTCAGTTTTCACTTATTCTGGAGCTGGGTAGTAACACCATTCGTATTGGGTTATCACTATTTCTTTTCGTTTAAGTCCCAATCGTATTCATAACTAAACTTACCACTTAAATCCGATA
This sequence comes from Vibrio sp. St2, assembly GCF_947311885.1. Lineage (NCBI taxonomy): Bacteria > Pseudomonadati > Pseudomonadota > Gammaproteobacteria > Vibrionales > Vibrionaceae > Vibrio > Vibrio sp. St2. The sequence goes on along the minus strand of NZ_CAMZNA010000010.1, from coordinate 137,661 downwards.
ACTCTGGGCGGTATTTTGCCAGATGCTGGATCAACTGTTGGTTATTACCAAAGTCATCTGCAAACCAATCATAAATGGAAGATAGTTGAGTTTTACCATTTTTGATGAGCACGCCTTTCTCACTGTTAATGAAGGTGGTCGCAGCTTGCTGAAGTAAGGCTTCTGTATTATCTGCAGTAAATGCCTGAGATTGTAGGTTTGGGCAGCCTAAGCTAGCACAGTTGACTGCATAATGAGTTCTTGGATCATTCCATATTGGGCGTAAAATTCGATGTTCTATATCATTCAGCGTGAGCTCTTTTCCATTGATGGTAACCACTTCATCTCCCCAAGGACCAAAACTGAATAATCCACCTAATTTTGTGATCGATTTGATTGGGTAAGCGTCTAAAATCAAATCGACAGTAATCGCGTTATATAAATTTACCCAGTAAGGGTACTGCTCAGCCTTGCTTAACTGAAGTGGATTGATATGACTCAGTTGATCTATGTAGTCCTTGAGTTGTTGTTTATCTTGGACACCGACTGATGAGTATTTAAATAGGGTGTATTCGCCTTCCGTGATGAGATATTTATCGAGTATTTGTTGCCAAGGCTGATGGTCAACTTTGGTGGTATTAGATTCATTACTGGTATTCCAGTAGGGCCAAAGTTCAGATTTGGGAGCAGAGTAAGCGTGGAAAGATATTAACGCGGCGATAAAAGCAAGAAAGAGTCTCATGGTCAGTCCTATTCATAACAACATTAAGATTTTAGACCGAGCCTACGAATGATAACTTTCAAAGAAATAAAAAGGCTGGCATGAGCCAACCTTTTTATATCGGTTTTAATTACTTGAGAAATGAGGGAATCTTACTTTCGTAATCGGCAATTTTATCTTCGTGCTGGAGTGTCAAACCGATGTTGTCCAAGCCATTTAGCAAACAATGACGACGGAATTCATCGATCTCAAATGAGTACTCTTTACCGTTTGCACGAACTCGGTTGGCTTCTAGGTCAACCTCAACCTGTGCTCCTTCATTTGCCTCTACAAATTGAAAGATCTCGTCGACTTCTTGCTCGGTGAGACGAACTGGCACCATTTGGTTGTTGATTGAGTTACCATAGAAAATATCGGCAAAGCTTGGTGCGATCATCGCTTTGATACCATAGTCTGCCAGTGCCCACGGGGCGTGCTCACGTGAGGAACCGCAGCCGAAGTTTTCGCGAGCGAGTAGGATTGAAGCACCTTGATAGCGAGGAGCATTCATTACAAACTCTGGGTTTGGCTGCTCACCAGCATCATCTAGGAAGCGCCAATCATGGAATAGGTGTTTACCAAAACCTAAACGAGAAACTTTTTGTAGGAACTGTTTAGGGATAATGGCATCGGTATCGACGTTCGCGGCATCCAGAGGAACGACCAAGCCTGTGTGTTGTTTGAAACCTGACATCGTTCTCTCCTTAATCCAACTCACGAATATCTACAAAGTGACCAGCAATCGCTGCCGCTGCTGCCATCGCCGGACTTACCAAATGGGTACGACCATCACGACCTTGGCGACCTTCAAAGTTACGGTTTGAAGTTGATGCGCAACGTTCGTGTGGACCTAGGCGATCGTTGTTCATGGCCAGACACATTGAACAGCCAGGAAGACGCCATTCAAAGCCCGCTTCTTTAAAGATGACATCTAAGCCTTCTGCTTCTGCTTGCGCTTTTACTTGCTCAGAGCCCGGTACGATAAGAGCTTGCACGTTATCTGCAACTTTACGGCCTTTTGCTACTTCTGCAGCGGCGCGCATGTCTTCGATACGAGAGTTAGTACAAGAGCCAACAAATACCTTATCGACTTTGTAATCTGATAGTGCTTTGCCAGCTTCTAGCCCCATATACGCCAATGCTTTTTCTGCCGATGCTTTCTCGACAGGGTCTGCGAAGCTTTCTGGTGCTGGGATAGGTTGATCAACGGCGATTACCTGACCAGGGTTTGTACCCCAAGTCACCTGAGGTTTGATTTCCGCGGCATTTAGAGTAACGACTGCATCGAACTCTGCATCGTCATCAGTTTTTAGTGAAGACCAGTACTCAATGGCAGCTTCCAAGTCATCCCCTTGAGGTGCGAATTTACGGCCTTTGATGTATTCGAACGTGGTGTCATCTGGTGCGATTAGACCAGCCTTGGCACCAAGCTCAATAGCCATATTACACACAGTCATACGACCTTCCATCGTCAGATCAGTAATGGCTTCGCCACAGAACTCAACTACATAGCCCGTACCGCCAGCTGCTGTTGTCTCACCAATGATGGCTAAAACGATATCTTTCGCTGTGATTCCAGGATTAACCTTACCTTTCACCTCAATCTTCATCGTTTTAGCACGCGCCTGTTTCAGCGTTTGAGTTGCTAAAACATGCTCAACTTCAGAAGTACCGATACCAAAAGCTAGCGAGCCAAATGCGCCGTGAGTGGCTGTGTGAGAGTCACCACAAACAATCGTCATGCCAGGTAACGTAATACCAAGCTCAGGGCCCATTACATGTACGATACCTTGGTATTTGTGGTTAATGTCGTAAAGGGTTACCCCAAACTCTTCACAGTTCTTTGACAGCGTTTCCATCTGAATGCGTGCCATCTCACCAGACGCATTTATGTCTTTAGTGGTAGTGGAAACGTTGTGGTCCATGGTGGCAAAGGTCTTGCTGACCTGACGCACCTGACGACCTTTTTCACGCAGGCCATCAAAGGCCTGAGGTGAAGTCACTTCGTGTACCAAGTGGCGATCGATATACAAAATTGGGTTCTCACCCTCGGCGGCTACGGCAACGTGTGCGTCGTAGACTTTTTCATACAGTGTTTTGCCCATTATTACTATCCCGTGTATAGCTCCTGACAACGGCTTATCAGGAGCGAATAATTATTATGAATTTAAAATGTACTCAGCGATTTTATCGCCCATTTCTGATGTCGAAAGGGCAGGATTGTTACCCGCTAGGTCGGCGGTCAGCTCTCCGGCAGACAGTGCTTTAGATACTGCTGCTTCAATATCTTGTGCTGCAGCTTCTTCACCTAGGCTGTAACGCAGCATTAGTGCAGCAGAAAGAATCTGTGCAACAGGGTTTGCGATGTTTTTACCTGCGATGTCTGGTGCACTGCCGCCTGCTGGTTCATACAGCCCAAATTGGCTTTCGTTCAAGCTGGCAGAAGGCAACATGCCCATAGAACCAGTGATCATTGCACATTCATCAGAGATGATGTCGCCGAAGATGTTTGAACACAGCATGACGTCAAACTGAGATGGGTCTTTGATTAGTTGCATGGTTGCGTTATCGATGTACATGTGTGACAGCTCGACATCTGGATAGCTTTTCGCTACTTCTTCGACCACTTCACGCCACAGGATAGAGCTCTGTAGAACGTTCGCTTTGTCGATTGAGCAAACTTTCTTATCACGCAGACGAGCTGATTCAAACGCAATTTTCGCGATGCGCTCAATTTCAAAACGGTGATAAACCTCGGTATCAAACGCTTTTTCATTCGCTCCTTCGCCTTCACGACCTTTTGGTTGACCGAAGTAGATACCACCTGTCAGTTCACGTACCACGACGATATCGAAGCCATTGCCAGAAATATCTGCACGTAAAGGTGAGAAAGCTTCTAGGCCTTTGTGAATTTGTGCCGGGCGCAAGTTACAGAACAACTGAAAGTGCTTACGCAGAGGTAAAAGAGCACCGCGTTCAGGCTGATCATTTGGCGGTAAATGTTCCCACTTAGGGCCGCCGACTGAGCCGAATAGTACTGCATCTGCTTCTTCACAGGCTTTTACTGTGCTGTCTGGTAGTGGGCAACCATGATTGTCGATAGCAATGCCACCCACATCGTGCTGGTTGCGAGAGAAGGTAATACCGTGTTTCTTTTCGATTGCGTCTAGCACTTTGTGTGCTTGCTGCATTACTTCTGGGCCAATGCCGTCTCCTGGTAGAACGGCAATATTGTAAGATTTGTCTGTCATGGTAATCCTTTAATTTTTATATCTTTTGTTCCAGAGATGACTCGCATCCCTAGAGTCTACTTATACTGTTGCGATTTTTTTCTGTTTGATTTCAGCAATCTTGTCTGCACGGTGAATGCTGTTGATTACGTGCAATAATGCTTGACCAGAAGCTTCTACGATGTCGGTTGACACACCAGTACCATGGTATTTACGACCTTTGTAGTTGGCGATAATGTCAGCCTGACCAAGCCCGTCTTCACCTTCGCCTTTCGCGGTTAAATCAAACTTGTCTAGCACGATATCATATCCGGTGACGCGATAGATACATTGGTAAAGCGCGTCAACAGGGCCGTTACCTACCGCGGCTTCAGATGTTTCTTCGTCACCACATTGCAGCTTGATACTTGTGGTTGCCATGACGCTACCCGACTGAACACTTAGGTAGTTCAATTTGTAGAAATCATCTTCTTCGCGAAGATTTGAGAAATGCATCAAGGCTTCCAAATCGTAATCGAAAACTTGGCCTTTACGGTCAGCTAGCTTTAAGAAGTCTTCATACAATGCATCTAGATTGTACTCATCTTCTTTGTAGCCCATGGTATCCATGTGACTTTTCACTGCTGCGCGACCACTACGACTTGTTAGGTTTAGTGCTTGGTTCTTAAGGCCGATAGACTCCGGCGTCATGATTTCGTAGGTGTTCTTGTTCTTTAGCATGCCATCTTGGTGGATACCTGAAGAGTGACTGAATGCGTTGGCACCAACAATAGCCTTATTGCTCTGGATTGGCATATTACATAGCTGGCTGACCAATTTACTGGTGCGGTGAATTTCGTCGTGTTTAAGGCCAGTGTGGACCCCCAAGAATTCCTGACGTGTCTTGATGATCATGGCAATTTCTTCTAGAGAACAGTTACCGGCGCGTTCGCCGATGCCATTGATGGTGCCTTCGATTTGACGAGCACCCGCTTGAACGGCTGCGATAGAGTTTGCGACCGACATGCCTAAGTCATCGTGACAGTGAACCGAAATAATGGCTTTATCGATATTCGGAACGCGATCAAACAGAGTTTGGATAATTCCGCCAAACTCGTTTGGCACTGTGTAACCTACGGTATCAGGAATGTTGATCGTGTTGGCGCCAGCGTCGATAGCGGCTTCAACCATACGGCACAAGTTATCAATTGGCGTACGGCCAGCGTCTTCACAGGAAAATTCAACATCGTCAGTGTATTTACGAGCGTGTTTGACCGCTTTGACCGCCATCTCGACAACGTCATCGTAACTGCGGCGTAGCTTATCTTGAACGTGAACGGTGGAAGTAGAAATGAAGGTATGAATGCGGAATTGATCAGCAACTTTTAACGCTTCGCCTGCTGCGTCAATGTCTTTCGCAACAGCACGTGCAAGTGCACAGACTCGACTATCTTTCACGTGTTTGGCGATGGTCTGCACTGATTCAAAGTCACCAGGAGATGAAACTGGGAAGCCCGCTTCAATTACATCAACGCCTAGCCTTTCTAGCGCATAGGCAATCTGCAGTTTCTCTTTAACTGTCAAGCTTGCTGACAACGCTTGTTCGCCATCACGTAACGTGGTGTCGAAAATAATGACTTGATCGTTCATGTTTGCTTCCTTCCTGACTCGTGTGTTTACCACACAGTTAATCGTTTTCTTCCGGTATTTAGGTATAAAAAAACCCGCATCTGCGTGCGGGTTTCTGATATCTCGTTGTGGTTATTTTTCTTCCACAGCCTACCCGCGCGATCGTGTCACGATAAGGAGGAGGCTCAGCAGGATAGAAAAACGCTTCATCATTGTTAACGGTTCCTATTAGGGCGTTAAATAAACCACAAAATTAAGTTAACAAATTAGTACCGCACTCCACCGAGTACGTCAACCCTAAAGTTGTTTTTTTATTCATCAATAGTCAAATGAACTGATTTGTGGCGTTAAACCATATTAGGGATGCAGAAGATATTGTCCTGCTATTCGAGCAGTGAATGGCAAGATGAACGTGATGATTAATCTCTGGTTCATCTCACTATACCTATGATGTGACTTCGCATGTGATTACAGGAGAAAAGTACCGTGCGTGCCGTTGAGCCCATCATCAAATTTGACTTGGCATTGTCCTCATTTTGCTTAGGTCATCGCTTTAACCTGCCGCTGGCTAAGCTGAGTCGCCTGATTTCTCATACTGGAGATGGGCATCTGTATTTACTGATTGGTCTGATTGCGTGGGCACTGGATACGACCACAGGTGTCGCTTTTCTTAAAGTCGGGATTCTGGCATTTATCATCGAATTACCCATTTACTGGGCTTTGAAGAATGGCTTCCGGCGCCGTCGTCCCTATGACCGTTCCGAATCGCTCACTTCGTTTATTCAACCGGCGGATCAGTATAGCTTGCCATCCGGTCATACTGCGGCTGGATTTTTGATGGCGACATTAATCGCGAGCTTTTACCCACAATATGCGATTGCAGCGTATGGCTGGGCAGCGGCAGTGAGCGCTTCACGGATTTTTCTAGGTGTGCACTTCTTCACTGATATCGTGATAGGGGCGGGTTTGGGCATTGCGTGTGCCAAGCTGGCGTTGATGTTGACGATGTAACTGAATCAACCTTAAAGCTTCACTGATTTGTCACTTACTTCTCTTAGTTTGAACGCAGAACCGTCGTTACAAGGAGTCGGTAATGCGTTCAATCGAACCAATCGCCAAGTTTGATTTGGCGTTCTCACTGTTTTGTTTACAACATAAATTCTCATACCCGCTCTCTCGATGGAGCAAAGCCATCTCTCACACGGGGGATGGGCATTTGTATGCCGTGATCGGCCTTGTTGCTTGGTGGTTTGGTGGAGAAGTCGGTACGCTCTTTTTACTGGCCGGTTTGCTTGCTTTTGTCGTAGAGCTACCTATCTATTGGACAGCTAAAAACCTCTTTAAACGTCGTCGCCCAGAAGAGCTGTCTGAGCTGGTGACGTCATTCATTACGCCTTCAGACCGTTACAGCTTGCCTTCAGGGCATACGGCCGCCGCGTTTTTGATGGCGACGTTAATCAGTTATTTCTATGTCGAACTCGAATTGTTTGCATTTGTTTGGGCTGCGTTGATCGCGACTTCAAGAATCTTACTTGGGGTGCATTTTCTGACAGACGTCATTCTGGGTGCTTTGCTTGGAATCGGTTGTGCTCATATGGCATTGACGATTGTGATGGGAGGTTAGGCTAATGAAAATATTGTATGGCGTGCAAGGGACAGGTAACGGACACATCGCCAGAGCTAGAGCAATGAGTCATGCTTTGAACCAGCGCGGTATTGACGTTGAATTTCTTTTCTCAGGCCGAGCAGAAGACAAGTATTTTTCAATGGAAGCGTTCGGTAATTATCACACTCGCCGTGGCCTCACTTTTGTGACCGAAAATGGTCAGGTTAATTATAAAAAAACCTGCTTGAACAACAATCTGTTTGCTTTTTATAAAGAGGTCAAACAACTGGATTTAAGTCGATTTGACTTAGTACTCAACGATTTTGAGCCAGTCTCTGCGTGGGCGGCCAGAAGACAGGGCAAGGCATCCATTAGTATCAGCCATCAGAATGCATTTCGTTATTCTGTACCACTCAAAGGGGCTAGTTGGTTAGATAAGAAAATCATTCACTATTTTGCCCCAGCTCAGCACCACATCGGCTTACACTGGTATCACTTTGATCAACCTATTTTACCGCCTATTGTTCACACACAAAAAGAGCAGGTTGCTGGTGAAGATTTTGTCCTCGTTTATTTGCCATTTGAGAGTATCCATGAGATCGCAGAGCTGTTAATGCGTTTTTCCAAGCAACGATTTGTGTGTTATCACCCTGATATCATCGAAGAGCAGATTGTCGACAATGTGCACTATTTGCCATTGAGCTTTCATGGCTTCCAGTATCACCTCAATCGCTGCAATGGCGTGATTGCGAACGGCGGTTTTGAGCTGCCCTCAGAAGCATTGACGCTAGGTAAAAAGCTATTGCTTAAACCTCTGTCTGGTCAGTTTGAGCAGATGAGCAATGTCGCCACATTGGAAGATCTTGGCTTGGCAAGTTGTATGGATATGTTGGATGCCTCGATTGTTCGCCAGTGGCTGGATGAAGAGCAGGCCGAAAGTGTCAGTTACCCTGATGTTGCAGAGGCGATCGCAGACTGGTTGGTGAAAGGTGACTGGGAAAACAAAATGGAGCTGACACATCGCTTGTGGGAGAAAGTCGATTTTCCTAGCTACGTGACTAACATCTAGCCCATCACTCAATCATTAGAATCTTGGCAGCATCAATCTATTGATGCTGTTTTTGTATCTACCCTCGAAATTATTTTCCCTACCAATAGTTCCCGTCAAGCTCTTAGCATTCATTCTTAAACTTAATTCATTGGCTAAATCTTTACAGTATGAGTGATTTATACTTTTTTATATGTTGCTTAAGATTATGATTATTAAGCTTAATTTTATGACTTAAGTAAAAAATACTGATTAATTATCAATCTTGTTGCTAATGATTGATTGATTCGTTGATAGTAGAAATCCGCCAGGAGTCATCTGACGGATAAATATAACAAAATACGGGTTATCTATTCCCAACCAATATTCATTTTAAGAACCATTTATACATTGACGAATACAAGAGGCTTGCCTGATGATTGATAAAAAAGAGTCTATGAGTGCGATTGCTAGCTACCGAATGGAAAGCACTCTACGTGGAGTAGATCTAAACCTTCTGACTGTGTTTGATGCAGTAATGCAAGAGCAAAATATTACCCGTGCTGCTCATAACCTTGGCATGTCTCAGCCAGCGGTAAGTAACGCAGTTGCTCGTTTGAAAGTAATGTTTAACGACGAGCTGTTCATGCGCCAGGGTCGTGGTATCCAACCGACTCAACGCGCTCGTCAGCTATTTGGCCCTGTACGCCAAGCATTGCAACTTATCCGTAACGAGCTACCAAGCTCAATTTTCTCGCCTGAAACATCAACGCGTTTGTTCAAACTGGCGATCTGCAGCCCATGCGATATGCGCTTCGCTCCTAAGATCATGTCGACAATTCATGATCAAGCGCCAAATGTACAGCTTCACCTTGATGCGGAATTTGATCGCCAGCTGGCTGAAAGAATGCGCTACCAGGAAATCGACTTCGTGATTGATTACGCTCGCTTTGATGAGCAAGGTTTCTCAAGCACTGAAATCTTCCAAGATGAGCTAGTGGTAGTGGCGTCTAAGTCTCACCCACGCATCCAAGAAGCAGTAACGGCGGACCTTCTGAAAGGTGAGCGTCATGCGAAACTTTCTCGCGTACATGGTCAGCGTAGTTTCTCTGAGCAGGCGTATCGTGATTTGGATGTGCAGGCATACTACGAAGGTACCAGCCTGAGCAACGTACTTTACGTTGTTGGTCAATCTGAACTTGTGACGATTGCACCACGTTGGATGGTAGAAAATGCAGCGAACAAAGATCAGCTACAAGTTCTGGACTTCCCATTTGAAAACGGCAAGATCAGCGGCTTCCTGAGCTGGCATGAATCAAGTGAGAAAGATAAAGGTCACATCTGGCTACGTGACCAGTTGATGATGATCTGTGGTGAAGTAGTTGCTCTAGACTAATTTACTGTTATTTAAGAGATCAATAAAACCTTGAGTGGCTATTCGCCATTCAAGGTTTTTTACTATTTAGTTGGTAACTTTGATGCCTGTCAGTTGCCTTTTGTGACCTGAAATGTACACTTGTGCGCTCAAAAAAGCTTACAGGTGTAAGCTTAAAGGTAGTTAGAGATGGCCAACTTAGATTTTCATATTGTAAAAAAAATTCGCGAACAAACTGCCAAAAGCGGTGACCGTATTGCTCTTAAACATAAAGTGGGTGAGATGTGGAACGGCATCAGTTGGAAGCAGTTTGGCCAGCAGATAGATGCATTATCGCTTGCGCTATTGACGCACGGCATAAAAGTCCAAGACAAAATCGGCATCTTTGCCAACAATATGCCTCAGTGGACCATCACGGATTTCGCGGCACTTCAAACCCGTGCGGTGACAGTGCCTATTTACCCTACCAATACCGCAGCGCAATCTTCCTACATTCTGCAAGACGCTGATGTGCGTATCTTATTTGTCGGCGAACAGGCACAGTTTGATGCGGGTGTGTCGATTTTTGAACAATGCCCGCAATTGGAATTGGTTGTGGCGATGTCGGACGATGTTGATGTAGGCGATTATGATTTTTCTCGCTCTTGGCAGCAGTTTGTCTTTGCTGCTGATAAAGCCATGCAGAGCGAATTAGATACTCGCCTCAATGATGCCAATATTGAAGACTTGCTGACTTTGATTTACACCTCAGGTACGACGGGTCAGCCAAAAGGGGTAATGCTGGACTATGGTAATGTCGCAGCTCAGCTTGAAGGTCATGACGCCCGATTAAGTTTGTCTCAAGATGATGTTTCGCTTTGTTTTCTACCTTTATCACACGTGTTTGAGCGAGCATGGACATTCTACGTATTGTATCGTGGTGCTACCAACTGTTACCTGCAGGATACGATGCAGGTTCGTGAAGCGTTGAGTGAAGTTCAACCGACAGTGATGTGTGCGGTTCCACGTTTTTACGAGAAAATCTTCTCAGCCATTCATGAAAAAGTCTCGAAGGCTCCGATGATTCGCAAGGTGTTGTTCACCTGGGCTGTGAATATGGGCGCTAAAATGGCCGTCTGTGATCAGGAAGGGCGTCAACCCTCTTTAATATTGAAAAAGTCCCATCAGCTGGCTGACAAGTTGGTGCTGTCCAAGCTACGCGCTCTACTGGGTGGTCGAATTAACTTTATGCCATGTGGTGGTGCGAAGTTGGATGAGACGATTGGTCGCTTTTTCCATGCGATGGGAATCAACGTCAAGCTTGGCTATGGTATGACAGAAACGACAGCGACGGTGTCGTGTTGGTCAGACAATAGCTTCAACCCAGATTCCATAGGTATGGCGATGCCTGGTGCACAGGTAAAGATTGGCGAAAACAACGAAATTCTTGTCCGTGGCCCTATGGTGATGCGTGGTTACTACAAGATGCCGGAAGAAACGGCAAAAACGTTTGATGAGCATGGCTTCCTCAAAACTGGGGATGCGGGTCATATTGATGAAGACGGCAACCTGTTTATTACCGATCGCATTAAAGAGTTGATGAAAACGTCTGGCGGAAAATACATCGCGCCTCAGATGATCGAAGGAGCAATCGGTAAAGACCACTTTATCGAGCAGATCGCAGTGATTGCGGATACGCGTAAGTTTGTTTCTGCGCTTATTGTGCCGTGCTACGACAGTTTGGAAGAATACGCGAAAGAGTTGAACATCAAATACCATGATCGTGTTGAGCTGATTAAGCATCATCAAGTGATAGAAATGCTCGAAAAACGAGTGAATGACCTGCAGCAAGAGCTGGCGAAGTTTGAGCAGGTTAAGAAGTTCAAATTGCTACCAAAAGCCTTCTCGATGGATGAAGGTGAATTAACCCCGACTCAGAAACTGCGCCGTAAGGTTATTAACGACAAATATCAGGACGAAATCGAAGAAATGTACAGTGATACAGCAATGAAAAAGTAAATCTCTGACAAGTTAAATTTCGAAGTGTTTAAAAATCCCTCAATCGGTTCAAACTTGCCGGTGAGGGATTTTTTATACCTGAATTTTACGACCTTTTACGGTGAAAATATCGTGGAGATACAGTGTTGGATAATATTTTACTCTGAATTTTCGGGGTTAATTTGTCATATTTTCTGGTTTTTATGCTTCGTCTGGTGTTCTTTCCTTATATTAGTTTGATAAATAGCATCTTGTTTAAAATGAGAGTTAAGTCGCATTAGATCCTTTGATAAGAAAACGTTACATTTGTTGCGTGAACTTGTTTTCTGTTACGACAGAACAAGACATAGCCGAAAAAGTGGAAGTATTTCGATTTAGGCTACGAATAAGCCCTAGACTATGTAAAACCAGCCCAATTAGTTGACCTTATTAATTGGTAAACTGGTGAGGAGAATAATATGGCAGCAATGTTGTCCGGTGCGGAGATGGTTGTTCAATCTCTGATCGAAGAAGGTGTTGAACAAATTTTCGGGTATCCAGGCGGTTCCGTTTTGGATATCTACGATGCTCTTCATGCTAAGACAGATCAAATCAAGCACGTCCTAGTTCGTCATGAACAAGCCGCTACCCATATGGCAGATGGCTATACCCGTGCAACTGGCAAACCAGGTGTGGTTCTGGTGTGCTCTGGTCCAGGCGCGACCAATACTGTGACAGGTATTGCGACCGCGTACATGGATTCTATTCCTATGATCGTGATTTCAGGTAACGTACCTAATAGCCTGATTGGTAATGATGCGTTCCAAGAGTGTGATATTGTCGGCGTCTCGCGTCCGATTGTTAAACACAGCTTCTTGGTTAAGAAAGCAGAAGATATTCCTGAAATCATGAAGAAAGCTTTCTATATTTCGACAACAGGGCGTCCTGGCCCAGTTGTTATCGATCTGCCAAAAGATGTGATGAATCCGCAGATCAAACTGCCATACGAATATCCTGCCAGTATTTCAATGCGTTCATATAAGCCAACCACGACGGGTCACAAAGGCCAGATTAAAAAGGCCTTGAAAGCACTACTTGCGGCGAAAAAGCCGGTTCTTTACGTCGGTGGCGGCGCCGTAATTTCTGAAGCGGATGAGCAGATTCTGAAGCTGTCAGAGGCATTAAACTTACCTGTCGTTAGTACCTTGATGGGGCTAGGTGCTTTCCCGGGTACGCATAAAAACTCTCTTGGTATGCTGGGGATGCATGGTGTGTATGAGGCCAATATGGCCATGCACAACGCAGACTTAATCTTTGGTATCGGTGTGCGATTTGATGATCGAACCACCAACAATCTGGAAAAGTATTGTCCGAATGCCAAAGTAATGCATATTGATATTGACCCGTCATCCATCTCGAAAAACGTAAAAGCGGATCTGCCTATTGTTGGCTCTGCGGAGAAAGTACTGGCGAGTATGGTGTCACTGCTGGAAGAGCAAGGCGCGACCAATGATGGTGAGGCACTTCAAAGCTGGTGGGATGATATCCAGACTTGGCGTGATCGTGAATGCCTGTCTTATGAATCCACACCTGAGCGGATTAAACCTCAACAGGTGATTGAAGTACTACACAAGTTGACGAAAGGCGATGCGTACGTTGCTTCTGACGTTGGTCAGCACCAGATGTTTGCAGCGCTTTACTATCCGTTTAATAAACCACGTCGCTGGATTAATTCTGGTGGTCTCGGCACGATGGGCTTCGGTCTGCCAGCTGGCCTTGGGGTTAAATTTGCTAAGCCTGATGAAGAGGTTGTGGTCGTGACCGGTGATGGCAGTATCCAGATGAACATTCAGGAACTGTCGACGGCGCTGCAATATGATATCCCAGTCAAGATCATTAACCTGAATAACCGTTTCCTAGGTATGGTGAAACAGTGGCAAGACATTGTTTATCAAGGAAGACATTCTAACTCATATATGAGCTCCGTTCCGGACTTCGTTGCGATTGCAGAAGCGTACGGACATGCGGGGATTCGCATTGAGACTCCAGACCAGCTTGAGTCTGGTTTGAAACAAGCATTAGAAATGAAAGATCGTTTAGTGTTTGTTGATATCAATGTTGATGAAACTGAGCATGTGTACCCAATGCAAATCAAAGGCGAAGGTATGGACAAGATGTGGCTAAGCAAAACGGAGAGAACATAATATGAGACACATTATTTCACTGCTAATGGAAAACCAACCGGGAGCGTTATCTCGAGTGGTGGGTCTGTTCTCACAACGTGGTTACAACATTGAGTCGTTAACCGTATCACCGACAGATGATGAAACGCTGTCGCGTTTGAACATCACAACGATTTCCGATGACATGCAGCTTGAACAGATTCAGAAACAGCTCAATAAGTTGATCGATGTTTTGAAAGTTCAGGAAGTTACCGAACTTGATCATATTGAGCGTGAGCTGATGATGGTCAAAGTGAAAGCCAGCGGCTTTGCTCGTGCAGAAGTAAAGCGTACAGCGGATATATTCCGTGGTCAGATTGTTGATGTCACTGCTTCTCAATACACGGTTCAACTAGCGGGTACCAGTGAAAAGCTGGATGCGTTCATTCAAGCGATTTCAGAGGTGACCGATGTTATTGAGGTTGCACGAAGTGGTGTGGTAGGGATTGCACGCGGTGAGCGTTCACTAAAACCTTAGCTTGATACGAGTTGCTAAAGAAAAGCCTTAGTCATGGACTAAGGCTTTTTTGTTTAAGGGCTATTTGTTGAGAAAGCTAACTGCTTTGTCTGGAAAATCGGTAAACAGACCATCTACTTTGACCTGATTGTAGAAGATATCCATCATGCCCTCGAAGCTATCCGTATAACTCGGAATGCGGCCAGGATCGGCTCGGAAAGTGTATGGATGAACATCTAGGCCTGCTGCTTTTGCCTCTTTCATCAACGGTTTGATAATAATGTTGTCTTTGGTTGATTTATCATCGACCAACATTGGTTTCCAAGGGCCAATGCCTTCGGCGTACTTGGCAACTTCCTTCATTGCGCCTGAATCGAACATCCAATCATAGCTGTACGGGGTTGCTGTATCGCCTTTGTAGACCATGGTTTCGTTCCAGTCAGTGTAAGCCATCAGCTGCACTAACTTGAGATCCATCCCCATACTAGGCATGAGTTCATCGTTAATGCGTTTTAGCTCATTGGCGTCAAAGCATTGCAGGTACACTTTGTCATCCTGACTGTCATAGCCGTACTGCTTTAATAACTTAAGCACTGCGGAAGAGATATCTTTGCCTTCATGACGGTGGAACCAAGGGGCTTTGATTTCAGGGTAGATACCGATATCGTAGCCAAGTGTCTTGTTGAGCCCTTGAATCAGCTCAATTTCTTCAGCTAGAGTAGGGACGCTGAAGTCGGATTTCCACATCGGAAAACGAGTCGGATAACCCGCAACTTTATTGCCATTGTCGTCAATATTGAAACCTTCTGTCACCTTTAGGGTTTTGATTTCAGCGAGCGTAAAGTCAATCGCATAATAGCGGCCATCAGCGCGAGCACGATCAGGGTAGCGCTCAGCCACATCGGTGACTCGATCTAAATAATGATCGTGGAGGACAACCAACTGATCGTCTTTAGTCATGACAACATCTTGCTCGATGTAATCGGGTTTCATTGCGTAAGCCAAAGCTTTTGCTTCTAGAGTATGCTCTGGCAGATAGCCTGATGCGCCGCGGTGAGCGATAACCAGAGGCTTAGCCAATGCTCCAGCAGATAGGCTAAGAGCCAGAAATGTAGCGCAAACTGACGTTGTTTTCATTCTTCATTCCTTGATTGAAATGAGGCAGCGATGCTGCCTCTTTGATGAGTATTAAGCGAGTGCTGCCTTTTCGGCTTCTTTCTGTTTATGGTGAGCACGTTCGCCAACAAATGCATAAATTAGACAAATAATCGACGCGATACAAGATGCTACGAGAATGATAAATCCACCATCCCAGCCAAAGTGATCTACGGTGTAACCCAGAATCGCGTTCGCAGCCACTGCACCGCCAAGATAACCAAATAGTCCGGTTAGACCAGCAGCGGTACCTGCGGCTTTTTTCGGTGCAAGTTCAAGAGCATACAAACCGATCAACATAACCGGACCGTAAATCAGGAAGCCAATGGCAACCAGCGCCATCATGTCTACGGCAGGGTTACCGGCTGGGTTGAACCAGTAAACCAAGACCGCAACTGTCACTAAGGCCATAAACAGGATACCGGCTGGGGCGCGACGACCTTTGAACAGCTTGTCGGAAATCCAACCACACAATAAGGTGCCTGGAATACCCGCCCATTCGTAAAGGAAGTAAGCCCATGAAGATTTATCAACCGTGAAATCTTTCGCTTCTTTGAGGTAAACCGGCGCCCAGTCAAGCACACCGTAGCGAATGAGATAGACAAACGCGTTCGCAATGGCGATTGACCAGAGTAGCTTGTTAGAAAATACGTACTTAAAGAAGATTTCTTTGGCGGTCATTTCCTTTTCATGC
Organism: Vibrio sp. St2; assembly: GCF_947311885.1. NCBI lineage: Bacteria > Pseudomonadati > Pseudomonadota > Gammaproteobacteria > Vibrionales > Vibrionaceae > Vibrio > Vibrio sp. St2. Next base: position 121,592 of record NZ_CAMZNA010000010.1, on the reverse strand, counting down.
GATTTATCGTAGTCGTCTGGGTAGTCGTTTTTGTATTCTTCAATGGGTGGTAAACCGCAGGATTGTGGTGTGTCGCGAACTGTCATCCAGATAAATATGGCAACCAGCGTGGCGAAAAAAGCAGGAACATAAAAAGCGGTACGCCAGTCGTCATTGAATGCCCAAAGTCCAAGGATAAAGAGAGGACCAATCAGGCCTCCGCCTACGTTGTGAGCGACATTCCACACCGAAACGATTTCCCCACGTTCTTTACGCGACCACCAGTGAACCATGGTTCTACCACAGGCAGGCCACCCCATCCCTTGGAACCAACCATTTAGGAAAAGCAGGATGAACATTGCAGTGATGCTGCCCGTTGCCCAAGGCATGAAGCCGAAGCAAAACATGATCAGCGCGGACATCAACAAGCCGCCACTGAGGAAATAGCGTGGGTTTGATCGATCAGAGACGCTACCCATTAAGAATTTAGATAAGCCGTAAGCAATCGAAACTGCCGCTAAAGCAACACCAAGATCGCCACGGCTAAAGCCTTGTTCGATCAGGTAAGGCATTGCCAAGCTGAAGTTCTTTCGAACTAAGTAGTAGCCAGCATAGCCGACAAAGATACCGATAAAGAGCTGCCAACGTAATCGGGAATAAGTGCTGTCGAGCTTATCGGAAGATAAGCGGTCGATGTGCGCCTTAGGTTTGAAGATTCCAAACATAGGGACCTCATTGTTATTGTGCGATGGTAAGTAAAGGAAAAGCGAACGAGCAAAATGTATTTCGTTCGAAAGTGTTGGGCATTGTATGAATAATGAGAGTTATTTCTGTGATAAATGTTGCATAAGTATTAAATTTTACGAAAATACAGAAAGTTAGTCTGAAAAACTTCGACTTTGATTCCGTTATTGCTAGTTTTCGTGATAACTAAGAAGCTCATTAATGAACAGTTTTTGTTCACAAGAGAACATTATGGTGTGATGTTTGGTAAGGGCAGAAATGTGGAGTATTAAAAAAGCCACTGCAAAGGCAGTGGCTTTGATAGCGTTGAGGTTTTACTTAGTGAAGGATACGCGCGCGTAGCGTGCCTTCAATACCTTTGAGTTTCTTAAGTGCTTCTTCAGAGCGGCTGGTTTCAACATCGATAACGACATAACCGATATCGGCGCTAGTCTGTAGATACTGACCGGCGATGTTGATGCCTTCTTCTGCGAAGATAGTGTTTATCTGAGTCAGGATACCTGGGCGGTTTTTGTGAATGTGCAATAGACGAGAACAGTCACGGTGCTCAGGCAGAGACACTTCAGGGAAGTTAACACTTGAAAGCGTCGAGCCGTTGTCAGAGTATTTCGCCAGTTTCCCCGCCACTTCGACACCAATGTTTTCTTGGGCTTCCTGTGTTGAGCCACCCACGTGTGGTGTCAGGATGACATTGTCGAACTTCTGCAGTGGTGATTCAAATGGGTCTGCGTTAGTTTTAGGCTCGGTTGGGAACACGTCAATCGCAGCACCAGCAAGATGACCAGATTCCATCGCATGACAAAGCGCTTCGATATCAACCACAGTGCCGCGCGCTGCGTTGATGAAAATCGCCCCCGGTTTCATACGAGCAAATTCTTCTGCACCCATCATGTTTTTGGTGCCCGCGGTTTCTGGAACGTGCAGAGAAATTACATCACACTTGTTCAGTAGTTCACTCATGGTATGTACTTGAGTTGCGTTACCAAGGGATAGCTTGTTCTCAATATCGTAGAAGTAAACACGCATCCCTAGGTTTTCCGCAATAATGCCCAGCTGTGTGCCAATGTGACCATAGCCGATAATACCTAAGCGTTTGCCTCGAGCTTCGTACGAGTTGTCGGCGCTTTTCTTCCAGATACCGCGGTGTGCTAGGGCGTTCTTTTCTGGAATCCCGCGCAGTAGAAGCAGGACCTGACCGAGAACCAATTCCGCCACACTGCGTGTATTCGAGAATGGGGCGTTAAACACTGGAATACCGCGAACGGCGGCTGCATTAAGATCGACTTGGTTGGTACCAATACAGAAACAGCCAATCGCGACTAGCTTCTCCGCTGCGTTGATCACTTCCTGCGATAGGTTAGTGCGGGAGCGAATACCGATGAAGTGAACATCCTTTACTGCTTCTAGCAATTCGTCTTCCGGTAACGAGCCTTTGTGGTATTCAATATTCGTGTAACCAGCAGCCTGCAGTACTTCTACCGAAGATGGGTGAAGACCTTCAAGCAGGAGGATCTTAATTTTGTCTTTTTCCAGTGAAACTTTGGCCATTGTCTTCGTCCTTAAAATGGAAATTTGGGGCTTAACTGGCGCACAAGCGGTGTAATGTTATTAAAGCAAACGTTTTGTTAGCAAAAAGCCTGACGCAAACGTTTTCCTTGTGCGTCTTCTGCTCACTAAGTTAACAAAAAAAATACACTTTGGGTAAGAAAATTACGGAATAAGGAATAATTTTTATAGGATAAAAGACGAAAACGGCACCTAATGGTGCCGTTTGTAATGAAATAACCGAAACTAGCTTCAATTAATCTTCGATTTTAGCCCCTTGAGGCGTGCCAGTGATCACCACGTCCGCACCACGGTGAGCAAATAAGCCAACCGTCACAACACCTGCGATAGCATTGATTTTATCTTCCATTTCTTTCGGGTTGGTGATCTGCATGCCATGCACATCTAGGATAACGTTGCCGTTATCTGTCACCACGCCTTCACGGTACACAGGGTCGCCACCAAGTTTTACCATTTCACGAGCGACGTAAGAACGCGCCATTGGGATGACCTCTACAGGTAACGGGAACTCACCCAGAACGTCAACGGCTTTGGTACCATCTACGATACAGACAAACTTATCTGAAATAGCCGCAACAATTTTCTCGCGTGTTAGCGCCGCGCCACCACCTTTGATCATGTCGCGTGCTGCGTTGATTTCGTCAGCACCGTCAACGTAGACATCTAAGTTCGCCACTTCATTACAGTCGAAGACTTCGATGCCTAAACCTTTCAGCTTTTCAGTCGATGCTTCTGAGCTAGAAACCGCACCTTTGATATCGTCTTTGATTGTACCGAGTGCATCGATGAAGTGATTTACCGTAGAGCCTGTACCAACACCGACAATGCTGTCTTTTTCAACATACTTAAGTGCTGCCCAACCAGCTTCTTTCTTCATTTCATCTTGAGTCATGCCCATCTCCTGAATGAGGTTTGAATTTAACGTTTGCGGCGCGATTATATAACCAATCTAAGGCTATTCCCAATCCCAGATCTGCTTTGGTGTCACTATTTTTGGTAAAGGCACATCCCAAGATTCAGTGGGTAGCTGCTCGACCTGTTGGCAGTCATGCGCGAGGCCTATGGGTTTAGGCCCAGATTGATGATGGAACCAAGGCTCCAACGTGCGGTCGTAGTACCCTCCACCCATGCCGAGACGATGTCCATGGTGATCAAACGCTACTAGTGGAGTACAGATAAGGTCGAGCTGACGGGCGGGAATGATTTGGGTTTGATTCAGCTTAGGTTCTTGAATCTTATAGCGATTAAGTACCATAGGTGTTTCAAGGTCGTAGCGTAGAAACAACAAATGTCCGGTTGAAAATGGGTGGATAACAGGGAGGTAAATCGTTTTTCCTCGCTGTCTTAACCAGTCAATCAGTGGGGCGGTATTGATTTCACCGTCAGCAGACAGGTAAAGGGCAATGTGTTGAGCTGAAGAGACTTCCGGTAATTGAGCAAATTGGGCAATTAAATCTATCCCCGCTTTTTGCTGGGTTTCATCATTGAGTTGATTGCGCTTGGTGCGGATTAGTTTTCTGAAATCTTGTCGAGAAAGAATCATAAGAGTACCCATGGTTGTTGGGTACCGAGGAGGATACCCCAGAGTGCCGTTGGAGATTTTGACCCTTGAACCAGCTGGTTCAAGGCGGATCAGCAATGATAACCGTAGGCTTCTCGGTTCAAGCCGAGCTTGCTCAATAGCTATCAAGTACTAACCCTTAGGGATTGCTTATCGGCTCAGGGACTTAATCCCCTCACGAACACTCCAGGGTAAATTCTTGTTTGGTGGTAAAGGCTATTGCTGTCCTGGCTTTACTTTACTAAGTGCATCACTGAGTGATGCCGTGAGCTTTTCCAATTGCTCATTTAACGCATTTTGCTGTTGTTCATCTACTGTATCACGGCTTTCGAGCTCATGACAGACGTTCAGAGCGACAAAGGTGAGCAGTTGAACTTCGTTGGTAATCTTTGTCTTGGCAGCCATGTCTTGTAAACGCTCATCAAGGTGCTGAGCGGCGTTACGCAAAGACTCTTCTTGTCCAGACGGGCAGTTAACCCGGGTTAGTTTGCCTAAAATTTCGACTTCAACTGCTTGATTACTCATACCGACTCTAAATGCGTTAGTAGGGGTGATATGCAGACAATCACCGAGGAGGAAACTATAGGAAAAGGCTTGTTAAGATTCAAGCTTTTCCCAATCAAGGTGCACAAATCATGACGCAATAACACAGTAATTGGGCAAATTGTGTAAAAGCTATCCACAATTGCGCAATCGCTCGTTTTCGCTGGTCTTGGTAAATGGTAGGATTGGCTTTATTTAGCAAATTTAGGTCTCTTTCATGAGCGAACGCAATCTTCCAGAATACCTGACATTAGCAAGTGAACTTCAGTCTGCTGGTCTGGCGGTGAACCCTGCGGAACTGCATGGCCTTTTAGCGGGAATGCTAAGCGGTGGTTTAAGTCTGACAGACAAAAGCTGGCAACCGCTAATCTTTGATTACACCAATGATGGTATGGGCTGGCCTGCTAAGTCACTGCAATTAGCTCAGGCGACATTGGACGCAACCATCGTAGAATTTACCGGCTCAGGCATGGATATTTCAATGTTGATCCCTGATGAAGATGCCAGTGCAAGTCTATTCGATACCGCTGACGGTGTTGCTGAATGGGTGAATCACTACATTTCTGGCTTAGGCCTTGTGAATGCTGATCTGAAAAAAGCTTCAACGGATGTTAAAGAAGCGTTGGCAGATTTAGAAGAGATTGCCAAGCTGGGCATCGATGAAGATGACGATATGCAAGAGCAAGCTCAACTGCTAGAGCAGGTGATTGAACATGTTAAAGCGTGTGCGCTGACGATTCACGCTGAATTTGGCCAAAAGCCGGTAGAGCAAAAGGCTCCGACCATCCACTAATCAGGACTCCCCATGAAGCAGTTTGATGTTGTAATTGCTGGTGGCGCAATGGCGGGCATGACGCTGGCACTGGCGATCAATAAACTCTCTCAGCAGCCGCTGTCTATCGCGGTTGTCGAGCCTTACCAAGTCGACCATCAGGCTCATCCTGGCTTTGACTCGCGTTCCATTGCCCTGTCGTACGGTACCGTCAATATTCTTAAGCAATTCGGATTGTGGGACGACATTTCAACCTTTGCGACTGCTATCCGCCATATTCATGTTTCTGACCGCTCTCATGCAGGTATGACTGAGATTGATAACCTCGAAGTTGGCGTTGAAGCTCTGGGCTATGTTGTCGAACTAGCAGATGTTGGCCGTCTCTATCATGAAAAGGTCGCTCAGGACTCTAATATCACTTTACTGTGCCCAGCCTCGGTTAATCAGATCGAACGACAGCGGCAATGCGTTCACATTGAGCTGGATGATGGCCAAACTATCAGTGGGAAGCTTCTGGTGGCGGCGGACGGTGCGATTTCGACCTGTTGTCAGCAAATCGGACTCGATTTTAACGAGCACGACTTCGAGCAAGTTGCAGTCATTGCTAACATTAAGGCGGCAGAGCATCACCAAGGGCGTGCTTTCGAGCGCTTTACCTCTTCTGGCCCTGTGGCTCTATTGCCAATGAGCGAACATCGCATGTCTCTGGTTTGGTGTTTAAGACCGGATGATGCACAGCGCGTTATGTCGCTCGATGATGATGCCTTTCTGCAAGAGCTCCAGCACGCATTTGGCTGGCGATTGGGGAAATTGGAAAAAGTCGGCCAGCGGGCTGCGTATCCATTATTGTTGCGCTATCGAGAGCGGAACACATCACATCGATTTGCCATTGTTGGCAATGCTGCGCAAACATTGCACCCGATTGCTGGGCAAGGGTTTAACCTTGGTATTCGTGACGTAGCGACATTGGCTGAGGCGATAGCCAGTCATAGCGGCGATCCCGGAGATTATTCGGTATTGAGCCAATTTAAACGTCGCCGCGAAAATGATCGCAGTGCGACGATATCACTGACATCGTCTCTGGTTCATATTTTTTCTAATGATTATCTCACGCTACGTATTGGTCGAAATCTCAGCTTGGCCGCGATGGACAACATTCCCGTGTTGAAAGCGCCTTTATTAGCAAGAACTTTAGGCTTAGTTGCTCGATAGCAGCTTGAATGAGGATTGAATTCAGATGATGCAAAGCGTTGATATTGCAATTGTCGGTGGTGGCATGGTTGGCCTGGCTTTGGCCGCAGCATTTAAAGATACCGATTTGCGTATTGCGGTGATAGAAAGCCGAGTACCTGATAGCGAATTAGCGGACTTACCGGATGTTCGCGTGTCAGCCTTGAGTCGTTCAAGTGAAAACATATTGCGTAATTTAGGGGCTTGGAATGGCATTGTAGAGCGCCGTGCTGCGCCATACTCGGCGATGGAAGTCTGGGAACAAGACAGCTTTGCTCGGATTGAATTTGATGCGCAAAAGCTCGCTCAACCAGATCTCGGGCACATTGTTGAGAATCGTGTGATTCAACTATCATTACTTGAGCAGGTGAAGAAGCAGTCGAATGTCAGTTTGTTTATGCCTGCACAGTGTAGCTCTATGGCGGTTGGTGAAAGTGAAGCTTGGCTCACTTTGGACAATGGTCACGCATTGACGGCTAAACTTGTGGTCGGCGCGGATGGTGCCAACTCTTGGGTGCGCAAACAACAGGATATTCCGTTAACGCATTGGGACTATGGTCATAGCGCTGTGGTTGCGAATATCTGGACAGCAGAAACGCATGACAGAGTGGCTCGTCAGATCTTTACCCCACAAGGACCTCTGGCTTTCTTACCTATGGGAGAGAGTAATATGAGTTCGATTGTGTGGTCTACAGAACCGAATCGAGCAGAGAGTTTAGTCGCGATGTCCGATGAAGAGTTCAACAAGTCACTGACGGCAGAATTTGACGCTCGACTGGGCTTGTGTGAAGTCGTTGGTCAACGTTTCGCTTTCCCGCTCAAAATGCGTTACGCGCGTGACTTTGCCGTGGAACGGGTCGCTCTAGTAGGGGATGCCGCGCACACTATCCACCCATTAGCGGGGCAAGGCGTTAACCTTGGTTTGCTTGATGCCGCGAGTCTAGCGCAAGAAGTGATGACTTTATGGCGTAAAGGTGAGGATATCGGCACTAAGCGTAACCTGCGCAGTTATGAACGCTGGCGTAAATCTGAAGCTGCGAAGATGATTGCCGCGATGCAAGGCTTTAAAGACCTGTTTGCTGGTGATAACCCTGCGAAGAAGCTAGCGCGAGGCATTGGCATGGCTTTGGTAGGACAATTGCCAGGAGCGAAAGATGAAATCATGAAGCGCGCCCTTGGCTTAAAAGGGAATCTTCCAGCATTAGCGCAATATCATGAAGCGACCTTACCTTGATGGTATCTCAAATGACAAAGGGTTGGCGATTGCCAACCCTTTTTAATTCTTGCCTACGCGTATGCACAGCGTAGTCGCATAATTTCCTGGTTCACTTCCTTGACCGTTTGGAAATGTCGCCGCTCGGCTTTTTCCGGTAAGACAAGCTTACCGTTATCAAATTCAAACTTACCAATACCGTAGATATAAATTCTTCCCTTAAATAGCCGACTTACGTGTTTAGCAATCATACCTGGTGTATAGCGCTTAAACAGTCTCATAGAGTAATCCTTATGTTTAGCAAGCACTGCAAAGTATACGATTTTCCGCCTGTTATTTATGTGATTATGGTGGAGGAATATGCAGTAAAATGAGTTTGTTTGGATATTTGTGTTGTTGTAGGCAAAACGCCCGATAAATATCCATTTTATTGTGACAATTACCTCACTTATGTTCTGTGATGGGAACTCGTCTTGGTTAATCATTCAGCGCAATAGTTAACCCGAGATTTATGACATTTCTAAGAATAGTTTAACTTTTTTATAATATGCCAGCTTACGGTAAATTTTTTGCATAAAAAAAGCCCGCATAATTGCGGGCGAATAGTCACAGATGCATTACACAAAAAGTGGATGTCCTGAAACAATCAGTGGATTCACTTTTTCGTTGGAGAAGGATTTGTGTGTTTATTACTATTCAAACGCTCAGCAGCTAAACACACCAAGCAATACATCATAATTCGCTCGCACTTTAACCAACGAAAATAAGCATAAACTAAAATATTATTTTTGACTATATATGCTTTCGATTTGAATAATAATTTAAATTGAATGTGTTTCTTATTGAGATCTTTGTCACATTGAAGTGCAAGTTGTATGACGTGATACAAGAGGATTTGAAAGGCTTATCAACGGCAGATGTCTGCAAGTACTGGATTACAGAGACGAATGAGATCATCTCGTGCCAATGCTATCCCTGCCATGTTGGAGCCGCTGCTTATGGTTACCGTCTCTTCATTCAGGAGCTGGCGATCAAAGACAATCGGCATCTCTGTCGGCAACAGCAGAGGCGTTACTGTGCCAATCTGGTAGCCAGTTAGTTCTTCAACCATGGAGAGATCAACGCAGGTCATTCGGCGGCAACCGAGTAATGCTCGCACTTTTTTGGGATCAACAGATTGATCACCCGGCGCGCAAGCCAGCGCATACAAATCACCCATATCGCGTAATAGCATGGATTTGACCATCTGAGCCGGTCTAACTCCTCGCTGTTGAGCTGCTTCTTCAATGGTGATGGCTGGGGATTGATGGGGCAAGATACGGAAAGAAACCCGCTGCTCGGTCAAGTAGCGGGTTAGTTTTGTCTCAAACTTATTCGTCATCTTCAAGAGAATACGGCAGTGCTTGCATAGTCCAGACCGAATCTGGCGCATCTTTCAAACGGAATTGGGTATCAGAGTCAAGGTTATTGGGTAATACGATGAGACCGATACTTACGCCATCATTGAAGCGGTAGCTACTCATCAACTGGCCAGCGCTGCGCCAATTATCACCCACAGAACGTTCTATCTCCGCACCGGCATTGATCTCGGATGCAGAGTGGCCTTTGACGATTTGCAATGCGCGCTTATTCATACCACGGTACTTGGCTCGAGCGACGGTTTCTTGGCCTGTGTAACAACCTTTGCTGAAGCTAATTCCACCCAAAGCTTGGACGTTAAGCGCTTGAGGAATATGCTCGCTTTGCTGCTCTTGTGTGACTGCAGGTATAGCGGCTTCAATATCCAGTCGAGTCCAGATGTCTTCACAAGCCTTGGTTGCATTAATCGATTGGCATAGTTGTTCCGCAGTAGTGGCTTCAATGGCCAGCAACCAGCGTTGCTGATCAATTTTAATCGCGGTACCACCTTCGATAGCTCGCACATCACCGTGTTGTTGTGAGAGCTCTTCAATGACATGGTTCGCTTTATCGCCAATTAAGCCCAGCAATACATCGGTACTTTGTGCAAATTCTATTTTGGAGAAAATAGCGTACTTTTTGAGTTCAGCGAGCTCAGTCTCAATCGCGGAGCTTGGCTGTAGCATCGCGTAACCGCCTCGGTGGTGGAACAAGCGGAATACGCTCCACACTTTTCCTTTGGCATCACAATGCGCGCCAAAAGTCGCGGTATCTTCGGCCAGTTGAACAACATCACAGGTCACCTGACCTTGTAGGTAAGACTTTTTATCATCGCCTTGTGCGGTGATCATTCCCCACGACGTGAGGTGGGTGAGTACAAGTTCGGGAAGAGAGTCATTGCTAGAAAGAGAAAGTGGAGCAAAGTCGTGTTGCCATTCCATGATGTTTACCTGAATGCTATCGAATAGCGCTATGTTAGCGCTTAAGCACTAACGGAAACAACCTTTCAGCTGTATGGATTTATGCCGTAAATGTGTTAGCTAGCTCGGGAGTGTGACTGAGTTAGTAGTTGTGGGCAATTTTGATTGTTACACTCGGCGCAAACAACCGAACAGGTGAGGAATTAGAATGTACACCACCGAAGAAAAAGCGCGAATTAAATGGGCGTGTCGCCGCGGAATGCTGGAACTGGATGTTGTCATTATGCCTTTCTTTGAAGAGTGCTTTGAAGAACTGAAAGACAATGAGCAGCGTGACTTTGTGTCTCTGCTTGAATGTGATGACCCAGATTTGTTTACTTGGATTATGGGCCACGGTCGCAGTGAAAACTTAGGTCACGCTTCTATGGTCGACAAGATTGTTGCCCACAACCTCAGTAAAGTGCGTTAGGCTTTTCGCCTCCACGTCATTCGTTTCACAACAGGCCAACATCAGTTTCCTGATGTTGGCCTGTTGTTTTTTGATTACTACCGAGCTCCCTCTAACGGCCACTGTTTTTATGGTGGCGTTACTTCTTAAATATCATAGTCAAACAAGCTGGTTTGCTGAGCCAATGCAAGGGGGCTTAGTTTTCTCTTCTGCGGATTCCTGCGAAATGGATGGTGAACCCATCGAGATACAAAGAAGTGTCTTGAGTTTAGCCGGGTTCGGCATATTGATCTGGCCCAAAGGCGGCCGTAAGAGAATTATTTGGCGAGATAGTGTTAACGAAGAGCACTATCGGCAGTTATTGGTGATGTTAAAAAGGGAGCATTAAGCTCCCTTTATTATTAAGAATCGATTTTCTCTGGTTCAAGGATGGTTGGGCCGCTATCTGGGGCCAGTTCCGGATAATCGAGCGTGTAGTGTAAACCGCGGCTTTCCTTGCGCTCCATTGCACAACGCACCATCAGTTCCGCGACTTGAAGTAGGTTACGTAGCTCAAGTAAGTTGTTAGATACCTTGAAGTTACTGTAGTACTCGTGCGTTTCTTGCTGCAGCAACTGAATACGACGTAGCGCGCGTTCTAGGCGCTTATCGGTACGAACGATTCCCATATAGTCCCACATAAACAGACGCAATTCGTGCCAGTTGTGCTGAATCACAACCTCTTCATCAGAACAGCTAACCTGACTTTCATCCCATGCTGGAAGAGAAGGAGGAAGTTCGGCAGTATCCATTCGGCGGATAATATCGTTGGCCGCTGACCACGCATAAACGACACACTCTAGCAGCGAGTTTGATGCCATTCGATTGGCGCCATGTAATCCGGTATAACTCACTTCGCCAATGGCATAGAGTTGAGACAGATCCGTTTCACCTTGCTTATTAACCATAACACCACCACAGGTGTAGTGGGCCGCAGGTACAACCGGAATTGGCTCTTTGGTCATGTCGATGCCAAGGTCCATCAGGCGTGTGTAGATGGTCGGAAAGTGCTTCTCAATGAAATCTGCAGGCTTGTGGCTGATGTCCAAATACATACAGTCGGCCCCAAGGCGTTTCATTTCAAAGTCAATCGCACGCGCGACGACATCACGAGGAGCTAACTCTTCTCTCTCATCAAAGTCTGGCATAAAGCGAGTACCATCTGGACGACGCAGGTAAGCGCCTTCTCCACGCAGAGCCTCGGTGAGCAGGAAGTTTCTCGCTTCAGGGTGATACAGGCAAGTTGGATGGAATTGGTTGAACTCCATATTCGCGACTCGGCAGCCCGCTCGCCACGCAATCGCAATACCATCACCAGAGGAAACGTCAGGGTTAGAGGTGTACTGATAAACCTTAGACGCGCCACCTGTTGCCAGTACCACAAACTTTGCTCGAACCGTTTCAACGTGTTCTTGGTTTCGGTTCCAGATATAAGCTCCAACAATTTTCTTGCTGTCGCCACCGACTTTATCTTCGCAGATTAGATCGAGTGCGTTGTGTCGCTCTAGTACCGTGATATTTGGGTGGTTGTGAGCGTTATCTTGCAAGGACGTTTGCATGGCCATACCGGTAGCATCCGCGGCATGCAAAATTCGACGATGGCTATGACCCCCTTCACGCGTCAGGTGGTAACGAGGTTTTTCGTCACTGTCACCATCTTCACGATCAAATGGGACCCCACCATCGATCAGCCACTGGACACACTCTTTGGCATTTTCAGCAATAAACTCAACGGTTTCTTGCTCACAAAGGCCAGCGCCAGCTATTAGTGTATCTTCTACATGCGATTCAATACTGTCTGACTCGTCAAAAACAGCGGCAATACCACCTTGAGCGTAATATGTAGCGCCTTCGCTTCTCGGCCCCTTACTCAATACAATGACTTTGCCATATTCCGCGACACGTAACGCTAACGACAGACCGGCTGCGCCACTACCCACCACTAACACATCACATTGATGTTCACGGTTTGCGTTCATAAAACTTTTAAATTCCCGAGTTAAGTTGTACTGGCGCCAATCCAACTTTTTAGCGTCAGCTACAGAGCGTTCCCGCTCTTAAATCAATTTAAAATTGCAATATGGACTCTGAAAATACCAGAGTTAGCTCACTATAGTAGCACTGGAGTGAATGCAATTCTTCGTAAATAACATTGCTTTTGAACTCTTTCGTCCCCACAATCTGGAACAGAAGTTACTGGTCCATCACTTCTCAAATAAAATTCGAAGAAAGTTTGAACTTTATATTCATTACTGAGTCACAATAGTGCTCAAGTAAGCAGTGGTGTCAATACTACATTTTGCATAATTAATGCTCATATCTGACAAGGTAGGGGTTAATAACAATAGGAGTACCCGCTCGAATGAACGAGCAGCTGACCGATCAAGTGTTAATTGAGCGAGTTCAGAATGGAGATAAGCAAGCATTTAATTTGTTGGTCACTAAATACCAAAACAAAGTATGTAATCTTATTTCTCGCTACGTCAATAATCCGGGGGATGTACCTGACGTAGCACAAGAAGCATTTATTAAAGCGTATCGCGCTATACCAAGTTTTCGTGGCGAAAGTGCCTTCTATACTTGGTTATATCGAATCGCTGTTAATACTGCGAAAAACCACATCGTCGCTCAGGGTCGTAGACCGCCTGCGCAAGATGTGGATACTGAAGAAGCTGAATATTACGAAACTGGTAGTGCATTAAAAGAAATTTCGAACCCTGAGAACTTAACGTTGTCCAAGGAATTGAAGCAAGTAGTTTTTGGTGCGATCGAAGCACTACCTGATGACTTAAAAACCGCAATGACGTTGCGCGAGCTTGATGGCTTGAGTTACGAAGAAATCGCTGCGGTGATGGATTGTCCTGTTGGAACGGTGCGCTCGCGTATCTTCCGAGCTCGTGAAGCGGTTGAAAAAAAGATTCAACCTCTTTTGCAACGCTAGTACCAGTAACGTTAATGGTGAAAAGAATGGCTGACAAAGAGAAACTTTCAGCACTCATGGATGGAGAGTTGGTCGATAAGGCTTTAATCGGTGAATTAGAGCAAGACCAAGCTAGCCTACAAACCTGGAAAAATTACCATTTAATTGGTGATGTGATGCGAGGTGAAGCACCGGAGAAACCGGAGTGGAACATTGCAGACAGCGTTGCACTTGCGCTAGAAGATGAGCCCGTGCATTCAACGTTCACCTCTGGCAAGATTGCCGACATTAATGAACAACGCATAGAAGCGCAGCCGACGCCTTCTCAAGCGCGTCGTCAGTTGCCAGCTTGGCTCAGCCAATTTGGTCAGGTGGCGGTTGCCGCGTGTGTGTCACTCGCTGTGATCTTAGGCGTACAGCAATACGGTGGCAGTGATCCTAGCCAACCGGAAGCGGAACAATTGCCTGTACTGCAGACGATTCCATTTGCAGGCAGTGCTGAACCAGTGAGCTTGACACGTTCTTCGGTGGAACAGCCAACAGCGTCAAGTGAAACTAACGTGCAAGAGCAGCGCCGTCGAATTAACGCCATGCTTCAAGACTATGAATTACAGCTTCGCCTCAATAGCGATAACGCTGTAGAGCATAATGACAACCCAGAAACGGTAGTTGAATGAGAAAATTTCTGATCAGTGCGCTGACACTGTTCAGTTTGAGTTCGCCACTAGCCTTTGCAGAAGAAAAACCTGCAGAGGCTTTGTTGCATCAAATGAACGAAGCCAGTCAGCATCTCAATTATGAACTGTCTTATATCCTGATTAAGAAAAACAGCATCGAACCTTTGCTGTATCGACACGCTCGCAGCGAAGATCAGCAACTCGCTCACCTTGTTTACCTAAGTGGACCTGTACGTGAAGTGATTCGCCGAGGTGATGAGGTTAGTTATATCGAGCCTGGTGTTGAGCCGTTTACCATTGAGTCCGGTAACATGGTTGCCCCGACTATCCCGCTTCTAAATTCTAATGTTGATGAGCTGAGTGAGATTTACGACTTTATTCAAGTCGGTCGAGCGCGTGAAGCGGGTGCGGCTTGCCAAGTATTGAGAATTGCTCCGAAAGACGGGTTACGCTATTCCTATATCCTGTGGATCGATGAGCAAACTAAGCTTCCACTAAGAGCTGATCTGGTTGATCGTGATGGCGAAGTGCTGGAACAGTTCCGCACCATTTCCTATAGCGTCAATGATAAGATTTCTGACATTCTTAGCGGTTTGAATACCGTTAAATTGCCCGACGTATTGTCCCTGCCAAAAGGCGAGCTAGAGAAAAGCTTTTGGACGGTCGGTTGGATTCCGAAAGGGTTTGAATCCAAAGAGTTGAACCGTTATCGAATGGCGAATACTAACCGCATGGTCGAAACTCAGATGTACACTGATGGTCTGTTCAGTTTTTCCATCTATGTGTCTGAGAGTGACAATTACTCACTTAAAGGCCAACTGGTTCGTCAAGGGCGTCGCACACTTCATAGCTTCGTAAAAGGTGACAAAGAGATCTCTGTGATCGGAGATATTCCGCCAGCAACCGCTAAGCGAATTGCTCAATCGGTCACCATCAATAAACAAGCGAGTGCCACGCAATGATGACCGCTTTAGCGACAGTATCTGCAGTGAAATCAGGGCCTAAGGGCTATGATGTGGAGCTGAGTTGTGAACAGCAAACCAGCTGCAGCAGCTGCTCGTCGCAAAAAAGCTGTGGTACCGGCATTGTCTCAAAAGCGGTGGGAAACAAGTCTCTGCACTGGCACCTAGTGACCAGCAAACGGGTTAAAGAAGGTCAGGTGGTGGAAATCGGCTTGCCGGAAAAAAGCCTGCTGCAATCGGCCGCAGTGGTTTATCTAGTGCCGTTGTTTGCCATGATTCTAGGCGCTGCGGTTGGACAGTGGCTATTAGCGCCTGCATTTGGTCTTGGCGAAGGTATTGCTATCCTGACATCTGCTATCTTTACTGTGGCAGGCATTTATGGCGCAAAAAGTCTGGCCGTTAATTTTGAACGCCAGTCGCTGCGAGAAGTCATATTACTTCGGGTTTTGGGAGATCCAATTAGCTAGTGCGAAGTGCACAGAAATTGGGTAGAATCTGCCAACTTGATTGAAACGCCGTCACAAGACGGCTTTCTTATGTCCCTATTTTAAAGAGTTTAGTCACACCAAATCATGAAGCACATTCGTAACTTTTCGATTATCGCCCACATCGACCATGGTAAGTCGACCCTATCAGACCGTTTGATCCAAGACTGTGGTGGATTGAGTGACCGTGAAATGGCAGCTCAGGTTCTGGACTCCATGGACCTTGAACGTGAGCGTGGCATCACTATTAAATCTCAAAGTGTGACACTCAACTATACCGCTAAAGACGGTGAAACCTACCAATTGAACTTCATCGATACTCCAGGGCACGTTGACTTTGCCTACGAAGTTTCTCGCTCTCTAGCTGCATGTGAAGGTGCGTTGCTAGTGGTTGATGCTGGTCAGGGTGTTGAAGCTCAGACGTTGGCTAACTGCTATACCGCGATCGAAATGGATCTGGAAGTGGTGCCAATTCTGAACAAGATAGATCTACCTGCTGCGGATCCTGAGCGAGTAGCAGAAGAGATCGAAGAAATTGTTGGCATCGATGCGATGGAAGCCACGCGCTGTTCGGCTAAGACGGGCCTAGGTATTGAAGACGTGCTAGAAAACATAGTCTCTGCGATTCCAGCACCAGAGGGTGATCCAGAAGCACCACTGCAAGCTTTGATCATTGACTCTTGGTTTGATAACTACCTAGGTGTTGTTTCTCTGGTCCGTATTAAAAATGGCGTCCTGAAGAAGAACGATAAGATCAAGGTGATGAGCACTGGCCAAGTTTGGGGTGTGGATCGTCTTGGTATCTTCACACCTAAGCAGGAAGACACGACGGAACTGCGAACGGGTGAAGTAGGCTGGGTTGTCTGTGGTATCAAAGATATCCTAGGTGCTCCTGTTGGTGATACGCTAACGCTAGCAAAGCATGGCTGTGAAGAGCCGTTGCCAGGGTTTAAGAAAGTGAAGCCTCAGGTATACGCCGGACTATTCCCAGTCTCTTCGGATGACTACGAAAACTTCCGTGATGCACTAGGTAAACTGAGCCTGAACGATGCGTCTCTGTTCTATGAACCAGAAAACTCAGCAGCTCTAGGCTTTGGTTTCCGCTGTGGTTTCCTCGGCATGCTTCACATGGAAATCATCCAAGAGCGTCTGGAGCGTGAATACGATCTCGACCTGATTACTACAGCGCCAACGGTAGTGTACGAAGTAGAGCAAACGGATGGCGAGATTCTTTACGTTGATAGCCCGGCTAAGCTACCAGCTGTGAATGATATCGAAGAAATTCGTGAGCCGATTGCACGTTGTAACATCCTTGTACCTTCTGATTACTTAGGTAATGTGATTACTTTGTGTGTTGAGAAGCGTGGTGTTCAGGTTGATATGGTTTATCACGGTAACCAAGTTGCTGTGACTTACGATATTCCGATGGCGGAAGTGGTACTCGATTTCTTTGATCGTCTGAAATCAACGTCTCGTGGTTATGCGTCTCTGGATTACAATTTCCAGCGTTTTGAAGCGTCTAACATGGTTCGTGTGGATGTACTTCTCAATGGTGACAAAGTGGACGCACTGGCATTGATTACGCACAAAGATCAATCTCAGACTCGTGGCCGTCAGCTCGTAGAGAAGATGAAAGAATTTATTCCACGTCAGATGTTTGATATTGCGATTCAGGCGGCGATTGGTAACCATATTATTGCGCGTTCAACGGTTAAACAGCTACGTAAGAACGTAATCGCAAAATGTTATGGCGGTGACGTGAGCCGTAAGAAGAAGCTACTGAAGAAGCAGAAAGAAGGTAAGAAACGTATGAAGCAGATCGGTAACGTAGAGCTGCCTCAAGAAGCCTTCTTAGCGATCTTACACGTAGGTAAAGATTAATTTGTTGGGTAACGACTCAATATAAGAACTTGTTAAGTGAAAGGGTTTCGGCTCTTTCACTTTCGTATTTTTGAGGTAAGGGAAGTCAATGGCAAATACATTTTCACTGTTCTTGGTTATTGTCACTCTGGTGACCGGTATTGTTTGGGTGCTGGAAAAGCTGGTGTTTGCGAAGAAACGTCAGACTAAACTCGCTGCAGTTGAAGCTCAGACAAACGGACTGGATACTGCAACTGCTGAACAAGTGGAAAAGCAGCCATGGTGGATTGAAAACAGTGTTTCAATTTTCCCTGTCATTGCGGCTGTTTTGGTATTGCGCTCGTTTATCTACGAACCGTTCCAAATTCCTTCAGGCTCAATGATGCCGACCTTACTGGTTGGGGATTTTATTCTGGTTGAGAAATACGCATACGGTCTGAAAGACCCAGTGTGGCGTACACAACTGGTTGAAACAGGTAAGCCAGAGCGTGGTGACATCGTGGTATTCAAATACCCACCTCAGCCAAACATTGACTACATCAAGCGCGTTGTTGGCCTACCGGGCGATACGGTGCGTTACAGCAGCAAGAAAGAAGTATGTGTTCAACCTAAAGGCGAAAGCCAATGTACTCAGGTGCCGTTGTCGAATGTGGAAGAAAGCCCATTTATCCAAGATGGTGTGCCACTGATTCAACTGAATGAAAAACTGGGTGAAGTTGAACACCAAATTTTGGTGAACCCATTACGCCGCGATCGCGTGTCGGCTTATCAGCCACGTGGTGGTGTTAATGAGTGGGTTGTGCCAGAAGGTCAGTACTTTGTGATGGGTGATAACCGTGACAACAGTGCAGACAGCCGCTACTGGGGCTTTGTTCCAGAGGCGAATCTGGTTGGTAAAGCGGTTGGTATCTGGATCAGCTTCGAGTTCGAACGCAGTGCAGATAGCTTCTTACCATCATGGATCCCAACTGGTGTTAGGTTTAACCGCATCGGTGGTATTAACTAATTTCTCGTTATATTTGATGTCGCAGCCGTCTTGGCTGCGTCAACTCAACTATAGAGAATGAAAAACAATTTAATGAGAGAGCATGAATTCTCCTATTGCCAAACTAGAGAAAAAGCTCGGCTATCAGTTCAATGATGCAGAGCTTATTAACTTAGCGCTGACTCACCGCAGCGCTCATGGAAAACATAATGAGCGTCTTGAGTTTCTGGGCGATTCAATTTTAAGTTTTGTCATTGCTGACGATCTTTATCACCGTTTCCCGAAAGTGAATGAAGGGGACATGAGCCGTATGCGTGCGACACTTGTTCGTGGTAACACGCTGGCGGAGCTAGGTCGAGAATTCGAACTAGGAGATCACTTAAAATTAGGTCCAGGTGAATTGAAGAGTGGCGGGTTCCGTCGTGATTCTATTCTGGCTGACGCTGTTGAAGCTATCATAGGTGCAATCTACCTAGACAGTGATATTGAAGTGGTGCGTGGCATTATCCTTAGCTGGTATAAGCAACGCCTTGAGGCGATTCAACCGGGTGTTTCTCAGAAAGACCCTAAAACGCGTCTTCAGGAGTTTCTGCAAGGGCGAAGAAAACCACTGCCTGTCTACACAGTGACTAATATTAAAGGTGAAGCACACAATCAGCAGTTTACTGTGTCGTGTGAAGTCGCAGGTGTCGGATCGCCTGTAATAGGTAAAGGCACCAGCCGCCGCAAGGCAGAACAAGCGGCTGCGGAACTAGCACTAGAGCAACTGAGCAATGACTGATTCAACAGATAACAACGAATTCGATATCGATGCGTTTTTCTCATCGAGTGGTGAAGTAAGCTCACCGGAAAACCAACATTGTGGCTTTGTTGCTATTGTTGGTCGTCCAAACGTGGGTAAATCAACGCTACTGAACCGAATTCTTGGGCAAAAAATTTCGATCACTTCTCGTAAGCCCCAAACAACACGCCACCGCATTATGGGTGTCGACACTGAAGGCGATTATCAGGCGATTTATGTCGATACTCCAGGTCTTCACATTGAAGAAAAGCGTGCGATCAACCGCTTAATGAACCGCGCGGCCAACTCATCATTGAGTGATGTGAACCTAGTGTTTTTCCTTGTTGATGGTACCCACTGGACCAAAGACGACGAAATGGTTTTGACTAAGCTGCAGAAGTCTAACTTCCCAGTGGTATTGTGTGTCAACAAAGTCGATAACGTACAAGACCGTAACGACGTTATGCTGCACATGATGGACATGTCGAAGAAGATGGAATTCGTTGATGTGGTGCCTATCTCCGCGAAGCAAGGCAAAAATATCGATGTTCTGCGTAAGCATGTACGTGAACACTTACCTCAAGCGACACATCACTTCCCTGAAGAGTATGTTACTGATCGTTCTCAGCGCTTTATGGCGTCGGAAATTGTGCGTGAGAAACTAATGCGCTTCACAGGTGAAGAGTTGCCTTATTCGGTGACGGTAGAAATTGAACGTTTTGATTACAACCCTGAAACCGATGGCTTCCATATCAATGCGCTGATTCTGGTTGAACGCAATGGTCAGAAGAAAATGGTGATTGGTAAAGGCGGCGAGAAAATTAAGACCATAGGTCGTGAAGCACGTCTGGACATGGAAGAACTGTTCGGTCGTAAAGTGTACTTAGAGACGTGGGTTAAAGTGAAATCCGGTTGGGCTGATGATGAACGTGCCTTGCGTTCACTAGGCTACATCGACGATCTATAAGCTTGGCTGCGAATTCACTTCGCTCCAACATGAGTTAGAATAAGGAGCCATCAGGCTCCTTATTTTTTATGTAACATTCATCTGGCAATCTCTATGACCTCAGAAGGCTTACAGCGTTGTTTCGTTCTTCATCGTCGCCCTTATAGTGAGTCGAGTTTAATTCTCGATGTCTTCAGTGAGGAGTTTGGTCGTGTCACTTTAATGTCTAAAGGTGCGCGCAGTAAACGTTCAAACCTCAAAGGCGCGTTGCAGCCTTTTACGCCTCTATTACTTAAGTGGTCGGGTAAAGGATCGATGAAGACACTGCGTCAAGCGGAGCCGATCAGTCTGGGCTTGCCACTGACGGGGATCAACCTTTATTCCGCCATGTATGTCAACGAGTTGATTGGCCGAGTGCTGATGGCGGAAGTGTCAATGCCAGCCCTGTTTCATGATTACCTGCATGCTCTTACTGAACTGGCTCAGTGTGAGAATCCGGAACCGGCATTGCGTCGTTTTGAACTGGCACTGCTGTCTGCAATGGGGTATGGCGTCGACTTTCTGCATTGCGCGGGCACTGGAGAGCCGATTGAACCTGAGATGACCTATCGCTATCGAGAGCAGAAGGGGTTTATCGCTTCAGTTCGACGTGACAATCTGACTTTCGTCGGGAATGAACTGATTGCGATTAGTGAACGAAGGTTCACCACAAAAGAACAACTTAAAGCGGCAAAACGCTTTACACGTATAGCATTAAAGCCGTATCTTGGCGGCAAACCATTAAAGAGTCGGGAGCTATTTATGCAAATCTTAGCGCCCAAATCACGGAGTATTGGAAAATGAGCTCAATCTATCTGGGTGTTAACATCGATCACATTGCCACATTACGTAACGCGCGCGGTACTAAGTACCCAGATCCTGTTCATGCAGCGGAAGTCGCCGAGCGTGCTGGAGCAGATGGCATTACCATTCACCTTAGAGAAGACCGTCGCCATATTGTCGATCGTGATGTACGTATCCTAAGGGAAACGATCCAAACTCGTATGAATCTTGAAATGGCTGTGACGGATGAGATGGTTGAAATTGCTCTGCAAACCCAACCTGAATACGTGTGTTTGGTTCCAGAAAAGCGTGAAGAGCTGACCACCGAAGGTGGTTTGGACGTGGCGGGCCACGTAGAAAAAATTAAAGCGGCAACCAAAATACTGACGGAAGCAGGCATTAAAGTTTCTTTGTTTATTGATGCTGATCGTGAACAGATTGATGCAGCAAAAGCGTGTGGCGCGCCTTACATCGAGCTGCACACTGGTCATTATGCGGATGCTGAGAATGATGAAGATCAGCAAGATGAACTGAAGAAAATTGCAGCTGGCGCAAGCTATGCGGCTGACTTAGGTATCACCGTGAATGCAGGCCATGGTCTGACTTACCATAACGTAGCTCCGATTGCTGCTATCCCTGAAATCTATGAACTAAACATCGGTCATTCTATCATCGGTCGTGCAGCATTTGATGGCTTGCATAAAGCGGTGGCAGATATGAAAGCACTGATGGTAGAAGCGCGTAAGTAATCACAATGGCAATCGTTGGTTTAGGAACAGATATTGCGGAAATTGAACGTGTTGAAAAAGCGCTGTCCCGCAGTGGTGAAGCGTTCGCCCGACGTATTTTGACTGATATCGAGTTACAACGCTTCCAATCGCTGAAGCAGCAGGGGCGTTTTTTAGCCAAGCGCTTTGCTGCCAAAGAAGCGGCGTCAAAGGCATTGGGAACTGGCATTGCATTGGGGGTGACGTTCCATGACTTCACCATTACCAATGATGAGCACGGTGCGCCACTTTTGTCGTTGTCTGGTAAAGCTCTAGAATTTGCCCAAAAAAAACAGGTGGAGAATATCCACCTGTCTATTTCTGATGAACGTCATTACGCCGTTGCTACCGTTATCTACGAATCTAAATAAGGTGCCGCACTCGCGGTGACCTTCTCCATTTCATCTTGCAGTTCAAACAACTCCGGCTCAATATCTTCTAGGCTTGCACCTGAACGCAGAGCTTTCTCTATTGTGGCACAGACTTTTTTCAGCCTTGGGACACCGCAATATGAGCTGCTGCCGTGGAGCTTATGTACGTGATGAACCAGCGTTTCGCTGTCAAAGTCATCTTCTTCCAGCGCTGCTTCAACCACACTACTAACTTCCGGAATAAAGTCGACCAGCATTTGCAACATATCACGGGCAAGATCTTCTTTATTGGCGGATTGTTTTAGCGCTGCTTGCCAGTCGATGATGATGTTGTCATGTTCGATCACTGCTGACGAAGAGTGTTCTGAAGGCTCAACATCGGACGGCAAGTCGAGCTTCTCCATTTCAGATTCCGTGGTATTTGGGTTCCAGTGCATTAACACTTGTTGCAGCACATGTTCTTCAATTGGCTTGGTGAGATAATCATCCATGCCCGCTCCGAGTAGTCTGTCACGTTCGCCACTCATCGCGTGCGCGGTGACGGCGATCACAGGAGTGTTGGCATTAAGCTCAGTTTGCTTGATTTTGCCACAAGCGGTTACGCCATCCATGTGTGGCATCTGAATGTCCATCAGGATGATATCGAAATGCTGGGTTTCCGCTTGAGCTACTGCATCGAGGCCGTTGGTGCAAGTCACCACTTTTTCGACCCGCTCCTGGAGGAGGGCGCTGATCAGTTTCAGGTTTGCTGGGTTGTCATCGACGGCCATAACCGTTAACGGTAGCGTCTCGTTGTATGCCGGTTCAATCTCAACCATTGGCAAGCTTTCTTGATTGGCGGCTAACGTTTGTAGTAGTTTTCGTCGAGATAATGGCTTGGTGATGCAATGAACATGGTGTGTCTGGATAAGGTGATCCGACAGAGCCAGAGCAGTACTAGGGATACCCACTACCACTTGAGGCGCACATTGCTGGGCTTGCTTCACCCACTGTTCAACCAGCTCAGCTTCGTTAGTTTTGTTCGGTGCGAGATTAAGTAGCACATAATCGAACTGGCTAGCTTCTTCTGGGATTGAGGAGCGGTAGGTGACAATCAGTCCTTCTTGAACCAGTGTTTGTTGCGTCACCGAGGCTGCTTGCATGTTCGGCTCGACGAGTAGCAGGGTACGTTGTCGAAGTACTTGGGTTTCCAGTAAGTCGCTCACTGGCATGTCCGTTGAGTTGAGTCTGAGCGTAAACCAGAAGGTTGAGCCTTGGTGCAGGCGACTGGTTAAACTGATTTCTCCCCCCATCTGACTCACGAGTTTTTGGGTGATGACCAGACCAAGCCCTGTCCCGCCGTAGCGGCGAGAAATGCTGGCGTCTGCTTGGCTGAATGCTTGGAACAGTTGAGCTTGCTGGCGCTCGGAAATACCAATTCCGGTATCGCGCACCATAAACTGTAATTCAACCGCATCTTCTTTCTGTGAACGCAGCTCAACACTGATGTCGATGTTGCCCCGCTCGGTAAATTTGATCGAGTTCCCTACTAGGTTAGTGAGTACTTGCTGGATTCGCAGTGGGTCTCCAACTAAGCCTGCCGGGATCTTAGGATCGACTTTAAGGGTTAATTCGAGGCCTTTTTCATGGGCGCTGGTGGCTTGCAAGCTCACTACTTCTTCGAGGGTTTCCTGGAACTCAAACGGAATGTTTTCCAGTGCCAATTTACCTGCTTCGAGCTTAGAGAAGTCCAGAATGTCGTTAATAATATTGAGTAGGTTATTAGCTGACTTTTCTATGGTCTGCAAATAATCCGCTTGGCTGTTAGTCAGTTTGGTTTTAAGCATCTGACGAGTGAAACCAATCACGCCATTCAATGGTGTGCGTAGTTCATGAGACATATTGGCAAGGAACTCGGATTTCACGCGTGCTGCTTCCTGCGCGCGTTTCTTCGCAATATCCAATTCAACGTTCTGAATCTCAAGCTGTTCGAGTGTTTCCCGTAAGTCAGAAGTCGCCTGATCGATACTGTGTTGCATCTCAACATGATATTCCGACAGCGAAACCGCCATCGCGTTGATACCATTTTTGAGAGAATCAAGCTCACCGTGCATCTTGCCTTCAATCCGCACATCGAGGTGACCGCGACGAATTCTGTCGACCATGTTCTTCATATGAGAAATAGGGCGGGTGACGTCATGCATCAGGCGATAAGCGAACACCGCGGACAGCCCCAAACCAGAGAGCAGAACCAGAAACGCAGAGAAAATCTCTTGATACTGTTGCAGGCGCAGGGAAGAGAGGTCGAGCTCTACGGCAATGTAGCCAAGGGCTGGATTGGTGTCTTGCCCTTTAGGCGTCGATATCAAACCGGACTCGGCAATGATCGGCGCGCGCAAAATCAGTGTGTTCTCCTGAAGATCAGACGTCACCAGCAGAGGAATAGGTTCATTGCGTGGAAAGGTTAGGGATTCAAAGTTCGGATGAAAGTTGGAAGTAACGAATAAATCGTGGTTGTAATCGAAGACGGCGATACTGCGAACAAACTTTGAGTTTTTCCGGTGCGCATAACTGATAATTCGACGGACAGATTCGCGGCTGTTGTTTTTCAGCCCTTCTTCGCTGGCAATCGCCAGAGGTTCAATAATACTTAAGCCTGAATTGATGACTTGCTTTTCCAAGTCGTGGTAGCGATTAAAGGAGAAAAACGCACTCAGTAACAGGCCAATGATCAACGTCGGCGCGAGTGTGAGGGTAATAACGCGGGCGCGTAAGCCATATCTTGTCATTATTGTCTAAACATCGTGGTGTGGATATGGGAAAATAACTTCCACAAATAAAAGAAGCCGTCGAATCCTTAAGCATAATAAACTCGTTCGGCTCAGACAATGATTCAGGCCTGAAAAGGTGACGCCTGGACAGCAATACAGAGCAATAGTTAAAAGGCACAGAGCAAAGCATGGCGCGTTTCTTCCAACCGAAAAAGAAAACTCAACTCAACACTAAGCACCAATCGTTGAAAATCGAAAAACTCGATCATCATGGTGCGGGTATCGCTTACCAAAATAAGAAGCCAATTTTTATTGAAGGGGCACTGCCGGGAGAGCAAGTGTTAGCTCAGTTGACCGAAAGCAAGAGCAAGTTCTCACGTGCGACGCTGATTAAGGTGCAAACGCCGAGTGAACAACGAGTTGAACCCTTCTGCCCACATTATCAGCAGTGTGGGGGCTGTAATATGCAGCACCTGAGTAGTGAGCACCAGCAGATGCACAAACAGCAAACGCTGAGTCAATTGATGAGCAAGTTTGCTGGGCAGAGCCTCAACTTAGAGGCCCCGATAGTGGGCGAATCGGAAGGCTACCGTCGCCGCGCTCGCATCAGTGTCATGGTGGATAAAAAAACGCGTCAGTTGAAGTTTGGTTTCCGTAAAAAGCAGAGTAAAGACATCGTCACTCTGACTCACTGCCCCGTTTTGGCGCCGGAATTGGATGAGTTATTGCCTGAGTTATATGCGTTGCTAACGCGCTTTTCTCAACAAGAAAACATTGGTCATGTCGAGTTGGTGAAAGCTGACAACACGCGCATTCTGGTTTTACGTCATCTCAAGCCACTGAAAGATAAAGATCATGATGCGCTGCTTGAATTTGCCACGTTCAATCAGATTACGCTTTATCTGATGCCAAACAACGAACAGCTGGTGCTTGAAGCCGGTAAAGCGGGTGTTTATCAGGAAACGGGCGTCACTATCCCGTTCGAGCCAAATAATTTCATTCAAGTTAATCAGCAAGTGAACGCGCAGATGGTTACTCAGGCGTTGGATTGGCTGGCGTTATCTGAGCATGACCGAGTGTTAGATTTATTTTGTGGGCTAGGGAACTTCAGCCTCCCCATTGCTAAGCAGGTAAAAAGCGTTACCGGTGTGGAAGGGGTCGATGAGATGGTGAAGAAAGCCACTCATAATGCTCAAGTTAACCAGATTGAGAATGCCCAGTTTTATCAGGCAAATTTGGAACAAGATATGTCTGGTCAGCTCTGGGCGAGAGAAAAATTTGATAAAATACTGCTCGATCCAGCACGAGCTGGCGCCAGTGGAATTGTCGAGCAAGTTTCTGCGCTAGGTGCGAAAAGAGTCGTTTATGTTTCTTGCAATCCTGCTACTCTAGCCCGAGATTCTCAGAGCTTGCTAAGTCAGGGATTCGAGTTAAAGAAACTGGGGATGTTAGATATGTTCCCCCATACCAGTCACTTAGAATCAATGGCGCTTTTTGTGAAGGATTAATGCGAACTTAGCCCGTAGTGAGTAGTCTCAAAACGGGGTAGGTCGAAGATAAAAAGTATTACAGGACGAAGACGATGGTTGCGGTAAGAAGCGCACATTTGAATCAAGACGAACAGTTTGAACTAGATAATTGGATTGCGAGTCTAGAGCAAGACAATAAAGTGTCGAAACGTCTTAAAGAGGTATATCGACATTGTGAAACCATTCTACAAGACAACGATCAAGGTCCACTGCTGTTATGGCGTGGGCGTGAAATGATCGAAATTCTCATTACTCTCTCTATGGACAAAGCCACCTTAGTGGCTGCTTTGTTGTTTCCAGTGGTGTCCAGTGGGGCTTATGAACGTGAAGCACTGGAAGAGGATTTCGGCAAAGAAACGATCAAATTGATTGATGGCGTTGAGGAAATGGCGGCACTGGGACAGCTCAATGTCACTATGGAAGGCAGCGCTGCCTCGGCTCAGGTAGATAATGTTCGCCGTATGCTATTAGCGATGGTCGATGACTTTCGCTGTGTGGTCATTAAGCTTGCTGAACGTATCTGTAATCTGATCGAGGTAAAGAAAGCCCCGGACGAAGTTCGCCAAGCTGCGGCGAAAGAGTGTTCAAACATCTACGCGCCTCTGGCAAACCGTCTTGGCATTGGTCAGTTGAAATGGGAAATTGAAGATTACGCTTTCCGTTATCAACAGCCTGACACCTACAAACAGATCGCGAAACAGCTTTCAGAGCGCCGCATCGTGCGTGAGCAATACATCACGGACTTTGTGGATGATCTCTCTAATGAAATTACCTCTTCAGGCATCAATGCAGAAGTCAGTGGGCGTCCTAAGCACATTTACAGTATCTGGCGCAAAATGCAGAAGAAGAGTCTGGCATTTGACGAACTGTTTGATGTTCGCGCTGTTCGTATTATCGCCGACAAACTTCAGGATTGTTATGCAGCACTAGGCGCTGTTCATACCAAATACAAACACCTGCCAAGTGAGTTTGATGATTACGTTGCGAACCCAAAACCGAACGGGTATCAGTCAATCCATACTGTGATTCTTGGCCCTGAAGGCAAAACCATCGAGATCCAGATTCGTACTAAAGACATGCACGAAGACTCGGAGCTTGGCGTTGCTGCACACTGGAAATACAAAGAGGGTGGTGGCGGCCGAAGTGGCTACGACGAGAAAATTACTTGGCTGCGTAAACTGCTTGATTGGCAGGAGGAAATGTCAGATTCCGGCGAAATGCTTGATGAAGTGCGCAGTCAGGTATTTGATGACCGGGTATACGCGTTTACGCCTCGTGGCGATGTGGTCGACTTACCAATGGGCGCGACACCGCTTGATTTTGCTTACCATATTCACTCAGAAGTAGGGCACCGTTGTATCGGCGCCAAAGTTGCAGGCCGTATTGTACCGTTTACCCATAAACTGACGATGGGCGATCAGGTTGAAATCATCACAGCTAAAGAGCCTAACCCGTCTCGTGACTGGCTGAATCCATCAATGGGATTTGTCACATCGGGTCGAGCGCGCGCTAAGATCAATGCTTGGTTCCGTAAGCAATCGCGTGAAAAGAACCTTGAAGCGGGCCGAGAGATTCTTGAAGCAGAGCTGGCCAAAATCAACGCGACACTGAAAGACGCCGAGCAGTATGCGTTGAAGCGCTTTAACGTCAACAGTGCCGATGAGTTGTATGTTGGTGTTGGTAGCGGTGATTTGCGGATCAACCAGATCATTAACCACATTAATGCCTTGGTGAACAAGCCAACTGCAGAGGAAGAAGATCAGCAAGCGCTAGAGAAGCTACAGGAAGCCGAGACCAAAGCGCCTGCGCAAAGCCGTCCTAAGAAAGACGCAGTGGTTGTGGAAGGAGTTGATAACCTGATGACCCACCTTGCGCGCTGCTGTCAGCCGATTCCAGGGGATGAAATCGCAGGTTACATCACTCAAGGTCGAGGTATTTCGGTTCACCGCGCTGACTGTGAACAGCTTGAAGAGCTGCGTCATCACGCTCCAGAGCGTATCATCGATACCGTTTGGGGCAGTGGTTTTGTTGGTTCTTACATCCTGACCGTCCGTGTGGAAGCGATGGAGCGTGGTGGACTACTCAAAGACATCACCACCTTGTTTGCCAACGAGAAGATCAAAGTCACCAGCATGAAGAGCCGTGTTGATTACCGTAAGCAGCTATCGATTATGGATTTTGATCTAGAGGTCACTAACATTGAGATTCTGCAGCGTGTGTCGAAGCGAGTTGAACAGATTAAAGATGTTATGTCGGTAAAACGCCTCGGCTAAAATTCTCGTCATACTTGAAGCTGATAGCGTTGTTGCCTGCGCTTACTCGCTCCATCACATAGACAAGCTATGCTCAGGAGTCTCGCTCGCTTGCCGCCTAGCTACAGCTTCAATTATCTAGAGAATTGATAAACATATAACAAAGGTGAGTGGTTGTACCGCTCACCTTTTTCTTTAGATAGATAGGTTTAAAGGAACAAAGATTATGAATCACCCGATTGAACGACTAGAAGCGATAATGTCGCAGCTTCGTGACCCTGAGAATGGTTGCCCTTGGGACCTAAAACAAAGCTTTGACACAATTGTTCCTCACACCATTGAGGAAACGTACGAAGTGGTGGATGCAATTCATAACCGTGATTGGCCGAACTTGCAGGAAGAGCTCGGGGACTTGTTGTTTCAGGTGATTTTTTACAGCCAACTGGCGAAAGAGCAGGGGCTGTTTGAATTCTCAGATGTTGTTGACACAGTGAATGAGAAGCTGACTCGCCGTCACCCCCATGTTTTTTCTGATGTTGAATTTGAATCGGACGAAGAAATAAACGCCAACTGGGAAGCTGAAAAAGCCAAAGAAAAAGCTGAAGTCGGCAAAAAAGAGCAAAGTATCCTAGACTCAATACCGAGTTCGCTCCCGGCCCTTTCACGAGCGACCAAAATTCAGAAAAAGTGCGCTAAATTTGGTTTTGATTGGGACTCGCTCGGTCCGGTTGTGGGCAAGGTGCGCGAAGAGGTCGATGAAGTCATGGATGAGGCGCTGCAAGTTGCCCCCGATGATGAAAAAGTAGAGCTTGAGCTTGGGGATTTGTTGTTTGCGGTCGTCAACTTAAGCCGTCATCTTGGACAAAATCCTGAATCGGCATTAAGCAAAGCAAATCTCAAATTCTCTCGTCGATTTAAAGGTGTTGAGAAGATGGTGGCTGAGCAAAGTAAGCAGTTGACGGACTTCGATTTACAGCAACTTGATAGCATGTGGGATGAGGTGAAGCGGCGAGAGTCGCAACAATAAACCCAGTGTATCGAGCCGCTCGAATTTGATTTGAAGCAAAAAATAAAAAATTACAGTGTGATAGATTTCACGTTGTGGCGATAAGGGTCTTCTGGTATATTTATCTCCCGTCCAGAAGAAATCCATTTCCCTCATTCAACCAATTTCAGGTTAAACATGACGACAAATTACATTTTTGTTACTGGCGGGGTTGTATCCTCTCTAGGTAAAGGTATTGCAGCAGCATCTCTTGCCGCTATTCTTGAAGCTCGTGGTCTTAAAGTGACTATGATGAAGCTTGACCCTTACATCAACGTTGACCCGGGCACAATGAGCCCAACTCAGCATGGTGAAGTGTTCGTTACGGAAGATGGCGCAGAAACTGACCTAGACCTTGGTCACTACGAGCGTTTCATTCGCACCAAGATGACTAAGCGCAACAACTTCACTGCCGGTCGTGTTTACGCAGACGTTCTACGCAAAGAACGTCGCGGTGATTACCTAGGTGCAACGATTCAGGTTATCCCTCATATCACTAACGCCATCAAAGACCGCGTAATCGCAGGTTCTGAAGGCCATGACGTTGCTATCGTTGAAGTCGGCGGTACAGTGGGTGATATCGAATCACTACCATTTATGGAAGCAATTCGTCAGCTAGCTGTAGAGCTAGGTCGTGAGCGTGCTATGTTCATGCACCTGACACTGGTTCCTTACCTTGCCGCAGCAGGTGAAGTGAAAACTAAGCCGACCCAGCACTCAGTTAAAGAGCTGCTGTCTATCGGTATCCAACCAGATATTCTTGTTTGTCGCTCTGATCGCATGATCCCAGCGAACGAGCGTAAGAAGATCGCTCTTTTCTGTAACGTGCAAGAAAAAGCGGTTATCTCTATGAAGGACGTAGATTCAATCTACAAGATCCCTCAATTGATCAAATCTCAAGGTCTTGACGACCTAGTTTGTTCTCGTTTCGGTATTTCTGCTCCTGAAGCTGATCTGACTGAGTGGGAACAGGTTATCTATGAAGAAGCAAACCCAACGGCAGAAGTGACCATTGGTATGGTCGGTAAGTACATCGAACTGCCGGATGCTTACAAGTCAGTCAACGAAGCGCTGAAACACGCAGGTCTGAAGAACCGTTTGAGCGTTAAGATTAAGTACGTTGACTCACAAGACGTAGAAACCAAAGGTGAAGAAGCGCTGGAAGGTCTAGATGCTATCTTGGTACCTGGTGGTTTCGGTGATCGTGGGGTGGAAGGCAAAATCCGTGCTGCGCAATACGCTCGTGAAAACAAGCTTCCTTACCTAGGTATTTGTCTGGGTATGCAAGTGGCACTGATTGAATACGCGCGTAACGTTGCGGGTATGGAAGGTGCACATTCAACAGAATTTAACAAAGAGACGAAGTACCCTGTGGTAGGTTTGATCACAGAGTGGGTAGACGGCGAAGGTAAAGTTGAAGAACGTACCGAAAAGTCTGACCTAGGCGGTACGATGCGTCTTGGTTCGCAGCTATGTCACCTAGAGAAAGGGACTAAAGCTCGTGAACTCTACGGTAGCGCGACGATTCATGAACGTCACCGCCACCGTTACGAAGTGAACAACAATCTGCGTCCAAAAATTGAAAAAGCGGGCCTAAAAGTGTCAGGCCTGTCAGCAGATAAGAAACTTGTGGAAGTGATTGAGAATCCAGCTCACCCATGGTTTGTAGCGGCTCAGTTCCACCCAGAGTTCACTTCGACACCTCGCGATGGTCACCCACTATTCGCAGGGTTCGTAAAAGCGGCTGGTGAATTCCAACGCGGCGAATTAGAGAAGTAAAAAGGATACGGGCAGTGGCGATGGTTGTGCTGCTGCCTTTTAAATTTGACATTTATATTTGAACGAGAGGAAACATTAATGTCTAAGATCGTTAAAGTTCTAGGTCGTGAAATCATCGACTCACGTGGTAACCCAACTGTAGAAGCTGAAGTACACCTAGAAGGCGGTTTCGTAGGTATGGCTGCTGCTCCATCTGGCGCATCAACTGGTTCACGTGAAGCTCTTGAGCTACGTGACGGCGACAAAGCTCGTTTCCTAGGTAAAGGTGTTCTTAAAGCTGTTGAAGCGGTAAACGGTGAAATCGCTGAAGCTCTAGTTGGTAAAGACGCTAAAGACCAAGCTGCAATCGACGCAGTAATGATCGAGCTAGACGGTACTGAGAACAAATCTAAGTTCGGTGCTAACGCAATCCTAGCTGTTTCTCTAGCTAACGCTAAAGCTGCTGCTGCGGCTAAAGGCATGCCTCTATATGAGCACATCGCTGAGCTAAACGGTACTGCTGGTCAGTTCTCTATGCCTCTACCAATGATGAACATCATCAACGGTGGTGAGCACGCAGACAACAACGTTGACATCCAAGAGTTCATGATCCAACCAGTTGGTGCTAAGACTCTTAAAGAAGGTCTACGTATCGGTGCGGAAGTATTCCACAACCTAGCTAAAGTTCTTAAGTCTAAAGGCTACAGCACTGCAGTTGGTGACGAAGGTGGTTTCGCTCCTAACCTTAAGTCTAACGCTGAAGCTCTAGAAGTTATCGCAGAAGCTGTTGCTGCTGCTGGTTACGAACTAGGTAAAGACGTTACTCTAGCTATGGACTGTGCTGCATCTGAGTTCTTCGACAAAGAAGCTGGCATCTACAACATGAAAGGCGAAGGTAAGACTTTCTCTTCTGAAGAGTTCAACCACTACCTAGCTGAGCTAGCTAACCAATTCCCAATCGTTTCTATTGAAGACGGTCTAGACGAGTCTGACTGGGATGGCTTCAAGCACCAAACTGAACTACTAGGTAGCAAGCTTCAACTAGTTGGTGACGACCTATTCGTTACTAACACTAAGATCCTTGCTGAAGGTATCGAAAAAGGCGTAGCTAACTCTATCCTAATCAAGTTCAACCAAATCGGTTCTCTAACTGAGACTCTAGCTGCAATCAAGATGGCTAAAGACGCAGGTTACACAGCAGTAATCTCTCACCGTTCTGGCGAAACTGAAGATGCAACTATCGCTGACCTAGCGGTAGGTACAGCTGCAGGTCAAATCAAGACTGGTTCTATGAGCCGTTCTGACCGTGTTGCTAAGTACAACCAGCTAATCCGTATCGAAGAAGCTCTAGGTGCTAAAGCTCCTTACAACGGTCTTAAAGAAGTTAAAGGCCAGTAATTCATAGTTTGAATTATTAGCTTAAAGCTTTAATGAATGCCTCACTTTTTAGTGGGGCATTTTGCGTTTAAGGCTCTAAGAACTTTTAGAACTCTATGGGCAATGAGCCGTTCTGAGCGTGTTGCAGCCATACCTAAAAGAAATCAACCAGCTAATCCATATCGAAGAAGCTCTAGGTTCTAAAGCTCCTTACAACGGTCTAAAAGAAGTTAAAGGTCAGTAATTCATAGCGTGAATTATTAGCTTAAAGCTTTAAAAACGCCTCCGGTTTCGGAGGCGTTTTTGTTTTTAGGGAAGAGATCAGGCCGTGATAAGTCCGAAGGTACTAATGCTCAGTTTTACATGATCTACTTCTCTTTGAGTGCAATGCTTAAACTTTTGTTGCCCGAACGGCTTCGATTCGGCGTTTCTCCATTTCTTCTCGGATCGCAGCGCCTTTGAATCCATCTTGTATGATGTCTTGAACGTTAACCGCCAGTGCTGCTTGGTATGCCTGCTCAAAAATACCTTTTTGAGGGTACTCAATATCTTCGAAGCCAGTACGACCGCGGCTGTCAGCCATGCAAGATAACAAGATCTCCTCTAAACGTTCAGGTTTTCGCCATGCATCAAAGCCATTGAGGATTTTGATAATGGTATCGGCTCTAAGCTCTGCTGCTCGGTGGATATTAGAGTGTTGTTCACACACCATTAAGGCAAGATCGCGATATTCATTCGGAATACGAACTCGCTCACACAGTTTCTTGATTATGCTAAGGCCCGTGTGACAGTGCTTCTTATGGCTCGGCCACTCATCTTTTGGTGTCACTCCTTTGCCTAAATCGTGCATCTGCGCGGCAAAGCGTACTCTGTGAGAGGGGCTGAGTAGGGCAGCCTGTTTCGCCACTAAAAGGTTGTGAATACCTGTATCGATTTCCGGGTGCCACTTTTCTGGTTGAGGTACACCAAACAGGCGATCCAGTTCAGGAAGTATCACTTTGAGGGCACCGCAGTCACGCAGGACCGATAGAAAAATCTGTGGATCTTGGGTTGATAGCGATTTGTGCCATTCCTGCCACACACGTTCAGCCGTTAAATGAGTTAGCTCTCCAGACTCGACAATCTGAGCCATTAGCTGTTGAGTTTCTGGGGCGATGGCAAAACCAAGGTGATGCAATTTCGCCGCGAAGCGCGCGACTCTAAGTACGCGAAGAGGATCTTCTGTAAAAGCATCTGAAACGTGGCGAAGAACGCGATCATTGAGATCTTTTTGGCCGCCGTAAGGGTCGATAATCCGACCTTGCTCATTTTCTGCCATTGCATTGATAGTCAGGTCTCGGCGAATCAGGTCCTCTTCAAGGGTGACATCAGGAGCAAAATAACAATCAAAGCCTTTGTAGCCTGAGCCAGTTTTGCGTTCGGTTCTTGCTAGGGCATGCTCTTGCTTGGTTTTAGGGTGTAGAAACACAGGGAAGTCCTTTCCAACAGCAACAAACCCCTGGTCCAGTAATACCTGAGGCGATGCGCCAACCACGACCCAGTCTTGGTCGTAAACGTCGATTTTCAGCAGTTTATCGCGGACTGCACCACCAACCAGAAATATTTGCACAGATGTCTCTCTTAAATTCGGATTTTAGAATTGGCTATTCATGCCAGCAATGGTACTTTTCTTATCGGTAAATTCCCAGAGACGAGAAGTATGTATAAACAACATTTTGGATTCACAGAGCTGCCGTTTTCGATTGTGCCGAATTCTCGTTTCCTGTTCCAAAGCCAAAGGCACAAAGAAGCGCTGTTTCGCTTACAAGCAGGCCTTGGCGAGGGTGGGGGCTTTGCGATGTTGTCTGGTGAAGTTGGTACCGGGAAGACAACCGTTGCACGCGCATTGCTGAAATCACTCGGTACGGATACTCAGCCTGGTCTAATCCTCAACCCTACCTTTTCAAGCATAGAGTTGCTTGAAGCAATCTGCGATGAATTTTCGATTGAGTATCAATCTGGCGCAACGCTCAAACAACTGAATCAGAAGATTCATGAATTTCTGCTCAGTACATATGCGAATGGTATTCAGACTTTGCTGGTCATCGACGAAGCACAGCATTTGTCCGCTGAAGTGCTAGAGCAGTTGCGCTTATTGACTAATCTTGAAACGGACAACCAGAAGCTACTCAAAGTGCTACTTGTTGGCCAACCAGAGTTACAACAGAAATTGCAGATGCCTCAATTGCGCCAGCTAGCGCAGCGTATTACGGGGCGATACCACCTGTTGCCATTGGATAGCAAAGAAACCGCCAGTTATATTCAGTATCGTCTTGAACTGGCGGGTGGCGAAGCGAGTTTGTTCTCAGCTAAGTCGCTCAAGCATATTGCTCTGCAGTCGTTGGGTATTCCACGCCTGATTAATCTGATTTGTGATGCAGCTTTAAAACGAGCTTACAGCATCGGAGAAGCGGTACCGAGCCATTCTAGTGTTGAAGCGGCTTGTGAAGAGGTGATGAGTTTTCAAACCTCGTATCATCAGCCCGCTCAACCAGTGCCTTCATTACCACAGCGTTCTCCACTTGGTATTGCCGCTGCCGTAGGAGCTGTACTGGCTGTCGGTAGTTATTGGTTAGCTCCAATGCTTTTCAGTGCGTCGATTGAAGCGCACCTAAGTGAAGCGTACCCAGCGTCAAATGTGGAAGCGATAGAAAAGGAAGTTTTTCCTGCTGAATTACAATCCACTCTTGCTCGTGCAACGGATTTCCAGCAGGGTATTGCTGAGCTTTATCATGTGTGGGGGCTGAATGCGTCTGTGGCTGAGCGTCTTTGCCAGCAAAGTGACCAAAGTGCGTTCCGTTGTACTCAATCACGCGGCACGCTGAATACGCTCAGACAAGCTAATGTTCCCGTGCTTTTGTCTCTCAGCAAAGACGGCCTGCAAAGTTATGCTGTGCTATATAAGCTCACACAGAATTCTGCTCAGCTCTTGTTAGGAACGGAGCGAATTGAACTGCCTATCTCCAAGCTCAAGGAATTATGGCAGGGGCAATATCACCAGATCTGGCAAGGTTACTGGCATCAGACTTTGAAACCTAATATGTCAGGACATGCGATCGCT
This sequence comes from Vibrio sp. St2, assembly GCF_947311885.1. NCBI lineage: Bacteria > Pseudomonadati > Pseudomonadota > Gammaproteobacteria > Vibrionales > Vibrionaceae > Vibrio > Vibrio sp. St2. The sequence goes on along the minus strand of NZ_CAMZNA010000010.1, from coordinate 85,792 downwards.
GAATTGGATGATCGTTTGTCTAAAGTTCTGGGTGAGCCGGAAAGGGAGTCCGATGTCTATGATCAGGAACTGATGCGTAAGGTTGAGCTTTTCCAGCAATGGCAGGGACTCCATGTGGATGGCATTGCCGGACGAAGAACCTTGCAGCGTCTTGAAAAGTTATCTCAAGAGCATGCCCCTTCGTTAACTGCCTCAGAGGAGAAAGCATAATGTCAAAAGTACTGCAGGCATTAGACCACTCTGAGCAAAACCATCAGACATTTAACGGCGTGAATCATTACCAATCAGTCAATGATGTGCGACCTCGACGGACGGTATCAGGCTGGTTGTTAGCTACGGTTATTGTTGCCCCTGCGTTGGTGACGGGAGCTCTAAGTACATATCAGAGTTACCTCGAGCAACGAGGGCAATGGCAGGCGAGCCATCAAGCGAAACCTCAAGTGCTAGAAGTCCCGTTTGCGTATCAGACTTTGCCTTACCCATCATTTAGCGAGCTTCGTGAAACTTACGAATATGCTAAGGCTGACACTGGTCATATAGAAGTGGCAAGCGAAGAAACTCAACCACCAGTGGTTCAACCTCAAGAACCTGTTCTGCCGCGCGTTCAGCCGCCTGCTCAGTCACAAAACAGTACACTATTGGATGGTTTAGATTTATCTGGCTTATCACCTGAACTGGCTATGCGGGTTGAATCTGCACTGGAATCGAGTGCAAACCCAGAGCCGAAATATGATGACAGTGAGGCGTCCGATCTAGCGATACACAGTCGCCAGTGGCAAGGAAAGCTGCCACCGCTGAATTTCCAGACACACGTTTACTCAAGCAACCCAGACAAACGTTGGGTGAAAGTCAATGGGACCGAATATCGCGAAGGTGACTGGATTAGCAATGACATTCAGTTGCAGCACATTGAACCGCAACGCAGTGCGATTTCATTTAAAGGCTCGGTGATTGAAGTGCCAGCTTTATATGACTGGAAAGGATAATAAAAAAGGTCGCCAAGGCGACCTTTTTTGATGTTCTGTATTTAAGCCCAGCCAGATGGAGAGCGTTTTTTGCGTGGAATAATGTGTGGCAAGAGCAGGCCAAATAGTAATCCAATACCCGCTACACCACCACCGTACATAAAGTACTTCAGTAGTAGGTCATCTTTCTGCGTATCCAGCTTAGCACGTAGATTACGGACTTCTTCTTGTGAGGCTGTCAGTTGTTGACTGATTTCACCGTAGCTCTTCTCAAGGTCGGCAATCTGGCGATTACGGTTTTCTAGTGAATCCGCTAAACCTGCTTTTTCTTGGTCAGCGTTAGAGCGAGCATTGGCAAGCTTTCCTTTAACATCTGCCAGTTCTTTCTCTAGTTTAGGAAGACGAAGCGCCATGCTTTCTTGTCTTGTGACGAAACGGCTTTCTACCCAGCCCTTGCGACCTTTGGCGTCTTCAATCTGGGTGTAGCCAGTATCTCGGTTGGTCGAAAGTTGCTTCACTTTGTCACCGGCATCGACACTGCCAATAATGCGGAATTGGTTGCTAGGACCAGAGTGCATGTAGGTAAATAGCTTATCAGAAATGTATCGGTCTTGAGCCATTGCTGCTGGAACAGCGAGCAGTGATGCTAGAACGAAGCAAACCAGTTTTTTCACGGTAAATCCTTTAACAGTCTTTTGTCTATAACTTGCTAGTGCCAAATAGTAAGTAGTTTCCCCAGTCACTGCAACAAAGAAGGGAGGCTGAGCCTCCCTTTCTGTGGATTTGAGTCAATAATGACAGTGTGTTAACACATCATTGACTTGCTCATCAGATGAACATTGCCTGAATTGCGTAGAAGAACACAACCGCAAGTAGTGCACCTGCTGGCAGGGTCACAATCCAAGATGCAACGATGTTACGTACAACACCTAGGTTCAATGCTGCGATACCGCGAGCAAAACCAACACCTAATACCGCACCAACCAGTGTTTGTGTGGTCGAGATAGGAAGACCAGTACCTGATGCCAGAACAACAGTACACGCTGTTGCTAGCTGAGCTGCGAAACCGCGGCTTGGTGTCAGTTCAGTGATGCCTGTACCAACAGTTGCCATTACTTTGTGACCGAGCGTCGCCAGACCAACAACGATACCGAAACCGCCAAGAGGTAGAATCCACCAAGCGATGGTGCTCTTAGTTGTGATTTCGCCCATGTGTTCAATGGTAGATACAACTGCAGACAGAGGGCCAATCGCGTTAGCAACGTCGTTTGAACCGTGAGCGAATGCCATTGCACATGCTGTGATAACCATAAGTACGCTGAAGATACCTTCTACGCCAGCGAAACCGTGATCATCTTCGCGGCTTGAGAATTTCTTCTGAATGTAGAAGTAACCGCCCGCCATAACCAGTGCAGATACCGCAGCTGCCCACATCCATGCTTCGCCGTCAGAAAGGTGCAGACCAACGTGCTTAAGGCCTTTTTTGATCGTTACCAGCGCAATCACCATGGTAGTGATGAACATGTAGACTGGGACGAAACGTTTAGCGTTGAAGAGTGGTTTCTCGGTATCAAAGATTAAGCGCTGGGCGCTGACGAAAATCACGTACGCAAAGAAACCTGAGATGACTGGAGTAATGATCCAGCTACCTACGATGCCTTGAACTGAGCCCCAATCGACCGCTTCGGTACCCACAGACACACAGGCAAAGCCGATGATGGCACCAATGATCGAGTGAGTAGTTGATACAGGCCAACCCATATAAGAAGCAAGAAGAAGCCATGTACCTGCCGCAAGAAGGGCTGACATCATACCGAAGACAAGAACGTCCGGCTGGCTAGCAAAGAGTGACGTTTCGATTACGCCTTTACGGATAGTGTCGGTTACTTCACCGCCTGCAAGGTATGCCCCCGCAAATTCAAAGATCATCGCGATAATGATCGCTTGTTTTACGGTTAGCGCTTTAGAGCCTACCGATGTACCCATCGCATTGGCCACGTCATTCGCGCCAATACCGATAGCCATCATAAAGCCAAAAACTGCTGCAATAATAATCAGGACAGTGCCGTAGTTCGCAAGGATATCCATCGTAATACCTAGTTGTTGATAACAAGCGGAGCAAATTAGGCACGACAAAACCCCTTCGGCGTCTCATTATTTAACGCCTATCAGGGGAGTGCTATTAAGATGCTCTTCGTTATTTGGTTAACTTATTTGTTTATGAGCGAGACAACATTAGCTCTAGACGCGCACCAACACGTTGCGCCTGATCAGCTATGCCACCTACCCATTCAAGAATCTTATAAAGGAACATTACATCGATCGGATTCAGATCGTTTTCAACCGCCATCAGTTGTTGGCGAAGTTGAATCTGCATCGCGTCAGTATCGTCCTCAATCACATCCAGTTGATGGATCATTTCAGCCACAAGTGTCACTTCGCGGCCTTTAAATCCAGTTTCCAATAACTCATCGAGCTCATTGATGACTTTTTGCGCCTGATTCGCTGCATCGAGACAACGTTTAACATACGCAATGAAGTTTTCTTGGAGAGGCTCTGGGAAAGTCAATTGACGACCGTATACGCGGCCAGCAATATCTTTTGCTAGGTTTGCCAGTTTGTCTTGCTGAGTCAGTAGTTCAAGCATGTCGCTACGATCTACTGGCATAAACAAACCGCGAGGAAGTTTAAGGCGAATTTCGCGCTTAAGTACGTCAGCTTCTTTCTCTAGGTGAGAAATCTGTGCACGAATTTCTGATGCTTTTTCCCAGTCACCCTTTGAACTGACTTCAAAGAAATTCACTAGGTGAGAACAACATTCGTTGACACACACTACGTGGCGCTGCAAAGGCTTAATAGGGGACTTTGCAAATAACCCCATAATTGTATTTACTGGCATGGTCATTCAACCTAATTAATATAACCTAAAAATAACATACACCATTCGTGGTGAAATGTTGAACGATGGCTATAAAGGCGCGCATGTTAACGCATTAAATCCATCATTAAAACTGTTTTAGATCATCATTGCTGCGATATTTCTTTCTTGCCCAGTACGAAAATTGGCAATATCCTGTTTGTATCTGCTTTAAAAGGTATAACTATGGAAACCGAGATAGAACTGAAGTTTTTTGTTTCTCCTGATTTTTCAAATACTTTACGAGATAAAATCTCCCAGACCAAAGTACTTCAGCACAGTTGTCGTGAGCTAGGAAATACCTACTTTGATACTCCCGACAATTGGTTACGTCAGCATGACATTGGCTTAAGAATCCGCCGTTTTGACGATGTGTATGTCCAGACGGTCAAGACGTCCGGACGTGTGGTGGCAGGTTTACACCAACGACCTGAATTCAACGCCGAGCATGACAGCAATGATCCGCTTCTTTCTCTTCACCCATCAGATATCTGGCCGACTGGCAAAGACACTGAAACGCTGCAATCCGAACTTACCCCGCTTTTCTCGACCAACTTCACTCGTGAGCAATGGTTGATCGCCATGCCAGACGGCAGCCAAATCGAAGTCGCTTTCGATCAAGGCAAAGTAGAAGCAGGCGATAAAGAAGACCCTATTTGTGAAGTGGAACTGGAGTTGAAATCAGGCCAAACTGACGCTCTATTTACGCTCGCACGTAGCTTCTCTGAAGAAGGGGGCATGCGCCTTGGTAATCTCAGCAAGGCGGCTAAAGGTTATCGTTTAGCAAGTGGTTACACTGGCGATGACGTCAAACCGCTGGCTTTAGTCAGTACGGACAAACACGACACGGTTGAGTCTTGCTTTATCAATTCTTTGGAGCATGGTTTGTCACACTGGCATTACCACGAGCAAATTTATGTTGAGCGTGAATCGGTAGAAGCTTTGAATGAAATTAAAAGCTCTATCAGTTTTATTCGTCAACTGCTGACGGTATACGGAGGCGTGGTCCCTCGTCGTGCTAGTGCATTAGTACGTCAGGAACTCAAGTGGCTTGAGCAAGAGCTGGAGTGGTTAAATGACTATGACTATTTAGAAGCGTTACTCGACGATAAAGGCCATGCTTTGCGTAAGCTCGATGCGCGTAAGTTTCTGGTCGGTGAGCTGAAATTGGTTCAGGAAGCCTTGCCTGATCGTGAAGAGATGCTGACGTTACTCAATTCCGCCAGATACACGGGTCTTTTGCTTGACCTCAGTCGTTGGATCCTGACCCGGGGCTGGCAGCCATTTCTTGATGACAAAGCGCGCGACAAGATGGCACTAACGGTTGAACCTTTTTCTGTGAAGCAGTTGGATCGCACTTGGGCTGAGTTAATGGAAGCCTTTCCGCCAGAGCGTGCGCTGAACAGTCAGGACTATATTGATCAACAATATCGCCTGATGCGTAACCTTTATACGGGGGTGAGCTTCGCGAGTTTGTTCGATTTTGAAGAGCGCAACAGTTTCCGCCTACCATGGAGCGATTTACTCCACGGCATCGATGATCTACTTAAACTCCGCACGTTGGACAATATGGTCGATAAGCTGGAAGGTGATGAGCAAGAACAGCTTCAGCGCTGGTTGTCTCGCCAAGAGAGCTCCATTCTTCATGCCATGGAGCAGACTCGGATTATCTGTATTGAAGCTGAGCCTTACTGGCAAGACTAAGTCGGTAATAGTGATGTGTGAAACGGGAGCTTTACGGCTCCCGTTTTTTTTCTTCCTGCTGCTCTAATCGGTCGAGACGGCGCAAAATTTCATCTTGCTTTTGTACCAGCTCTAACAATAGTCGCTCTTTGTTTTCCGAACGTTTCGCTTGAACTTCTGTCGGTGAGGTGATCAGCGAAGTGATCAAACCTGAAATCATACCGAAAATGCCAACGCCACAAATGATTAAGCCAGAGGCTAAGATTTTACCAGCGTCCGTGACAGGAAAGTGATCCCCATAGCCCACCGTTGAGATGGTTACCAACGCCCACCACATCGCATCGCCGCCAGTTTGAATATTAGCATCCGGTGATTTGCCCTCAACAAACAGCATCATACTCGAACCAATAGTCAGCAAGACCACCATCAATAACAGAATCGATGCGAGGGTCGTTTCTCGGCGATTTACCAGCAATTGCTTGATGAGGAACTTACTTGAGCGGATGACCAAAATTACGCGCAAGATGTGGAACAGGCGCGCAAAGCGCAACAGCTCAATCATAGGGATACTGGCTATGAAGTCTATCCAATGCCGTTTCATAAATTGCACACGATCTGTTGCGCGGATCAAATCTATGCTCAGTTGAAGGAGAAAGACGCTACAGATAATAAAGTCTAAGCCGATAAGAACCTGACGCGTTTGGCTGCTTAGAGGAAAAAACAGCAGGCCAGAGATCACAAATAACGCCATGAAAGACAGGATTAGTGACAGTAAGCTCATTGGTTTTGTATCAGATTTGATATCATTTCTATTCATACGAGGCTCAAAATAAATACATATTCGCTATCTGGATGATGGTAACGAGCGGTAGTTAACAGTGTCCTGACGGTTATCAGGAATAAAAACAATATATAAGACTTAGCGGAGAACTAACAATGACCAAAATGGCATTTAAGCCATGGGAGCGAGTGATCACGGATATTCGTCTGGTTCCCAAGATGGTGATGTTGATGGTGTTCAGTACCATTCTGATCATCGGCAAGCAATTATGGGATGCGAGCACCTTCTATGACTCTCTTCTCGCCGCTACTCAAAACGCTCAGGTTGCTCAGGAGCACTACGAAGCTTATATGGTACAGGTGGCTTGGCAGACGGCAGCCATGATCGTGGTATTTGTCGTTTTACTCTTGTTTGCCGCACGTATCATGCTGCGCCAGACACAGTATCTTAGTGACTCTATCAAGTTAATGGCGGACCGCAATCTATCGGTACCGATTGAGATGGACTGTAAAGACGAATACGGCGATGTGGCACGCGAGCTGGAAAAGACACGGATGCAACTGCAGGAAATGATCAAGCTGCAAATTGACGCATCACAAGAGCTTGCAGGGCTGACTGAAGTCATGACTATGAGCATGTCAGAAACCAAAGAATCAGCACAAGAAGAGTTTAACGAGATTGATCAACTGGCCACGGCGATGAGTGAAATGTCGTCCACAGTACAGACTGTTGCTGATCACGCACAAAATGCCTCCTCGCTAACGGAGAACGCGTCTGGTCAGGCGGAAAGCGGTCAGCGCTTTGTACAGGGAACAGTGCAGAAAATCAGTGATTTATCGAAAGACATTTCCGCCTCTGCACAAGCCGTCAATCAGGTTGAAGAGAGCGTCGAATCGATTGGCAGTGTGGTTGGTACGATTCAGGGTATTTCCGAGCAGACCAACTTACTGGCACTTAATGCGGCTATCGAAGCAGCACGAGCGGGCGAAGCCGGTCGAGGCTTTGCCGTCGTGGCTGATGAAGTGAGAAACCTTGCGCAGCGTACTCAAGGAGCGACGGTCGAAATTCAGGAAATGATCACTCAGCTGCAATCCAGTGCGAGCTCTGCAGTGGAATTGATGGAGAAGAGTGTTGTTGAGGCAGCTGAGGGAGTTGATTTGGTTACTAATGCTGGGAGCGAGCTGGACGGGATTGTTGCTCAGGTTAATCAAATCAACGACATGAACTTCCAGATTGCGACGGCAGCGGGTCAGCAAAGCAGCGTCGCAGAAGAGATGAATCAGAATTTGACGAACGTACGTGAGCTGGTGGAAGCATCGGTGACTGTGGTATCTGAATTGCTCGAAACCTCGGAAATCATGCAGAAAAATGCTGAAGCTCTGGATGCCAAGATCACATCCTTTAAAGTCTGATCGCCAGAATAGTACGAATAAGCGCCCACTCATTGTTAGTGGGCGTTTTTTATTGGTATAAAATCCCTATCAACGAATTTATCGACCCAAGGAAGAACCATGCAATTGCCCACTAGTCTTGCTTCTGTTTCCCAGGTTGCTCTGGAGTCCTTACTGCAACATCAGGCTATTCAAGAGTGGCCTGACTCTTACCGTGAGGAGCTCAGTTATGTGGCCGGATTGAGTCAGTTTATTGTCGATACCGTGCAGCAAGATGAGTATTTGCATCAACACTTGCCAGAGATGTTGGAGGCAGAGTCTCGACACGAAACATATCGACAGCGTCTGGCAGAATTATTGGCCGGATGTAGCGATGAAATGCAGGGTCACCGAGTACTCAGACAGTTTCGTAATCGAGAGATGACATACATTGCATGGCGTGACTTCATAGGTAATTGGAAGCTTGAGCAAAGCCTAGAGCATCTGTCTCAGTTGGCAGAAGCAATGATTTTCGAAACCTATCAGTGGCAGTACAAAGCGTGTTGTGAGCTGTGGGGCACGCCATGCAATGATGCAGGCGAGGCGCAGCCTATGCTGGTTATTGGCATGGGCAAACTGGGTGGTGGTGAGCTGAACTTCTCTTCGGATATAGATCTTATCTTCACTTATCCAGAGAACGGTGAGACTCAAGGTGCTCGTCGTAGCATTGCCAATGCTCAGTTTTTCACTCGTCTAGGGCAACGCATCATCAAAGCGCTCGACCAGCAGACCTTTGATGGTTTCTGCTATCGCGTTGACATGCGCTTACGTCCATTTGGTGACAGCGGTCCATTGGTGATGAGCTACGCAGCTCTCGAAGATTACTATCAGGAGCAGGGGCGTGACTGGGAGCGCTACGCGATGATTAAAGCGCGAGTGATGGGGCGTGAAATGTACCCGCAGTATCAAGAGCTGCGTCAGATGCTGCGCCCGTTTGTGTTCCGTCGCTACATAGACTTCAGTGCTATTCAGTCCCTGAGGCGTATGAAGTCGATGATTAGTAGCGAAGTGCGTCGACGTGGTTTAAGCAACAACATTAAGCTAGGCGCGGGTGGCATTCGTGAAATTGAGTTTATCGCACAGGTATTCCAGTTGATTCGTGGTGGCCGTGAGCCGAATCTGCGCCAACGCGGGTTGTTGATGACCCTCGACGCGATTGAAGAGTTGGAGCAGTTGACCAGTGAAGAGGTTAATAACCTTAAGATGTCGTATAAATTCCTGCGCCGGTTAGAGAACCTGTTGCAGGCAATGGCCGACAAGCAAACGCAAACACTGCCTGAATGTGAGAATGAACAATTGCAACTCGCTGTTGCAATGGGGTATCCAGATTGGACCTCGTTAATCGAACAAGTGCGTCAACATATGCACAACGTCCATCAAGTATTCAATAATCTTATCGGCGATGAGGAAGAAGAGTGTTCAGAAGTCGCCAAGCACTTCCATGAACTATGGGACATGGCGGAAAAGCCCGACGTAATTGAAGCGGTTCTAGAACAGGACATTGGCACTACTGAGGCCGCTGAGATGGCGTCGACCATCATTCAGTTTAAGAAAGACTTAGCCAAGAAAACGCTGGGCCCAAGAGGCCGGGAAGTGCTCAACCGCTTAATGCCGAAGATATTCGCGGCTATATATTCTCATCAGGATGCCAAATTTGGTTTACCTCGCGTCCTGCATTTACTACATAAGATTGTGACCCGAACAACTTATCTGGAATTGCTGGATGAGCACCCAGCGGCACTGACACAACTGGTTCGCCTTTGCACGGCCAGTCCAATGATTTCAGAGCAACTTGGGCGTTATCCAATTCTGCTTGATGAGCTGATTGATCCTCAGCAGTTGTACAACCCCGTGCCATTGGAAAGCTACCGCACTGAACTGCGTGATTTCCTCGCTCGTATCCCAGAAGACGATATGGAGCAACAGATGGAAGCACTGCGTCAGTTCAAGCAGATCTGCATTTTGCGTATCGCTGCTGCAGACATTGCAGGGGTTCTGCCTGTCATGAAAGTTAGTGACCACCTAACTTACCTCGCTGAAGCGATTGTTGAGTCTGTGGTGAATCAAGCGTGGCTGCAAATGGCGGAGAAATATGGCGAGCCGACGCACCTAAAAGACAGAGAGGGCCGAGGCTTTGCTGTGATTGGTTACGGCAAAGTGGGCGGCTGGGAGCTGGGGTACAACTCAGATCTGGATATCGTCTTTATGCATGACTGCCCAGTTCATGCTTATACCGACGGCAAAAAAGAGATTGATGGCCGCCAGTTTTACTTACGTTTGGCACAGCGCATCATCCATATATTCTCAACGAGAACGGCATCAGGCATCTTGTACGAGGCGGATACTCGCTTACGCCCTTCAGGGGCTTCGGGCTTGCTAGTGAGTCCGGCAGATGCCTTTGATGAATACCAGCACAATGAAGCCTGGACATGGGAACACCAAGCGTTAGTGAGGGCTCGGATGATCTACGGCGATCAACCTCTACAACAGGCATTTTCTCAAACAAGGCATGATATTTTGAGTTTGGCGCGAGAGGAATCAAAGCTCAAAACGGATGTGGCTGAGATGCGGGTGAAAATGCGTGAACACCTTGGTGGGAAAAAGTCAGGCCGTTTTATGCTCAAACAAGACCCTGGTGGTATTACCGATGTGGAATTTCTTGCGCAGTATCTGGTCTTAAGATTTAGTCATGAAAAGCCTAAGCTGACTCGATGGAGTGATAACGTCCGAATCTTTGAATCCATGATGGCACAAGGCATTCTGGATGAAGCCCCTGCGATGGCATTGACTCAGGCATACACAACGATGCGCGATCAAATTCATCATCGCAATTTACTCAATCTTGATGCGGATGTGGCTGAAGAAAAACTGACCAAAGAGCGAGAGCTGGTTAAAGCGCTTTGGCATGAGTGGCTAGAATAGGTTTAGGGTCCTTATCCCCTGTGTTAAACTCTTGCCCGAATTAGAATCTGGAGACCCATAATGAAACCAATCCTACCGAACTATAGTGATTCTGGTGTATTGATCATCGGTGACGTCATGCTTGATCGTTACTGGTATGGCCCGACTGGACGCATCTCCCCAGAAGCCCCAGTTCCTGTAGTAAAAGTAGAAAATAACGAAGAGCGTCCAGGCGGTGCAGCTAACGTAGCAATGAACATTGCTTCTTTGGGCGGCCATGCGCATATCGTAGGTTTAACTGGGATTGATGAGCCAGCCAAAGTGCTCAATGAGACGCTGTCTGCACTGAAAGTAAAGTGTGACTTTGTTGCTCTGCCAAACTATCCAACCATTACTAAACTTCGCGTTTTGAGCCGTGGTCAGCAGCTGATCCGCCTAGATTTCGAAGACAAATTTGAAAATACCGATGCCGAGCTGATTTTAGATCGTATGGAACAGGCTCTACCAAAAGTGAAATCGGTTGTTCTGTCTGATTATGCGAAAGGAGCATTGGAGCACGTTCAGCAATTCATTCAGAAAGCACGCGCAGCCAAGGTTCCTGTGTTTATTGACCCTAAAGGCGCGGACTTTGAACGCTACCGCGGTGCGACATTACTGACTCCAAACATGGCAGAATTTGAGCTGGTTGTGGGTAAGGTAAAGTCTGAAGAAGAACTGGTCGAGAAAGGCTTAGCGCTGATTGAAGAATTCGACTTTGAAGCACTGTTGGTAACGCGCAGTGAACACGGTATGACATTACTGCGTCGTGGTCAGGAGCCATTCCACCTGCCAACTCTTGCTAAAGAGGTGTATGACGTGACAGGTGCAGGCGATACCGTGATTTCTGTCCTTGCTGCGTCCGTTGCTGCGGGTAAACCGCTGGATGAAGCTTGTGCATTGGCAAATGCAGCAGCAGGCGTCGTGGTTGGTAAACTGGGTACATCAACGGTATCAACCATTGAACTGGCGGAAGCGGTTCATGGCAGCCAAGACACTGATTTCGGTGTCATCACTGAGCTGGCGCTGATTGAAGCGGTGAAGAACGCACAGTCGAAGGGCGAGAAGGTGGTGATGACCAATGGTTGTTTCGACATTCTGCACGCTGGACACGTTTCTTACCTGAACCATGCTGCTGAATTGGGTGACCGCCTGATTGTTGCTGTGAACACGGATGAATCTGTTAAGCGCTTGAAAGGCCCTGGTCGCCCAGTTAACCCGACAGATCGCCGTATGGCGGTTCTGGCTGGCCTTGGTGCGGTAGATTGGGTTGTCCCATTTGGCGAAGAAACGCCTCAACGCCTGATTTCCGAAGTCTTGCCAGACATGCTTGTGAAAGGTGGTGATTACAAGCCTGAAGAGATTGCGGGTGGTAAAGAAGTGATTGCCAATGGCGGTGAAGTTAAAGTACTCAACTTTGAAAATGGTTGCTCAACGACTGAGATCATTGACGCCATCAAGGGCGGCAAAGGCTAAAGACATATTAGGTAGAGCGTTATTACGCTCTGCCTGAATCACAGCTTGCTCATAAGTTGTTACCATTTGAGTCGCAGCCGATAGTGAAAAATAAAAAATGGAGCCAATTGGCTCCATTTTTCTATCTTCATTCTGGTGATTATTCTTCTAAATCACCACAGAATCGGTAACCTTCACCGTGAATAGTCGCGATGATTTCTGGCGTACCAGAGACTGACTCAAAGTGCTTACGGATACGACGGATAGTCACATCGACAGTACGGTCATGTGGCTTAAGCTCACGACCAGTCATTTTCTTAAGCAGGTCAGCACGTGTCTGGATCTTGCCTGGATTTTCACAGAAGTGAAGCAGGGCACGGAACTCAGAACGTGGTAGCTTGTAGCCATCGCCACTTGGGCTAACCAGTGAGCGGCTATTGATATCCAATACCCAGCCGTTGAATTCGTATTTCTCAACGCTACGTTTCTCTTCCGTTACTACACTGGTGCTCATTGAGCGGTTCAGCAGGTTACGAGCACGGATAGTGAGTTCACGTGGGTTGAACGGCTTAGTAATGTAGTCGTCTGCACCGATCTCAAGACCAAGGATCTTGTCGACTTCGTTGTCACGACCAGTCAGGAACATTAATGCCACATTTGCTTGCTCACGCAGTTCACGTGCAAGCAGAAGGCCATTTTTACCTGGAAGGTTGATGTCCATAATAACCAGATTTACCTGGTTGTCAGACAGCACCTGGTGCATCTCTTCACCGTCACTGGCCTCGAAAACAGCGTATCCCTCTGCTTCAAAAATACTCTTTAGAGTGTTACGAGTTACTTGCTCATCTTCAACAATAAGAATGTGCGGGGTTTGCATTGGCGGTACCTAAACTTGTGAAAAAATTGTGCTAATAGAATAAATTCTAGGCAAAAACCTAACATACAGGTAATGTGATGTTGATAATAAACCAAAGACTGTAAAAATACATTGTTTCTTTGGTTGCCCGCCTTCCTTGGTCCCAATTCGCTTCTTGAGGTCCCTTTTCCTCACACGTTCTATTAGTCTTTGAGGCGGATTCTATAATGTTAACAGCATGCTAACAACGTCAGAATGTTAATTCCATGCACTTTGTTGATTTATATCAAGAGTTCGAATGTAACAAATATTAATAGTCTAAAACAAATGTAAAACTGTGGTTTATATGATGGTTGATGCACAACTTTGGCAAGAATATTCAGACCCTTACTTCAAATTCATTCGTTCGCCGAGCTGTCATCAGTTTGCCATTATCACGGCGTGGAACCCCGCCAGTCAGTGGCAGTCCAAACAACAAAATCAGCGAAATAATCACTACTTAGTTCAAGAATTTAGCCATACTTACTTTGTTGAAGTGCTAGTGGGAGATGAAAGTTTCGGTTGGGCTGAAGAGAGTTTCGCTGTCGATATTGATGAGTTACAGGCACTAGAGCTAGGGCGTAAATATCAGCAGAACGCCATTTACTATGTTGATGGTAATGAGCTGTTTTTACTCTCCTGTTTGGCTGACGGAGCGAAAGTCAGTTTAGGTGAGTGGGAATATCGATGCAGATAAGAAATTAAAGCCATATTCATGGAGGAAAAATGAAAGATATAACACCGGATATATGTGATAAACATGAAGATAAAGTAACGTCGTTGGATTTGCCCTTACACACTTTTGGTAACAAAAGTGCGTTCTGGGGAGAAATTGTCACGGTGCGCTGCTATCACGATAACTCCAAAGTGAGAGAAACCTTAAGCCAGGACGGTAAAGGCAAAGTGCTGATCGTCGATGGGCATGGTTCCTGCCAAAAAGCCTTGCTTGGTGATCAATTGGCGATCCTAGCAATTGATAACAACTGGGAAGGCGTGATTGTTTATGGTGCGATCCGTGATGCGGCTGCAATGGCGGAAATCGAACTGGGAGTTAAGGCGCTCGGGACCAGCCCATTTAAAACGGAAAAGCGTGGGGCGGGTGATACGAATGTGACCTTGACGATACACAACCAAATGATCCAGCCTGGCGACTACGTCTACGCCGACTGGAATGGTGTGTTAACGTCTACTGAGTTGTTGGACTGGAGTTAGAAGCGAAAGCCGATACCGACTTCCAGCTCTTGTTGCCACTCTTGATGTTCGAGAGTGGCATGGAGATCGAGATTTTCAGTCAACCTCATGCGACTTGAAACTTCTGCGGCAATGACTTTATCTGTCCCTTCTGCCGTGTTTTCTTCGTTGTAAGAATGCAGAGTACTTTTTACCGAGACTCTTGGCGTTATCTGGTAGCTTACACCACTTAAAAATCCACTTTCGTTGGTATTACTCCCTTGATTAACACGGGCTCCTACATACAAATCAATGTTATCAAATACGTTATAAGAGTAACCGCCATCAATCTTCCAAGTATCAAAATCGTGTTGATCGGTCTCACTGGAGAGGAATAGTTTATGTGGAGATACTTTTTGCTGTGATGGTAAAGCAGGGAGCTCTGTAGCCACTGACGAGCACGCAACAAGAGTAAGCAAAAGGCTTAGTGTTTTTTTCATTTGCCACTCCTTGGTCGTTATTTATCCACTGCAAGATCAATTAAAGCATAAAACAAAAGTACTGGGAGAATCTTTTTCAGCTAAAACTGGATCTAACCAATATGCATTCTGATTCATTTTGTTTTCTGATGGGATAACTTATTGAACTGGCTCACAGAAGCCAATTAGGCCGAAGTGTAAACAAAAAATAAAAACTTTTCGTTGACTCATGCTAAACAAATAGGTTAAACGTATGGGTAAGCAAACACACAATCGCAATAAAATTAAGCTATGCAAAACCACAGCCACCTAGTAATGACCACAACCATTATTATTACCGACATCACACATGTTGGGGCAGGCTGCTAAGCGAAAGAAATTCAAAAAAAAGGCCTGTATCCCACAAGATACAGGCCTTTTTTTATAACTAATTTACAGACATTTGGAGGAAGGGATGCGTGTTTTAAAGTTTGGAGGTTCATCATTAGCAGATGCTGATCGTTTTTTACGAGCAGCGGATATCATAGCTAATAATGCTCAGCAGGAAGAGGTCGCTGTTGTTCTCTCAGCACCAGGTAAAACAACCAATAAACTGGTTGCCGTGATTGATGGGGCGTTGAAAAATGGCGAGGCCGAGCTGCAAATCGCTGAGTTGGAAGACTCTTTCCGCGATCTGTATCAGGATATCAAACAAGTCTTGCCTAACATTGATGGTTCCGGCTATGACAACCAAGTAAAAACCTCTCTGACTCAACTGCGTCAGTTTGTGCACGGTATTAACCTGTTGGGGATGTGCCCAGATAACGTCAATGCTCGTATCATTAGTAAAGGTGAACGTGTTTCCATTCAGCTTATGAAAGCGGTATTGGAAGCAAAAGGTCAACCAGCTAGCCTGATTGACCCGGTGAAATACCTTTATGCGAACGGTGAACACTTGGAGGCGATGGTTGACGTTGAGGTTTCGACTCAGAATTTCCGTCAAAATCCGCTGCCTAAAGGTCACGTCAATATCATGCCTGGCTTTACTGCAGGTAATGAAGAGGGCGAACTCGTCACTCTAGGTCGCAACGGCTCTGACTACTCGGCAGCGGTGTTGGCAGCGTGTCTACGCGCTGATTGCTGTGAAATTTGGACCGACGTTGATGGCGTCTACAACTGTGATCCACGATTAGTTGATGATGCACGTCTACTGAAATCACTTAGCTATCAGGAAGCGATGGAGCTGTCTTACTTTGGCGCTTCCGTACTTCACCCTAAAACTATCGCTCCGATTGCCCAATTCCATATCCCATGTCTGATCAAAAACAGCTTTAACCCACAAGGTGCGGGCACGTTAATCGGCCAAGACACGGGTGAAGACAAACTTTCCATTAAAGGTATTACCACGCTAAGTGACCTGACCATGGTCAATGTTTCAGGTCCGGGAATGAAAGGCATGGTCGGAATGGCGAGCCGCGTATTTGGTGCCATGTCTTCAGCGGGTGTCTCTATTGTACTCATCACTCAGTCTTCTTCTGAGTACAGCATCAGTTTCTGTATTGAGGCGGAAGATAAAGCCATCGCTCAGCAAGCGCTCAGCGACTCGTTCGAGTTGGAGCTCAAAGACGGCCTGCTTGAGCCTGTTGAGTTTATGGATGATGTCGCCATTGTGACTTTGGTTGGTGATGGTATGCGCACTTCTCGCGGCGTCGCCTCTCAATTCTTCTCATCTTTGGCAGAAGTGAACGTTAATATCGTGGCTATCGCGCAAGGTTCATCGGAACGTGCGATTTCAGCTGTGATTCCTGAAGATAAGATTTCTGAAGCGATTAAAGCGTGTCATGAGAACCTGTTTAACTCTAAACACTTTTTGGATGTGTTTGTGGTCGGTGTCGGTGGCGTTGGTGGCGAGCTGGTGGATCAAATTCAGCGTCAGCAAGCGAAACTGGCGGAAAAAGGCATCATTCTAAGAGTCTGTGGTTTAGCGAATAGCAAGGGGCTACTGCTCGATAGTGAAGGTCTGCCTTTAGAGCACTGGCGTGACCGCATGAACGACGCAACTGAAGAGTTTAGCCTCGCGCGATTGATTTCTCTCGTCCAGCGCAACCACATTATCAACCCAGTGCTGGTGGATTGTACCTCTTCGGAATCTATCGCTAACCAATATGCGGATTTCTTGGCAGCGGGCTTCCACGTTGTCACACCAAACAAAAAAGCCAACACGGCGAGCATGGCCTATTACCATCAGCTGCGCGATATTGCCCGTAGTTCACGTCGCAAGTTAATGTATGAAACAACAGTTGGCGCTGGCCTACCAGTGATCGAAAACCTGCAAAATCTTATCTCCGCAGGGGATGAACTTGAGCGCTTTAGCGGAATTCTTTCTGGTTCGCTGTCCTACATCTTCGGTAAGCTTGATGAAGGTATGACGCTAAGTCAGGCAACCAATATTGCTAAAGATAATGGCTTTACCGAGCCAGATCCACGTGATGATCTGTCTGGTATGGATGTCGCTCGTAAGCTACTAATTCTTGCACGTGAAGCCGGCATGAATTTAGAACTGGAAGATGTGATTGTTGATCAAGCATTACCACCAGGTTTTGATGATTCAGGCAGCGTAGATGAGTTCATGGAACGATTGCCTGAGGCGGATGCGTACTTCCAAGAGTTGTCCGCCAAGGCTGCGGAAGATGGCAAAGTGCTACGTTATGTTGGAGAAATCAATGATGGCCAATGTCGTGTTAGCATTGCTGCCGTTGATGAAAATGATCCTATGTTCAAGATCAAGGATGGTGAGAACGCATTGGCCTTCTACAGCCGTTACTATCAGCCAATTCCACTGGTATTGCGTGGTTATGGAGCGGGTACAGAAGTAACTGCTGCTGGGGTATTCTCAGATGTGATGCGTACTTTAGGATGGAAACTAGGGGTTTAAAACGAATGAGTAGTGGTATGGATGTGGTGGTTTACGCCCCAGCGTCAATAGGTAACGTGAGTGTTGGTTTTGATGTGCTCGGTGCTGCGGTATCGCCTATTGATGGCACCTTGCTTGGTGACCGAGTGATGGTGAAAGCTGGAAACGAGTCTTTTAGCCTCAAAACAGCGGGCGATTTTGTTTCCAAGCTACCGGAAAACCCTAAAGAAAATATCGTTTATGATTGTTGGCAAGTGTTTGCCAGAGAGCTAGATAAGAAAGGCGTGACTCTGTTACCTCTTGAAATGACGCTTGAGAAGAACATGCCGATCGGTTCTGGGTTAGGCTCCAGTGCCTGCTCTATTGTCGCGGCTCTGGATGCGTTAAACCAGTTCCATGGTAATCCGTTGGATAAAACTGAGCTATTGGCATTAATGGGTGAGATGGAAGGGCAGATATCTGGTGGCGTACATTACGACAATGTCGCACCATGCTATCTGGGTGGTGTTCAACTAATGCTTGAAGAGCTCGGCATCATCAGTCAGGAAGTGCCATGTTTTGATGACTGGTACTGGGTAATGGCGTACCCGGGTATTAAGGTATCAACGGCGGAAGCTCGTGAGATCCTACCATCTCAATATCGTCGTCAGGATATCATTGCTCATGGTCGACACTTGGCCGGCTTTATCCATGCTTGCCACTCGAACCAGCCAGAGCTGGCGGCTAAGATGATCAAAGACGTGATCGCTGAACCATATCGTGAGAAACTGCTACCGGGCTTTGCTGATGCACGTAAATATGCGGCAACAGCAGGCGCTCTGGCGACGGGCATTTCAGGAAGTGGCCCGACGCTGTTTAGTATTTGCAAAGATAAAGATGTCGCTGAGCGAGTTGCTCGCTGGTTAGAACAAAATTACGTACAAAACCAAGAAGGATTCGTCCATGTTTGTCGTTTAGACAAGCAGGGCTCGAAAGTAACAGGAAGTGAGCTATGAAGCTTTACAATATAAAAGAAAATGATGAACAAGTTTCCTTTGGCCAAGCCGTTCGCCAAGGGTTAGGCCGTAATCAAGGTCTGTTTTTTCCATCGGAATTGCCGAAATTTGATGATGTTGATGCGCTGCTAGCAGAAGACTTCGTCTCTCGTAGCACTAAAATTTTATCAGCGTTGATTGGTGATGAGCTGAGTGAAGAGCAAGTTAACTCCATGGTTGACGCGGCGTTTCAATTCCCTGCACCAATCAATCAAGTTAAAGATGGTGTCTATGCGTTAGAATTGTTCCATGGTCCAACTCTAGCGTTTAAAGACTTCGGTGGGCGCTTTATGGCGCAATCTCTTGCTGCGGTATCAGACGGCGGCAAGATTACTATTTTGACCGCAACCTCTGGCGATACTGGCGCAGCCGTGGCACACGCTTTTTACGGTATGGAAGACATCAATGTGGTGATTCTTTACCCGAAAGGTAAGATCAGCCCACTGCAAGAGAAGCTATTCTGTACGCTTGGTAAAAACATTCACACCGTAGCGATCGATGGCGACTTTGATGCTTGTCAGGCACTTGTTAAGCAAGCTTTCGATGACGCGGCGCTGCGTGAAGAAATTGGTCTAAACTCAGCAAACTCAATCAACATCAGTCGTTTGATGGCGCAAATCTGTTACTACTTTGAAGCCGCAGCGCAAATGAGTAAAGAGCAGCGCGAAAACTTGGTTGTGTCTGTGCCAAGTGGTAACTTTGGTAACTTAACTGCTGGTCTATTGGCGAAAGCACTTGGTCTGCCAATTAAACGCTTTATTGCTGCAACGAACGCCAATGATACTGTGCCACGTTACCTAGAAACAGGTAATTGGGAGCCAAAGCCTACAGTCGCGACGACATCGAATGCGATGGATGTAAGCCAGCCAAACAACTGGCCGCGTATCGAAGAGCTATGCCGCGTGAAAGAGTGGGGCCTAGAGACATTAGGTAAAGGTGCGGTTTCTGATGAGCAAAGCGCGCAGTCAGTGAAAGATTTGCACTCGCTTGGTTACCTATGTGAGCCACACGGCGCCATCGCATACCGCGTCCTTGAAGAGCAATTGCAAGAAGGCGAAACGGGTCTATTCCTTTGTACGGCTCACCCTGCGAAATTCAAAGAAGTCGTGGATGAGATTTTGGACTCAGACATTGATTTGCCAGGTCCGCTGGCAAAACATGCCGCGATGGAACTGCTTTCTGAAGATCTTGCCAATGACTTTGACTTGCTGAAAGACGTTCTTCGTCGAGTTCAAAAGTAATTTGTCACTGAAAGTAAAAAGGTCACCTCGGTGACCTTTTTTGTGTGCCTTGAGCGTTTTAATTAACGATTGAGCGCAAATGTTGGTAGAGACAAGTGCCAGCGAATCGCGCCTAGGCGAATCAACAAAGTAGAAAAGACACCGGCTAAGAATGCAGTGTCAGGATCATGTCCCATCGCGAGCGCTGTGGTGTGGAATACCCCGCCAATAATACACGCCGTGGCATAGACTTCACTTCTTAGTACCATTGGGACTTCCCGAGCGAGTACATCACGGATGATACCGCCGCCACACCCGGTAATCACACCCATGATGATCGCAACCAGTGCTGAGTCCTGATAGGCCATGGTTTTATCAACACCAATACCAACAAATACCGCAAGACCTATTGCATCACATACTGGCAAAATCCACCAAGCTAAGCGTTTAGGACGGCGAACAATGATCATCGTTAGCAGACAGGTGATCAAGATGGTCCACAAATAGTTTGTGTCAGTAATCCAGAATACTGGGGTGGCACCTAATGCCATGTCACGAATTGTACCGCCTCCAATAGCGGTTACGCTGCCAAGTACGGCAACACCAAAAGGGTCCATTTTGAGTCGGCCGGCAAGCAGCACTCCTGAGACAGCGAAAATGGCGGTGCCGAATAAATCGACACTGTATAGCAGCATGGAATCCACGGGATTAATATCTCTTACAAATGCTCAGTGATCCTGAGGAATAAAAACGACGGCGGATTGTATGGTATCAGAGCTAAGCAGTGTTAGCGATTTTGCCTGACGGTTTCGAAGTGCTCACAAACTTCTTCGATTGCATTCAGCGTTCTGGGGGTCGGTCGGTTGAGCCAGTCTGAATTCAGTGACCAGACGTATCCGTTTTCAACCGCAGACAACTGTTTTTTCCAGTCCAGCCAAGGGTTCCCTTTTGCGATGGCATGCTCTGAGGTAAAGATGACTTCTGGGTTACTTAACACCACTTGTTCAGTGCCAACTTGTGGGTAGGGTGCGGCACTTTGTTCAAACACATTCTCTCCACCACAAAACGAAAATACTTCGCTTGGCCAATTCCCTTTTGCAACGGTAATTATCGGCTGTTCGCTCAGCTGATAGAAATACCTTACTGGGATATCCGTTTGATAGCGTTGCTTAAACTTCGCCAGCTCATTCCTATAATGCTTGGCTATATTGAGTCCGACGGATGGATCTTGCGAATATTGGCTTAATTGTTCGATGTTGTTGGCAATGTCATCCAGCGAGCTGGTTGTCGAGTAGTAAATGTTGATACCAAATTGCTTCAGCTTTTCCAATTCTCTAGCAGGGTTACCGGCAGGCCATGCGATCACCAGATCAGGTTGGAGCGCAATAATGCGTTCGAGCTTTATACCTTGGTAGTTGGAGACTTTTTCCAGCTTTGTTGCCTGTTCAGGGTAATCGCTGTGCTCACTGACTGCGATCAGTTTGTCGCCCAAACCCGCCGCAAATGCCATTTCAGTCGCGTGAGGGGCCAAGCTAATAACGCGTTCCACGGGGGCTGCGTTAACCATCGTGGAAACCAGTAATGTAATGAAGGTAAGCAGCCGTATCTGCATTTAGATTCCTTGATAAATAAGGCCCATGATAGCGCTTTGTACCATGATCCAGGCGAACATTCGCCATGCCAGCAGGCGCTGTACTTGAGCTATATGTATGGCAGACGGCGCAATTCGGCCTCCCAGCTTGCTGCGAACCGATTTTTTGCCGTCATAAATAGCAGGTCCACCGAGAGAAAGCTCTTGTTTCGCGCCGACGGCGATGATCAACCACGATGGGCCCGGTAGCGGCCAAGTCGCTGCTTGTTGCTTAAGCAGAGCCCACACTTCGCTGGTTCTATTTCCCAATGCAATCATAACGGCGAATAAGCGTAATGGGATGTAATCCAAAACGGCGACAGCTCGAATGACAGGGAGGCCAAAAGGTGAAAACTTCTCGCGTGATGGTGACCAGGCTCGAGCTAGTTCTACCGTCATACGATAAATGAAGGCGCCAATCCCGCCTGTAATGGCGTACCAAAATAGCACTGCGACCACATTGCGACCGTATGACATGATGAGGGTTTCTGTGCCCGCTTTTCCTAAGCCGAGAAGAGACAACGACTCGGTGGAGCGATTCACCATTGGCTTGAGGAGCATTTTAGCGTGCTCTTTATCTTCTCTGGCCAGTGCTTCGACAAAATGGGCGGTGAATTTATCGGTATTGCGCCAGTCTATAGCGAGTAATAACAACGCAAGCTCAAACAGCTGGGCTTGCCACACCAACGGCTTTAACGCGATTAAAACAGCGAGCATAGGGACGATCATCAGCAACCACGCCAGGGTGCCTGAGATCATACTTTGTGAATAACTGGAATTGGTATTGACCTTGTCGGCCAGTTGCTCAGCAAATCTATGCCATAAAATAGCAGGGTGCGCTTCACGAGGAAAAGGGAGGATAAGATGAAACAACAAAGCGCCCCATAACACTAGGAGCGCTCCGTTTGAGTATAACTGATTAAAAAGTTCTTCCATGAGTATCAGCCACTCGCTATTGATTATGCTTTAAGCAACTCAACCATTTTGAAGACCATTTCAGAAGAGCTCTTCGCTGCAAGAGGCAAGAACTCTTCGAAACTCATTGGTGACTCTTTGTCAGCTACGTCTGAAATAGCACGCACAACAACAAACGGTACTTTAAATTGGTGACAGGCTTGAGCAATTGCAGAAGCTTCCATTTCAACGGCAATCACCGATGGAAAATGTTGGCGGATAAACGCTTGACGCTCAGCGGTGCAGACAAACGTATCACCAGTACAAATCAGGCCACGTACAGCATGTTTGTCTTCCATTTGTGACAGGGCTTTTTCCGCTACGTCCATCAGCTTCGCATCCGCAGTGAAAGCTGCAGGTTGCCCTGCCATTTGACCAATTTCATAGCCAAATGCCGTTACATCCGCATCGTGGTGACGAACTTCTGTGGAAATAACCACATCACCTAAATTCAATGTAGAATCAAAACCACCTGCGGAACCTGTATTGATGACAACATCTGGTTGGTATTCATCAAGCAATACTGTGGTGCCTACTGCTGCTGCCACTTTACCGATACCAGATTGAAGTAGGACTACGTCTACACCGTTCAGTTGACCAGAGAAGAAAGTACAACCCGCTTTTGACACTTCTTGGCAGTTTTCAATAGCTTGCTTAAGAATAGAGACTTCTTGCTCCATTGCACCGATGATGCCGATTTTCATAAGGAATCCTGTTATTTCAAATAGGTAGCTTTTAATCCGCTAAGTGTAACAGAAAAGGGCAATAACGGAATGGACTTCGTCTCCGCATCCCGTGCGAAGTGCGCAAATACTTATTGCTTAAGCAACGAGCATCCCCTATAATTCGCGCTCCTCGTGTCGGCTGAATCAGAGATTGGCTGGCACAACGTTTAACCTACTCTTATTAGGAGAGAATTATGTCTCTGAATGCAGAAACTAAAGCAGCAATCGTTGCAGATTACGCACGTGGCGAAGGCGACACTGGTTCACCAGAAGTACAAGTAGCTCTACTTACAGCTTCTATCAACCACCTACAAGGTCACTTCAAAGCGCATAAAGGCGATCACCACAGCCGTCGTGGTCTTCTACGTATGGTTTCTCGTCGTCGTAAACTTCTAGATTACCTAAAAGGTAAAGATCTAGATCGTTACCACGACCTAATCAAGCGTCTAGGCCTACGTCGCTAATTAGCGACTGCATAGAGCAGTTTGTCGGAAAAGGGGCTTTTTGCCCCTTTTTTGTTGCCTAAATTTAGCCAAATCCGTTTTATCCCGTTATAATACGCACGCCCATACTCATGTTGTTTGAGTATTAAAAGCAAAAACTCATTGCATTACAGTCAACCTCGTCGACCAAAAGGTCGCGACTATTAAAAATGACATTGCCTCTCCTTTAGTTTCGGATAGCAACAGTGCGTTTTTACTAGTCGCGATTTGTAGTGCCTTGAGTGTCAATTAACACTATCTGAGCCCCATTTGGATGCCTCAGAAACAAGGAATAACAATGTTCGAAAAACCAGTTGTTAAAACGTTCCAGTACGGTAACCACACGGTTACTCTAGAAACTGGCGTTATTGCACGTCAAGCTACAGCAGCAGTTATGGTGACAATGGACGATACTGCGGTATTCGTATCTGTTGTAGGTAAAAAAGAAGCGGTAGAAGGTCAAGACTTCTTCCCTCTAACGGTTAACTACCAAGAGCGTACTTACGCTGCGGGTAAAATCCCTGGTGGTTTCTTCAAACGTGAAGGTCGCCCTTCTGAAGGTGAAACGCTAACGGCTCGTCTAATCGACCGCCCAATCCGCCCACTTTTCCCGGATGCATTCAAAAACGAAGTTCAAGTTATCGCGACAGTTGTGTCTGTAAACCCAGACGTTCAACCTGACATCGTAACTATGATCGGTACGTCAGCGGCACTGGCTATTTCTGGTATCCCGTTCAACGGTCCTATCGGTGCAGCACGTGTTGGTCACATCGACGGTCAACTTGTTCTTAACCCAAGCAACACTGAACTTGAAACGTCTAAGCTAGACCTAGTTGTTGCGGGTACTGAAGGCGCTGTTCTTATGGTTGAGTCAGAAGCTGACAACCTAACTGAAGAAGAGATGCTATCTGCTGTTGTTTACGGTCACGATCAACAGCAAGTTGTGATCAATGCGATCAACGAATTCAAAGCTGAAGTTGCTACTCCTGCTTGGGATTGGGTTGCTCCAGAAGAGAACACAACTCTTGTAAACAAGATCGCTGAACTTGCTGAAGCTAAGCTAGTTGAAGCTTACCAAATCACTGAGAAGATGGCTCGTTACGACCGCATCCACGAGATTGCTGGTGAAGTAAACGAAGTTCTTCTTGCTGAAGATCCAGAAGCAAACACAAAAGAAATCCACACTATCTTCCACGATCTAGAGAAGACAGTGGTACGTCGCAGCATCATCGCTGGTAACCCACGTATCGACGGTCGTGAAAAAGATATGGTTCGTGCGCTAGACGTACGTACTGGTGTTCTTCCACGTACTCATGGTTCATCACTATTCACTCGTGGTGAAACTCAGGCGCTTGTAACTGCGACTCTAGGTACGCAGCGCGATGCTCAGATCATCGACGAGCTAACTGGTGAGCGTAAAGATCACTTCCTACTACACTACAACTTCCCTCCATACTGTGTGGGTGAGACTGGTTTTGTAGGTTCTCCTAAGCGTCGTGAAATCGGCCATGGTAAACTAGCTAAGCGCGGTATTGCTGCAGTAATGCCATCTGTAGACGAATTCCCATACACAGTACGTGTAGTATCAGAAATCACAGAATCTAACGGTTCTTCTTCAATGGCTTCTGTATGTGGTACGTCTCTAGCGCTTATGGATGCCGGTGTTCCAATCAAGTCTTCTGTTGCGGGTATCGCAATGGGTCTTGTTAAAGAAGGCGACGATTTCGTTGTTCTTTCTGACATCCTTGGTGACGAAGACCACCTAGGTGACATGGACTTTAAAGTAGCAGGTACTAACACTGGTATTACTGCACTTCAGATGGATATCAAGATCGAAGGTATCACTAAAGAGATCATGCAAATTGCTCTTAACCAAGCGCAAGGTGCACGTAAGCACATCCTATCTGTAATGGATGAAGCTATCTCTGGTGCTCGTGAAGATATCTCTGAGTTCGCTCCGCGTATTCACACAATGAAGATCAGCGCAGAGAAGATCAAAGACGTTATCGGTAAAGGTGGTGCAGTTATCCGTGCTCTAACTGAAGAGACAGGTACAACTATCGAAATCGAAGACGACGGTACAATCAAGATTGCTGCAACTGAAGGTACAGCTGCGAAAGAAGCAATCCGTCGTATTGAAGAGATTACTGCAGAAGTTGAAGTTGGCCGCATCTACACAGGTAAAGTTGCTCGTCTAGCTGACTTCGGTGCATTCGTAACAATCCTTCCTGGCAAAGATGGTCTAGTACACATCTCTCAAATCGCTGACAAGCGCGTTGAGAAAGTGTCTGACTACCTAGCTGAGGGTCAAGAAGTTCAAGTTAAAGTTCTTGAAATCGACCGTCAGGGCCGTGTACGTCTAAGCATGAAAGAAGCAGTTGAAAAGACTGAAGAAGCTTCTGCTGAAGAGAAACCAGCAACAGACGCATAATGCGATATCGCTAAGTGGGCTGGTTTGGTGAATTAGCCTATTTTGCTAAAAGCATGTTATAAAGGGAGCACTACGCTCCCTTTTTTAATGCGGCCGATACTGAGCAGCAGGCTCAGCAACAGGAGTACTTATTTGTGAAATGGTTTCAAACCGCAACACTTAGTTTAGCGTTATTGGTGACGGCAGGTTGTGCCACTACATCAAATAATAGTGCTGAGTGGCTTTACCCACCAATGGCTGTGCCGTTGCAAGCAAGCGTTCAGCAAGAAGTGCAGATCGCTCGTTTGAGTCAGTTACTTCAACGTCAGGATCTTCCTAAAGAAGTCCGAGCGAAAATGCTTTATGAGCGTGGCAATTACTACGACAGTGTAGGCCTGCGTGACTTGGCCAGATTAGACTACAACCAGTCACTGTCGCTTAACCCTGCGCAGCCAGATCTGTTTAACTTACTGGGTGTTTACTTCACTCAGGTAGGAGAGTATGACGCTGCCTATGATGCGTTTGACTCTACTTTGGAACTTGACCCTGCAAACTCCTATGCAGCCCGAAACCGTGCGATTGCGTTGTATTATGGCGGTCGTATCGATCTTGCGTTGGAAGATATGACGGAGCATTACCAAGAAGATACGTCAGACCCTTTCCGAGCGCTTTGGTTGTATATTGTCAAATCGGAAAAAGATCCTCAGGCAGCCACTGCTGAGCTAATGTCTCGTTATGAGCAACGTGACGAGCAGTGGGGCTGGGTGCTAGTGGCAATCACCTTAGGTGAAATCTCGGAAGATGAAGCCTTCAAAGCGATCTTAGTCGGTACACGCGACAATACCTTGTTAGCGCAACGTCTAACAGAAGCCTATTTCTACCTAGGCAAGCGTTACCAGAGCCAAGGTGACTACGCGAGCGCGATCTCCCTCTACAAACTCGCTATTTCGTTTAATGTGTATGAGTACGTTGAGCATCGTTATTCGTTCTTGGAATTGACCCGAATTTACAATGAGGTCAAGGAAGAACAGTTAGCCAAAAAGGCTCAGGCGCAACAACAAGCCTCCAACTGAACCAATATTGAATGATGATAAAACCGCTGCTTTGCAGCGGTTTTTTTATTGCCATTTATTTTAACTATCACTAAAATAGTTAGCCTTGCTAACTAAAAGTACTGAAACCTTATGGCTCTAGAAAACTGCCTGATAGAACTGGAACGTTTTTGCGCCAAAGCGTGGCGAGTGCATGCTAAAGAAGACCCTTTATCTCTATTGAGTTTTAACGAGTATGACTACTTGAGGGTTATCGAAGAATTTCCTGAGGGAATTCGTATCACTGATCTAGCCAATGAGATGAAAGTAACCAAACCGTCCGCGTCGAATATGGTCGCGCGCTTGCAAAAGAAAGGGTTAGTTTCACGTATCTCATGTCTGCAGGATGCACGTTCAAAGCGAGTCATACTGAGTGAGCAGGTGTTAAAGGATTTATCGAAAGAACAGTTAGTTTATCAGCATATCGCACAAGCGATGAGCAACAAACTGACGAAACAAGAAGCAGGGCAGCTTGTATCTCTGTTGGAAAAGTCACTAAAAGGCTAACAGGTTCCACAATTTTCAATTTAACTATTTAGTTAGCCTGGCTAACTTATGGTGAGAGAAATGCAAACTTCCATATATAAACAGTTTTGGAAATACACAATACCCACCGTCGCTGCCATGCTGGTCAATGGCTTATATCAGGTGGTCGATGGTGTATTTATTGGTCGCTATGTTGGCGCTGATGGGCTCGCAGGAATCAATGTTGCCTGGCCTGTGATCGGCTCAATTCTAGGAATTGGTATGCTGGTGGGCGTGGGTACCGGGGCGATGGTGTCGATTCGTCAAGGTGAAAAAGACGTACTAGGCGCGAAACAAACTCTGGCGACAGGCTTGGTGCTTTTACTGGCGTTAACTCCCGTGGTGTCTGGGTTACTGTTTTTCTTCGCTGATGATTTCTTACGTTGGCAGGGAGCTGAAGGACGTGTGTTTGAGTTGGGATTACAGTATCTGCACATCTTGATAGGTGCCAGCGTATTCACCCTTGGCTCGATTGCCATGCCATTTTTGCTACGCAATGATGACAGCCCAAATTTGGCAACCATGTTGATGGTCGTGGGAGCGCTAATCAATATTGTACTCGACTACCTATTTATTGCTTGGCTAGGTTGGGAGCTGACTGGTGCGGCGATTGCGACTGGAATTGCTCAGATGGTTGTTACCTTATTGGGAGTAGGGTACTTCTTCTCACAAAGAGCCAAACTTCGCCTACGAATTCATGAGCTTAAACTTAAGTTAGCGCTAGTGCCTCAGATATTTTCCATCGGTACATCCAGCTTTTTTATGTACGCCTATGGTTCGGTGATGGTGGCGTTGCACAATAGCTTGTTTGCTCAATACGGTGATCAGCTCTTGATTGGTGCTTATGCTATTTTGGGCTATATCGTCACTGTGTATTACTTGACTGCTGAGGGTATCGCTAACGGTATGCAACCGCTGGTAAGTTATAATCATGGCGCACGTCATCAGGCTAATATTCGCAAATTACTCAAAGTGGCGATGGTCAGCTCGGTGGTCATCGGTATGGCGTTTGTTCTTTTGCTGAATATCTTCCCACGCGAATTTGTCTCTGTATTTAACTCAACGGATATTCAATTGGTCGATAATACGATTCTTGGTATTCGATTACACATGTTTGCACTTGCGTTGGATGGATTCCTTGTGGTTGCCGGAGCCTACTATCAGGCGATCAATAAAGGTAGCAAAGCCATGTTTGTTACCATAGGTAATATGCTGATTCAGCTACCTTTCTTGTTCATAATGCCTAAGCTGATGGGTGTGCCGGGCATTTGGATTGCTTACCCGCTGTCAAACATCGCGTTGAGTATTGTTGTGGCGATGATGCTATTAAAAGACATTCGACGTTATAACGTACAGCCACCAGAGCAAGCTTTGGCATAACATGTAAACATTACTTTAAATGGAATCCGGTATAGGTAAGGCTTGTACCGGATTTTTCTTATCTGGCATAGGTGCAATGTCTGAAATTGTTGCAGTAGAGCTTTAGCACTATGTCTCGTTTTGTGTCGAGAGATGCATACTCGTGCCGAATGTTGATCGCATTGTTGTTTGGTATTTATATAATTCACTGGCTAGTCTTAGTAATGAGACAGATTATCTTGCCGAGTCTCTATAATGTAACGGCTAAGTTTTGGTGCCTCTGGAGGCACAGCATTAAAATTTGAATCAATAGGGATACATTTCATGGCTAGTCAGTTCCGAATGGACTCCATTCCTGGTTCACTTATCGTTGTCGGTGGTACGTATGAGCCCTGGCTGTCGGTGTTAGAGCAAGTAGGATGGCGTTGTACTCAGTGTGCAGATTTACGCAAAGCGGACGCTTTGTTCAGCGAAACAGGGCCTTGCATTGGCATCGTCGACCTTAGTCATGACGAGTTCAGCCTCAATGGCATTGCGAATTTGGTGAGTAACCATAAGCAAGTTCGTTGGCTCGCATTTATCCGTGAATCGCAATTAAGCTCAGATACCATTTGCCAGTTTATCGTTAACTTTTGTATCGACTTTTTCACTGCGCCAATCCCGGATGCTCAGCTTCTCAGCACTATTGGCCACCAACTTGGTATGCTCAAGTTAGAGAAAAAAGTCTGGCCACACTATGGCAGTAATAATGACATGGGGCTGATCGGAGAGTCGATCCCAATGAAGCGTCTGCGCGATCAGATCAAACGTATCGGTCCAACTGACGTCAGCATTCTGATTTATGGTGAGAGTGGTACCGGTAAAGAAACCGTGGCTCGCGCTGTGCATAAAACCTCTTCTCGAGCGCAGAAAGAGTTCATTTCTGTCAATTGTCGCGCTATGTCGGAAAGGCGTCTTGAGAGCGATTTATTTGGTATTAACCGCGATGATGCCTCTGAGCCTTCGATTCTTGAAAAGGCGGATGGTGGCACCATACTGCTTAACGATATTCTTACTCTGCCTAAGTCTCAGCAGTTGAATTTGCTGCGATTCCTTCAGGAAGGCACTATCGAGACAGTGAATGGTCGGCAGGAAATCGACGTGCGTATTCTGGCAGCCAACTCTGCGGATATCGAAAAAGCGTTGATTGATGGTGATTTCAATGAAGAGCTTTACCACTACATCAATGTCTTGCGCATCAATGTGCCAAGCTTGAAAGAGCGTGCGGGGGATATCGCGATACTCGCGCGTCATTTCCTTCAGGAATATTCTAAGGAGTACAACGCTCAGGCTCGCAGTTACACGGAAGAGGCAACACGTGCTCTGACTCGTTATCACTGGCCGGGTAATGTCCGTGAGTTGATGAATCAGATCAAGCGTATTGTTCTGATGTCTGAGACAGTGATGTTGGATGAGGAACACCTCGATTTACCTAAGCGTAGCGATGGCAAACGCAGCTTGAAGAGTATCCGTGAGCGTAGTGAACGTGACGCGCTTCTATTGGTGCTTGAATCTCATTCTGGTCAGGTTTCGATGGCAGCGAAAGAGTTGGGTGTATCGCGTGCCACTATGTACCGATTACTTAACAAACATAACTTAATCAGTGATGCGACAGTGTAATTAGCTGTTTTATTTACATAAAGCCACACTCTCAGCAGTGTGGTTTTTTATTTTCATAGAGCATAAATCGTTGAAGCTTATATCACCTAGTGGAATATCTTATATTCCTGAGTTTGGTATGGTTATTTTTAGGTTAAAAAATTGTATTTTAATTTTATGCAACAAAGTGGTTGAAATATCATCGCCCATGCATAGAATTTAACCATGAGTACAAGCTCATACATCGAAACACTTTTCTATTTGGATTAATACATTGCTAGGAGGCGCACAATGAAAAATTTCAACGTCAATTCATTGATTACTGCGTCTTGCGATCAAGTATCGATCATGGCGGCTAAACAACATAGGCCCGCTTCATTTGATCGCCGATCTACCCAAGTAATGTAATTAGTCCGTATCCATTTATTTTTAATTGGCTGCGGGAAAGCAGCGAATTAAAAATGTCCTCATTTTATAAGTCTATTCGTTGATCTTTTCCCAGCTGTCTATCATCCAACTGGAGAATTATCATGAGTCATTCTGTATATCTAAAACTTGCTACGCTACTAGTAAAAGCTGATTTACGTCGTGAAGAGCGTGAATGGAAACGTCGGGTTCGCCGCAGCGCGTTTCAGATTCCTTGGGAAAATACCCACCTGCTACGCGATATTGGTTTAGAGCAAGATGGTCGCCCTGTCGGTCAAACTGAGCCAGATAGCGTCAAAGCCGAACGTCGTATTCGTCATCTTCGTCGAGTACTCAGTGCGCGAATACCTACGTAATAAAAAGGGCCAGTTTGCTTCACTGGCCCGAACCTTATCAACCAGCTACTGATGCAGTAGCTGGTTTTTCACTAAGGACAAGGATTGGAATAAGTCGTGCCAATTGCCTGAAGTCCCTGAAGCAATTCTTCACTTAATACGACATCAAGACTGTCAATGTTCGATTTAAGCTGCTCTAGATTCGTTGCTCCTATGATGTTGGAGCCAACGAAAGGGCGCTGATTGACAAACGCCAATGCCATTTGTGCCGGATCAAGCCCGTGCTCTCGAGCTAAGTTGACGTAGGCTTCAGTCGCTTGAATGCCTTGCGGCGTAAAGTAACGGACAAAGCGTTCGAATAGGGAACAGCGAGCGCCTTCTGGTCGAGCATTATTAAGGTATTTACCACTCAGGCAACCAAATGCCAACGGTGAATAGGCAAGCAACTGAACACCTTCATAGTGACTGATTTCAGACAAACCGATTTCAAAGCTGCGATTGAGCAGGTTATACGGATTCTGAATTGAAACAATACGCGGCAGTTCATGTTTTTCTGCTAGGCGCAGTAGCGTCATTACACCCCAAGGTGTTTCGTTAGAGACACCGATGTAGCGCACTTTGCCCGCTTTTATCAGGTCTGCCAGACTTTCGAGGGTTTCAATCAGCGTGACTTCTTCATTTTCGTCAGGGTAGGGATAGTTGAGTTGACCAAAGCAATTGGTCCGGCGCTGTGGCCAATGTAGTTGGTAAAGGTCGACATAGTCGGTTTGCAGGCGCTGTAAACTATCGTCAATCGCCTGATGAACATTGCGTCTATCCAGGCTCATGTTATCGCGAATGTAAGGGACATTTCTTGGGCCGGCAATTTTAGTCGCCAGTACGACTTTTTCTCTCTTACCTGATTTTTTCAGCCAGTTACCGATGTATTGCTCGGTGGAACCTTGGGTATCCGCTTTAGGGGGAACGGGGTACATTTCGGCAGTATCGATGAAGTTCACACCACGTTCGAGTGCATAATCCAGCTGACTGAAAGCGTCTTGTTCTGTGTTTTGTTCACCAAAGGTCATGGTGCCCAGACAGATTTTACTAATTTCAAGAGTGGAATGAGGTAACTTGTTGTATTGCATTGAACTTCCTTACTCAATTTCTCTTTGTTACCCCAATATAGGGCATCGTCACATTAGAAGAAATGGGATTCGATAACAATTTCGCAAAATTTGTATAGTTAACTAGAATTTAAAATTGGAGGTGAGCTATGCAAAAAAGCCAATTAGATAAATGGATTCATGGGCATCACAAAGACAGCTATCAGCCACCTAAGGTGTTTGTCATTGGTTGTTCGGATCTCTCACATTACCTTCTTGCAGTGGAGTACAAGCACAAACTGGAACCGATTAAACAAGATGATGAGCCGATTCATTTTGAGTCGCTTGACTCAGTCAAAGAAGAACTATTGCGTCTGGGAGTTGAACGGGCTTATCTAAGATTACACAACGCTTATGATGAATGTGGCGCTGGAGATGGCCCGCTTTATCATGATGTTGAACTGTCATTGACCACACATTAGATCAAACAAAATTGTGCTCAAGGATCTGAGCAGTAAACTGAGTTCGAAGGTAGAACCCTCGCGGCAACGTCATTATAGGCTTGCCGCTCGCTCCATACGCTTCCGTCAATACTCGGCTGTTTGCGGCTTTTGGTCGCAGTTGAAGCACTTCACCATGGCGAGCGGTAATTTGTTCCACTTGTCCCAGCACGATCAGTTCCATTAATTCTTCCCAATCCGTTTTGAGCTGTAACTCTTCGCTTGCACTTGGTGACCATATTAAAGGTGACCCTACTCGGCGCTCAGCTAGTGGGATCTCACGTTCCCCTTCGACAGGAACCCAAAGCACTCGTGATAGCTTGTTACGTACGTGACTGGTTTCCCAAGTCAGTCCTTGTACTCCCATCAATGGTGCGACACAGACAAAGGTGGTTTCCAAAGGTTTGCCCGTATAGCTGATCGGGATCGTTTTCAGCTCGATTCCGAGCTGCTCAAAATCTTGTTGGGGTTTGCTTCCCGCAATTGCGCCCAGATGCCACTCCAATAGTTGACCCACCCAGCCTTTATCTCTTCTGAGATCTGGTGGAACTGTTAGGTTCGCCTCATCCGCCAGTTCCTTAAAACTCACGCCAGCAATATCTCTCGCTCGATCGAGCAGTTCGGTTTCTGATTTAGGTTCGGGCTTCATGTGGATCATCGGGGTGGTCAAACGTGGCGGTTATTGTAACGGAAATCGATCCAAATGTGGCTGATTGAAAGTTGATCTTAGTGTCTAAAAGATCATCAGTTAAGGGGTTATCCACAGGTGTCGTCGAGATTAGGCAGCTTTTTATCAGGAGTGTATGAATAAACAGTGTTTTAGGGGTGATAATTTGCTTGAGTTTTTGGTCATAAGTTGCCTTGCTGAGCTGGTGGTGTGGATAAAAGTCTCGGTGGTGGATCTTTGACCGATCTGAGTGAGTGTCGTTTTATCGATCGGTATCTTGGCGATTACTTTGAGTGTTTTTGTTTATCTTTATGATTTTTATGTGTTTTGTTTCTGGTAGTTTAAAGCTTATATTAAGCCTGATGTGATCATGGATAAAGAATGATCACTTTCTCTAAGATTCTTCACATGGTTATACACAGAAAAGGTGAATAAATGTGGACTATGTCTCACCTTTGTGTGAATAACCGCGTTTCGGGTTAAAAGTTATCCATAAAGACTAAGTTACGCCATATTTTACGTATCAGTCACACTAGTAAGTTTGCTACATCTGGGGATATGTGGAAAAATCACTGTAATTAAGAATTTATTAGAGGTTGGCCAGTGATAGATGGCGATGGTTACCGCTTAAATGTGGGAATTGTAATCTGTAACAACCATGGTCAGGTCTTCTGGGCTAAACGATACGGGCAACATTCTTGGCAATTTCCTCAAGGGGGAATTGATGACGGCGAAACGCCTGAGCAGGCAATGTTTCGCGAGCTATATGAAGAGGTTGGTCTTACTAAAAAAGACGTAAAAATTGTGGCGACTAGCCGCCATTGGTTAAGGTACAAACTACCAAAGCGATTAGTGCGCTGGGATTCAAAACCTGTCTGTATCGGACAAAAACAGAAATGGTTCCTTCTTCGTCTGGATTGTGATGAATCACGAATTAATATGCAGCGAGGAAATTCCCCTGAATTTGATGGTTGGCGTTGGGTAAGTTATTGGTATCCAGTCAGGCAAGTGGTGTCTTTTAAGCGCGATGTATACCGTCGAGCGATGAAAGAATTCGCCTCTGTAGCGATGCCGTTTAAAGAGCGCAGAGCTAAGGGTAAGCGTAAACACAGAAGAGGATAGACATGCTTTCTCAACTAAGGGACATAGTTGAACAGGTATCTAAAGTCGAAGATGTGCATCAGGCATTGAAGGTTTTAGTTAAGCAAACATGCAGCGCGATGAGTACGGAGTGTTGCACCGTCTATCTTGCTAACGAAGAGATGCAGCGCCTTGAGTTGATGGCGACTCAAGGCTTGCGTTTCAAAGGCAACAAAATCCACATCAACTTTAGCGAAGGTTTGGTCGGTCTGGTCAAACGCAGCGCTGAGCCGCTCAATCTTGCCGAAGCCTCTCGGCATCCGAATTTCAAATACTTCTCCCAACTTGGCGAAGAGGTCTATCAGAGCTTTTTGGGCACCCCGATCATCTATCGTAAGCAGGTGCTCGGTGTACTGGTGGTCCAGCAAAAGCAACCGCGTCAGTTTGATGAGATGGAAGAGTCTTTTCTGGTCACATTAGCTGCTCAGCTAGCGGTGATCATTGCTCATGCTCAAACTCAGGGACATTGGCGCCTAGAGAAGAAACTGCATACCATCAAAGGTATCCCAGCATCTTCTGGTGTGGCTATCGGTGAGTTCTGGTGGGATGACACTCAACCAGATTTAGCGGATGTCTATCCGGCATCGACCTTGGACATTGACCGTGAACAAGAATGGCTGCTGCTAGCAATTGAAGATGCATTGAGCGATTTTCGCCGTATGCGTAAAAAGCTCGATAGCGAAATCAACAAAGATACCTTAGCGATATTTGATCTGTTTACGCACCTGCTGAATGATCCGATGTTACGCAAGGACCTCAAAACGCAAATCCAAAAAGGGGATCGGGCTGATTGGGCATTGAGGCAAGTGGTTGAGAGCTACTCTAACCGTTTTGCTCGCATGTCAGATGTGTATCTCAGAGAGCGTGCTCAGGACATAAAAGAGCTCGGTCAACGTTTACTGTTCTTCCTCCACAATACCGAGAAAGATCAGCCTTCTATTGAAAAGCCGGTCATATTGGTTGTGCGCGAGTTAACGGCAACCTTGCTTGCCTCTATTCCTAAGGAAAAGCTTCTCGCGGTGGTGTCTTTAGAAGGGGCTGCAAACTCTCACGCGGCCATTTTGTCTCGTGCGCTGGGCATTCCCGCTGTGATGGGGGTGACACTCAACCCTAAGCCGGTTAATGGCAAACGTGGCATTGTCGACGGATACAGTGGTAAGATTTTTGTCTCACCGAGTAAGCAGCTACTCAAAGAGTATCGCGAACTGGCGCATGAAGAGAGCGAGCTGGCGACCATGGTCAACCAGCGAATTCTTGAACCTGCATGCACCAGCGATGATGTGCGTATTGAAGTCATGCTCAACGCCGGTTTGAGCGCAGATGCGAACATTGCCGTGAACCAAGGGGTCGATGGGGTCGGCCTATATCGAACCGAAATTTCTTTTTTGCTTCAACATCGTTTTCCTTCTGAAGACGAACAAACTCTTCAGTATCAGTCAGTCCTAAATACATACCCCGACAAGCGCGTAGTCATGCGTACGCTTGATGTTGGTGGAGATAAAGCGCTGCCATACCTGCCAATTGAAGAAGACAACCCTTTCCTTGGTTGGCGCGGTATTCGTTTCACGCTTGATCATCCTGATATCTTCCTGATGCAAATTCGCGCCATGATGCGAGCCAGTGCGGAACACGATAATCTGAGCATCTTGCTGCCAATGGTATCAGGGGCTCAAGAACTGGATGATGCGATTGATCTGATTGAACGTG
Source organism: Vibrio sp. St2 (assembly GCF_947311885.1). Lineage (NCBI taxonomy): Bacteria > Pseudomonadati > Pseudomonadota > Gammaproteobacteria > Vibrionales > Vibrionaceae > Vibrio > Vibrio sp. St2. The sequence goes on along the minus strand of NZ_CAMZNA010000010.1, from coordinate 49,259 downwards.
CCCATCAAGAAGTCGCAGAATTGGATGAGCGAGTTAAAATGCCAGCCATTGGCGTGATGATCGAAGTGCCATCAATGATTTACCTGTTGCCGCTGATTGCGGAAAAGGTGGACTTTGTTTCTATTGGTACGAACGATCTGACGCAATACTTACTTGCCGTGGATCGCAACAATGCGCGAGTCTCGGATGTGTATGAGTCGATGCATCCTGCTGTGATCATGGCACTGGATCATATCCAGCATACTTGTCAGCAACTTCAACTGCCCGTGTGTATTTGTGGTGAATTAGCGGGTGACCCTATCGGCGCGCTTCTCATGGTGGGGCTGGGTTACCGTAGCTTGAGTATGAACACGTCGAATGTTGCTAAGGTGAAGTACTTACTGCGTCATATTGATAGTACGGAATTACGCGAACTTGCTGACAAAGCTCTGATGCAGCCTTATGGCAATGACATTTATACTATGATGCAAACTTTCTTTGAGGAGAAAGGCTTCGCAGGCTTTATCCGTGCTGGTAAACGATAAGGAAAAACGTGAATATTGAATTTTTAGTCTTGCTGCTCCTTCTTGGTGGTATTGTTGGAGTGATGGCAGGACTGCTTGGCATCGGTGGTGGTTTGATTGTGGTGCCAGCGTTGCTCTTCTTGCTTCCTATGGCTGGGATTGATCCCGCGATTAGTATGCAAATCGCTTTGGCGACCTCTCTGGCTTCCATTATTGTCACTTCAGGTTCTTCGGCATTTAATCACTTCAAACTCGGTAATGTGGATATGTATGTGGTGAAATGGCTGATGCCCGGCGTGGTCGTGGGCGGTTTTCTCGGCGCGAATGTTGCGGAGTGGATTCCTTCCCAGTACCTACCGAAAGTGTTTGGCGTGATAGTGCTGTGCTTAGCGGTGCAAATGCTGTTTTCGATAAAGCGCAAGAGCCAGAAAACCATGCCTGGCAACAGTGCCACTGTAGCGATTGGCACTGGGATTGGTATGGTGTCGAGCCTTGCAGGCATCGGGGGTGGGTCGTTGTCTGTGCCATTTCTTAATCGACACGGCATTGAAATGCGCAAAGCGGTCGGTTCTTCTTCTGTGTGCGGTTGCTTTATCGCCATCTCAGGTATGATTGGTTTCATCTTGCATGGTTATCAGGCACAATCATTGCCAGCTTACAGTTTGGGATATGTTTATGTGCCAGCACTGATTGCCATAGCTTCGACATCCATGTTGACGACTCGCATCGGCGCTAAATTGGCGACATCCTTACCGACGGCAACGTTGAAAAAAATCTTTGCAGTCTTTTTAGTCTTTGTTGCCGGAACTATGTTGCTGTAATGGACTCTCATCTAATTATCTGAATACCAAAAGAGTAATTATTCTATGTCTCAGGGATACCTTGAATTTCCTAATATCGATCCTGTCCTGGTTTCGATTGGTCCACTGTCAATTCGCTGGTATGGGTTGATGTACCTGGTTGGTTTTGCGTTTGCGTTGTGGCTAGCTAATCGACGAGCAGATAAGCCAGACAGTGGATGGACGCGAGATCAAGTCTCCGATCTGCTGTTTGCTGGTTTCCTTGGGGTAGTGATTGGCGGGCGAGTCGGTTACGTTATTTTCTATAACTTTGATTTGTTCCTCCAAGACCCTCTGTACCTGTTCAAAGTGTGGACCGGAGGCATGTCATTCCACGGTGGACTGCTCGGGGTCATCACGGCAATGTTCTGGTATGCCAAGAAGAATGGTCGTACTTTCTTCGGCGTCGCTGACTTTATCGCGCCATTAGTACCGTTTGGCCTCGGAATGGGGCGCTTAGGTAACTTCATGAACAGCGAATTGTGGGGCCGAGTGACGGATGTGCCATGGGCGATTGTCTTCCCTAATGGCGGCCCTTTACCTCGCCACCCATCTCAACTGTATGAAATGCTTCTTGAAGGCGTTGTGTTGTTCTTCATCCTTAATTGGTTCATCAAAAAGCCACGCCCTCTCGGTGCGGTCTCAGGGCTATTTTTAGCTGGATATGGTACATTCCGTTTCCTTGTCGAATACGTTCGTGAGCCTGATGCCCATCTTGGTCTGTTCGGTGGATTTATCTCTATGGGACAGATCCTATCCCTACCTATGGTTATCGTTGGTATCCTGATGATGGTATGGGCTTACAAGCGTGGTCATTATAAAGATGAAATTCCACAACAAACGAAGTAAGGAACGGGTGTGAAACAGTATTTAGATCTCTGTCAGCGAATTGTTGAGCAAGGTGAGTGGATTGAAAACGAACGTACAGGCAAACGCTGCCTGACGGTTATCAACGCTGATCTGACTTATGATGTTGGCCACAACCAGTTCCCATTAGTGACAACGCGTAAAAGCTTTTGGAAAGCCGCGGTGGCTGAGCTACTCGGTTATATTCGTGGTTACGACAGTGCGGAAGATTTTCGCAAGCTCGGTACCAAAACTTGGGACGCTAATGCAAACCTAAACCAAGCTTGGCTCAATAACCCTTATCGAAAAGGTGAGGATGACATGGGCCGCGTTTATGGTGTTCAGGGGCGTGCTTGGGCTAAGCCTGACGGTGGTCACATAGACCAACTTCGTAAGATTGTTGATGATTTAACGCGTGGGGTTGATGACCGCGGCGAAATCCTCAACTTCTACAACCCAGGTGAGTTCCATATGGGGTGTTTACGCCCTTGCATGTATAGCCATCACTTCTCGTTGTTAGGTGATACGCTTTACCTCAATAGTACTCAGCGCTCATGTGATGTGCCTCTTGGGCTGAATTTCAACATGGTTCAGGTGTACGTGTTCTTGGCTATTATGGCTCAGATTACAGGTAAAAAACCGGGGCTGGCTTACCACAAGATAGTGAACGCTCACATCTATGAAGATCAGCTTGAGTTGATGCGTGACGTTCAGTTGAAGCGAGAGCCTTTGGCATCACCTACGTTCCATATCAACCCGGATATCAAGTCTCTAGAAGATTTGGAAACTTGGGTCACGCTGGATGATTTCTGGGTTGAGGGCTACGAGTACCATGATCCGATCCAATACCCATTCTCAGTGTAATCAGCACGAGTTGTTAAAGAGCCGCCTATCGCAGGGCGGCTTTTTTATGCGAGAAAGAACGGGCGGCACCTTATGGAGCGTTTTGGTACTGGAAAGTGGGATCGAGCGTCGCCTCGTTGAAAACTAGTATTGTTCACTTAACCACAACTTAGCTCTTTAGCTCATCCGCAGGATGAAACCCCGTTCCCTTCTTCATCAGCTAAGCGTAGACAAACAAAAAAGCCCGCAACCTAGGTTGCGGGCTTTGAATAAGCGATGGTTCTTCGAATTAAGCAGTCAGCGCTAGGATGCTACCTGGCAGTACAAGGAATACCGCAATAAGGTAACCAGCCACTACAGCTTTGTTCTTCACAGCCATATCAGAGATGATGTCAGCGGCTTTAACTGGTAGTTCACGTAGGAACGGAATACCAAAGATAAAGACTGTGGCTAGGATGTTGAACGCTAGGTGTACCAAAGCAATTTGTAGAGCGAATACCGCGAACTCACCTGATGCTGCTGTTGCCGCCAATAGTGCGGTAATACATGTACCGATGTTGGCACCTAGAGTGAATGGGTATACATCACGAACTTTCAGTACACCTGAGCCAACCAGTGGAACCATTAGGCTGGTTGTTGTTGATGAAGACTGAACCAGTACAGTAACCACAGAGCCAGAGAAAATACCGTGAATCGGGCCACGACCAATAGCGCTCTTTAGAATTTCACGAGCACGGCCAACCATTAGGCTCTTCATCAGTTTACCCATCACAGTGATAGCAACGAAGATGGTTGCGATACCAATAACGATAAGTAGTACGCCACCGACAGTATCACCAAATGTAGCAAGAGGCTCTTTCACTGCGCTTACAACAGGCTTAGTGATTGGCTTGATGAAGTTTAGGCCTTTCATACTCATGTCGCCAGTCGCTAGGAATGGTGACACTAACCAGTGAGAAATTTTCTCCAGAATGCCAAACATCATTTCCAATGGTAGGAAAATAGCAACGGCCAGAAGGTTAAAGAAGTCGTGAATTGTTGCACTTGCAAAAGCACGTTTGAACTCTTCTTTATCACGAATGTGACCAAGGGAAACCAATGTGTTGGTTACTGTAGTACCAATGTTTGCACCCATAATCATTGGGATTGCGGTTTCTACTGGAAGGCCGCCAGCCACTAGACCAACGATAATCGATGTCACTGTGCTAGAAGATTGAATAAGAGCTGTTGCGACAAGACCGATCATCAGGCCTGCTACTGGGTGAGATGCGAATTCGAACAAGACTTTAGCTTGATCGCCTGTTGCCCATTTAAAGCCACTGCCTACCATAGATACTGCTAGAAGCAGTAGATATAACATGAATGCCAAGTTAGCCCAGCGTAACCAGCGAGTAGTGCTCGATATAGGCGCCGCTGTAGTAGTAGCTTGGTTCATAATTTTTCTCCGTGGACCGTATTAAGTTTGTATTGGTCGGTTGTTGAAACTGTGGGCGATACTAGATGGGAAATATTTCATTAATATTACAGTTGTGTGTAATAGAAAATTATTTATCTGGACACGGGTTTAGTGCATGTATTTTTAAATTTACATGCATTTTAATGCTTTGATAAATAATGAAATTTTTGTTTGTTTTTGAAGTCTTAAGATTTGTGTTGAAAGAGGGCTTATTTCACAAAATCGCAATTTTTAGCCAGCGATTCTGACACAAGGCTGTCATATAACTTTTTTGTGTTTTCGGTAAAACTATCTACTTTCAAATAAAAGAAAGGTTTTTTCGAGTTATTGTTGTCATCTGAAGGTTCTGCTATAACCATAGCCATATGTAATACAGAGAGATTTTTCATGTCGCACTTAAATTACAACCATCTCTATTACTTTTGGATGGTATGTAAACAGGGTTCAGTGACCAAGGCGGCCGATGCTTTGTTCCTTACTCCTCAAACGGTAACAGGGCAAATTAAAGCTCTAGAAGAGCGCATGGATGGCAAACTGACCAAAAGAAATGGCAGAAGTATTGAGCCCACGGAGCTGGGACAGCTAGTGTTTAAATACGCTGATCGTATGTTCGGTCTGAGTTACGAGATGCTGGATATCGTCAACTATAGCCAACGCTCTAATATCCTGTTTGATGTGGGGGTGGCGGATGCCTTATCTAAACGATTGGTCAGTAAGATTTTAATGACTACAGTGCCACCCGATAACAGCATTCATCTGCGTTGTTTTGAATCAACGCATGAAATGCTGCTTGAGCAGCTTGCTCAGCACAAATTAGATATGATTTTGTCTGATTGCCCGGTCGACTCTAGTCAAAGCCCTGGTTTGTACAGCAAAAAACTGGGGGAGTGCAATATGAGCTTTTTTTCTAGTAGCACTGTGGATCAGGCGCGTTTCCCGGCAGTATTGGAGCAAAGAAAGCTGTTGATACCGGGTAGCCGCACGGCAATGGGACGTAAGGTCTTACAATGGTTTGATCGACAAGGTCTTCAGCCGAATATTCTGGGAGAGTTTGATGACGTTGCATTAATGAAGTCATTCGCTCGTTACCATCATGATGTCATCTTTCTTGCACCTTCTTTATATGTATCAGAGGTAGAAAGTGATTTACCTTTGCAGTTGATTGGACACATCGATGAACTCAAAGAGGAATATTACGTTATTTTTGCTGAGCGAATGATTCAACACCCAGCGGTGAAGAATGTCTGTGATGCAGACTTCACGAATCTCTTCCAGTGAGGTTCTTTTTCATTTCTACAAATAGATTACTGGATGTAAATAGATTAGTATCAGCTATAAATGTATCAATTTATAAATTGCAGGCTGAGATTTGTTGATGTTTTGTTGTTTCAAGGGGTACTAGCCGATGAATTTACAAGAAATGGAAAAGAATTCTGCCAAAGCGGTGGTACTACTGAAAGCGATGGCGAATGAGAGGCGCTTGCAGATTTTATGCTTATTGCATAACCAAGAATTGTCAGTTGGGGAATTGTGTAGCAAGCTTGAGCTGAGTCAGTCTGCGTTGTCGCAACATTTAGCCTGGCTGCGCCGTGATGGCTTAGTGAATACACGTAAAGAAGCACAAACTGTGTTTTATACATTGAGTAGCGAAGAAGTGAAGTCGATGATCCATCTATTGCACAGTTTATACTGCAGCGAAGCTATGGATTAGGTGTGACATGAGAGCTGGGCGGCTCAGTACTGAATTTGAGATATAAAAAAACCGGCGTTAGCCGGTTTTTTCTTCACTGGGGAATCAGAGTTCTATTAAAGAGCTTTGATTGCAGCAGCGAAACGAGACTTATGACGAGCTGCTTTATTCTTGTGAATAAGGCCTTTAGTTGCCATACGGTCTAGGATAGGTGTAACTACAGCGAATGCAGCAGTTGCAGCTTCTTTGTCGCCTGCTTCAATAGCAGCAACAGTTTTCTTCATGTAAGTGCGCATCATAGAACGACGGCTAGCGTTGTGCTGGCGACGTTTCTCAGCTTGGATAGCGCGCTTCTTAGCAGATTTACTATTTGCCAAGGGTCTAACTCCCAAAAACTTAAGTTCGGTGACAATTTAAGGGCGAGGAATATCCCTCATTTGCGCTTAAATGTCAAATGATTTGTGTAAAAACCAATCGGAGCCAAACAAATTTTGGATTAGATAGGTCTTCACGGTTAAGATGGCGGGGATTCTATCAGTATTTTTTTTTCATTGCTAATACTAATCTGCTCTAGCCCTGACATTCCTGTCATAGAGTGGAGCCTTATTGAAAGTATTGCAGGATTCCCGAGGTAGCTGTGAGTAAACGTCTGCTCAAGTCAGGCATGATTGTTAGTGCTATGACTTTGATTTCTCGTGTGCTTGGTTTAGTGCGCGATGTAGTAGTGGCGAATTTGATGGGGGCGGGCGCCAGTGCTGACGTCTTCTTCTTTGCCAATAAAATTCCGAATTTCTTACGCCGTTTGTTTGCTGAAGGGGCGTTTTCTCAGGCGTTTGTACCAGTATTGACGGAGTACCATGCCGCAGGCGATATGGACAAAACCCGCCAGTTGATTGCCAGAGCAGCGGGTACTTTAGGCGTGCTGGTCTCTATTGTTACAGTGCTAGGAGTTTTAGGTTCTGGTGTGGTTACGGCACTGTTTGGCTTTGGCTGGTTCCTTGATTGGATGAACGGTGGTCCATCGGCTGAAAAATTTGAGTTGGCGAGCTTTATTCTCAAAATCACCTTTCCTTATTTATGGTTCATTACTTTTGTCGCGTTATCTGGTGCGATTCTCAATACCATGGGTAAGTTCGCGGTGTCGTCTTTTACGCCAGTGTTTCTCAACGTCATGATCATCCTCTCTGCGTGGTTTATTTCGCCGAATATGGCGCAGCCTGAAATCGGTCTTGCTATTGGGGTGTTTCTTGGCGGCTTGGTTCAGTTCTTGTTCCAGATCCCTTTCCTTATTAAAGCAGGAGTCATGGTGAAGCCTCAATGGGGATGGCGTGATCCTGGAGTAGTGAAAATCCGCACTCTAATGATCCCTGCTTTATTTGGTGTATCGGTCAGTCAGATCAATTTGCTGTTTGATACCTTTATTGCCAGTTTCCTTCAGACAGGCTCTATCAGCTGGCTCTACTATTCTGATCGCCTGTTAGAATTCCCGCTTGGATTGTTTGGCATTGCCATCGCAACGGTCATTTTGCCGGCACTATCACGCAAGCATGTCGATTCCCACAGTGACGGTTTCTCACATACGATGGATTGGGGAGTCCGCATGGTGACACTGCTTGGTATTCCAGCGATGCTAGGTTTGATGGTATTAGCGAAACCTATGCTGATGGTGCTGTTTATGCGTGGTGAGTTCAGCCCTCAGGATGTTCAGTTTGCTTCGATGTCTCTGGTGGCCTATGCCTCTGGCTTGCTCAACTTTATGCTGATCAAAGTGCTAGCGCCGGGGTATTACTCTCGCCAAGACACTAAAACACCGGTCAAATATGGCATCATTGCTATGGTGACCAATATGGTCTTTAACGCCATTTTTGCTTGGTTCTATGGCTATGTTGGTTTGGCAATCGCAACGGCGTTGTCTGCGTTTGTTAACATGTCTCTATTGTATAGAGGTTTACACGTAGCGGGTGTTTACAAGCTGACGAGCCGCACGGTCGTTTTTGTTGCTAAGCTGGCTTTGGCTGGAGGGCTGATGGTTGCAGCGATTCTCTGGCAATTAGAAGACATGTCAGTGTGGCTGACGTGGAGCCTGTTTGAGCGAGTGATGTCACTGACCATTTTGATTGGATTAGGTGCGGGTGTTTACCTGGTATCGCTCCTCATAATGGGTGTGCGTTTAAAAGATTTAAAAGCAGCGACAGAATAAGTAGGATTAGTATATAATCCGTCAGTTTCACGCTTTGCTAATAATAAAAGAGACAGGAATTAGAAGCTTCCAATGGAATTGATCCGAGGTATTCACAATATCAAAGCACACCATTCTGGGTGTGTCCTGACGATAGGAAACTTCGACGGTGTGCATTTGGGTCACCAAGCAGTACTGCGTCAAGTATCTGAACAGGCAGCCAAATTAGGTTTACCTGCTACGGTCATGACTTTTGAACCTCAACCTTTGGAATTGTTTGCAAAAGAGAAAGCACCAGCACGATTAACTCGGCTGAGAGACAAATTTGTTCAACTGAGCAAATTGAACATAGAACGCTTACTTTGTGTGAATTTCAACAAGCGCTTTGCTAATCAGACTCCGGACGAGTTTATTAGCGACTTGTTGGTGAAGCGATTGGGTGTTAAGTTTCTCGTCGTTGGTGATGATTTCTGCTTTGGCAAAGGCCGCAAAGGCAACTTCAAGATGCTTAAAGAAGCTGGTGAAAAACACGGCTTTGAGGTGGTGAGTACCCAAAGTTTCTGTCTTGAGCAATTGCGTGTCAGCAGTACTGCGATACGCGAAGCATTGGCAAGCGATGAGTTGAACTCAGCAGCAGAAATGCTGGGTCGAGATTACAGCATCAGTGGTCGAGTATCACATGGTCGTAAGCTAGGAAGAACCATTGGTTTTCCTACCGCGAATATCCCACTGAAGCGTTGCGTGTCACCTGTATCGGGCGTTTATGTCGTTGAGGCCTTAGGCCTTGGAGGCAAACCGATTGGGGGCGTAGCAAATATTGGCAACCGTCCAACCGTGAACGGGGTTCGCCAGCAACTAGAAGTACATTTGTTTGACTTTCAAGCCAATTTATATGGCAAGCAGCTAGAAATCGTACTTTTACATAAGCTTCGCGATGAGCATAAATTTGACTCATTTGAAGCATTGAAACAACAAATTGAATTGGATGCTGAAGCAGCAAGGGTGTGGCTGCGTCAGCGTAATCGCTAAACGGTCTAGTCCACCGCTTGGCATAATGTCTAACATTCGCCCAACACAACGGAATTAAGAATCGATGAGTGAGTATAAAGATACCCTGAACCTACCTGAAACAGGGTTTCCGATGCGCGGCAATCTGGCGAACCGCGAGCCAGAAATGCTTAAGCGTTGGTATAAAGAAGACCTTTACGGTGAAATCCGTAAAGCGAAGAAAGGCAAAAAATCTTTCGTTCTACACGATGGCCCTCCATACGCCAACGGTGACATTCATATTGGTCACGCACTAAACAAGATTCTTAAAGACATTATTATTAAATCCAAAACACTTTCAGGTTTTGACGCTCCTTACATTCCTGGCTGGGACTGCCACGGTCTACCTATTGAATTAATGGTAGAGAAAAAGGTTGGTAAGCCAGGTCAAAAAGTGACAGCCGCTGAGTTCCGTCAGAAATGTCGTGACTATGCTGCTGGCCAGGTTGAAGGTCAAAAAGAGAGCTTCAAGCGCCTAGGTATCATGGGTGAGTGGGACAAGCCTTACCGCACTATGGATTTTGCTACTGAAGCAAACATCATCCGTGCACTTGGTAAGATTGCTGATAACGGCCACCTACTAAAAGGTTTCAAACCTGTTCACTGGTGTACAGACTGTGGCTCTGCGCTTGCCGAAGCAGAAGTCGAGTACAAAGATAAAGTATCGCCATCGATCGACGTACGCTTTAAAGCGGCAGATGAAGCAGCGCTTCTCTCTAAGTTCTCATTGAACGAAGGTCATGAAGGTGAAGGCGAGATCTCTATCGTTATCTGGACAACTACACCATGGACACTGCCAGCAAACCGCGCAGTCTGTCTACGTGATGATCTAGAGTACGTATTGATTCAAGTCGAAGGCGATTCTAAAGAGCGAATCATCGTTGCTTCTGAGCTAGCGAAAGACGTGATGGATCGTGCGGGTATCGAGCACTTCCATAACCTTGGTTTTGCCAAAGGTAGCGATCTTGAACTATCTCAGTTTAACCACCCGTTCTACGATTTCACCGTTCCTGCGATCCTTGGCGATCACGTAACAACGGATTCTGGTACTGGTGTGGTTCATACTGCACCTGGCCACGGCCAAGAAGACTTTGCAGTCGGTAACAAGTACAACCTAGAAGTCGCTAACCCAGTAGGTTCAAACGGCGTTTACCTGCCGGATACTGAGCTATTTGCTGGTCAACACGTGTTCAAAGCGAACGACGCAGTTGTTGAGACGCTAAAAGAGAAAGGCGCGCTTCTACATCATCACGCTTATGAGCACAGCTACCCACATTGTTGGAGACACAAAACGCCAATCATCTTCCGTGCAACACCACAGTGGTTCGTCTCTATGGACCAAGCGGGTCTACGTGCAAAAGCACTAGAGTCAATCAAAGGTGTTGAGTGGATGCCTGAGTGGGGTCAAAGCCGTATCGAAGGTATGATTGAAGGTCGCCCTGAGTGGTGTATCTCTCGTCAACGTACCTGGGGTGTGCCAATCGCTTTATTCGTTCATAAAGAAACGGCAGAGCTTCATCCAAATACGATCGAATTAGTAGAGAAAGTGGCTCTGCTGGTTGAAGAAAAAGGCATCCAAGCTTGGTGGGATCTAGAAATCTCTGACTTACTAGGTGAAGAAGCGGATAAGTACGAGAAAGTACTGGATACGCTAGACGTATGGTTTGATTCAGGTGTGACTCACTACTCAGTGGTTGATGCTCGTGAAGAGTACAACGGCGCGTCGGCAGACCTATATTTAGAAGGCTCTGACCAACACCGTGGTTGGTTCCAGTCTTCGCTCATTTCATCTATCGCGATGAAAGACGAAGCGCCATACAAGCAAGTGCTTACTCATGGCTTCGTGGTTGACGGTCAAGGCCGTAAAATGTCGAAATCTATCGGTAACGTGGTTGCGCCAAAAGATGTGACTAACAAGCTAGGTGCTGACATTCTGCGTCTATGGGTTGCTTCAACGGACTACACGGGTGAAGTTGCGGTTTCTGATGAAATCCTAAAACGCTCTGCAGATGCATACCGTCGTATTCGTAACACTGCGCGTTTTTTCCTTGCGAACCTAAGCGGCTTTAACCCAGCAACGGACCTTGTTCCTGCTGAAGAAATGGTGGCGCTAGACCGTTGGGCTGTAGGTCGTGCACTGGCTGCTCAAGAAGAGATCGTGAAAGCGTACGGTGAGTACAACACTCACGCAGTAACACAGCGTTTAATGCAGTTCTGTTCTATCGAAATGGGCTCATTCTACCTAGACGTAATTAAAGATCGTCAGTACACAGCGAAACTTGGCGGCCACGCTCAACGTAGCTGCCAGACTGCGCTTTACTACATCGTAGAAGCGCTTGTTCGTTGGATGGCGCCAATCATGTCGTTCACTGCAGACGAGATCTGGAACGAGATGCCGGGCGAACGCGATAAGTTTGTATTCACAGGCGAGTGGTACGAAGGTCTGTTTGGTCTAGCTGAAGGCGAAGAGCTTAACAACGAATTTTGGGCTGAAATCCAAGCGGTTCGTGGTGGTGTGAACAAACTGCTAGAAGATGCTCGTAAAGAGAAGACCATTGGTGGTTCTCTGCAAGCAGAAGTGACCCTTTATGCTGATGACGCACTAGCGGCGAAACTAAGCAAACTTGAAGATGAGCTGCGTTTTGCACTACTGACGTCAGCAGCGGTTGTTAAGCCTCTAAGCGAGAAGTCAGAAGCGGCACAAGCAACTGATGTTGAAGGCCTGTTTGTTGAAGTGAAAGCAACGGAAAACGAGAAGTGTGACCGTTGCTGGCACCACACTCCAGACGTAGGCACAATCGAAGGTCACGAGAAGATCTGTGGTCGTTGTGTGTCTAACGTTGATGGAGAAGGTGAAACACGTCGCTTCGCGTAATTTATAGCAACTAGAAGTTGAACTTTATTGAGATAATATAGCCCCAGTACTGACTGGGGCTACTTTTAGGAATTGTATGAGCGAACAAGCACTCACTTTAAAGCAATCTGGCGTGCGCTGGTTGTGGCTAGCATTGGTTATCTTTCTAGCGGATATTGGTATTAAGCTGTTTGTGATGGATAACATGGGTTATGGCTGGGCGAATCGCATTGAGGTGTTGCCTTTCTTTAATCTGCTTTACGTACATAACTACGGTGCTGCATTTAGCTTTCTGAGCGATCAGGCTGGCTGGCAACGTTGGTTGTTTACGGGGATCGCTTTTGCGGTAACCGCTATGCTGACTTACTGGATGAGTAAACTGCCAGCAAAAGAGAAATGGAACAATGTGGCTTATGCCATGATCATCGGTGGTGCGGTGGGTAACGTGTTTGATCGTGTGGTACACGGTTATGTTGTCGATTACCTAGACTTTTTCTGGGGTGACTACCACTGGCCAGCGTTTAATTTGGCAGACAGTACAATTTGTATTGGTGCTGCAATGATTATCCTTGATGGATTTCGTAAAAAAGACGCTGAAAAAAAAGCGTAAGCTGATAATGTTTGAATAACCCTAAGCGCTGTCTGTTGATTCAGAGAGCGCTTTTTACTATAACGAAGCCTCTATTGAATAGAAGCCAATATCTCCAATAACAAGGAAACAGTATTGTGACCACTATTGTCCAGGAATCCGCAGTAACGCTGCATTTTACTATCAAACTTAAAGATGGCTCGGTTGCGGATAGCACGCACAACATGGGTAAGCCTGCCAAGCTCGTGATCGGTGATGGCAGCCTAAGTGAAAACTTTGAGCAATGCTTGCTAGGACTTGAAGTGGGTGAGCAAAAGGCGATTGAACTGAAAGCGGAAGATGCCTTTGGTGCGCCGAATCCAGACAATGTACATCATATGGATCGTGCAAGATTTGTTGGTGATGCAGAAGTTGAAGTGGGCACAATCATGGCTTTCTCTGGCCCTGATGGCATGGAAATCCCTGGAATCATTACCGAAATTGCGGGTGACTCAGTGACGGTTGATTTCAACCACCCGCTAGCAGGGCAAGATGTGACTTTTGAAGTTGAAATTTTGTCAGTAGAATAGCGGCCTGAAGCGATAAAATAATCACTATGAGCAATGAAATGAAAATTCTTTTAGCCAACCCACGTGGCTTTTGTGCAGGTGTTGATCGCGCGATCAGCATTGTTGAGCGTGCATTAGAAATGTATCAACCACCGATTTATGTTCGTCATGAAGTCGTGCACAACCGATTTGTGGTCGAGGGTCTTAAGCAAAGAGGCGCTATCTTTGTAGAGGAGCTTCATGAAGTGCCAGATGACAATATTGTGATTTTCTCTGCTCATGGTGTGTCTCAGGCTGTTCGTAAAGAAGCGAAAGAGCGTGATCTGACCGTCTTTGATGCGACTTGCCCACTGGTAACCAAAGTTCATATGGAAGTGGCTCGTGCAAGCCGTCGTCATATGGAAGTGGTCTTGATCGGTCATGCTGGACACCCTGAAGTCGAAGGTACAATGGGCCAGTATGCCAGTGAACAAGGTGGCATGTACCTAGTAGAGACGCCAGCGGATGTGGCCGCTCTCAAAGCAAAAGTCAAAGATCAGAGTAATCTGCATTACGTAAGTCAGACGACACTGTCTGTAGATGAAACCGCTGATGTAATTATTGAGCTACGTCGCGTCTTCCCAGAGATTCAGGGGCCACGCAAAGACGATATCTGTTACGCTACACAGAATCGTCAGGATGCAGTACGAGAAATGGCAACAGACGTTGATGTCGTGATTGTTGTCGGTTCTAAAAACTCATCTAACTCGACTCGTCTCAAAGAGCTGGCTGAAAAGCTGGGCACTCCAGGGTATCTGACAGATTGCCCGGAAGACATCGAGCCCGAATGGTTTAACGATAAGGTGAAAGTGGGTGTTACGGCGGGGGCGTCAGCGCCAGAAGAGCTGGTTAATCAGATTCTGGAACGCATCAAAGAGCTTGTCGGCACACGTTCGGTAGAAGAAGTACTCGGCCGTGAAGAAAACATGTTCTTTGAAGTACCAAAAGAGCTACAGATTAAACAGGTCGACTAGAGACTTGAAAGGACAACAAGGCGGCATTAAGTCGCCTTTTTTACATCTGCTTTAAATGCAGAAAACTGATTTTAATCTGATTTTTCGCTAGCGTGAGCATTTTGCTCATCGACGTTTGTAAAGCAGTTTTCAGACACAAGAAAAGGCTCCCTAAGGAGCCTTAATCAATATGCCAGTCTATAGGCTTAAGCGGTTTCAGTCGCTACTTTTGGCTTGTCTTCATCCGCTAGGTCAGTTTCCCCTTTGCCTTTAGACTTTTTGATGACGTAGGCCGTTGTCACGAGTGAGAACAAGATACCAGCGATGGTAGAAACGTTCATTGGCAGACCAAACCCTAGCGTGCTGTTGTTTAGGATAAAGGTCACCACGACAGTCGTCATAAAGATTGCTGGAATCGTAGTGATCCAGTGCCGCTTGTTGTGACGAAGTAGGTAAGCTGAAGCCGTCCACAGCATCATGACTGCTGTCGTCTGGTTAGCGAAGCCAAAGTAACGCCAGATAACACCGAAGTCTACCTGAGTTAGGATGCCACCAATCACGAAAAGAGGGACAGCCATCAGTAGGCGGTTACGCAGCGTTTTCTGTTCCATGTTGAAGTACTCAGCCAAGATCAAACGGCTAGAGCGGAACGCAGTATCACCGGATGTAATTGGTAGAATCACGACACCTAAGAAGGCAATCACACCACCAAATACACCAAGCAGGCCAAACGAAGAACTGTATACTACGTTACCTGGGCCGCCGTCTTTCACGGCTTCAGAAAGCGCATCAAGGTTACCGAAGAAAGATAGAGCAATCGCACACCAGATAAGCGCAATCACACCTTCACCAATCATGGCGCCGTAGAAAACGAATCGACCGTTTTTCTCATTCTCCATACAACGAGCCATCAAAGGTGACTGAGTAGCGTGGAAACCAGAGATAGCACCACATGCGATGGTGATAAATAGCGCTGGCCATAGTGGCATGTCGTTCGGGTTCAGGTTAGTGAACATATCCGTTACCTGAAAATCACCCATTACGGTGTGCTCGCTAGATAGCGCAACCGCTGTCATTAGGCCAACCGACATAAAGATCAGCAGAGCACCAAACAGTGGGTAAAAGCGACCAATGATTTTGTCGACAGGAACGATAGTGGCGATGATGTAGTAAGCAAAAATAGCAATGACCATAGTCGTCATGCTGACAGACAGGCTGGTCTGATCGTTGATCAGGTTAGTGATCATCCCTGCTGGTGCTGAAACGAATACCACACCGACCAGAAGCAATAGGACAATGGCAAAGATATTCATAAAGTGTTTTGCACCATTGCCTAGATAGCGGCCTGTGATTGTTGGCACAGAAGCGCCACCGTTACGTACCGACAGCATGCCGGAGAAGTAGTCGTGCACGGCACCAGCGAAAATACAGCCAATGACAATCCACAGCATAGCAGCTGGGCCGTAAAGCGCGCCCATGATAGGACCGAAGATAGGGCCAACACCAGCGATGTTCAGAAGCTGAACCAGATAGACTTTCTTGGTCGACATTGGAACATAGTCGACGCCATCAGCTTGTGTGTGGGCTGGAGTTTGGCGTTTTTCATTGATGCCGAAAACTTTCTCAACAAATGCCCCATAGATGAAGTATCCACCTATCAAGGCTGCAACACAGGTTAAAAACCACAACATAGCACTCGTTCCTTAGTGATAATTTAATAAGTTCAGTCTGGATATTACGCTGACTCGAAACAATCCACATTGGGATCTCAATTGAGTGGTCGTATACCCAATTGAGTGGTATTTGGCACCATTAAGCGGTTTTTCCTCTTTGTGAGTGGCAATGTTGAGGATTTAGTGGTTTCATTAATAGAGTTTCTATAAAAACAAGGAAAAACAATGAGAAAACTCATTTTTCTGATGTTGGTATCGACCTTGATGGCTTGCGCTGCCAGTACTGAACAACTTGCCAAGGAAGGAGATTGGTATGAGATTGGGTACCAAGACGGCGTACGCGGTCAAGCTCAGCGTCCGTTTAAAGAACTGGCCAGCTTAGGCAGTGTCAAACAGGGCGACTATGACCAGGGTTACCTGAGCGGAATTAAAGAATACTGTAACCCGAATGTGGCCTATCAGATTGGTTTAACGGGGCAATATTATGAGGGCGTGTGTGAAGGCACGGCAGATGCGCAGAAGTTTCGAATGGAATGGAAGCGTGGTTGGGATGAACACGCTAACGAGTATTACTAAATAAAAAGGCTTGGTGTTTACCAAGCCTTTTTACGTTAATGATTGTGATTTTCTACTGCTCGTCTCAGGAAGCCTTCCTGATGTTGGAGCTGGTTTCTGGCACTGTCGACGTCCATTCCGGTCAGGATCATTAAGATGGCAAGCTTTACGTCATATTCCGTTTGCTCTAACACCGTGACTGCCTGCTGCTTATCACACTCAGTCGCCTGCATGACAATACGAGCGGCACGTGCGACCAGCTTCTTGTTGGTCGCTTTCACGTCAACCATTAAGTTTTGATAGCTTTTGCCCAGTCGAATCATGCTGGCTGTAGTCAGCATGTTGAGAACCAGCTTCTGCGCCGTTCCCGACTTTAATCGTGTTGAACCTGTTAACGCTTCAGGGCCTACTACTGGGCTAATCGCGATTTGTGCGACTTCTGCAATGATGGAATCCGGGTTACATGATAGAGCCACTGTAGTCGCTCCAAGGTCGTTGGCGTATTCCAGCGCACCAATAACGTAAGGCGTTCGGCCGCTAGCTGCAATTCCTACCACGACGTCTTTATCGCTGAACTCAATCGACTTCAAATCAGCAACGCCAAGCTCCGGCGAATCTTCCGCGCCTTCTTTGGCTTTGAGGATAGCATCTGGGCCGCCTGCAATCAGGCCGATGACCATTTGATCGGAGACGCCAAAAGTCGGAGGGCACTCCGAGGCATCAAGGATCCCCAAACGTCCGCTAGTACCAGCGCCCATATACACTAAGCGGCCACCCGACTTGAATGCTTGAGTGATTTTGTCCACCGCCTGAGCAATTTCAGGCAGCACTTTTTCTACTGCGAGTGGAACGAGTTTATCTTGCTGGTTAATTCTTTTAACGATTTCCAGAGAAGGCAGCAGGTCAATATCCATCGTTTCTGGGTTACGACCTTCAGAAACCAAATGGGAAAGCGCTGCGATTAGTGCATCGTTGGTCATAATCGTCCTTATTTAATCGGCAAAGTACATCACACCAAGAGAAGCAGGATGGCTCGCTCCGGTGACTTCTGGCAAATTGCTTGGCAGGTTGTGAATGCGGCGATAGGCAAGCCAAGCAAATGCCATCGCTTCCATATTCTGACTGTCGACACCTTGTGAGTCTGTAGAATCGACAGACCAAGCAGGTAGTAGCTCTTTCAGGCGATTCATCAACAGTGGATTACAGGCGCCACCGCCACAAACCAATAGTTGTGGCTGCTCTCCCAGCGAGTACTTTTCGACCTCGGAGCTGATGGTTTGTGCGGTGTATTCGCACAGTGTTCGCTGAACATCTTCAGCGCAGCAGTTATGGTTGCTCAGAATAGCCTCTAACCAAGGTAAGTTAAACAGCTCTCGCCCTGTGCTCTTGGGTGCTTGTTGCGCAAGGTAAGGCTCTTGAAGTAGGGTGTTGAGCAGTGCTGTATCGACATGACCTTTCTGTGCGAACAAGGCGTCTTTGTCGTAAGGCTGGCCTTGGTGCTGGTGACACCAAGCGTCCATCAACATGTTGCCCGGCCCGGTATCATAACCAATGACAGGGTGATCAGGGCGAAGCACGGAGATGTTGGCAATTCCGCCAATATTGAGCACGACTGTGCTCGATGTATTTGATTGAAACAGCGACTGATGGAAGGCTGGAACCAGTGGTGCGCCTTGCCCACCCAGAGCTATGTCTTTACGCCTGAAATCGGCAATTGTTGTAATGCCGGTCCGTGTTGCAATGATATTGGCATCACCGATCTGAGTCGTGAACGGCGCGTCACCTGTTGGCTGGTGGAAAACCGTCTGACCGTGGTTACCGATCGCAGTAATTTGATCTTTACCGTGACCTGTTTTTTCAAGTAAGGCTAACACTGCTTCGGCATACAAATGGCCTAATTGGTGATCCAGCGTGCCTACCTGTTTTAAATTGGTTTGTTGGCCGAGACAGATATCGAGCACTTGTTCTTTAACCGCCAAAGGTATTGGGTAATCGGCATAATCGATTAACTGAATGTGTCCGTCACTTACTTCAACTAGTGCGACATCAATACCGTCCAAGCTGGTGCCAGACATGATGCCAATATAAAGCTCTTTATCCATTGCGAATTTCCACCTGTTGTCTGGCTAACAGAGTTGCACCGTCCAGTGCGTCTCCTTTCGGGGTGATGAGGCGTGAGCGCCATTTATCACTGATATGTTGCTGATAGTATGCGCCCAAACTTCCTAAAAAAGCGATATCTAACTCATTATTTTCACAGCACTTTGTCACAAGCTCATCAATATGAATCTGCCCACGTCTAACAATCTCATGGCTTACTGGGCAGCCTTGATACGCGTGGTCCAAAAGGGCGGGGACCAATTGCGCGAAGCGCGAAGCATTCGCTGTGGTCAACCATTGTAAAATATCGCCGCGCTGGTTTCCCAGATGCTGAGATAGATAGTCGGTCAACGGGCTAGTAGTTTGCTGTTCAACGGCTTCAATTAATGCCTGTACGGCCTGTTGCCCTAGCCAAGCGCCACCACCTTGATCGCCAATTGGAAAGCCCCAGCCGCCATACATTTGAGTTGAGCCGTCGGCCTCTAGTCGGGTAGCGACACTGCCTGTACCAATGGCGAGGCAGTTCACGGCCTGACCTTGATTGACGCCCAACAAAGAAATATGTGCATCGGTTGTGACTAAGTAGTTAGGGTAGCTGAGTAGCGACCGCTCAAGTGCTTGTCTTGCATTGACGTTGCCAGCGCCGGCAACGCCAATGACAATGAATACCTGCTGAGGCGTCAGTTTTACTTGTGCTAGGCAAGTTTCAATTGCCTCCCGTATTTGATGGTGGGCCTGCTCTTTTTGTTGCGTCAGAGAAGACGGGCCAACAGTCAAGATGAAAGCTGGGTTAGTCGCTAGCGAGTCTAAAGCTGTCAGACGTAAGGCGGTTTTGGTTCCGCCTCCGTCGATTGCAAGTAAATGCGTAATCATAGTCGAGCCGTTTGCAGTTGCTCTTGTGGCTGTGCTTTACCACACAAGCAGACACCAAATGACACTAAGGTACCGATACAAAGCTGATAAGGGAACGCTAAGCTCAGCCCTGCCCAATCTGGATTGATGAGCCCGAGCGTGTTGTCCCAAACATAAGCCTGCAGCAACAGTGTGGTCAGGAAGCCTGCGACCAGTGCCATCGCAACCGAACGCTCACTGCCTCGGTCCGTAAACAGAGCGGTAAAATAGACACCAAGGAGACCCGTGTAGGCAAAGACCATCACACTGAGTGCGAACGCGAGCAGTGGCATATCTGTATATTGCTGCCAGTAGAAACACAAGATTCCCATGCTACCAAGTGCAACCGCCGCAATTGCCATTCCAAATCGACCGACTTTGACATAGTGCACGTCATCTTGCTGGCCATCACGAGCTTCTTTCCATGGCTTGTACAAGTCTTGAGTAGCAACGGAAGACATTGAATTAAGACCTGAGTTCAGTGTCGACAGCGCCGCAGCGACAACCCCTACCGTCACGAGGCCACGTAAGCCTGCTGGCATTTCGTTCAGTACGTAGTACATAAAGATAGTGACATTTTCGCCATTGAAGCTCTGTACGACATCTTGTCCTTCAACTCCCATCAGGTCAGGACGCTGGTAGAACACATACAATAGTAAGCCAATGGTCATAAAAATCAGAACAATCGGCAGTGAAAAGACAATCGAGTTCACCATCGCTTGTGAGCCTTGTTTGGCGTTCTTACAGGTTAAAACACGCTGAGTCATATCTTGGTCGAGGCCAAACGCACCGATATTCAGTAGCACGAAGCCAGTGATACAAGCCCAGAAGCTAAAGGTTCCTGCTGGTGAGAAATCAAGGCTAAAGTCGAGTAAGGTAAGTTTAGAAGCCTGATCTGGCCCTGGGTTCTCTAGGACGTGCATGATTTGGCTAAAGTCTGCTGGAATCTGACCGAGCAAATAAATGATAACGGCCAGCGCCGCGCCGACATAAACAATTAACTGGATCAGGTCACTCCAGATTACCGAGCGAATCCCACCCATGTAAGTGTAGGCAAGGCCAACAACGACCAAAATAACAACCGAAGCGATAACGCTGGTTGGGTTGATGTTGGTAAACAGAATCATCGAGACCGCAATCGCTGCCATATACAGTCGTGAACCAGAAGCAAAAACGCGTCCAACCAGATACATCAGCCCGGCACGTTGCTTGGTTTTCTCGCCAAAACGTACTTTGAGTAATTCATATACGGTCGACACTTTATTCTGGTAGAAGCGTGGGATCAGAATCCAAGCAACGAACAGAGCGCCGAGAATACCGCCTATATTGGTGGCTAGGTAAGTTAAGTCACCACGGTAACTGGAATCTGGGCCACCTAGAAATGTCGCCGCTGACTGAGATGTTGCCAGAACGGAAACGGCCACTACCCACATTGGCATACTATTCCCACCAAGGAAGTAATCCTTAGTGGAAGTAATTTTGACTCGGCTGAAATGCCAGCCAGTATAGGCAATGATCGCAAAGTATAAGGCGAACACAGCCCAGTCGAGAGAGGTAAATAAAGAATTCATCGCAGCTCCATAGCCTGAATCATGTAGGGAATCTATTTATCGTTTTTTAGCAGTATGCTGATATGAATAGTTCATTCCTAAGTCTATTCTTTGATGGAATAATGACCGCTTTGATTCTATGATCCTGTTCTCAGTTCACGCGTTAGTCTATTCCAAATTTATGCTTGGATTGGAATAACTATTCCCCAGCTTCACGTGGCTGAGTACACTGCATATCAAACAGAGGAGGGGAAGATGAAAGGTTTAGCTCGAATTCGTGCACTGTTACCTCAGCTTTCACCAGCAGATAACAAGATAGCCCGATATTTACTCGAATACCCTCAACAGGTAAAACAGTTCTCCTCTCCCGAACTGGCAAAAGCCATCGGTGTCAGCCAGTCGACAATTGTGAAATTTAGTCAGAAGATTGGTTACAGCGGCTTCTCCGATTTGAAAATTCGCTTATATGAGAGTGAATTGGCGTATCAACCCAGTTCAAAGAAAGCGATTCACGGCACCATCTCACGCAGCGATAACATGGCTCTGGTGATGGCTAAGTTATTATCGAGTAAACAGCAGTCACTTGACCGAACTGTAGCACTCAATGATGCAGACACGATTCAGCAAGCGGCAGGCTACCTGCACTTAGCCGGAAAAATTCAGATTGCGGGCGTTGGCGCTTCTTCGCTGGTCGCCAAAGATTTGAGCTACAAGCTGACCAAAATTGGCCATGCGGTGCACTGCGAGTACGATGCACATATTCAGATAGCCAACGCCGCAGCGCTGAGTGAGAACGATGTGCTGGTTGCGTTGTCGTATTCCGGGCGAAGTCGAGAGGTGCTGAGCATTGCTCAACTGGCACGCAGTAAAGGCGCTAAGGTGATCATCATCAGTCAGCTGGCTCCGACACCATTGGATAGATACGCCGACATCAAACTGATGACGGCGGCAGATGAGGAGCAGATAAGAAGCTCTTCCATTACAGCACGAGACAGTCAGCTGCTGATGACAGACTTGCTCTTCATTGCGTTAACTCAGCAGGAAGAGAGCGCTGACCAATTAATTGAACAAAGTAAATCCGCTGTTGCGGTTTTAAAACAGTAAGGAATGATTATGGGACCTTTATGGGTTGATGTAGAAGGTTGCGAACTGACCGCAGAAGACAGAGAAATTCTTGAGCACCCAACCGTCGGTGGCGTCATTCTGTTTGCCCGCAACTATCACGATAATGAGCAGTTGCTGGCCCTGAACAAGTCGATTCGTCAGGCTGCGAAACGTCCGATTCTTATTGGCGTTGATCAGGAAGGCGGCCGAGTTCAACGTTTCAAGGAAGGCTTTTCCCTTATCCCTGCGGCGGAATCCTATGCCAAGCAAGCGAATGGCGAAAAGCTGGCTGAACAAGGCGGTTGGTTAATGGCGGCAGAACTGATTGCTCATGACATCGATCTAAGCTTTGCTCCGGTACTGGATAAAGGTCATGAGTGTAAGGCGATTGGTAGCCGCTCATTTGGTGAAGATGTCGATACCATCATCCGCCACAGCAATGCTTACATGCGCGGCATGAAAGCGGTGGGCATGGCAACGACAGGCAAACACTTTCCCGGCCACGGCGGTGTGATTGCGGACTCGCATCTGGAAACCCCTTATGATCAGCGAGATACCATTCTCGAACAGGATATGGCGATTTTTAAAGCTCAGATTGAGGCGGGGCTATTGGATGCGATGATGCCTGCGCATGTGGTGTTCCCTCATTATGACGACCAGCCTGCCAGTGGCTCTGAGTTCTGGCTCAAGAATGTGCTGAGAAAACAATTGGGCTTCAATGGCATTATTTTCTCTGATGATCTGACGATGGAAGGCGCATCTGTAATGGGTGGCCCAGCTGAGCGTGCTCATCAGTCTCTGGCATCGGGCTGCGACATGGTGTTGGTGTGCAATAAGCGTGATGCGCAGATTGAGGTGTTGGATAACCTGCCTGTAATGGAAACGCCACAAGCAACTGAGCTATTGAAGAAACAATCTTTCACTTTGTCTGAGCTGCGTAGCAGTGATGAGTGGAAGCTAGCATCCGAAGCCATGAAACGCGTTATTGGATAAGTTAAAAGTAACGAGCGAACAAGAGCCGCAATAGCGGCTCTTTTTAGTGGAAGCCGAGCATTTCTTTTAGCGTTTTCAGGTAGCGACGGCTGACGGGAATCGGGTGATCACTGACTGTGATGATCTCTGCCAATCCGTTTTCCAGCAATTTGATTTCTTTGATCGCTTTGATGTTAACCAGAAACTGGCGGTGGCAGCGCACCAGAGGTGTTTTCTCTTCGAGCACTTTGAGCGTCAGCTGTGAGGTGGCTTTTTGTTCTTCTGTCTGGACATGAACACCACTTATATCGCTGTAAGCAAACTCCACATCTTGCGTCGGAATGATGACAATCCGATTCAGGCCAATACAAGGCACCTGATCTAGGCTAGATGGGGTGATCGCTGAGACTTGTTCCTGAGTATTACTGCTGACTGACCTAAGAAGGCGTTTAATGGTTTTGTCCAACCGACAGGTATCTACCGGTTTCAATAAGTAATCGAACGCGTTGTCTTCAAACGCCTGAATAGCGAACTCATCGTAGGCGGTGACAAACACAACTTTTGGCATGGTTTCAGGATCAAGCATCCCAAGTAGCTCAATGCCCGTGATTTGCGGCATCTGAATATCGAGAAAGACCACATCGGGTTTAAGCTGGTTAATCTTTTTCAGACCTTCGATCGCATTGCTGGCCTGATCAATGACAGTGATTTGGCCCGATTCTTCAAGCAGCTCAGTCAGCTCTTCACGCGCAAACAGTTCATCATCTATGACTAAAGCAGAAAGCATATCCGTGTCCTAATCCATTTTCTTTTCGGGAATGAGGAAGCTCATTCTCGTCAGTTGGTGTGGCGTTACATCAATATTGAGTGATGCCGTCTGACCAAATTTGTTGGTCAAACGCTTATCGACGATTTGCATCCCGAGCCCCTGATGATTGTCGGCTGGTGGTGTGTAACTGCCTGCATTGTCTTCCACACACAGCTGATAACCCTGCGCAAGTTTCTGGCTGTAAATGCGGATCTTTCCTCCTTCCAGTAGATTCGATATGCCATGCTTAATGGCGTTCTCTACCAAAGGTTGCAGGGTAAAGGTCGGCAGTTTTCGCTCCAGCAATGCGGAATCAATATCAATATCCACTTCTAATCGGTCGGTAAAACGCGCTTTTTCGATGGTGAGATAAGCGTTAACGTGCGCCAATTCTTCTTTAAGAGTAACCGTTTCTACATCTTGTTTGAGGTTACTGCGGAAGAAATGTGACAAGTGCTGAATCAACTCACGAGCTTTAGGAGGGTCGCGACGAATGACGGCACTGATGGTGTTTAGCGCGTTAAACAAAAAGTGTGGGTTTACTTGCGCATGCAGCAATTTTATCTCTGCTTGAGAGAGTAAAGTGCGTTTCTGTTGGTAGTCACCAAATAGGATCTGACTGGAAAGCAACTGTGCTATCCCTTCGGCCATCGACATATTGATGGTCGAAAACAGCTTACGTTTCGGCTCGTACAGCTTAATGGTGCCAATTACTTTATCTCCTGAGTGCAGAGGAATAATCAGCGCAGAGCCCAGTTTGCAACTTTTAGAGATTGAACACTGATATGGCTTGTCTTTGCCATCGAGGTAGATGATGTCGTTACGTGAGATTGCATCGAGTGTACTTTGCGAAGAGATCGGCGTTTCTGGTTTATGGTGATCGTCACCAATGCCCACAAACGCGAGGATCTTCTCATTGTCAGTGATCGACACGGCGCCCACATTGGTTTCTTCGTAAACGATTCGAGCAATCTTTTCCGCATTTTTCGTGTTGAAACCAGAAGCGAGAATACCAACCGACCGTTCGGCGATATTCAATGCCCGGCGCGAGAAGGTGGCGGAGTACTCTTCAAAGATAGTTTTTCGATCCTGCAGTATGCTCATAAATAGCGCTGCGCCGACTGAGTTTGCGATGATCATTGGGGCGGCAATCGCAGAGACTAATGAATATGCCTGATCAAATGGTTTGGCGACGATCAAAATGATCGCCATTTGGGCGATCTCTGCCACTAAGGTGACCGCAAACACCACGCTTGGGTTAAACAGTTGGGCACCTTTGCCCCGCCTGAGCAGGTAGGTGTGTAACAAGCCACCAATCAAACCTTCCGCGGTGGTCGAGATAGCACAAGCAAGGTCGGTAAACCCGCCAAGCGAGTAACGATGCAAACCGCCAGTTAACCCGACAAAAAAACCAACCACTGGCCCACCAAACAAACCACCCATCACGGCTCCTATCGCTCGGGTATTGGCAATCGCATCATTGATCTGTAAGCCAAAGTACGTCCCCATGACACAAAACAGGGAGAACAGTACGTAGATGCTGAGTTTGTGCGTCAGGCGATTAGAGATACTCAGCAGTGGCAGGAAAATGGGGGTTTTACTTAGCATATAAGCAAGGACTAAGTAGACACACATTTGCTGAAGTAAGGAAAGAATGAGATCCATGAGTGAAATAATATGCTGGGCTATAGGCATATTTTAGAAAAGATAAGTTGAAGAAAACATGCATGAGTCGAAGTTTTTCAACTAACTAGCTCAAATTATAGATATGTAAATTAATATTTACATTGTGTTTTTTTATGTGTACACCTTGAAATTTGTTTTTAGGCTGTTATTTTATGCTTAATCCAGCCCAATAGAGATGCTTTAAATTGGGTGTAAAAAAATATATACAGGTTTGAGTTATGCAAAAAAGTGAATTGAGCAACATTAATATTAGTGAAGAACAAGTTCTGATTACACCTGAAGAGCTGAAAGCCAAGATACCACTGAGTGATAACGCTCGTCGCTTTATTCAGGAGTCTCGTCAGACTATCGCTAACATTATTCATAAGAAAGATCATCGACTACTGGTAGTATGTGGCCCTTGTTCAATTCACGATCTGGACGCTGCGAAAGAGTACGCTAAGCGTCTTAAAGCATTGTCTGAGCAGCTTAGCGACCAACTGTACATTGTTATGCGCGTTTACTTTGAAAAACCACGCACCACAGTGGGCTGGAAAGGTTTGATTAATGACCCGCATCTAGATGGTACTTTCGATATCGAGCACGGTCTGCACGTAGGTCGCAAACTGCTAGTTGAACTAGCAGAGATGGAGATTCCACTGGCGACCGAAGCGCTGGATCCGATCAGCCCTCAATACCTCGCGGACACATTCAGCTGGGCAGCAATTGGTGCACGTACGACTGAATCTCAGACTCACCGTGAGATGGCGAGTGGTCTATCTATGCCAATCGGCTTCAAGAACGGTACTGATGGCAGCTTGGCAACAGCTATCAATGCGATGCAGGCTGCGTCTTCAAGCCACCGCTTCATGGGTATCAGCCGTGAAGGTCAGGTTGCGTTACTGACAACTCAAGGTAACCCAAATGGTCATGTGATTCTGCGTGGTGGTAAACAAACCAACTACGATTCAGTGTCAGTCACTGAGTGTGAGCAGGATATGGCGAAAGCGGGCCTGGATGCCTCCCTGATGGTGGATTGTAGCCATGCTAACTCGCGTAAAGATTTCCGTCGCCAGCCTTTGGTTGCTGAAGATGTGATTCACCAAATTCGAGAAGGAAACAAATCGATTATTGGCCTGATGATTGAGAGTCATATTAATGAAGGTAATCAGTCATCTGATATTCCTCTCAACGAAATGCAATATGGCGTTTCAATTACCGATGCCTGTATCAATTGGGATACAACTGAGGCACTATTGCGTCATGCACACACAGAACTGGTCCCATTCTTGGAAGATCGTCTGAAAGGTTAAGAGAAGAATAACAAGGAACATCATGGCCGTTGAATTGAATGAATTGCGTGATCAAATTGACGCAGTAGACAAACAAATTCTGGATTTATTGGCACAGCGACTGTCTCTGGTAGAGAAGGTCGGTGAAGTGAAAAGCGAACACGGTCTGCCGATTTATGCGCCAGATCGTGAAGCGGCCATGTTAGCTTCACGTCGCGAAGAAGCGGAAAAGAAAGGCGTACCGCCTCAGCTGATTGAAGACATTCTTCGCCGCACCATGCGTGAGTCTTACGCGAGTGAGAAAGACTCTGGTTTTAAGTGTTTGAATCCAGAATTGCGCTCTGTGGTGATTGTCGGTGGTAACGGCCAACTGGGTGGTCTGTTTGGTCGCATGTTCAAGCTGTCTGGTTATGATGTCAAAGTACTTGGCAGCAAAGACTGGGATAAAGCGGATGAAATGCTGGTGGATGCTGGCCTAGTGGTAGTTACTGTACCGATTCATCTGACCCAAGGCGTGATTGAGAAGCTAGGCAAACTGCCAAAAGATTGCATCTTGTGTGACTTAACCTCGATAAAGTCTAAACCGCTGCAAGGTATGCTCAATGTTCATCAAGGTCCCGTTGTTGGATTGCACCCAATGTTTGGCCCTGATGTTCCGAGCTTAGCTAAGCAGGTGATCGTGTACTGTGATGGTCGTGGTGAAGAACACTACCAGTGGTTACTGAAACAGTTCTCTATCTGGGGCGCGAGTTTATGTCAGATTGATGCCTCAGAGCACGATCATGGTATGACTTTGATTCAGGCGTTGCGTCACTTTACGTCTTTTGCCTACGGCCTACACTTGAGCCGTGAAAACCCGAACATTGATAAGTTGTTGAAGTTAAGCTCACCAATCTACCGCTTGGAGCTAGCGATGGTTGGGCGCCTTTTCGGTCAGGATCCAAACCTATACGGCGATATTATCCTTTCTTCAGACGAAAACATCGAGATGATCAAACGCTTCCATCAATGCTTTGGTGAAGCACTGAAAGTGTTGGATGGCAAAGATAAGCAGGCGTTTGTGACAAGCTTCAATAAAGTAAGCGAGTGGTTTGGTGATTACTCTCAGCAGTTTATGCATGAGAGCCAGAATCTACTGAAGCAAGCGAATGATTCCATTCATCGTGGTTAACCTATAACTCCTAACCAGATACCGTAAGAGCTGCCCTAGGCAGCTCTTTTTTATTGTATGGTGAGAGTATTGGCTGGGTTTTCGTCACGTTTTACCGTATTTACCGGGGCATCCTGATAAGGATGGTTAGTGAGGTTGACCTGTAATCTGACCGTATTGTCTATCAACTCAACCAGCGGTGCCCATTTCACTTTCTTCTCCTTTTCAAACAGATAGTTAAAGTTTTCTGGCGTCCAATCCATGGTGTATTGAGGGTTCAGCGCTCGGCCAAGAAAACGGATCTCATAATGCAGGTGAGGGCCGGTCGAGTTTCCTGAATTACCACACGTCGCAATCAACTCTCCCTTGCTCACAAACTGACCACTGCGCACTTTAAATTTGGCGAGATGGGCGTAGGAGCTCATAAAGCCAAACGAATGCCTCAGTGTCAGGAAGTTTCCAAAGCCTTTTGAGCTTGGTCGAACCGTTTCCACCACACCATCGGCTGGAGCGTAGATCGCCTCGCCACGTTTACAGGTCAGATCGATCCCCGTATGAGTATGACGTTTGCCCGTGATTGGGTTAATGCGTCGGCCATAAGAAGAAGATATGCGCAGATAGTCCATCGGAGTATCGTTTGGGATCATGCGGAACATGGTGGCGCGTACGGCAGAATCGACTGCTGCAGCGTCAATACGATTCGCCAAGTTGTACTCTTCAGCCTGCGTATCGTCAGCAAGGCCAAGAACTGACTCCACATCATAAACTCGCTTGCCTAGGGTATGGATTTGATCGCGCTTTTCTTCCAGTTCTTGAGACAAAGTATGAGTTTCATTGACCTGCTGTTGGTATTGTTGCTCGGCTTGCTCAAGTTGGTTGCGCAGTTGAACGACTTGAGATTGAGAAGAATTCTGCTGCTGCCAGCTGTAATAGGCGACAGTCGCGCTGAAGGCAATCGCACTGATTGAACCAGCAATAGTCAGAAGAAGGGCTTTTCTTGAAACGTGAAAGTGTTGCTCCCCAGATGAAGAGGGGATAGAGATTATTATCTTTTTGGACATACTGCTTAGTTAGGTGTATTCACCTAAATCTGACAGGTGCTCAATGTCTCTGTGTAGGAGTTCATCGTCACCGACATTCAATTCAATTAACCGCTTCAGATGTCCGATACTTTCAATGTCAATATGATCAATACTCAGACGGATCACATTGTTATTGAGGCCCACAATTTTGCCGACCAGCTCAATCGTGATATCGCTGTCTTGAAGCGAAAACTCTACATCTACCATACTGTCGACATCAAGCGAGTCTGCGTCATCTGACGTCAGCAGCAGTCCATGCAGGGATAAATCACACAAAGAGGATTTCACCACTTTGTTTTCTTGAGATAGCAACGCTTGTGTCTGGTAAACAATGCGCGAAAAGCGACGGCGTTCGATCATAGTTGTCTCTCTTAATGGTATCCAGTAAGGCTATCAAATCAGAAGTGACTGCTATACGCGTCGGTTCGCATTATTGATTCAAAACACGGTAACAACCGTAAGTATTGTGAACCAATATACAATAAAGGCCGCTAATATTAGCGGCCTTTGCACAAATTTCAAGCAAGATTACTTAGTAATACGCTTGTATTTGATTCGGTGCGGTTCCGCTGCTTCTGGACCTAAGGTCTTCTTCAGCCACTCCATATACTCAGTATAGTTACCTTCGTAGAAGTTCACCTGACCTTCATCACGGTAGTCGATGATGTGCGTTGCGATACGGTCTAGGAACCAACGGTCGTGCGAGATAACCATGGCACAACCAGGGAACTCCAGTAGTGCTTCTTCTAGTGCACGCAACGTTTCAACATCAAGGTCGTTGGTTGGTTCATCGAGTAGCAGTACGTTGCCGCCAGCTTTAAGCAGTTTAGCAAGGTGCACACGGTTGCGTTCACCACCTGATAGTTCACCGATGATCTTTTGCTGGTCTGAGCCTTTGAAGTTAAAGCGAGAACAGTATGCACGTGCAGGAATTTCAAAGTTGTTGATCTTGATGATATCTGCGCCTTCAGAGATTTCCTGGAAGACAGTCTTGCTGTCATCCATGCTGTCACGGAACTGGTCGACAGACGCCAGTTTGACCGTATCACCCATCTCAATGGAGCCCGAATCTGGCTGTTCTGTGCCACTCAGCATCTTGAAGAGGGTAGATTTACCTGCACCGTTGGCACCAATGATACCGACGATGGCGCCTTTTGGCATACTGAATGAAAGATCATCAATAAGAACACGGCCGTCGAACGATTTAGTCAGGTTATTCACTTCAATAACCTTATCGCCTAGACGCTCACCTGGCGGAATGAACAGCTCGTTAGTCTCATTACGTTTCTGGTGATCACCGCTTTGAAGTTCTTCAAAACGTGCCATACGTGCTTTTGATTTCGCCTGACGACCTTTCGGATTCTGGCGAACCCATTCCAGTTCTTTCTCAATGGTTTTCTGGCGAGCTTTTTCCTGAGACGCTTCTTGTTGCAGACGCGCGTCTTTTTGCTCTAGCCATGAGGTGTAGTTACCTTGCCATGGGATACCTTCACCACGGTCAAGTTCTAGAATCCAACCTGCAGCATTGTCTAGGAAGTAACGGTCGTGCGTGATAGCAACGACAGTACCAGTATAGTCAACCAGGAATCGCTCAAGCCAAGCGACTGATTCCGCATCCAAGTGGTTGGTTGGCTCGTCGAGAAGCAACATATCTGGCTTCTCAAGTAGTAGACGACAGATAGCTACACGGCGACGCTCACCACCAGACAGGTGCTCGATCTTTTGATCCCACTCAGGAAGACGTAGTGCATCCGCCGCACGCTCAAGCGCGTTATCTAGATTGTGGCCGTCTTTGGCTTGAATCAGTGCTTCCAGCTCGCCTTGCTCTTTTGCGAGCGCATCGAAATCAGCATCTGGTTCTGCGTACGCAGCATATACTTCGTCAAGACGCTTCATTGCACCCGCGACATCGGATACCGCTTCTTCAACGATTTCACGTACGGTCTTAGACTCGTCTAATACTGGCTCCTGCGGTAGGTAACCGACATTCAGGCCTGGTTGTGGACGTGCTTCACCATCGATATCAGTGTCAATACCCGCCATGATACGCAGTAGGGTCGATTTACCCGCACCGTTCAGACCAAGAACACCGATCTTGGCACCAGGGAAAAAGCTTAGCGAGATGTCTTTCAGAATTTGACGCTTAGGTGGCACGATTTTGCTCACCCGCGACATGGTATATACGTATTCAGCCATTGCCGATCGTTCCTAAAATTTCAATTCACGTAGAGAGGCATTTTATACCAAGATGGGGGGCTTTGTTACCTTCGAAATGAGGATGATGAGGAACTAATTAGTGTTATTGATGGATAAGTGAACAATTCATTTATGGCGATGCCACTTATGTCACAGTTGTGTGAATTTATTATTATTTACATCTATACGCTTTACATGGCTGCTTACAATAAGCATAAATTAATAACCACAATAATTATTCTCAACAGGACGAGAATTTATGATGCTGACGTTTTCAAAGTCGCTGCATCGCATTCCTTCATCGATTCTGACCTGGATCTCGATGGTTTGCAGCGCAAGCTTAGCCACTTCAGCAATGGCGAGTGATCTCCAGCAACAACGGAAAATTTATGACCAGGCGCAAGAATACCTCGACAATAATCAGGTAACTCAATACCAAAGAATCCGTAATAAAATCAAAGATTACCCTCTAACACCGTATACGGATTACCGTGCTTTTTTAGTTGATATCGGGCAACGCTCACCGGCGGAGGTGGAAGCGTTTATTGATACTTATAGTACGCTGCCATTTTCAGCTCGCATTCGAGCGCCATACATCGACAGCCTTGCCAGACAAAAACAATGGCAAAAGCTGGCAGAATTTCAGACCGTAGAACCACGCGGTGAAACGTATCAATGTCACTACTACCACGCGCTTTATCAAACGGGTCATAAAGACCAAGCTTTTGAAGGCGCAGAGAAACTTTGGCACTCTGGGCAGAGTATCGCTGATGCCTGTGATCCTCTATTTGAGGTTTGGGACAAAGCAGGGTTAAGAACCGATCAACAAATCCTTGAGCGTATGCTGCTGGCGTTTGAAGCACGTAATGGCTCGTTAATGAACTACCTCAAAAAGCAGCTCAACTCCGATAAAATGCGCAAGCAAGCCTCTGATATGAAGGCGTTGTTTAACCGACCAGAAAATGTCGTTAACTTTGCTCGTCAGCACAGCGATAGCGATTTTAACCGTTCTCAGACAGGGCTTGCGTTGAAAAAGCTGGCGCGAAAAGACGTTAGGATGGCGCAGCGAGCATTTGATCAAGCCACCTCTGCACAGAAAATGCCCCAAGACGAGGCGCAGAAGCTGGCTGATTATATTGCCTTCCGATTGATTAACACCGATTCCGAGTCTTTGGCGCAATGGCGCGATAAGAAGATAGAAACCTCCAGTAATAATGATTTGATTGAGCGCAGGGTGCGCTTAGCGATTCAAGAAGCAGACTGGCATGGTGTGGAAGATTGGATAGGACACCTGCCAGAGAAAAAGCAGCAAAGCCTGCGCTGGCAATATTGGTTAGGACGCAGTGAAGTCGCGTTGGGGGATATCACCAAAGGCAGCCAGCGTCTTGAAAATCTGGTGGGTCAGCGAAACTTCTATAGCGTTGCGGCAGCGAAAGAGATCAAGCGATCGATCAATTACCCAGTTTCCACCATCTCTTTTGAGCAGCAAGCGGTCAAACCGTTTATGACAGCCTTAGTGCGCATCGAAGAGCTGATTGAACGGGATAAAATTGCCGCAGCGAAAAGCGAATGGCGTTGGTTGCTCAATCGAGCTAATGCTGAGCAAAAAGAGATGCTAGCGGCGTACGCCTCCTATAAAGACTGGTCTCATTTGACCGTTACGGCGAGTATCAAAGCCAAAATGTGGGACAACCTAGAGCTGCGTTTCCCGGTGGCTCATCGCTGGTGGTTTAACTTCTATGGCGAAAAGCACAGCATTGATCCAATCACTCTGATGTCATTGGCGAGACAAGAGAGTGGTTTGGATGTTGAAGCGCGTTCTCCTGTTGGTGCGCGCGGTATCATGCAAATTATGCCATCAACGGCTAAGTACACTGCGCGTAAATATCAGCTGTCGTATCGCAGTAGCAATGACTTATATGAGGTTGGCAAAAACATAGAGATAGGCAGTCACTACCTGAAAGGCTTGCTCGAGCGATACGATAATAATCGAATTTTCGCGCTTGCTGCGTATAATGCTGGACCACACCGAGTGAAAACCTGGCGTGAACGTACCCAAGGCAAACTGGATGCTTACGCATTTATTGAAGCCATTCCATTTAAGGAAACCCGTGGTTATGTGCAGAACATTCTGATGTTTGAAACATACTACCGTAACCTGTTGGGGGTCGATGGGGCGTTTCTCAATCAGAATGAGATTGATACCAGGTACTAGTTTTATGACGTTCTAGGCAGCGAGAGCAAATGGCAACACAACCTGAGTACACCGACTGGCAACAGATCTTAGATTTGATTAAAACGAGCAGCGAATCCGATCAACACGAGATGTTGCTGACCATGCTGCTCACACCCGATGAGCGCGAATCTTTAATCGCAAGGGTCAATATATGTCGCGAATTGCTTAAAGGTGAATTGTCTCAGCGCCAAATCAGTCAGATGCTAGGGGTGGGTGTCGCCACTATTACTCGCGGCTCCAATGAGCTGAAGTCGAAGAGCGAAGCAGAAAAGGCTGAAATCTCAGCCTTACTTGAACCCAAATAAAGGTGCCCTCGGCACCTTTATTTTTATTAGGGTCTGTTGACCTTTTGAGCTGATTTTTGCAGCAGTTTGTGGGTTCTTTATACAAGGCAGAGGGTTTGAAACGTAGTTGCCCTACCTGATAAGCCGATAACGCAGTAGAAAGGAACCACAAACGCTGCCCAGAGGGTTCGGCTAAAAGCGTTTTACTCTTTGTTGAGAGGTGCTTTGCTTAGGTCACTAGGCGACAAACCTCTCGCCGCGACTAAAACGCTTTTATCTCGAACGAAATTTAACCGCAAAAGGTCAACAGACCCTAGAGATTAGCGGGGAAGTGCTCTGGATTGGTAAATGGAATTAATGCCAATATCAACGCCTGATGATACACACTGCTACGCGTCAATTGGTCTTGCGTCAGTAGGCTAATGGCGCCACCTTTCTGTTTAATGTTGTCAGTGCCAAACACTTCGTCCATCACATCACCCAGTTCATTAGCCTTAGCCAGTTTTTCAATCACAACCGGTGGTAGCATCAAGCTAGCAGAGCGAGACTCGCCACGATGTGTTTCTGATTCAATCACCATCCATGCAAAGGTCACATTACCTTCAATACCAGCCTCGAGGCCAACATAATAGTCGCCATTGGGTTGAGACATTTTAGCGTTGCGGACTCGGTTGAGCGCACCTGTGTGCGTTTCTTCATTGCTCATTGGTTGATCGGCCACTTCACTAGCGACACTCACACCGACAAACTCAAACGTTTGTGAGTCAAAAGCTGCCTGAAATGCGCTTTTGACCGCGTTAATTTTGGCTGGGTTAAGCGAAGCGACAATAACTTTCTTCACCGGCATGATGGTTTCCTTGTGTGGATGAGTCGAGGAATTTCAGCTCAGACAATGAAACAGGGGGAGAAAGGAAATACCCTTGCATGTAATCACACTGATTCTCCGCCAGCCATTGGTGCATTTCCTGTGATTCGATGCCTTCAGCGGTCACTATCATTGACTGTGAATGGCACAAATCCACCAGTGGCTTCACCACCTTCTGATTATTGGTTTTGATCAGAGCGGTGAGAAATTCGCGGTCGAGCTTAATTTTCTGTACCGGGTATTCTACAAGTTGAGTGATAGATGTATAGCCGGAACCAAAATCATCAATCGCTAACTTAAAGCCCATTAATGACAGCTCATGTAGCAAGGAGTAGCTCTGGGAATCTGTGGCAAAA
Organism: Vibrio sp. St2; assembly: GCF_947311885.1. Taxonomy (NCBI): domain Bacteria; kingdom Pseudomonadati; phylum Pseudomonadota; class Gammaproteobacteria; order Vibrionales; family Vibrionaceae; genus Vibrio; species Vibrio sp. St2. The sequence continues at coordinate 14,094 of NZ_CAMZNA010000010.1, read as the reverse complement.
GTTTCAGTGATCTCAAAATCCACTAAACCAGGGATCACATTGTACTGCTTGGCTGCGTGCTGTATGTCTCGTGCGAGCTGTAAGGAGTCTAGTTCTGCAGAAGATAGATTAATTGACAGCTGAATTGGATGGTCAAAACAGTTTTGCAGGGCGACAAAATCTTTAAACGCCTGAAGTATGACCCAGCGATCAATCTTACCAAATAACCCCGTTTTCTCTGAGATAGGGATAAACTCGCCCGGGTTTACCTTACCCATTTTTGGCGATTCCCAACGCAACAGAGCTTCCACGCCGACAATGGTCTTACCCGAGCGATCAAAATAAGGCTGATACATCAAATGGAACTCATCATCGAACTCGCCATTTCTCAAGGCGCGCTCAATCTGAGTTCGGCGACGCACAATCTGATCCAGCTCTTCTGAATAACGCGCGACCTGATTCTTCCCTGCACGTTTGGCCTGATACATTGCAGTGTCTGCATTAGACAGCAGTTTGGCTAAATCCTGTCCGTCTTGAGGGTAGCTCGCCACCCCGATACTAGCGGTAATAGGAAAGCTACCTAGAGGCGAGCTCTGAGGGTTTTGAATTGGCTCTAAAACCGCTTGGGCCACCTTATCTGGGTAACTGTTCTCGTGTGCAGAAGCGATGAAAATGGCAAATTCGTCACCAGATAACCTTGAAGCGATGCATTTGACGCCATAAGACAGTTCATACTGATGACAGATCTCACGAATATGGTCGGCAAAGTTCACCAGCAACGAGTCACCCAGATGGTGGCCATATTTGTCATTGACGTACTTAAAGTTGTCCAAATCGATATAAAGAATCCAAGCGTGGGTATGGAGCAGTTTATTGGCAATCGTACGCTCGACATAGACTTGAAACTGGTAGCGATTGGCCAGTTGCGTCAGATGGTCGTTCTCCGCCATTGCTTTGGTTTTCTGATAACTTGAATTGAGCTCTTTGTACATATCATAAAAACGAACCGACAAACGGCCGATTTCATCATCGCTGCTGAGCCGTTCAATGTTATGGCGCTTACGTTGTTCGACTTCTTGCAGCTGATGTTCAAGACGGGTAATTGGGCTGATGACGCGGCGATGGAGCAGAAACAGTAGGATCAGGATCGTTGCCGCAGTAGAGGCGCCAAAGAACAACAGCAGTCTTTGTTCGATCTTATGGAGCTTTTCAGCCAGTAGGTATTGCGCAGGATCTAACACCGCATAAAGGTTGGGCTTAAGCTCGACCGACTGAGTCAACCCTGATTTTATGACTGGTTGGTCAGCGAAGAATATGCTGCTGTCATTATCAAATTCGATGATGTGTTTAAGTTGATCAAACTTATCCAATGACAGATAAACAACGATAAAAAATACCTGCTCGGTATTGTAACTAAGCGGAGAAATTAGCGTATTGGTATCGAGGACGTCGTAGCGTACTAAAATGCTCTGCCCTTGGTGGTTTTGTGTGAAGCCTGTGTAGGATGTGTTACCCGTGCGGCGGTATGTTCGATCCACAAAGCGGAACACATTCTGATCGAGCTTAGAAAAAGGGTCGGACTGATTATCCGCATAGAACTGCGGGGCGCGATTATGATTCAGAATCGCGACGGCAATATCGTTTTGCTTATTGGCCTGCAGATTCTCTATCGTCGTCTGAAGGTTATCGATCAGCTCCATCTCCCGATATGGATTATCCTGCTGGCCAAAGTAATGACGGATAATGTCACTCTTGGTTAAGGTCAGGGAATAGCTGTTTAGCAGTGCCACTGATTGGCGAAAGTGACCTGCGAGCTTTTCCATCGTTAACTGGAGATAACTGTTTTCGCGTTTAATTAACGCATCTTTTTGGTTGTTGTATATGCCGTAGCTAGAAAACGCAGCACTGATTAGGATGACTGGGGAAACTAGCAACAGAACTCTAGTACTGAGCTTCATGACGTTTCAGAATGCGATTTATTATTTTTGCTCGTAAGCTGATATTTGATGCCGAGAGTTCGCTATCTACGCGCCCTTGCTCGACTCGCTGTTGTTCTGGAAACAATGATGCATCATCTAGATACCAATCCGGCATCTGTTTTAACGCCGTTAAGTTTGGCGTTGCAGCTTTGATGTCTGTTGCATTTGTTGCAGCAATAATGGGATCCATAAGGTACTCAAGGAAGGCTTTAGCCCTCTCCTTATTGGTTGAGTGGCTACTGACGGCCAGACAATCAACCCATAAAAACAACTCACCTTCAGGAACGGTGAAATCCCACTGATTACCAGTGTAGTAGCGATTTAATGAGTATTGGTCACCACTGTAAGCCAGAGCCATTGCCAGCTTTGCAGCATTTCTGTTACTACGGATGTAGCTGAGAATGTATTCGTAGGTGAGGACTTTATCGCTGAAAGATTGCAATTCGGGGTAGGCTTGCTGGAAGAGCGACTCTTGCTCTTCTGTTGGAGAGATCCCCAAGCTGTAAAATACTGGTAGAAAGCTTTCGACGCTGTCATTGATCATGCCAATCCGCCCCTCCAGAGCTTTCGGTGGATGGACAAATTCTTGCCAGCTGGTTGGAGGCTTTTTCACTATGTCTTTTCGATAAGCTATTCCCACTGTTCCCCAGAAGTAAGGGACGGCGTATTCACCGCAGGCTTGGAGCCATTTGTCATCGTTGTGTTGACGATTTTTCAGTTGGGTAAGATCTTCAAACGATCCTAAACGGCCATATATTTGAGCCGAAACATTATCTAAAACCACGAGGTCAAAAGGTAACTGAATACCTTTCATCATCAAAAGGCTACGTTCATCATCATTATCAAAATGGGACAGCTTCAAAGGCGTTCCTGTACTCGATTGCCAGCTTTCGATGACATTCGGTGAGAGGGTGTCTTCCCACATGTAGACGTTGAGTGGAGGGTTTGCTTGAGTAGAAAAACTGGGCACGGAAAGTGCGACAGCAAGTAGAAATAGTGATCTCATATCAGCTAGGAAATGGCCTTCTGACCCATGAATGGATAACGCCTATCAGAGTGATATGTTGAAAGGACTGACACACACCTAATATGCAACTAAGAAGCGGAATATTAGGTTCATTTATGAATAGTGTCAGTCCTTGTAAGTAATTTATTTGATCTGCATTGTTTAATTACTGAAGTTTCACTGTCGTTGGCTTGACATTCTCACTTGGGTAACAACCCAAAACTTTTAAATGTTTAGTCAGTTGCGTTAGCTCATTCAGAGCTTGCTGCATCTCGTCAGATTCAAGGTGAGATTCGAGGTCAACATAAAACATTTCTTCCCAAGGGTTCCCCATAATTGGACGTGATTCCAATTTGTTCATGTTGATTCCGTACTTTTGTAGTACCAGTAAGGTTGCGACCAATGAGCCCGCATCTTGGGAGGTTGACATGATGAGTGTCGTCTTTGCTGGGATCTGGCTGGAAACTTCGACAGGTTTACGTGCCACTATGATGAAACGGGTATGGTTCTCCGTTTGGTTGGCAATGTTAGCCTGGATCGATTGTAGGCCATAGAGTTTGCCGCTTGAAGCATTACCAATAGCAGCAACATCACTGCGGCCCATTTCTTTAACCTTCTGCATCGCATCGGCGGTGCTAGCACAGGACTCCAGCGTGACACCTTTCATTCGGCTCAGGAACTCACTGCATTGCTGATGAGGCTGCGGGTGTGAGTAGAGCGTTTTGATCTCTTCTAAACGAATGTCTGATGTTGCAACTAGGCAATGTTCAATCGGCAGGGTCATTTCACCGACGATATACAGCGTTGTATGTTGCAGCAGGTCGTAAACTTCATTGATGGATCCGGAACTGGTGTTTTCAATCGGCAGCACACCATAGTCGGCATGACCAGACTCCACCGTCTGTGTCACTTCTTTAAAGTGTTCACAATTGAGCTCTATCAGTTCTGTATTTTTACGGCTGAAATACTCACGGCTAGCAAGGTGGGAGTACGAGCCTTTAGAGCCAAGAAACGCCACACGAGCCAGCGGTTTACGGCTCAATTCAGGGTTGGCTAGATTCTGCAGGTAAGATTGTTGCAGTAAAACGGAATCTTCAATGATGGTGTGGAACAGCTTAGTAATGTACTGAGCATCAAGTTCGTACTTGTCACGACCTGCGTTGATCAGTTTCACCAATAGCTGCTGCTCTCGGCTTGCGTCACGAACCGGTTTAGATGTCTGAACTTTACTCTTAGCCACCTCAATGCTCATCTTTCTTCGTTCAGATAAGAGCTTCAACAGTTCGTCATCCAGCTCATTTAAACGTAAGCGAATTTCATCGAGTGAGTATTTTTGTTCGGTCATCCTGCATTCCTTCATAAAAAAAGCCTCCCGTTTGGGAGGCTTCCTGTTCGTTTTTGACTTTTCTTTCGAAAACGAGAGAGCCTCCAAGCTTAGTGGAGAAAAAAGAAGTCAAAAAAGAACAGGGTGTTGTGAGTCATAAATTATTACTTTTGTTGTGATGCTGCCAACACAATAAGCAACCGCTTAGTGAGCGTCAAGCAAAAAAATAGCGCCTTTCGGCGCTATTTTTTAAATCCTCCGTAACTCATCAATATGAGTTAACAATTATTCGCTTTCTATCTCTTCAAGCTCTGGTTTCTCTGCGCGTCGCGCTTCAGGCTTGTGACGAAGTTTGTTGAGCTGACGTTCCAGTTTTTGTTCTACCTCATTGATAGCAACGTACAGATCTTCGTTGGTTGCAGACGCAACAAGCTGGCCTTTAGGGACGGTAATGACAGCTTCAAATTTCTTCTGTTTATTCGGCTCCTCACTGAAGCTTGCCTGACATCCGATGATGTCTACTTGCCATTTTTCCAGCTTTTTAAATTTGCTCTCGATATGAGCTCGGATTGCAGAGGTGGTTTCGATGTTTTTACCAGTGATGTTTACTTTCATAGATGTTTTCCTCTGTAGCATCCCTTATGGGTTAACTTCAGATTACTCGCCTAAGCTTAAAATAATGTGACTCAAATCACCTTTTGGTTGGTGTGTTTTTAGATTGAAATTAAACGTGATCTATCTCAAATACTTGGTTTGTTTGACGCTGAAAAAGCTTGTGCCCCAAAAAAATATCGCTAGATTGGAGAAGGTAACATACTAAAAATCATCCGCTTTTTAGGGCTCTAATTCGACCTGATAAAAATGGCTGGTTAATTGTTGCTCAACTACCAATGTGACTCTCTTCGCATTCTCTTCTGTAGTTTCCTTTCCCTCTTTTTGATGTACTTTCCCGGTCAGCGCTACTGATCGATATTAGGAACGAAGAGATCTGGTGTGCCTGCACTGCTAGATTGGTGCTGACGCTGCTCTTTCAGGGCATTGAGCTGCTTGTAAATGACAAAATAGCGATTGATGTTGGATACATAGTGAACCGGTTCACGGCCAATATTCCGTCTCGCCATGATCTCCACATGCCGAAACCATCGATTGGGATCATATCCATTCTGCTTGGCCAAACTGCGCATCTTACGAATATTGGCAGGCCCAGCGTTGTATGCTGCCAAGGAAAAATAAACCTGATTATCGGGCGTGATGTCATCATCACTAAAATAGCGATCTTTGAGAAAGCGCATGTATTTCACGCCAGCATGGATATTGCTATCAACTTGATAGATGTCAGGAATGGCGACATTGGGATCTCTAGCAGTGCTGGGTAATACCTGCATGACGCCTACTGCGCCTTTGTGTGACACCTTGCTCTGATCTAAACCGGACTCCTGAAACCCTTGGGCTGAGATCATCAATGGGTCAAAGTCATATTGTTCGGAGTAGTTGGCGAAGATGCCTGATAACGAGTCTAGGCGAGTAATATGATCAGGGTTTAGAATACGTTTCAGCCAGCCTGTTTTATCAAGATATTTGCCGTAAATGACGTTACCTAACAAGGTGCCTGAACGGGTTTTCTTTAGATATTGGTTAACGAACGACTGTAAATCGGGGCTATTTTTGCGCATCGCCCAAGCAATCTTGCCATCAACTCTGAGAGGAGCTTGGTCGTGCACCTCAATGTTTTCCATGACCTTCAGCCAAAGCTCAGTTTTGTGGCTGTCCAAAACCGTAGCATCGATGTGGCCTTGATTAACCAATTCAATAATTTCAATATCTTGTAGCGTTTCTTCTACAAAGCGAATTGTGACGGGTTGCAAGTCATGCTCATCGAGCAATTGATTCACTTTTTGTAAGCTTTCGAAGTAGCTGGAGCTGGCTCGAACCCAAATCTCTTTACCACTGAGTTGCGTCAAGTCAGTAATTGGTGGGGTGGTACTACGAGTGACGAGCAGCTCACTGACGCCTTGTAAAACTGGAATGCTAAAATCGATATGTTTTGAGCGATAGGAAGTGATAGTCAGGTTTGCAACGATCAGATCGCCATAACCTTTTTCTAATGAAGGTAGTAACTCGTCTCTTTGTACCGGAATAATCTGCAGATTGAAGTAAGAGGAACGTTGTCTGAGTTCTTTCTCAAAGTGATACAGCAGCTCAGCAAGAATGCCTTTAGGTTTGCCCCCTTCAATATAATAAAAGCCGAGATCGGCAGAAACCAATACACGTATAGCCCCTTTCTTTTCGAGCTCAGTCAGGTCGCCAAAGTAAGGATCTTTTTGTAATGGTGACAAAGAAAGCGCTGCCGCTTGATGGGAGATGGCGGCGAATAAAACTAGAGTTAAGACAATTCGACTCATGAAGTACCCCCGATAGATCATCTATTAAAGGTAGTTCTTAACAAGTCACTCAGCAAAATAGGCAATAAAAAACCGCCTCAGTGTGGAGGCGGTTTTCTTTAACTTCTAAGTAGTTACTGAGGGTTTAGCTCGATAAGTTGCCTGGTGCGCTTAGCGGCATCTTCTAGCCCAAGTTTTTCATAGGCTTCTAGTTGGATCTCGAGTGACTTACGAGCCGCTTCTGTATCCGGGTAAGTCTTTTGCAACTCTTGTGCTCGGTTAATGGCGGCGATCCAAGCTTCACGACGCAGGTAGAAGTCTGCCGTTGCCAGATCGTATTCCGCTAAACGATTTTTCAGGGCAAACATACGTTTTTGAGCGTCTTCTGCATAAGGGCTATTTGGATAACGTTCTAGCAGCTTTTTGAAATCAGCAAAGGCTTTTTTCACTGGTTCAGGGTCTCGATCACTACGGTCAACATTAAATAGATCGTGCATAAAGTTACGATCCTGTGCCATGTGAGTTAGACCACGCATGTACAAAACCCAATCAAGTTTTTCGTGAGTTGGATTGAGACGAGAGAAACGCTCAATCGTCGCAAGACCAAGCGCTAAATCGTCGTTTTTGTAGTAGGCATAAATTAGATCCAGCTGAACCTGCTCGGAGTATGCGCCAAACGGGTAGCGAGAATCCAGCGCTTCCAGTTTGTCGATGGCTGTTAACCAGTTGCCACTTTGCAGCGATATCTGTGCTTCTGAGTAAAGTTCCGATGGCGGTATATCCGGGACGATTTCTTCGCTGCTAGAACAGCCAACCAAAACGGATAATGCCAATAAGCCAGATAAAGTATGCTTTTTCATGTCAGGATTCGATTCCTTGAGATAAATATTTCTTGCGCTTCCGTTACTTTCTTGCCGGTAGCAGATACAATGGAGCGATATTCTTCCACACTAGTGACAATTAGTCTCACAGTTTTTAAAAAAGTTCGATATGGCTCAGCAGATTGAATTAACGCATACAGTAAAAGATAGTCAATTAGGTCAACGTCTTGACCAGGCGATCGCAGAATTATTCGCCGACTTTTCCCGCTCCCGCCTGAAAGAATGGTTGGTCGACGGCAAAGTTCAGGTCAATGGTGAGGTGGTTACCAAACCCCGCACGAAAGTGATGGGCGGTGAAACCATTACGCTACAGGCCGAACTGGAAGACGAAGAGCGCTGGGAAGCGCAAGATATCCCATTGGATATCGTTTATGAAGATGACGATATTATGGTCATCAATAAGCCAAGAGATTTTGTTGTTCACCCTGGTGCCGGTACTCCTGATGGGACGGTATTAAATGCTCTGCTGCATCATTACCCTGATATTGCCGAAGTGCCTCGAGCGGGTATTGTTCACCGTCTTGATAAGGACACTACAGGTTTGATGGTGGTAGCGAAAACAGTACCAGCACAGACTCGTCTCGTTCGAGCACTGCAAAAGCGTAACATTACTCGTGAGTATGAAGCGATTGCGATTGGCCGTATGACTGCGGGCGGACGAGTAGAGCAGCCGATTGGTCGTCACTCAACGAAGCGTACTTTGATGGCGGTTAGCCCAATGGGTAAGCCAGCGGTTACGCACTATCGAGTCGCAGAACATTTCCGTGAGCACACCCGTATTCGCTTACGCCTTGAAACTGGTAGAACTCACCAGATCCGTGTGCATATGTCTTACCTTCAGCATCCGTTGCTGGGTGACTCTGCTTACGGTGGCCGTGCGCGAATTCCTTCCGGTGCTTCAGAAGAACTGGCGGAAATGATCCGTAAGTTTGATCGTCAAGCGCTCCATGCTGTGATGCTAAAGTTTGATCATCCAGTGACTGGAGAAGAGCTGGAGTTCCACGCTCCAGTACCAGACGACATGGTCGAAATGGCTGAAGCGCTTCGCCAAGATACGCAGCACCACGGCTTAGAAGACGAATTCTAAGATGGACATGATCATCCCTAACTGGCCTGTGCCGAGCAATGTTAAAGCTTTTGCCTCGACTCGACAGCAAGGCTTTTCTTCTGGTGTTTATCAGGGGTTAAACCTTGGCGCTCATGTTGGGGATGAACTTGCGATTGTTGAAAAGAACCGCCGATGGTTAGCGCAGCAATCTCAGATGCCGACGGCACCAATCTGGCTTAATCAGACGCACTCTACGGTTGTATTGGAAGCTGACAAACCAACACAAAATGTGCTGGATGCTGACGGCCTCTTTACCCAACAGACAGGCGTAGTGTGTTCTGCTATGACCGCTGATTGCTTACCCGTTTTGTTGACGAATACTGCTGGTACGCAAGTGGCTGCGGTTCATGCAGGCTGGCGTGGTTTGGCTGATGGGATTGTTGAAAATGCTGTTTCGAAATTTGACGGGCAGGTGATGGCCTGGATTGGTCCGGCAATCGGCGCTTCGGCGTTTGAGGTCGGTCAGGACGTATTGGATGCATTTGTCTCATTCGACTCTGCGGCTAAAAAGGCATTTGTACCACGAGAGAAGCCGGGGAAATGGCTGGCAGATATGAACATGCTTGTTACTCAACGCTTGAATAAAGTGGGTGTGACTGACGTTTATTACAGCGAACTGTGTACTTATCTCGATCAGGAGCGCTTCTTTTCTTATCGCCGAGATGGTTCCACTGGAAGGCAAGCAACATTTATCTGGCTGGAAAAGTAACTCTCAGAATTGCTAAGGAAACTTAGCTCTCTCCCCTTGAAAATCGATTCTTGCGTATCCATCTTTCATACTGTCTATAAGAGTATTCTCCGTTAAGGTTAGGAAGGTAGGTATGCGTCTCGACAGATTCACAAGCAAATTTCAAATCGCGATATCTGACGCACAATCGCTCGCGCTGGGGCGCGATCACCAGTACATAGAACCAGTGCACTTAATGGTCGCGTTGATGGATCAGAATGGCAGCCCTATTCGCCCATTACTGACTATGCTCGATGTCGATGTAACCCATTTACGCTCTAAGCTGAGTGAGATCCTTGATCGTTTACCTAAAGTAAGCGGTATCGGTGGGGATGTTCAGTTATCCAGTGCGATGGGCACGCTTTTCAATTTGTGTGACAAAGTCGCGCAAAAGCGTCAGGACGCCTACATTTCCTCAGAAGTTTTCCTCCTTGCTGCCATTGAAGATCGCGGACCACTCGGTGAGCTTTTAAAAGAGTTAGGTTTAACTGAAGCCAAGTTGAGTGATGCCATTGATAAGGTACGCGGTGGGCAAAAAGTTAATGATCAGAATGCTGAAGACCTACGCCAAGCCTTAGAAAAGTTCACCATTGATCTCACCGAACGAGCTGAGCAAGGCAAATTGGACCCGGTCATTGGTCGTGATGATGAGATTCGCCGTACGATTCAAGTACTACAACGTCGAACCAAAAATAACCCAGTGATTATCGGTGAACCGGGTGTCGGTAAAACCGCGATTGTTGAAGGGCTAGCACAGCGCATCATCAATAATGAAGTCCCAGAAGGGTTACGTAACAAGCGAGTTCTGTCGCTTGATATGGGCGCTTTAGTTGCTGGCGCGAAATATCGTGGTGAATTTGAAGAGCGTTTGAAGTCGGTTCTTAATGAGCTGTCTAAAGAGGAGGGCAATGTCATCCTCTTTATTGATGAGATTCATACCATGGTTGGAGCTGGTAAAGGTGAAGGCTCTATGGATGCCGGCAACATGCTCAAACCTGCTTTAGCACGTGGAGAACTTCACTGTGTTGGTGCCACTACATTAGATGAATATCGCCAATATATTGAAAAAGATCCGGCATTAGAGCGCCGTTTCCAAAAAGTGCTGGTGGATGAGCCTTCGGTTGAAGATACGGTGGCTATTTTACGTGGACTGAAAGAGCGCTACGAGCTGCATCACCATGTAGAGATTACCGATCCTGCGATTGTTGCTGCGGCGAGTTTATCTCATCGCTACGTTTCCGATCGTCAATTGCCTGATAAAGCGATTGACTTGATTGATGAGGCTGCATCAAGCATCCGCATGCAGATCGACTCCAAGCCTGAATCACTCGATAAGCTGGAGCGTAAAATTATCCAGCTTAAAATTGAACAGCAGGCGTTGACCAATGAACATGACGAAGCAAGTGAAAAGCGCTTAAGTAACCTCAACGAAGAATTGGAAGACAAAGAGCGTGCATTTGCTGAGCTTGAAGAAGTGTGGAATGCAGAGAAAGCGGCATTATCAGGGACGCAACATATCAAGAGCGAATTAGAGCAGGCTCGAATGGATATGGAATTTGCTCGTAGAGCGGGTGATCTCAATCGAATGTCTGAACTTCAATATGGTCGTATTCCTGAATTAGAGAAGCAACTGGATCTTGCGACTCAAGCAGAGATGCAGGAAATGACCTTGTTACGTAATAAAGTCACAGACAACGAGATTGCTGACGTATTGTCGAAGCAGACTGGTATTCCTGTCTCCAAAATGTTGGAAGCAGAAAAAGAAAAGCTTCTGCGTATGGAAGAGGTATTACACGCTCGTGTCATTGGCCAAAGCGAAGCCGTAGAAGTGGTTTCAAATGCAATTCGCCGTAGCAGAGCAGGGTTGTCGGATCCAAATAAACCGATAGGCTCCTTCTTATTCTTAGGTCCGACAGGTGTTGGTAAAACAGAATTATGCAAAACGCTGGCAAGCTTTATGTTCGACAGTGAAGATGCCATGGTTCGAATTGATATGTCGGAGTTTATGGAGAAACACTCGGTTGCTCGCCTAGTGGGTGCACCTCCTGGATATGTTGGCTATGAAGAGGGTGGTTACCTGACGGAAGCCGTACGTAGAAAACCTTATTCAGTGATTCTGTTAGATGAAGTTGAAAAAGCGCATCCAGATGTGTTCAACATTTTATTGCAAGTGCTTGACGATGGCCGTTTAACTGATGGACAAGGTCGCACCGTCGATTTCCGCAATACGGTTGTCATCATGACATCCAACTTAGGTTCGGCGAGAATCCAGGAAAACTTTGGTTCTTTGGATTATCAAGGCATGAAAGAACAGGTGATGGAAGTCGTCAACAAACATTTCCGTCCAGAATTTCTCAACCGTGTCGATGAGAGTGTTGTTTTCCATCCACTTGGTCAGGAGCATATTAAGTCGATTGCGTCTATTCAATTGCAGAGACTGTCCAAACGTATGGAAGAAAGAGGTTATGCGTTAGAGGTTTCAGATAAAGCGTTGGATCTTATTGCCCAAGTTGGTTTTGATCCGGTATATGGTGCTCGACCTCTGAAAAGGGCAATTCAGCAAAGTGTTGAAAACCCACTGGCTAAAGCAATACTGGCTGGAAAAGTCGTGCCAGATAAACCAGTTAAGCTACTGGTCAGTAAAGATCAGATTATTGCCCATCAATGATGAGGTGTATAGAAAAGGGCTCTTGGGAGCCCTTTTTGCTTTCATTTACGCCGCTTTGATTAAATTGCGAGCGAACGAAGTAAAAACTACAAGTTTTTTCAATTTCCCTCTTGTACTGTCGAGTGAACTCCCTATAATGCGCCCTCGTTGTCACGGGATGCTAAACAAATCCCGCCGATGATTAGACGGCTTGAAGTTAATCATTTAACTTTAAGAGAAATAACAAAAAAAGTGTTTGACACTATGAGTTATCTCGCTAAAATGGCCGTCCGTTTTGAGCAAAGCTTAAAACAAAGTTCTTTAACAATATAAACCTATCAATCTGTGTGGGCACTCGTTGATGATAATCCAATTAGAAACTTTGGTTTCAAATTAGGTTTCAATGATACGAAGTGACCATTGAATCTTCGGATTCAGCACAGTCAATTCAAACATTACTTATGTAATGTTCAGTATTCATTGAGCCGACAAAATCTTAAATTGAAGAGTTTGATCATGGCTCAGATTGAACGCTGGCGGCAGGCCTAACACATGCAAGTCGAGCGGAAACGAGTTGTCTGAACCTTCGGGGAACGTTAACGGCGTCGAGCGGCGGACGGGTGAGTAATGCCTGGGAAATTGCCCTGATGTGGGGGATAACCATTGGAAACGATGGCTAATACCGCATAATAGCTTCGGCTCAAAGAGGGGGACCTTCGGGCCTCTCGCGTCAGGATATGCCCAGGTGGGATTAGCTAGTTGGTGAGGTAATGGCTCACCAAGGCGACGATCCCTAGCTGGTCTGAGAGGATGATCAGCCACACTGGAACTGAGACACGGTCCAGACTCCTACGGGAGGCAGCAGTGGGGAATATTGCACAATGGGCGCAAGCCTGATGCAGCCATGCCGCGTGTATGAAGAAGGCCTTCGGGTTGTAAAGTACTTTCAGCAGTGAGGAAGGTGGTAGTGTTAATAGCACTATCATTTGACGTTAGCTGCAGAAGAAGCACCGGCTAACTCCGTGCCAGCAGCCGCGGTAATACGGAGGGTGCGAGCGTTAATCGGAATTACTGGGCGTAAAGCGCATGCAGGTGGTTTGTTAAGTCAGATGTGAAAGCCCGGGGCTCAACCTCGGAATAGCATTTGAAACTGGCAGACTAGAGTACTGTAGAGGGGGGTAGAATTTCAGGTGTAGCGGTGAAATGCGTAGAGATCTGAAGGAATACCGGTGGCGAAGGCGGCCCCCTGGACAGATACTGACACTCAGATGCGAAAGCGTGGGGAGCAAACAGGATTAGATACCCTGGTAGTCCACGCCGTAAACGATGTCTACTTGGAGGTTGTGGCCTTGAGCCGTGGCTTTCGGAGCTAACGCGTTAAGTAGACCGCCTGGGGAGTACGGTCGCAAGATTAAAACTCAAATGAATTGACGGGGGCCCGCACAAGCGGTGGAGCATGTGGTTTAATTCGATGCAACGCGAAGAACCTTACCTACTCTTGACATCCTCAGAAGAGACTGGAGACAGTCTTGTGCCTTCGGGAACTGAGAGACAGGTGCTGCATGGCTGTCGTCAGCTCGTGTTGTGAAATGTTGGGTTAAGTCCCGCAACGAGCGCAACCCTTATCCTTGTTTGCCAGCGAGTAATGTCGGGAACTCCAGGGAGACTGCCGGTGATAAACCGGAGGAAGGTGGGGACGACGTCAAGTCATCATGGCCCTTACGAGTAGGGCTACACACGTGCTACAATGGCGCATACAGAGGGCGGCCAACTTGCGAAAGTGAGCGAATCCCAAAAAGTGCGTCGTAGTCCGGATTGGAGTCTGCAACTCGACTCCATGAAGTCGGAATCGCTAGTAATCGTAGATCAGAATGCTACGGTGAATACGTTCCCGGGCCTTGTACACACCGCCCGTCACACCATGGGAGTGGGCTGCAAAAGAAGTGGGTAGTTTAACCTTCGGGGGGACGCTCACCACTTTGTGGTTCATGACTGGGGTGAAGTCGTAACAAGGTAGCGCTAGGGGAACCTGGCGCTGGATCACCTCCTTATACGATGATTA
>NZ_CAMZNA010000009.1:0-144858 GCF_947311885.1 Vibrio sp. St2 | reverse complement strand
TTGAAAACCGAAAAAGATGTTTATCAAGAGCAATACAAAGCTGTGGATGATAAACGTCAATCTGAATACACCCAACGTGTTAGGCCTTATCTAGAGGAAGCTGAAATCAAAAAGCACATGTGCGACCAAAGCGAATATACTCGCTTGATGGATTTAGCTGTTCAAGAACGCGAGACAATCCAAACCGAAAACCCGTGGCCAGAACCTCCCACCGAATAATTAAACAATCCCAACAACCCAGCCATGTGCTGGGTTTTCTTTTGCCTAAATTTTACGGAGAACCTTATGCCTAAATGGTTACATGGCTCAGAGGTGATTGAAATGGACGACGGCGTTCGTGCTATCACATCGACCAAAATGTCGGTGATTGGCATTGCGCTTGAATCTGATGATGCAAGTCCAGCAACAAAGGCGTCTTTAGCGGTTGGTGCTGCAGTTCTGGGGGATAACCTCATGTTTACTGCAGTAGCTGCTGGTAAAGATGGCAATGCTATCAACATCACCATTCAATCAGCTACTGAGGCAGACGCAGAGGCAAGTGTCGCTGTACTTGGTAAAGCGATCACAATTACGTTAGCCACTGATGCAAACACTCTACCGACCACGAAAGTCACTGACATTCCCGCCTTAATTGAAGGCAGTAATGAAGCGAAAGCTTTGGTGCTTTGTACCACCACAACCGATGAAGAAGATGCAGGTATTCCAGACATCTTCAATAAGAGCTTCCTTGAAGGTGGTTTAGACGAGCCGTTTCCAGAGCTAAAACCTGTTCTTATTACAGGTAGACTTAGCCAAGCTAAAGGTCTTGGTGTGACCTCAGAGGCATATAAGTCAATGAAGAGCATTATGGACCAAACTGGTGCTTTAGTCGTTGCAGTTCGAGCGAAGAAAATTACCGCACCAGAAAAATCGGGTTCAAACATCATTGAAGCCATTAACAAACTCTCTGAAGCGAAAGCAGAAACTCAATACAAACCGCGTATTTTGATTGCACCGCGGTTTTCTCATATTGATGGGGTAGCCAAAGCACTCGAAAGCCAAGCCGCTCGTTTACGTGGCTTTGCTTATGTCGATTGTGAGCAGACAGCTACCTACATTGATGCAATGAAGCGCGCTAAGTCGTTTGGTAGCCGTGTGGAAGTGCAGTGGCCAATGATGAAAGTGCACGATACCGACCTTAACCAAGAAGTGCCTCGTCCAACGTCAGAGTTTGCTGCAGGTCTTCGTGCTCGTATCGATGCTGAAAAGGGGGTGCACTGGTCGAAGTCTAATCAAGAGATTTACAACGTAGTGGGTACCTGGGTTCCAGTTGAGTGGGAACTCAGTGATGAAAACTGCGTGGCCAACGTGCTTAACCAGAACAAGGTCAGCACGGTGATTCGTGAAGGCGGTTATCGTTTTTGGGGTAACCGAAGCTGTGCAACCGATCCGAAATGGACCTTTGAATGTGTTCGTCGTGTGGCAGACATGATCAATGACAGCATTGAGTCGGCTCACCTTTGGGCGGTGGATATGCCTGGTACCACGCAGTATCTACAAGATGTTATCTCTGGGGTTAAATCGTATATGGCGCAGCTGCGTTATGAAGGCGTTATTCCTGGAGGTGATGCGTGGCTTGATAAAGAGCTGAACACACCAGAAACCATGTCGAAAGGTATTGTCAATTTCGATTTTGATTATGGCGTTTACTACCCAATGGAGCACTTGATCTTCCGCTCTCGTCTTAATATGGGTTATTTAGAAGAGGTAATTTCGAATGTCTAATTGGGTACGTAAAAAATACGGTCTTTACATTGCTGGCCGTGACAAAGTCGGTGCTATCGTAGACCACACGCCGCCAGTCCTGGAGGTTATCACAGAGGACTTTGTCTCAGGTGGTATGGATATGCCGATTCCAATGGATATGGGCATGAATCCAATCTCGACATCATGGACGATGGGTGAAGACACGGACACATTGCGCCTGTTTGGCCTTATTCCAGGAAAGAAAGTCACTGTCTTTGTTCGTGGCCTGCTTATGGACGATGAATCAGGCGACACCAAAGAGGTGATTGAAGAGTACCGCGGCATCTTAACCAAGATTGACCGCGGTACTTACTCACCTAATTCAAGTGCCCCCTACACCTATGAGATGAAGCTGAGCTATTACCGCTATGAGGTTGATGGTGAAGATATTCATGAAATCGATCCTAAGAACATGATTCGTAAGATTGATGGTGTTGACCAGTTGGCTGCCGCGCGTAAAGCGTTAGGTAAATAATTCCTCTTTTATAATTCAATGGGCTGCTTAGTTATCTGAGCAGCCTTTTTTAATGCGAGAACATTATGTCTGAGACACAAAAATTCAAAACAGAAGAAAAAATTCGCTTAGCTTTTCCTTATGAGCACAATGGGGAACAAATTACGGAATTGGTCATGCGCCGTCCGAAGGTTCGTGACCAGATAAAGCTAAAAGGTAAGTGTGGTACTGCTCATCAACCGAAGGTTAAGCAAGGCTCGAAAGAGTTTTATGATAACTTTGACCGTGATGTCGAAATGTTTTCGATGCTTTGTGATGTACCCGTGGACCTATTCTATGCGATGGATAATGGTGATTACACAAAGTGTTCAAGCGCCTACACGGAGTTATCACAGCCTTGCTCAGTTACGACGAGCGAGACCTAGATAGCGTCATCTTCAAACTTTCCTCCATGACGGGCTGGACGCTGACAGAGATTGAAAACCTCGATCTGGTTCGCTTCAACCGTTTTATCGAAATGATCCCAAAAAAGAGTAAGTGATGAGTGCAGTTCAAAACTTAAAAACGGTCGTCACATTAGGTGGCGCGGTTGATAACTCTTTCTCCCAGATGGGTGGGGTTGTCGATAAAGAGTTAGGCAAAGCGACTAAGCAAGTCAAAACGTTAGAAAAAGAACAGAAGCAGCTCAACAAGCAAATTAAACAGGCGAAATTAGCCGGTGCGGATGTTTCTTTGCTAACCAGGCGCTACCAAGAGCTTGATGTGGAAATAGGTGATGCCACTAGAAGTGCTGAAGGCTTCGCTTCAGCCAGTGGTTTCTCTGCCAATTTAGTTGCAGGGGCCAAAGCTGCAGTAGCGACTACCGCCGCGGTTGGTGGTCTTGCTGCAGGTGTCGTTACGCTCACCACAGTGACCAACCAGGCGACAGCAGAGCAGAATGCGTTAGCGAAATCTTACGGCATGAGTATCCAAGAATTTACTGCTTGGGGTGCAGTTGCTGCAGGTGCTGGTCTGAATGCTGAGAATACCGGTGATCTGGTTGAGGAGCTTAGTAACAAGTTTGGTGAGTTTAAAAGCTTAGGAGAACAAGGGACGGTTTCAGATGTCTTTGGCGCACTTGGCGTGGATGCTGCAATGCTTGAAGGAATGTCAGCGGTTGAGCAATTTGAGTTCATCATGAAGCGCTTAGAGGCGGTTGGAGATATCCAGCAGGCTTCCAGTTTGGCTGACATGCTTTTTGGTGGTGAAGGCGCGAAGATTGTCACTTACCTCAAGAACAGCGGAAAAAGCCTAGATTCAATCTTTGATAAGCAGAAAAAAATTAACAACCTCACCCAAGAGGGTGCTGATGGTGCAACGGCTTACAATACTTCCTACACCGCATTAACCACGGCCATGACCTCTTCTTGGCAAGAGGTAGCAGGTGTTGTGGGTGGTGAAGTCGCTCCAGTTGTTGATGACTTGGCGCTGCGTGTGAGTGCTTTTGCCAGGGAGCATAAGAAAGAGATTGTAGACTTCTTAACAGCCGCGGTTAATGGCTCTCTTGCCTTTGGTGGTGCGGTGGTCGATTTAGGCGGTTACGTAGACGGTCTTGCTCAGTCGATAGGTGGCTGGGATACGGTCATGAGTCTAGTCATCGGCATGATGGCAGGTAAGGGTGTGATGGCCGTGGGCACCATGGGTATGCAACTCATGAGTATGGTGAAAACACTGGGCACAGTGAAGGCTACCATGCTAGGTGTTAATGCTGTTATGGCCGCGAATCCGATTGGCGCTGTAGCCGTGGCCGTTGGTGCCTTAGTTGCTGCAGGTGTCGCGCTTTACCAGAATTGGGAAGAGATTGAAGAGTGGGCCAAGCCTTTCTTTGATTGGATTTACGGCATGTGGGAAGGCTTGGTTGATGTTGCTATGTCAGTGAAAGATGCTTTCACCTGGGATGACGATGAAAAGAAACCTGCACCGAAAACCACAGGATACGCTGCTTATAGCCAGCAAAGTGCACCTGCCTATCAAGGCTATGGTTATGGCAACTTAGCCGCAAGAGTCAGTGAGATTGATTCAGAGACTGCACCTGCAGGTAAAGGAAACACCGTTCATCAAAACGTTGAGAAAATTGAGATCGTCACTCAACCAGGGCAGAGCAATCAAGAAATAGGCGGAGAGGTGGCGAATCAACTATCGAACAAACAAGAAGCTGCGATGTATGACACCAATATAGGGTGAAAAATGGAAAGGATCATGATGATGTGGGGAGACATTAAGTTCTCCATTGATACGTTGGCCTATCAGCAGTTTACCACGACATATGGGTGGGTTTGGGCAAGTCAGAAACGATTCGGCCAAACTGATTCGCTGCAATATACAGGTCAAGAAAACCCTAAAGCTAACTTGAAAGGGGTAATTTTTACCCAGTTTGAGAAAGTTGGAACAGGGCAAATTGATAAGGTGGTTTACCAGGCTAATTTAGGCAAACCGCAATTACTGATATCGGGCACCGGCGATGTCATGGGGTACTGGTGTCTCACTAAGCTTCAGGATAGTAAAAGTAAATTTATGCAGGCTGGTTTGGCCAAGAAACAAGACTTTACGATGGATCTTATTTTTTATGGGAAAACCTTATCTAACTAAAGACGGCGATGTGCTTGATCTCCTTTGCTTTGAGGAATATGGCACAGAAAAAGCGGTCCCTACTGTGCTTGATGCCAATCATCACCTTGGGGAGTATGGGGCAGTATTACCAGGTGGATTAACTATCGTTTTTCCTGATTACGAACCGCCCGTTGAAGATGATTCGGATACGTTATGGAGCGAGTAAATTACGCCCCGGCGTATCGCATCAGAGCGAATGACCAGGACATCACGAACAGTATAAAAACATCCTTCCTTTCAATGACGATTACGGACAATGAAGGAGGAGAAGCTGATACAGTTACGATCACTTTGGATGGTACCGAGATAAAGAAACTGCCGACCAAAAAGGCAAAGCTTCAAATAGCTTTAGGCTTTGAAGATATGCTTTATCCTCAAGGTACTTTCACTATCAGTAACTTTTCTGAGAGTGGCTTTCCAGAAAAAATCACCATCTCAGGTACCTCTATACCAATGGGAGGTTCGAGTGCACCAGAAAACATTCAAACACAACGAACCCAGATGTGGGAGTCCATTACTTTAGCTGACCTTCTTCATATCGTAGCCAAGCGCAACGGCCTAACACCTTTGGTTAATGATGAGTTAGGCGCTCAGGTTCTTGAGCATGTGGACCAGACAGCTGAATCAGACATGGCATTGATGACGCGCATAGCCAAGCAGTTTGGGTTAATCAGTAAGGTATCCAATGATAACTGGATGATTTTAAAAGAAGGTGAAGGTAAGAATGCGAAAGGCACCAAAGGCCTTAAACAGTCCATTCTCAAAAGCGAAGTATCGGATTACAGCTTCAGCTCTTCAACCAGGGAAGAGTCCTCTGTTGTTGAAGCCAAGTGGCAAGATGTTCAGACAGGCGAAAAGGGAACGGTACGAGCAGGAGCTGGTTCAGCAGTTTTTCAAATTGCGTACACTTACCCGAGTAAAGAAGAAGCTCAGCAAGCTTGTAATGCACGAGCGCAAGCGAAATCCTCCAGCAATGACACCTTTAGCTTTACAACCTCTGAGCGTAGAGAACTTATTAAGGCATTCTCTACAGGTCACATAACTCCAATAGGTTGGCGCTCTGAGATTAGTGACTACACCTGGAAAACAACGAGCATATCTAAAACCATCGACAAAAGTGGTGGTTTAGTAGTGAGTTTAAGCGCAAACAAAGTCTACTGAGATTATTGAAGATGAATTTACAGAGGGTACTTTAGCACTCGCACTTCAGAGCCCTCATAAAGGTACGTTTTCCATCCTACTAATTCAGATGTAGGAACTCGATCTTCTTTGTAGGCTCGTGCTTCTCCCAGATGTCCTAACTTACAGAAAAAATCCATATTCTTTTCTTCAAGTACATCTTTGGAGAATTGTTGTTGATCTTTACAAGACCCATCTGAACCTAATAAATATTTGACGAGGTATCTAGGCCCTGTAGTAGTTGAATATGTCCTAGCAACACCGCCGTGCCATGAGCAAGTTCCTTTACCTGTAGAAGAACTAGCTGAGCCATCATTACATATTGAACCAAACGATTTATATTGTGCGGAGTAGGTTACGACTAACCCTACCGCATTGATATCATCTGGCAGACTAAATTGTTGCCTTACCGATTCATAGTCAGCCCAACTAGGAATATTCGGTGGATAGATATATCCGCTTTGAAATATGTTAGAACAACCAACAAGGAAGGATGTTACTGTTAACAGTGTAAGGAATCTCATATAGCTTGGGACAATTTCAAAATTCAGGTGCATCCTTGGGACATCCATGGGACAGTTTTCGGGGTAAAATAAAGTTCTTTATTCCACGTGATAAAAAATGACCTAAGAAAAAGGCGCTCACAGTTGAGCGCCTTTCTTGATTACTTAGTCGTAAAAAAGAATTACTTCTTACGGCAGTACTCAGCGATTACGTACATAGATTGACCGCCATTCGCCTTACCAGAAACAAGCTTAGGATCGTCGCCAATGCTGATACCACGGATAACCGTGCCTTGTTTGATGACTTGGTTAGTGCCTTTAACTGGTAGGTCTTTGATTACCGTTACGTCGTCACCTTTTTTCAGTTCGACGCCGTTGCAATCAAGTGGTTTGTCATCAGCAGACATACCAATCATGGCCCAGTTCATTTGTTCTTCTTCCATGTACATCATGTCCAGCGCATCTTGTGCCCAGCTTTCGCTGTTTAAGCGCGTTAACTGGCGCCATGCTGTGACTTGCACACCTGGAACTTGGCTCCACATGCTATCGTTCAAACAACGCCAGTGGTTGATGTCTTTAGGCTCGTCAATTTCACCAAGACATGTGTCGCAAACCATAATAGCGTGATCCACAGTCACATGGCTGTGTGGTGGAACAGCGTAAGCGGTTAGCTGAGATTCAGCACTGCACAATTCACACTTAGATTGGCAACGTTCTAGCATGGTAGCTTCTGAAGACATAATGGGCTCACATATAAATAGGTATTAAATCAAGGGCGCTATTATCCACTTTATCCATCGAAAATAAAGGGGTATTGGCTTTGGAGAGTACGAACTGCCTTGGTTTAGCGGATTATTCCCGCAATAGTTAGCTTAATGTCGTGACGCTGTCACTGGCTCAATCCCTATTCTTTACCATTTTTATAACAATCGGCATAATGAGCGGCGTTTATATATCAATTTTGTAGGACTGACATTGGAACTGCTTTCTATCGATTTTTTGGGTAAGCCTTTGCGCCTTGAGGGCTCTTTGGCTGGTTGGCAGCAACTCTTCTGGGATAATCAATTAGTTTCCCAGTTTGATGCGGACTCTGAACGTGGTAAAGAGTCGTCGCATGAATTCAAACTTCTCAACGGTGAAGAAGAGCTGATATGCCGACTTGAAACATCACTCGATTGGCAACCTTTTTTAATTGAATATAAAGCGATACTCAATGAACAGTTAATTGCTCAAGGTCGCCGCGATACAAAAGATATAGAGCAGCAAACACCGTTTACGCCACCAGAGCCAGAGAAAAGGTTTAGCCTGATTGGTTTGTTGTCACTTGGGATGAAAGCTTTCAAAAGTGCAAAGCTGATTAAGGTCGTTCTGGCCTCAGCTAGCTTGGCTGCATATTCTTGGCTGTTTTCCTTTCAGTTTGCTTTGGCATTGATCGCTTGTTTGGTATTCCATGAGTATGGCCACGTTAAGGCGATGAAGTACTTTGGTATGAAAACCAAAGGCATTTACTTAGTGCCTTTTCTTGGAGGATTGGCGTTAAGCGATGAAAAGATCAATACGCGCTGGCAGGATGTCGTCATCTCCATCATGGGCCCGATGTTTGGTTTTGTATTGTCACTCATCCTAGTTGCGCTTTATTGGATAACGGGTGAGATGTTCTTTGCGGGCTTGGCGGTTTTTAATGCCTTCCTCAATTTATTTAACCTTTTGCCAATCCTGCCTCTTGACGGAGGTCATGTTCTCAAAAGCATCAGCTTCTCTATGAACAGCCTGATGGGAATTGTGCTATGTACAGCGGCTGCGCTTGGTGGCGTTGCGTTGAGTTACTCATTGGGATTAACGCTGTTTGGCTTCTTGCTTATTATGGGCACATTAGAAATCGTCATCGAGTGGCGAGGGAGGCACCACAGCCATCTATTACCGCTTGATAGGTATGGTCAGGTTGTCGCCGCCGTTTGGTACGTTGCGTTAGTAGCTGGCCTGATTGGTATCATTTGGTATTTCGCCGGGACAGGCGATCAGCTTTTACAGCTGCCACTTATGATATTGGGGACTTAGAACAAATTGGGGAGCATTTCGCTCCCCAATTTATTTACGAACAGTTTGGTTTCTTCACATTGTAGTTTGGCAACGTCTTTATCTTGGCTGATAAATCGTTTATGCGAGTGCCGTGTGAAGGGTGGGTGGAAAGCAATTCAGGCGGCTGACTTCCACCAGAAGCTTTAGCCATGTTTTGCCACAAGCTAATACTCTCGTTCGGATCAAAACCGGCTTTTGCCATGATTTCTAAACCAACAATATCTGCTTCAGACTCCTGAGTTCGTCCGTAAGGCAATAACACCCCGTATTGCACGCCAAGCCCCAAAGCGGCCATGGTTGCATTTTGATACTGAGCGTACTCTGAAGAACCTAGTGCGGCTCCAGTAATCTGCAAGCCAGCATTAGCTAACTGAGATTGTGAAAGCCTTTCGTTACTGTGATCGGCGAGAACATGCGCGATTTCATGACCAATGACAGTTGCCAGTTGATCTTCATTCTTCGCGACTTTGAGCAGCCCAGTATAAACGCCAATTTTACCTCCAGGCAGTGCAAAAGCATTGACTTGGTCACTATCAAAAACCACAACTTCCCAATCTTTAAACTCTGGTTGTTGAGGAACTTGCTGCGTGACGGCTTTCGCGACACACTGGACATATGCGTTTATCTTTTTGTCTTTGCTTATTTTTTGCTGCTGCTTCATTTGTTCAAAAGACTGGGCGCCGAGAGCACTCATGTCTTGATCAGAAAAAAGCAGCAATTGATTTCGTCCTGTTGGCGATGAGGTGCAGGCCGCTAACCCTACAACGGTAGCTAAGGCTGTATATTTCAACCAGTTATGCATGGAACGCTCCGTTTCACTCTTATTATTTTGCTAATCATACCATTAGGTTACAATGCTTTGTAACGAATCATCACGAGTACTTATATGACTATCTGGAAACGACCTATTGACCTTGATCGTCTAAATGCGACATCTGAAAATACTTTGATAGATCACTTAAAGATCATTTATAGCAAAGTTGGCGAAGATTTCATTGAAGCCACAATGCCAGTCTGTCATTTCACCCACCAGCCTCTGGGAATGCTACATGGCGGTGCTTCGGTAGTGTTGGCAGAAACCTTAGGTTCTGTTGCGGCAAACTTTTGTGTTGAAGATGATGCCTATTGCATCGGGCTGGATATTAATGCCAACCACATTCGCTCGATGCGAGAAGGTCAGGTTATTGGTCGAGCGGAGCCGATTCATCTCGGCATCTCTACGCAAGTATGGCAAATCAATATTACTGATGAGCGAGAAAGGTTAGTGTGTACCAGTCGCCTTACCATCGCAGTGAAGAAGAAACGCAACGCTAAACAATCTCTTAAGGCTAACCAATAATGGTAGTTGAATTTAAAAGCGGAAAAATCATCGTCACTGCTCATGAAATTGTGGTGAAAGTGGCTACAGAACACATGATCACATTGCAGGCTCAGGTGGATGCAGTTCAGCTCATCGGTCGAGGTGCTAACGTTATTGCTGCCAATGGCTCTGAGACCAAATGGTCTATCAAGCTTGATAACGAACAACAACTGTTCAAAATCGCAAACGAAATCGGGATCGATATTCAATAACCCTAAAACGTACTTGCTTCTTCGATATAAATAAGGAAACTTAATCTGGTCATATATATTTGAGATTTCCTCTTTATGAGTAGCCCCAGACTTCGTGTTCAATTTGAAACCTTATTTGAACACTACAATGGCAAAGATTGTGGTGTTCAACTTGAAGAAATTACCGAGATTCTGTTTTGTACTAGACGTAACGCACGCATTGTACTCAACAAAATGGAAGAGGAGGGGTGGATCGAATGGCATCCTTCTCCAGGGCGAGGGAAGCTTTCTCAACTTAACTTCAAACGCAGCCGTACTGATGTCAGCGAAAACCTCGCTAGGCGATATCTTGAAGAAGGGAAAATTGGCCAAGCGCTTAAAGTACTGGACCAAGACTCTGCGAAACTTGCGCAAGTAGTTGAAAGTTATCTGGGCGTGCAGCAGCTAGAAGGGCAACAAGTCTTACGATTGCCATACTATCGCCCGCTATCCATGCTCAATCCTGAAAAGCCAGTTCGTCGTTCAGAGCAGCATATTGCTCGTCAAATCTTTAGTGGGCTGACTCGCCTTGATGACAGTGAGAAGCTCTGCCCTGATCTTGCCCACACATGGGAGATGCTCTCTCCTCAGCATTGGCGGTTCTACCTCAGACCAAATGTACGTTTTCACAACGGCGACCTGCTTACAACGGATATGGTCGTTAACTCATTACTCGCACTAAAGAGCAAAAACCTGTACTCACACATAGAGGACGTGGTTAGCCCAGGCCGTTGCGTTGTCGATGTTATGCTTAGAAAAAATAACTACCACTTACCACTGTTATTGTCTGAATCTGACGCTAAAGTCCTATTACCAGAGAATTCCAGAGCGGAAGATTACGACATAAACCCCGTTGGAACAGGGCCTTACAAAGTAATTCAAAATGATGACAAAAGGCTTGTTTTACAAGCTTTTGATGGCTATTTCGGTTTCAGGCCTCTAATGGATCGTGTAGAAGTCTGGGTTATTGATGATATTCATTCATCAATGGTATTTCCGAGTATGACGAATCCAATTAAACCTGAAACCGGAACCTACAGTGATGAAGTTGAACTTGACCCGGGTTGTACCTATTTGTTGCTCAACCGCAGTAGTGGGTTAGCGAAATCTGATGAATGGGCGAATTACTTCAGCCACCGCCTTGGATCCCTGAATCTATATCAGGAACTTCCTCAGGAAAAGATAGTGGAATTAGGTGTGCTACCTGCCCATGGGCTGAAGCCAGGCTGGTATCACCATACTAGGCAAGGGCACTATACGTCGCCGCCTTCCTACCGAAAAGTAACGATCGCATACCACGGACAGCACCCAATGTTTCCAACATTGGTAAAGTGTATTGAGTCGTTATTGAAGCAAGATAACTTAGAAGTTGAGCTTATTAAGTATGACATCACTCTACCAGATATTGATGATGTTGATATTTGGGTCAAACCGATGGGTATTGCTAACAATCGCGAAGATGGCTTAGCTGGCTGGCTACTTAACTATAGCGATATTGAGCAGTTGAGTAAGCCTGAAGACTTTAAATATTGGTCTAGCCTTGTTGAGGTTTGGCAAGCAGAAGAAAATAGCGTTTTCCCAGCAAAAGACTTAGGAAAATCTCTCGTAGAGAAAATGCAGATCATTCCTATGTTTCATTGTTGGTTGGGAATCAGTAAAGACCAATGTGGCTCGCTGCAAAACGCAAAATGTAATGCGCTCGGTTGGTTTGATTTTAGTCAGGTTTGGCTGAAACCAGAGAAGCTAAGCGAAGATTTAGAGATGTTACATGGCAAAGCCGAATAAGAAGCAACCCAGTAAAACCGTCGATATCTATTGCTCTAAGTGCAAATCTCAGCTCTTCAAATACCGAAAGGGCGGTAAAGGGGCACTGGTGAAGTGTTTTAAAGAGCGTATTGTCGAAGATTACACAAAACTGGCGTGCCATTGCCCTGAATGTGGTCGTGAGTTTGCGAGAGAAGCATTGATTAGAGGTGCTCCCGCATACAAAATTATTGGCGGAAAAGTCACTATGAAGTAGAGCTGATTTAGCATAATCTTTTAACAAAATTAACAGTAATATTGACCGAGAATTCTGTTGAAAATGAGGCTAGGCGCACTGATTTTGATCTTAGTCGATAAAAATCGTAAAAATATCGTTAAGAGCTATCATTGAATTTTAAAAGTGTTAGAATGGCGCTGTTCAAAAATTAGTCCAGTCTATCAACTTTGCAAACAATAGGGGTTATCAATGGAGCTAGGTCTCATCATCGCTTTCATCGTCACGTCAGCTGTAATGGTTAAGAAAGAGATGACAAGCTCAAAATAATTACCGTTTCATTCATAACATTTTTTGTTATCTTTTTTTGAATGAACTACGAAAGCTCCCAGATTCGGGGGCTTTTTTGTTTTTTGCGTTTAGCTATCTTTGGTTGAAAGGTCAAAAAAAGCCAGCATAAGGCTGGCTTTGAATTATAGACAGTGTGTTGGATTTATCAGAATTCGTACTTAGCAGTAATTGCCCAGTTACGACCTGCTTGAGTCAAATCTTTGTTTTCCTCAGTTAAGCCACGTACGTCATTCCAGTTGTAGTACTCTTTGTCTGCAAGGTTGAAAATACCAGCACGTAGCGTTAGATCCTCAACAGGAACATAGTATGCTGTTAGGTCAGCCACCGTTGCGCTTGAAATTGTGATGTACTCATCGCTAGAGCCTGATGAGTTAATGTCTTTAGCATCTTTACCGGCAGTATAGCTTACGCTAAATGATGTGCCCCAAGAGCCGGTAGGTGAGTCATAATTGACACCAACGATAGCATTCCAAGGGTTTACGCTGTTCAACGGCTTACCTTCGTGGTCCTCACCTTCAGTGTAAACAGCGGCGATACGTGAGCTGAAACCTTCCACAGGAGCAATCTCATCCCAATAGAATGTGTTTGAAGCTTCAATACCTTTAATTTTGGCTTCGTCTATGTTTACGTTTTTGTATACCGAAGGGTCAGTGGGTGTATTTGAACCACTTACTATTTGCGAATCAATGAAGTTGTCATAATCACTATAGAACAACGAGATTTCTGAGGAAGAAACGTTGGTATTATGGCGCCAACCTAGCTCGTAAGAAACACTTTCTTCGGCTTCTAAATTAGGGTTTGGTGAGTTAATGTAACCGTGAGCTGGATTACCAAATGAGTAATATAGTTCTTGGAAGTCTGGTGCGCGGAAGCCTTGGCTAATCTGAGCAAAAACTTTGTTTTGTTCATCTAGCGTATAGACTGTGCCAATGCGGCCTGTCAATGCAGAGTCAGAGTATTTTTTGTATTCTGATTGGTCGTTCCCGCTTGGGTTTGCGCTTGCATCTCCTGGATCTGTCTCAAAAGAGTCAAAACGAATACCTGGTGTAACAACAAGGTTGCCTAACGTTATTTCGTCTTGCACGAAGAAGCCATATCGTGTTTCAGATGCTGCAGGTATATAGAAAATGACTTTGTCAGCATCAATGGAGTTATATTCATTGTTAAGATTTTTGATGTCTTTATCAGAATACTCGGCACCATAAATCAAGTAGTGCTCTGCATTCCCTACAGAGAAAGACTTATCTAGCTGCAAATCAAACTGTATCCCTTTGTCTTCGTAGATATAGTCTTTCTTTTGAACATTACCTGCTGTTGGCAAAAACATTCCGCCATTCGATGTGCGGTTTGTAACACCATTTTCTTCCTTTTTCAGCCAATCGAGCTGCCAAGTAAGAGTGTCCGCGAACTGAGCATTAGTGTTCCAAATATGCTCGATGCCAATTTGTTGCTGTTCAGTGGTGTCGTCACCTGTGTAGTTGGTGTAGCTAGTGCTTGTAAGGTCAGTATCTACGGTATTGTGAATCACATTACCAGTGAACTTAACACGGTGATCGTCATTGACTTTGTAATCCAGTTTTACAAGTAAGTTATTATTTGCTGTTTCTTGCTTGTCAGGCGTCCCAAAGTTATCAAGTTCGTCACCATCACGTCTTGTAAAGGCAACAAGCGCTTCCAAATCATCAAACTTCTTAGCTACAGCGACAGACTCACTAAAAGTATTACTTGCTGAAGAGTAGTTGAACTTGAGGTGGCCACCTGACTCACGGCCATCAAGAAGGTCCTGAGGATCAATCGTTTCAAAAGCAACGATACCACCAATCGCATCTGAGCCGTAAAGAGATGACGCTGCACCTTTAACGATTTCAACTGACTTTAAGAGATCGGTGTCTACATCAACACGAGAAGAGTTTATGAAGTTGTATGATTGAGTACCAGAAGGGGTAAATTGATTTGTTTGAGAAACCCCGTCGACTAACACCTTGATACGATTTCCTTCCATACCGCGAATGTTGATGCTCTGAACACCTTGACGTGAATTACTTTGAATTGTGACCCCAGGTGTGTACTTAAATACATCTTCCAAACCTGATGTCATGTTGTTTTCGATATCATCTGCTGTAACAACAGATACCGATCCAGCAACATCTTCAAGTTGTTGTTCTGTACGTGAAGCGGATACCACTACTTCATCAAATAGTGCATACTCTTCAGCATGCACACTTGGCGCTAGGGCGAGTACAATAGAAGCTGACAATAATGATTTTTTATACATTGTTGTAATTACCTTTAAATCCATAATTAGGCTTATGTTTGAACGCAAAGAACTTTATAGGATCTAAATGATAATTACTATCGTTCGCATTATTGATAATTGATGGCTTTTTTACCGATCTGCGTTTTAATTAGAGATAAATCTTTAAAATACAAATAGATGAACATTCTGTTAACAATTGTAAAGGTTCGACTTACGTATCGATGGTGTGATTCAAATCACGTTATTCATTGAGTGTATTAATAGGAAGAATAATATTGCAAAGTCCAATAACACTAGAGGCGATGCATATCCTTGATGCGATAGATCGCAGAGGAAGTTTCGCGGCAGCAGCTAATGAGCTCGATCGGGCGCCATCGTCATTAAGCTATCAGATTCAAAAGCTTGAGCAAGATCTCGATATCATGATCTTTGACCGCTCTGGCCATAAAGCCACTTTTACAGAAGCAGGAAAACTGATTCTTGAAAGAGGGCGAGTCATTTTGTCTGCAACAGAAAAACTGGTTAATGATGCTAGCGTTCTCGCTAATGGTTGGGAGCTCGATATCACACTCGCTTTCGATGGTATTGTGCCTGTTCAGAACTTTTTCCCTATGGTTGATGCCCTAGGGAATGTCAGCTCAACACGGATCCGACTACAAGAAGAAATCCTAGCGGGTTGTTGGGAATCACTCGATGAAGGTAGGGCAGATCTATTGGTTTGCCCAAAACCGGAAACGTTATCGCTTGATGTCAAAGTTGAATCGATTGGTTCGATGAAAATGATTTGGGTTGCGGCGCCGAACCATTACGTCCACAAGCGAAATGGGCCGTTTGACGAAGAGGCCAGAGCCAAGTATCGAGTTATCGCAATTGCCGATACGGCGAGAGAGCAGCCAGCAATTAGTGTAAATATCCTCCAGAGACAACCGAGACTGACTGTAACGAATTTGTCGGCTAAGGTTGATGCCCTGCAGTCAGGTTTGGGAATCGGAACATTGCCGAAATCGGTTGCCCAAGAATTGATAGAGAAAGGAACGTTAGCACAGATTTCAGATACTGAAGAATTTGATATAGACATTATTCTTGCTTGGAAACGCAATCAAATGGGTGAAGCAAAGTCGTGGTGTATCAAATACTTAAAGAAAAATTGGCCACTTAAAGAGTGATCCTGTTGAAGCTGGTGGATCATCCACGATCCACCGGCTCATTTAATGGTAAAACCATGTCAGCAACGCCATCCTCGAACTGCACATCCAGCTTAAAACCGAGCTTCTGAGCCAGCATCAACATTCCTCTGTTGGTTGGCATTGTCATTCCCGATATTTGCTTCGTTCCTTTGTGTCGGCAATAGGCAATGATTTTGTTCATCAAAATTTTACCCAGCCCTTTCCCTTTCAAGTCCGAGCGAATCAATATTGCGAATTCAGCATCCGTATTTTCTGGGTTAATCAATGCGCGCGATACACCGATGATTTTAGGTTCTGAATCATAGTTAGCCACCGCAACAAACGCCATTTCACGGTCGTAATCGATTTGTGTCAGGTTTGCCAAAGCCTCATGATTAAACTCTCCAACATCGCTAAAGAATCGTTTGTATAAGTCTTCTTTAGAGACATTGTTGATGAAGTCTGCATGACCGGGCTCATCTTCGGGAAGAATAGGGCGCATTAAGATCGTATCGCCACCTCTCAATTCTATCTTTTCTTCATACTCAACAGGGTAAGGACGAATGGCCAAGCGTTTCTGGGCATCACCTTGGTATTCTTTGAGGACTAAATCTGCGTCCAGGATCGTAAAACTGTCTCCAACTGCGAGCACTGGATGAATATCCAGTTCATGTACTTGAGGGCAATCTACCACCATCTGGGAAATTCGAACTAACAATTCTGAGAGTCCTTGAATATCCATCGGAACGGGCAGTTTCTGCGGGCGTATTTTACCGCTCTTAATGGCCCTAACAATCAAATAGCGTGCGAGCGTCATGTTAAGTGGAGGCAACGCTGAAGCTGCGTCAATCGACTCATCCCATTCCGAGCCACCTTGCCCAATCAAAATGACGGGGCCAAATGTTTCATCGGTTTTAACCTTGATTCGAATTTCTTCGCCGCCGGCAAGTTTCGCCATGCCCTGTACTAACAAGCCGTGTATATGAGCTGAAGGGTAAGAGAGCTTAGTCCTATCGAGTATAGCTTGAGAAGCACTCGCGACCTCTTGGCTGTTACGTAGATTTAGCATTACACCTTGCACATCTGACTTATGAGCAATGTCAGGGGAACGTAGCTTAACAGCAACGGGGTATCCGATTTGTTCAGCAACATGAACTGCTTCACTAGCGTCAGAAGCTATCCATGTCGGTAGGACATTAAAATCAAAATGCTTAAGAAAGTGACCAATTTGGTGAGTATCCAAAGATACTGTATCTTTATCCAGTAGCTTTTCATCTATCCACTTTTTGGCTTCGTTTAACTCACCAACGTGCACTGGTTCTGCGGTTGTTGGTGTTTCCATCAGCTGTTTTTGGTTTCGTCTATATTCCACCAAGTGCATGAATGCAACAACTGCGCTTTCCGGTGTTCGATATGTTGGAATGCCAGCTTGAGTAAATATCTGACGAGCTGGTCTCGCGGTGAGTTCACCTGACCAGTTGGTCAGAATATTAAATCGCTTATGTCTAGGGTGCCCTTTAATTGCTTCCACAATCGCTATGGCCGTTTTCTCAGAATGAGCGATAGCTGATGGGCTATGCATAATTAAAATCGCATCAGCACAATCGCTATCCATAAGAACATTTAACGTATCGATGTACCTTTGATGTCCGGCATCACCTACCAGATCGATAGGGTTGTTATAACTCCAACTTGAAGGGAGCACATTGCTCAGTTTGTCCACGACGTCATCGGGCAGCGCCGCTAATTTGCCACCGCGGACTAACAATGTATCAACTGCCATGATTGCAGGGCCACCGCCATTAGTAATGATCGCTAAACGTTCACCCCGAAGCGGAACTGAGTGGGTGAGTGTTTCTACTGCAGCAAACAACTCATGGGAATTGTTTACTCTTAGCATGCCTGTACGGCGAATCGCGGAGTCATAGATAATGTCGAGTGTATCGTCGCCGCCAGTATGTGCTTGAGCGGCCAATCTCCCCGCGGAGGTTTTTCCGCCTTTTAACACTAGAATTCGGCGATTTCGTGAGGCTGCACGAGCTGCAGACATAAATCGTCTTGCGTCTTTAATCGTATCTACGTAGAGCAATATGGCTTCAGTGTGGGAGTCAGTGCTCAGATAATCGAGCAAGTCCGCGAAGTCGATATCGGAAGCGTTACCAAGAGAGATAAACGCTGAAAAGCCAATGTTTTTGTCGTTCGCCCAATCTAAGATCGTCGTGCACATAGCGGCCGATTGAGAGATGAAGGCTATCTTTCCTTGCTGTGCAGTTACTGGTGAGAAAGACGCGTTAAAGTTGAGCCAGGGGAGAATAATGCCGAGGCTATTTGGACCCAATATCCGAATACCTGACTGCTGAGCGATGGTAAGACAGGCATCTTGAATACTGTTGCCTTCTTCAGTCGCCAGGTGCATATCCGCTGATAGCACGATAACCGTTTTAACTCTTTTTTCCGCGAGTTGTTTGAAGAGATCTAAATTTCGGCTGGCGTTTGTACATAGAATGGCAACATCGGGCGTAATAGGAAGAGACGCGATATCTTTATAAGCAAGAACGCCACACACTGAACTATAACGTGGAGTCACAGGCATAATCGCACCTTCGAATCCGCCTTGAAGAAGATTCTTCATAACGATATTGCCTGCTCGCATCGCTCTAGTCGAAGCTCCAACAACAGCGACTGACTTTGGTTTAAGCAAGTGGCTTAGACTATTCATTTCTGCACTCCGACATTCAGCGTTTAAGCTAATATTAACCAAGCACTTAAACGAATTCAGAGATAATTAGGCGTTGTTTTAATCAGATCACCTGACGTGACTCCGACTTTGTGCCATGTGTCACAGTGTATTGATATATAATTAGAATGTTGGGTTGATTCTAATCCTATCTAACGGCATGATTTACAGTAATTTCTACAAAAGGCATTTGAAGAATTCATGAAAAAAATCGCAATAGTTGGCTTATCAGTGGTGCTTTCAGCGTGTGTATCGAGTGATTACGTAACTGACGTATCCTCTGAAAGCTATCGTGAGGATTACAAAACAGCGGCAGTAGAAAAGCCGATTGTTTCAGAGCAAGGCGTTACCAACGGCGTCACGGAAGAAGCGGTTAAGACTGTAAGGCCGATGGCTGAGAAGCAAATGACTACTATGCAACCTCAGAAGAAAGCTAAGCCAGCAGTCGCGATTATCCCTCCAACAGCAAAACAAAAAGCGATGAACCCACGTTATGGTTTCACGATTCAGGTTGTTGCGGTTGGTAGCCAAACCAAAGTGGACCAGTTTGCACGTAAACTACCACGTGATGGCGAGCCAGTGTGGGAAAACTATAAAGTCGTCAACGGCACAAAGTGGTACACAGTCCTTTACGGTGACTACGCCACTCGCGCTGATGCGAAGAAAGCCATTTCTAAACTGCCAGGCGAGCTACAAGACATGAAACCTTTCGTTAAGAGCATTGATGCGATTAAGAACTCCGAGTTCCCAACGCTGAATAAGCTTAACTAATTTCATAAAAAGGGGCATCAGCCCCTTTTTTAATGCGTATTAATCAATCAAACAAACTGTCAGAACGGTCATAATTCGGTTAAATCGATGAATCCTTGCCGAGTTTTTATTATGATTAACTCTACTAATCCCTCTGTTATTTCACGGAAAGATCCTTAATGGCGAATACAACAATTTTACTACTTTGTGGTGGCGGTTCCGCTGAGCATGAAGTGTCGCTCGTTTCAGCAGATTTCGTACAATCCCAACTTGAGCTAACACCTGACTTTGAGGTGATTCGAGTAGAAATGAAACCTGAAGGTTGGTATCAAGGTGAGCAACTGGTTTATCTCGATACAAACGCTGGAACCTTGAACTCTGAAGTAAATGCAACAAAATTGGATTTTGTTGTTCCATGTATTCATGGCTTTCCGGGGGAAACTGGTGATATCCAATCGATGCTCGAACTTACAGGCATTCCTTATTTAGGCTGTGGACCTGAAGCAAGTACGAATAGCTTTAACAAAATCACGTCCAAACTCTGGTACGACGCACTTTCCATTCCAAATACGCCTTATATCTTTTTGTCTGAGAATAATAAGCAGGCATATGATCAAAGCTTAGCGGCGTTCGAGCAGTGGGGCAGTGTATTCGTTAAAGCAGCAAGACAGGGCTCTTCCGTTGGCTGCTATAAAGTGACAGAAAAAGATCAACTGCAAAAAGCAATCAATGATGCGTTTGGATATTCGGATCAAGTCTTAGTCGAAAAAGCAGTAAAGCCTCGCGAGTTAGAGGTTGCAGCGTATGAATATAAAGGCCAGTTGCATGTGACGCCACCGGGAGAAATTAAAGCTCCGGAAGACACGTTCTATTCATACGAAGAGAAATACAGTGCAGATAGTCACTCGACAACAGATGTTGAAGCGACGAATCTTACTGACGATCAACGACTTATTATCCAACAAGCTTCTGAGAAAGTGTTCAAACAAATGAGGCTACGTCACTTGTCTCGAATTGATTTCTTTTTAACTCCAGAAGGAAATGTGTACTTGAATGAAGTGAACACCTTCCCAGGAATGACACCAATTTCGATGTTCCCGAAAATGGTTGAGCATAGTGGACTAAAGTTCTCAGAATTTCTTGCTGATTGCGTCAAGAGCTCACTTTAGTCCCACGGCTTAAAGCGTTTAAACACCATCATTTCAGTTTCTGCGGTGACCTTATTTCCCAAATACTGATAAGGCATCGCAGGGCTAAGCCATCGACCATAATGTTGGATATCGATCGCTTTCACTCCCTTACGAGATAAATCTTTTACCGCGCCAACTCTTAACGATTGGCCAGAAAACTTAACGTTTAGTTTTAGTCTGTCGCTCGCAGCACGTAAAATTCTATAAATGGAAGAGTCATTCAATGGCTCAACGCCAATATTTCCATGTTTGTCTATCGCACTAAATAAGTAATCATTTTGGGTGGGAAGCTTGTTTAGCCATCGCAATAAATACTTTTGGCCATGTTGAGAAAGTGGGTAGCTAGAGCAACCGACGTGAACTGTTAAACCTTCACTATTTTTCTCGATGTCGGCTGGTGACATCTTTTTAAGCTCACTGCGTTTCAGCATGCATTCGAACATAAGATGATAAATCGCAAGATCTCGAACTACTTTTAAAGAAGGCTTGTTATCCAGTTTTTGGGTCAACGTTTCAAGATGCTTTCGTTCAAACGGGACAGTAGGATGGGCGTCACCAGACTTTTCAATCCTTAATGCGGCTAGAGATTGTTGGACGGAAGAGTGTGCGGTCGGGTCACTCATTTCTAGCACTCTATGCACAAGTGATATTGTTACCACGTAACGCCTTAACGTTGAATATTTTCTTTGCCTTGATTCCCTTTCAAGAAACAAGCGCACGGCAGCGGTAGAAGCGGGTAGAGCATTAACAGATTTCTTCTGGCAATACTCGGAGAAAAGATTCCAGTCTTTTGTTAATGCTAACAAAGAGTTATTCGAATACTGACTGTCTGTCAGTGAGTTCATTGTGTCTATGGTCACACATTGAGTAAACTGTCGAATGAATCGATTTCTTGTAGCTAAATCTGTGATTGCTCTAATGTTTTTTTTCATCGAAGCGCACTATAACGATATTATCCTTATTCAGGATACTTGATTAAGGGCAATATACAATTATTATTAAATTAACTGATTAATAGAATAAAAAATATTATGGCTGCTGCGACATATCGAGGGTTCACCCTAAAAACTGCTGGAAGTTCTACCGACGTATGGCAAGTTCAGATTAAAAATCATGTTTTATCTGGAAGTATGCCTGCAGTAAAAAAGAGCATTGATTGGTTTTGTGATACTGCCACTATTATAGATCCAAAAGAGTTTGGTTCTTTAGGCAATAAAAAACAGGCTGAGGGGTCTCCATCACAAGAAAACTTCCATGGCTATACCATTAAAAACGATACCGGTGAAGTTAACACTTGGTATTGTTTCTTCAATGGCAAGTTAATTAAAGGTGGAAAGCTTGCCATTCAGAAGCATATAGAGGCATACTTGCTGGCTAAGCAAAAAGCCGAACAGAAGAAGTAGTTATTCATGAGTCTTGTTTATTCCACAGATGTTGGTCGTATTAAACCTGAAGAAGAAAAAGCCCAGAGACCTAAAGGCGATGGGATCGTGCGTATCCAACGCCAAACTAAAGGTCGAAAAGGCAAAGGTGTTTGTATTGTTTCTGGGTTAGATCTTGATGACGCGCCGCTTAAATTACTTGCTGCGGAGCTTAAGAAAGTTTGCGGATGTGGTGGCTCAGTAAAAGATGGCAATATCGAAATACAAGGCGACGCTAGAGATAAAATTAAAGCGCATCTTGAAAAGAAAGGCCTTACTGTAAAACTAGCCGGTGGCTGATCTAATAACAGTTTGGATAATCTTTGATTAAACTAACTGATTATTAGGTATTTTATGGTAAATCCAATTATGTTGAATTTGAGAAATACCAGATAACAGAAGAGAGCGCTCAAACTGGCGCTTTCTATTTGTCATATATTATTTAACATAACGTACATAATG
Organism: Vibrio sp. St2; assembly: GCF_947311885.1. Taxonomy (NCBI): domain Bacteria; kingdom Pseudomonadati; phylum Pseudomonadota; class Gammaproteobacteria; order Vibrionales; family Vibrionaceae; genus Vibrio; species Vibrio sp. St2. The sequence continues at coordinate 122,307 of NZ_CAMZNA010000009.1, read as the reverse complement.
CGCACCAATGGTGTAAGCAATATGTACGTTGTTAGAGTTTGATAATCAGACACATGGCCAATAAATCCTACCTATTCAGTAGCTATGATTTATCGTCTACAACTAGTATGAAGCAATGCACTTATGAGAGAATGCGTTCTAGTTTCTAAGTTGTTCTAATGGTTTCTCTGTGAAAAAGCTCCTCACTATATTCGTTACGCTTCTTTTTGTTGGCTGTAGCAACACTCCTCAACTACAACCAAATTTCATAGAGAATGTTGAGTATGAGCATGTGATTGGTGAGCCAAACGCAAAAGGAAAAAAGATAAGCTTTACCTATACGCGTAAAGATGAAGTCGATAGAAAAATTGTATTGAACGTTGATGCTGAGCCAATAGAAATGAGGTTCCGCCTTTGTGAAAATAACGGTGAATATGAAAACCTGAGTCAAGGCGTTATTAATGAGATCAATCAACAGGCAGTCGATTGTAACTCTTGGTTCAAACTAGTCCCATTGGAAAATGGCAAATACTCAATTTCTTATGAGCTGAACTTGTTATTGGGTTTTCAAGTCGAGAGCGTTAATAACCATTTGATTTACGTGCCCTTAAGAAAGAAGCTTGCTCAATACCGCGCTATCTACAATCACAACTCTGTTATGAGCCCTTTAAAGCGATACGAAAATGAAGTGATCGTAGAGTCCACAACGGTCGAAATGAAGTTATAGATTCTGGGGTCATTGGACACCTTATTTGATCTGGCTAATTTGACTCAAGAGTGAGTTTCATTGGAATGTCCACCATGCCGCCGCGGTTTCTTACACCGTTAATACGTTTGAAGCCAAAATTCAGATAAACATGTTCGGCATTAACTGCTGAGTTAACAGTAAAAGACGTTACTTCGACTCTTGTTTTTGCATCTGACATAGCGGTTTCCCATAGTTTTCGTGATAGCCCCTGCCCTTGGTACTCATCAGAGACAAACAAATGATAGAGATGGGTTTCTTCACGCATGCCAATCACTCCAACAATCGTACCATCGCTTTTTTCAGCGACGTGGTATCGATAATCGCTTTCTTGGTATTCACGGATCTTCTCTGGTGCCATCGAATCCAACAGTACAACTCGAACTGACTCTTCGCATGTTGGGCAAACATATTTGTCCGTAAGTGGCGTAATAAGCTCACTAATTGATTTAGAGTATTCCACTCCCGCTTTCTTAATGTAGATAGCCAAAACTTTACCTTCGAAATTTGAAATCTAATCGGAACCATCAAATCAACAATTGAAAAAGATTACAACTCTCCATTAAACATATCTGAGCAACAATATGTGACATTGTCACAACACTAGATATTGAATGTACCTTGGTTGATTAAGGCAACGTAAAAGCTTACTAGCTACAAACACTGTTACTTTCAGAGTACAAATGGTAGTTCTGCATTGCTTGATCGTTAACTTTCACATATCTAATTCACTATTCACTCCCTTGTGACAGTATCACCAAACAAAATAATATCTGGCATCATAGTGAGCGCTTACAGACATACTACAAAGTCCTGTAATATAATTACATCTAACTTTTATGTCTTTATTTGGCAAGGATATAACTCTGTCATAAGTAGTTGTATATCAAGGAAAATGTTTAACTTCCTACTCTTTTGTTTTGTTTGTGGCTGGCTTTCGATCTTGTTTTTTGTTGAGAATTAAGTGGTGCGTTTAGGCGAAATATTTGCTTCAGACATAAAAAAAGAGAGCAGTCTCCTGCTCTCTTATTCTCGATTCATTTTCATTAGTCGTTTGGGGAGTTTTTCGTCCTGATTTCCTCTGCGACGATTTTAATGGCTTCCGCTGTGCTTATTCCCTGCGCCATCAATTCTTGGATTTTTTCGACGGCTTTCTGTTGCTCCTCATGAGAAAGAGGCGGAAAATCATCTAGCATAAAAAAGGCTCCTAACAAAAATTAGGAGCCGACTATATTACGATTCAAGTTGTATCGCCAGGGCTTCTAGTAACTTCCTAAGAAATTTATATATGCGCCCATTGAATTCTCGTTGGTATAACTTGCACCAATATCCATCTGGAAAAGGTTTAACGGTGATAAGCCAATACCTGCAGTGATGGTGTCGTCTAGGTTGTCATAGGCGAGATTACGTCGCCACCCAGCCCTTAACTTAAGTTGACGCATAATATCGATTTCACCGCCGACTCTGACATATTGAGTATTATCATTGAAGTTCGTGTAGCGTTCGTCTTCATTGATATCGTAATCGACGCTTAATGTTGCGTAATCCGCGACTAGCCCTACACCAACTGTGTATTGTGGTTTCATCTGATAGGCGTAAGAAGTTGCAGGAATAGTTCTAGACTGACTTCCATCAATACTTGATGTAAGAGTTTGTGCCGGAAGTTCCTGTGTCATGATATCGCGAGAAACTAAGTTCATCGCTGACACACCAACGCGTAAAGGTCCGTGGAACCAAAGGAAACCAGCATCCATGTTGAACATAGTTTCGCCAGTGCCATTGTCTCGTACGTCTTTGATATCGTAATTATTTAGGTTCGCGCTATAAACATAGGTGTATACGCGCTGTATTTTTGGCGAGACGCCGAATGAAATGTGTTGGCCGAGGAAGGTTTGATACTTGGCCAAAGAAATGCCAACTTCAGTTACCCCAATAGCAACAGCGTTGACTGCGCTGAGCTCTGCGTTAACAGCGGTGTTTAAGTCACTGTTACCTGTATTAGCACCGGTGTAGATATCGGTTTGAGCAAATGACTCGGCATAAGCTTTGCCGAAAAGATTGGCTGCAATAAAACTGTTTGGAATAGCAAAAGCGACTACGCCACCTATTTCGAGTTTCGCAATATCATTTTCTAAACCATCAAGAGTGGTTTGCAGACGTGCCGCATCTTCTGAAGAGATACTACTGCTGCTTACTGCACTGTTAATAATGTCTGCGGCTTGATCTAAGCCATCAACCATCTCGTGCTCATCATTGTAAGCTAGGCCAAATGAAGGAATGATCATCCCTACATCGTCATTGCGTCGATAAATCGCTGTAATTGCCGGGTTGTAAAAAGGCGCTGTTAAGAAGTTTGCAGAAACAACCCCAACTCCACCCATTGCGTCGCCTCGTGCTTCGATTGCATAGGTGGCTGCGTATGAGCTTGTGGAAGCCAACGCGATAGACAACGATAAGATTTTTATTGAATTTTTCATATCGATATAAACTTTCTGATCCCTTGTGTTTATATCGCCCTATTGTGTCCTAACTTTAATTATTCCTCTATAGAAACGTCGTATGTTTTACTAATTATTTGGGACTGTTCAACAATTATTGGGCCTTGCCATCTTTGGTGGGTCATCGAAACTGCTAAAACGTATCGGCCAGGATCGACGGGATTGGGCTCTAATGCAGTTGGATAATCAGATTCATAGGTTGCACCCCACACTTTGTTATATTGGCCATCAACGTAGTCATAAAGTGCCGTGTCGAGTTTAGGTAGTGGACAATGAGAGTTTAACAATGCGTTGCGTTCAACTCGCCATTGATCTTTAGACTGCCAACGTATAGTTACTTTGGCTTTCGGTTCTCCAAAGACTAACCAAGAGCTCCAAGATGTTTGGTCTTTCGCCGTTACATCTAGCCGGTATAAACCCATTGGAATCTTGCTATTGAGGTTATAGCGTTTGACGTATGATTTTACTTCGTCGTCAGTTTCCGCAAGTGCGGCAAATGAATTGTCTGTCGAAATACTTTTTTGTACCCAACGGGTTAAGGAAATATCAGCAACATCTTTTCGGGAGGCAACTTCGATAAGTGCTCGGTAGGAATCTCGACCAGGACTTTGTGTTTCTATAGCACGCACAGTCACTCCCTTGATCCAATCAGGAAGTGGTTTTGAATCTAGGCCCTTACCGCAATCAACTTGCAGAGATTGCTGAAATAGTTCGTTTAAATGAGGTGAGATCGCCCTATTCTTTTCCTGCTGCCAAACTTCTACCAACGACGAAAACATCGCCGGTAAATCATCATTGAGCAGGTACCTGTGAGCTTGTGTAAGAGGTGAATTACTCTCAAACCAAGGAATGTTAGCGGCTGTAGCAGGCGTGCTGAGTAGCACGCCTATTAGTAAGGCTTTGATTTTCATCAGGCTTTCATTTTGTAACCAACGCCACGTAGCGTTTCAATCTCAAGCCCAGGTAACTTCTGACGGAGTTGAAGCACGTGAGTATCAACGGTACGGGTTGTTGGGAAATGGTTATAGCCCCATACGTGATCGAGTAGTTCGTCACGGGTAAAGACTCGTCCGAGGTTACTTGCCAAAAACAGTAACAAGTCAAACTCGGTTCTTGTTAAAGTAATCGATTCGTCTTTGTAGAAGACTTCACGAGTGGCTTTATCGATAACAAGGTGCTGAGTTTTGACCTTGCTGTCATCCTGCGCATCAGATTCAGGTGCGCGTAGCTGAGCACGAATACGGGCGAACAGCTCTGCTTCAGCAAATGGTTTTGTCAGGTAATCATTCGCTCCCGCATCAAGGCCTGTAACCTTGTCTTTAACGGTTACTAGCGCCGTTAGCAGAATGACTGGTACATCTTTAATCGCTTTCCATCCAACTAGGTGTTCCACTGAGTCACCATCTGGCAACTGACGATCCAGAATCACTAAGTCAGCCTTTTCCCAATATTGCTCTACATCAGCAATCATTTCAGCGTGAAAACACTCATATCCTGCTTGTTCCAGGCTTACTAACAGGCCATCGGCCAGATTTTTGTCGTCTTCAACAAGAAGCAGTGTCTGTTTCACAAGGTATCTCCAATATAAACGTTGTAGGTGGACCTATAAGGGACATTTTTCCGCCCATTCTTCCAACCATAGATTCAACGATAGTTAAGCCTAAACCAAGACCAGCTTTGCTAACAAAAGGCTTACGTAATTGTCGCCAATCTTTTTGAGTTAGCTCACCTTGGTCTATAACCTTAACGGTAATCAAATTGTTATCAGTGCTAACATCCAGCACTATCGGGGCAACGCCGTATTTTGTGGCATTGCGGATCAGGTTATCGATACAAGTTCCCAACCAATAGACATTGAGCTTTGCTGCTACGTCTTCATTGATCGTAAACTCAATCTTTCCATGAAATTCTTCTTCTACTTTAAACTCTAACCACTCTTTGACGGACGGTACCCATTCCGTCGCCAGTGGCTTATTGTCTGACTGTAGATAGTCTTTGCTGGCTTCTGCCAGCTGTCTTAAACGACGAGAGTCTTCACACAGCCTTCTGAACTCGTCATAAACAGACTCCGGAAGTTTCTCGAATTCACGGCGAAATCCTTCCACTGTTAAAGATAGACTCGCGATCGGGGTCCTAAGTTCATGTGTGAGTATCTGAAGAATCAACATTCTGCTCTTCATCTCTTGTCTTTTGGTGTTCCAGCGATATACAGACCAACCGAGTACCAGCAAAATATTGGCTATTACCAGCACCACCATGCTGATTCTCAATATCTGGGAGTGGTCCTCTACGTCCCAACACAGGTTGCCTCGTTGTACGAAACAGCTGTTTGATTTACTTTTTAACTGAACGCTTAGCCCTGCATCGTCTGCATTTGTTTTCCATACACTCTCTGGAAATACTAAGTAACTGTCATTTTGGCGAAGCCACATTTCACCTTGTTCAAGAAACATGCTTGAACCCGAAAGCAAGGCGAGAATCGTTTCTTCGTTCATGCGTTGTAGGCGACCAAGCAATGTTGCTCTTGGTGCCAACGGACGCTCTTTTATATGCATGTACTGCTGCAGCTGTTCCTGCCTTTCAGGGTGCAGAGTTACATAACGCTTTGCATAAGTACCGCCGCCCGGATGAATTAATCCACTACGGGCAAACCACTTCTCACTCAGTTTTGTCCCTTTACACACGGCTCTCGTAAATACGAGAGGTTCAGTAATTAAGGGGCTGAGAGGCAGTTTTCCGGTACAGTTTTGTGCAAGTTGATAAAGACGTTGAATATCACGCAATGGATATGACGACGTCTGAGGCAGCATTGAATCTGGCGTAATTAAACGAGTCGGGTAATCCGACTGCATAATACGAATATCGTAAGATGCACTGAATTGGTCCTTGCTAAACGAATCAACAAACTTATCGATTCGCTCCGGCAGCGAATTTGCGCTAGCACTGAAGCTAAAGATTGCCGTACATACTGTTAATATATTGAAAGCCGTTTTTATCAATGCAAAAAATCTATAAATCAGTAGGTTAGATTTAGAGTAAAGCATTATCGCAAAAATATAAATTTCAAATGTAATATTGGTGTCAATAATGCTACTCAGAAAACAAAAGAAGCCAGCAATTGCTGGCTTCTTACTTAGTTAAATCATGTTACAGGGCTTTCGAAATAGCGTCTACACTCTCTTTCGCATCGCCAAATAGCATCTGTGTATTGTCTTTGAAGAATAATGGGTTTTGAACACCTGCGTAACCCGTGTTCATTGAACGTTTAAATACCACTACGTTCTTCGCATTCCAAACTTCCAGTACGGGCATACCCGCAATTGGGCTGTTCGGATCTTCTTGCGCTGCAGGGTTAACAGTATCGTTCGCACCGATGACCAGAACTGTGTCGGTTTCTTCAAAGTCCTCGTTGATCTCATCCATTTCTAGAACGATATCGTAAGGCACTTTTGCCTCTGCCAAAAGCACGTTCATGTGCCCTGGTAATCGACCCGCGACAGGGTGAATACCGAATCGTACTTCAACGCCTTTCGCTCTTAACTTCTCAGTGATTTCGTGCACTGGGTACTGCGCTTGAGCCACAGCCATTCCGTATCCTGGTGTGATTATGACTGACTTAGAGTTTTTCAGCATGTCAGCGACTTCATCTGCCGTTGATTCGCGGTGTTCACCGTGATCCACATCGCTCGAGACTGAAATTTCCTGACCGAAGCCGCCTGCGATAACACTAATAAAGGAACGGTTCATCGCTTTACACATGATGTACGAAAGGATCGCACCGGAAGAACCAACCAAAGCACCTGTAACGATGAGTAGATCGTTTGCGAGCATGAAACCAGCTGCTGCGGCTGCCCAACCTGAGTAAGAGTTAAGCATTGATACGACGACTGGCATATCCGCACCACCAATTGATGCCACTAGGTGGTAGCCAAATGCAAATGCAATCAATGTCATCACAATAAGCGCAAACATGCTGCCGTCAGCATTGACGAAATGTAGCATTAGCAATGTTGAAACAACAACGGCTGCTAGATTTAGCTTGTGTTTGTGAGGAAGATTCAAGGGTGACGAAGAAACGATACCGCGTAGCTTACCAAATGCTACAACAGAACCTGTAAAGGTAACGGCACCGATGAATACGCCGAGGAAGACTTCAACGAGGTGAATTACATGCTCAGCGTGGGTTGCCGCTTCTGGTGCATCTAGATAGCTGTTGTAACCAACAAGCACGGCTGCCATACCCACAAAACTGTGAAGAATAGCGACCAATTCAGGCATTTCGGTCATTTCCACTTTCTTCGCGTAGTGGATACCAATAGTGCCACCAATCGCCATTGCGATAACGATCCAAACAAAACCTTGAGATTCAGGGCCAAAGATCGTTGCGATCAAAGCGATCGTCATACCGGCGATGCCGTAATAATTACCAGACTTGGCAGATTCCTGCTTAGATAAACCAGCCAAGCTTAAAATAAAGAATAATGCAGCAACAATATAAGCTGCTTGTACTAATCCTGCAGACATTCTCGTTACTCCTTAATCTTTACGGAACATTTCAAGCATGCGTTTGGTAACAGTAAAGCCACCAAATATATTTATGCTTGCAATTAAAACAGCGATAAACGCCAGGAAGGAAACCACACCATTGCCCTGCCCAATCTGTAGCAGCGCACCTACCACGATAATGCCTGAGATTGCATTAGTTACAGACATAAGAGGAGTGTGCAGCGCATGGGTGACGTTCCAGACTACGTAGTAGCCTACAACACATGCTAGAACGAAGACGGTAAAGTGAGAAAGAAATGCTGCTGGAGCAACGGATGCTATCCATGCAAATGCACCAACACCAACCGCTAGAGCAGCCAGTTTCTTAACCGGAGAAACGGGTTCTTCGACTTTTTCTTCTGCTTTTACTGGTTCTGCTGGTTTTTGCTCAGGCTGAGCCGATACTTTAATTGGTGGTGCAGGCCAAGTGACTTCACCTTCTTTAATAACGGTCACGCCACGTAATACGACATCTTCGAAATCGATGTCAATGTTGCCATCTTTTTCTTTACATAGCAGTTTCAACAAGTTGACTAAGTTGGTTGCGTAAAGCTGTGAAGATTGAGTTGGAAGGCGACCAACCATATCGGTGTAACCGACGATCTTAACGCCATTCGCAGTTGTAATGACTTTGTCTGCTTGAGTGTATTCGCAGTTACCGCCATTGGCAGCAGCAAGATCGACAACTACACTACCCGCTTTCATGCTATCCACCATCTCTTTGGTGATCAGCTTAGGAGCTGGACGACCAGGGATGAGTGCAGTCGTAATGATGATATCAACGTCTTTGGCCTGTTCTGCGTAAAGCTCTTCCGCTTTCTTGTTGAACTCATCAGACATTTCTTTCGCGTAGCCATCACCAGCGCCAGAGTCTTCTTTGAAATCGACTTCAAGGAACTCGGCACCCATAGATTGGACTTGCTCTTTAACCTCAGGTCGAACGTCAAATGCTCGAACTATCGCGCCTAAGCTACCAGCAGCCCCGATGGCTGCAAGGCCTGCAACACCTGCGCCCGCAACCAAAACTTTCGCTGGTGGAACCTTACCCGCAGCTGTTATCTGACCCGTAAAGAAGCGACCAAACTCGTGAGCCGCTTCTACAACAGCGCGATAACCTGCGATATTTGCCATTGAAGAAAGAGCATCGAGAGCTTGCGCACGTGAGATGCGTGGAACAGAGTCCATCGCCATAACATTGATGTTCTTACTGGATAGCTTTTCCATTAACTCTGAGTTTTGAGCTGGCCAGATGAAGCTAACTAGTGTTGCTCCTTCTTTAATTAGAGCGATTTCATCGTCACTTGGTGCGTTGACTTTAAGAATGAGGTCTGACTGCCACACCTCTTCCTTGGTAACAATGCTTGCACCTGATGATTGAAAAGAAGAATCATCAAAACTTGCAAGTTCCCCTGCACTAGATTCGACATTTACATCGAATCCTAACTTTAACAGCTGCTCTACCGACTTGGGCGAGGCAGCCACTCGCGTTTCACCCGCGAGTATTTCTTTTGGCACACCAATTTGCATAGCTATTCCTTGACTACTGGCAACAATGATTAATTGTTTTTATCTAACGGTTTCATTAACTTCAAGCACTTTGTAACAAAAATACAAAATATCATTACATATAACCGTTGGTAATGAAGCACTTCGAGTATTACGAGGTAATGAAACAACGCTTTCATTTTAAAATGAGAGGTCGTACCAGTTACCATTAATTGTCATCAAATCAAACAAATAGATGCAATACACAAAATAAAAGAGCCATCAGCATAACGACTAATGGCTCTTAAATTTATGACGCTCGTCAACTAGGAAAAGACTAACTAAAAATATTATCACCCATCTGATCGATGAACATTTGTGCTTTTTTTAGCATGAATTCATTAGCATCGGACTCGGATGCCAGTACATCTGAACGGATAAACCTATGTTCTTGAGTTTGCCCTTCTAATTCTTTTGTTATCCGGCCAGCAATGCGATATTGCCCACCTTCCGGCTGGGCCTCTTGATAGATAAGAAAACCCTTATATTCCACCGGTTCAACTTCGATTTTAGCTTGCTCTTTACTACCGCCACCAAACAAACGAGAAAATAGTCCCACCTAGTACTCCTTTAGGTATTTTGTTTATTCATAACCAGAGGTTTTTCAAACCATTCGAGTTCTGTATCGTCATCGAATCGTGGTTTGCTGAACATGATAGGAACTTCATCTTTACGATTTCTTCTTCTATCGTCAACTATCATTGTCAGTGCCGCTTCGACAGCTGTCTCTGAATATCTTTTAAGGACAACCAAGCGATCTTCGGATAACGCAGACAGAAAGTCGATATCGTGGCGGATATAAACAGGTCTGAGCTGACTTAGTGCTAAGCAGGCTAAATCTGCGAGCTGTTCATGATCAAACCTATCAGTGTACTGACTGTCAGCTAACACCTGACCTACAAGGGTCTCCATGTAGTTGTGAACATCAACACTAATTTGCATAAATCTTAACTCCTTTAAGATTCAGACTTTTCTTATGAGTATCAGTTAACTATAAAACACAAAATCGATTTAAGGATGCTTTCTCATCACTTTTTGACCATTGTTCATACTAACACTCACTTTTCATTCATTAGTTTAGTAAAAAGCTTGGAAAATCATCAAATCAAAGTATTCTAAGACTTGTATATTAAGAAGTTAATTAATAAGGCTAGGCTAGATAGATGTCGTTTTCTTTGGTGACAACAAATTGGTTTCGTTTGACGTTTCCGGTGCTGCTGTTAGCAATGATCGGCTTTGGTATGAACAATGTCATCAATCTAACGCAAGCAAACTTAGGTATTACTTCTAATCTCCCTTATTTTTTATTCTTGTGTGTCATTGGCTTAGGTCACGCGTTTAAACAATGTCGTATTGCTATGGTTGCGCTGACCATGCTTGTTGTTTATTGGTACATACAAGAATATCTGCAAAGCTCGCTCTCTACTGGCTCAACCCTTCTTGAGCTTTCTCTGCTTGCATTTGTAGTCCCTATTGCTTGTGCATTAGTCTATCCATACAAGGAAAGAGGTGTTTTAAGCCGGGCGTTCATTGTCTATATTGTGACATTGTCACTTATCGCTATTTGGTGTTACCTTATTCTTGCCTACTTTTATGAAGGCGGATTCCAAAATTTCGACGAGACATTTCTTTACTCTGAGCCCAGCGTTTCGCGACTGCCGTTAATTCTCGTTTTGTATTCGGTTGGTGCAATCTTGTTGAGTGCGATTGTTGTTCTTCGGGTTAATCGTATTATTGATGTAGTCGTGTACTCTGCGATCACACTCTCTTCCGTGACGTTTACGTTTTTCCACGTTCAGTATGTTTCCAGCACCATGTTTACCCTCTCTGGGTTCTTGTTACTGATTTATATGCTTTCGGCAAGTTATGAGCTCGCATTTAAAGATCGGCTGACAGATATACCAGGGCGACTCGCGTTAGAGTCAGATCTGCGTCATTTAGGAAAACGTTACACAATAGCAATGCTCGACATTGATCACTTCAAATCATTTAATGACACTTACGGACATGAAACTGGTGACGATGTTCTGAAGCTTGTCGCCAGTAAAATGCAGAGAGTCGGTGGCCGAGCTAAAGTCTACCGTTACGGCGGCGAAGAGTTTACGGTGTTGTTTAAGAACAAAGACGTCGATGAGGCCCTAGATCACCTTGAGCTCTTGCGTTCTTCGATTGAAGAATATGAAATGGTGGTTCGCAATGAGAAGTCTCGACCAAAGGACGATAAATCTGGCGCTAAAAAACGTCGTAAATCTAACTCACACGATCATGTAAATGTAACGATTAGTATTGGTGTGGCTGACCATGAGAATGCTGATAGTGTTTCTGAGGTCATGAAGTGCGCTGACGCCGCTTTATATAAAGCAAAGCGTGCTGGGCGTAACCGTATTGAATCGGCCTGACTTCTGGTAAAAATAAAAAAGGTTCAGCCTATAAGCTGAACCTTTTTTATAGTCTATAACAGATGGTCAATCTATGTACGTAAAGCGATTCCGGCCTTCACTTTTAGAGCGATAGAGCCCCTCGTCAGCTTTCGAGTACATTTCGTCGGGTGTCTCTTTTCCAGTAGGGTTAAAACCACACACGCCCTGTGACACTGTCACATATTCTGCTGTGGAGCTATACTCATGTTTGATAGCGAGAGCTTCTAGTGTTGATTGAACTCGCATTGCGTGCTTCTTTGCATGTTCAGCATCGGTGTGCCCCAGCACTACGACAAACTCTTCGCCACCATAACGACCTACTATTTCTCCACTTCGAGAAAACAGTGATGTGAGGGACTGGGCAATTTCAACAAGGCATTTATCCCCTTCTATGTGACCATAGTTGTCGTTGTATAGCTTAAAGTGGTCGACATCGAGTAGTATTAAACTTAAAGGCAAACCATGACGACCGTGAACCGCTATCATCTCTTTTAGTTTTTCATCAATGTAGCGGCGATTTTTGACTTTTGTAAGTCCATCTTCACTCGCGAGTTTTTCTAACTCTTTGTTAGCTTTTGCCAACTCGGCTGTTTTTTGGTTGAGCTCACGACGCATAAAGGCAATTCGTTGCATAGCAATGAGCTTAGAGGAAAGAACAAGCTTATCTACCGGTTTAGTAAGGTAATCGTCACCACCTGCTTCAATTGCATGAGCTATCATGGCAGGTTCATCGTGGCTACTAAGGAAAATGATTGGAATCCATTCTTTGTAGTTAGCACGGATTCGTTGAGATACTTCAAAGCCATCCATTTCAGGCATGGAAATATCGAGTAAGATAAGTTCAGGCTCAAATGAGGGATACATTTCTAGAGCTTGTTCACCGGAAGCTGCCATTTCGACGGTATGTCCTAGCTGCTTTAGACGAATAGCCAACTGCATGCGCTCCATTTGCACGTCATCGACTAGAAGAATTTTCATCGAAGATCCAGATAGTTCCACTTGTTCTACCTTTTTGTATGTAAACTGGCCTAAAAATCAGCTGGTTATAGAAAAGAATACTCTAAGGGAGACAATTCCTCCACTATGGTTGACATTTAATGAGGATTTTTTAGGATAGCGCCGTTAAACACGTACAATTTATGAGATAAAACTAATGTCTGACGCTAATCAAACAGAACAACCTAAAGTCGACCTTTCGACTGTTTCAGCAGAACTTCGTCAAGTGATTGAATTTGATGGCGTTCCTGAAGCAATGCACTTCATGGTAACTTCTATTCATGAAGTGTCAGAGGAAGCCGTTCGAGAAGCTTGGAATGAGCTGCCAAAGAGTGCTCAAAATGTTCTAGATAACTTTGAGCAGTTCCACGCTCTTATCTCTGTAAGTCAGGCGTTTGCAGGTATTAATGTAATGGAAGAGTTTCCTACGCTTAAACTACCTGAAGATATGACTGATGAGCAGAAAGAAGAATACCGCGCACAGCTACTAGATCAAGTTCTTCACAACTGTGTGAAAGATATGGTTAAGCAGATTAAGAAAGCACGTCGTGACCCTATGCTAAAGCGTGACTTTACTGACGTATTTGTAAAATAAGTCAATTAACAAGAAAAACGCCGCATTACGCGGCGCTTTTTAATGGCTCAATACCACATCTCTTTGTGTCACACTTACCCCTTTGATCTGGGCAAAGACTTCCATCCCTTCTTGGAGTTCTAGCTCGTCCTTAGCCCAAGCGGTGATCGTCGCCCATAAATAGCAGTTTTCACTGAGTTCTAATTTAACCGATACGCTCTGTCGATTTGTGCCTTGAGAATGGCTTTGAATTTGAGCAATCTTCGCTTTGAGAATATTCCGAATTGAACTCTTTTTAGGCTTATCCAAGGCGATCGACACATCACTCGCTCTCACCTGTAGTCTCACTTTTGCTTCTGGCGCAATTTCTAAACGCTGCACCCAAATACACACATTATCCGCCAGTTTCACTTTAGACAGAGCATAGTTTGTGTTGTGGTGAACAACAGTGCCTTCAAACAATGAACTTTGGTCCGAGAAGGATTGCCATGGCCTCATAGCTCTAGATGACCAAACATCTTCTAGGTTACCTGAAGTTACCATTTTACCATCATCGATAACAACAATGTGGTTTGCCAAGCGTACGACCTCATTGAGGCTATGCGAAACATAAATGATAGGAATTTCAATCTCACTGGCAATCTGCTCTAAAAATGGCAATACTTCGCGCTTACGCGGAATATCAAGCGATGCTAGTGGCTCATCCATCAAAAGTATTTCTGGTTTAGAAAGTAGTGCTCGGCCGATTGCTACGCGTTGTTTCTCTCCTCCGGATAGCTGTATCGGGTATCGTTTAAGAAGAGGTTCTAACGCCAATAATTTGATTACATTGTCAAAATGCTGTTGATCCAATTCACGCACACCATACAAAAGATTGCCTTTGACCCGATAGTGTGGGAATAACCTCGATTCCTGAAAAACGTAACCTACCCGGCGTTTATGGGCAGAAACGTTTATTTTTGATTGCGAGCTATAAAGAGTTTTTCCTGAGACAGTAATCTCACCTTGATCAGGTGTTCTCAAGCCTGCAATCACGTCTATAAGTGAAGTTTTACCTGCTCCGGAACGACCAAAAATTGCGGTAATGCCTTTTTCTGGCACTGAAACATCGATGTCAAACTTCTGCTCGCCTAATGTTTGTTTAAACTGAATTCGAATATCACTCATCGCTGTGTCCCCAGTCTTTTAGCACAATGACGAGTCAGGACTTCTGAGCCAAGTAATGAGGCTAAGGCAATGACAATGGAGATAATGCATAAACGCATCGTTTCGAGCTCTGCTCCGGGAGTTTCAATAAAAGTAAACATCGCCAAGGGGATTGTCTGCGTTTCACCCGGAATATTCGACACAAAGCTGATTGTTGCTCCGAACTCCCCGAGGCTACGTGCGAATGAAAGCATCGTCCCTGTGATGATTCCGGGAATTGTCAGCGGTAATGTGATAGTAAAGAATATTTTAAGCGGAGAGGCACCAAGGGTCGCGGCTGCTTGCTCAAGTTTAGGATCCACATTCTCTAAGCTGAGGCGAATTGAGCGAACCATCAAAGGTAGAGCAACGATCACGCACGCAAGTACAGCCCCTTTCCAGCTAAAAGAGAAGACCAACCCGAAATATTCATACAACCATTGGCCAATAAAACCTTGGCGTCCCATTGAAATGAGGAGTAAATAACCTATAACAACAGGAGGAAGCACTAAAGGAAGATGAATTAAGCTGTCGAGCCAGCTTTTGCCGATAAACTGCTTTTTAGCCAACAGCCAACCAAATCCAATCCCGATAGGAATCAGCCAGCAAATAGTATAAAACGCAACTTTCAGGCTGAGCATTAGCGCTTGATATTCGTAATCAGAAAGCAATGAAGGTAATCCTAGTTAAATCCGTTTTGTTTAAATACTGCCTGAGCTTGATCACTTTGGAGAAAGGCAGCAAAGTCCTTGGTGGTTTGTTTGTCGTTCAGTTTTGCCATCGGGTAAGTAATAGCAGTGTGGCTCGAAGCTGGAAACGTACCAATGACTTTTACTTTATCACTCACTAACGCGTCCGTCTTATAAACAATCCCAAGTGGCGTTTCGCGACGTTCAACTAAAGTAAGGGCGACTCTAACATTGTTGACGGGGGCAAGTTGCCCTTTTAAGTCACTCCATAGCCCGAGCGATTCAAGCGCTTCTTTGGCATACATTCCCGCAGGCACTGCATTGGTTTGCCCAATCGCAAGTCTCTGACCTGACAAGCGTTTGGACCATTGTTCTGGGTTTTCTAGTTCTAACGGCTCAGGACGGCCGATAGGTGAGATCACAACCAACTGATTATGAGCAATATTTGTGACGGCGTCACCTTCAATTATTCCTTGCTGAACTAGATAATCACTCCATTTAGTATTGGCTGATATATAGAGATCAGCAGGTGCCCCGCTCAATATTTGCCGTGCAAGAGAAGAAGAACCTGCGAAAACGGGCGTAACTTTTACGCCCGTTTCCGCTTGGTATTTCTCAGCTAACGCTTTAATCACATTAGTCATGGACGACGCAGCATAAACGTTCACTGAGGCATGAACTGTCGCAGAGAAAATGAAAGTCAAAAAGGTGCAAAAGAATCGCTGGGTAAAAAATTTCATCAATATCAGGTATAAAGTTCCGGCCAGATTAAGTCTAGCTTCATGTGTTGTTCGACAGCATCGGCTATTCGGTTGATTGCATTTTCTTGATTCTGTTGATGGTCGATAGGAGCAATGCTTTCCGCCCCCGCCCACTGACAAATCAGTGCTAACGCTTGTGGGTTATCCAAAATACCATGTAAATAAGTCCCAAAGATTTGATTACAGTCACTGATTGCACCATCTGATGAGCCGGATTCTAAGGAAACTGGAGAAGTGCCATCCCCTAAGGTTCTGCCAACATGAATCTCATACCCTTTCACTGGTGCAGTTTGATTGTTCAACTGCAACACTCCGGATACGTTTGTCAGTGCTTTTTCTTTGGTTAACTCGGTGGAAACAGGTAAATAGTCGAGACCTTGTGATTCACCAGCAACGCTTTCTACGCCCAAAGGATCGCTAATATGACGTCCTAACATTTGGTATCCGCCACAAATTCCCATCACCTTTCCACCTAATCTTAAATGTCGTGCGATATCTTTATCCCAACCTTGGCTACGTAAATATTCGAGATCGGCTCTTACGGATTTAGTGCCCGGTAGGATAATCAAATCTGCTTTATCAAGCTTTTCACCTTTACCTACATAGCGAAAGTGAATGTCCGGATTTTGCCTTAGCACATCAAAATCGGTGTGATTGCTGATGCGGGTGAGCACGGGGACGACGACGTTTAGCTTGGCTGATTCACTGGTATTTTGTTCGTTATTGATTGCGTCTTCTGCTTCGAGGTCAAAGCCATGAAGATAAGGTAAAACGCCAAGTACTGGCTTACCTGTTTTTTCTTCAAGCCAATCTAACCCTGATTGAAGCAACGATATGTCACCGCGGAATCGATTAATAACGAAACCGACCACCCGGTTTTGTTCTGATGGCGAAAGTAACTCTAGGGTGCCAACTAAATGCGCAAAAACACCCCCTCGGTCAATATCAGCAATGATGATGACAGGAACATCTGCCTCTTCAGCAAACCCCATATTGGCAATGTCATTTTCACGTAAGTTAATTTCCGCTGGACTACCAGCTCCCTCAATCATGACGGATTCAAATTGCTCTTGGAGTATTGAAAAAGACTCAAGCACGGTAGGTAAAGTAATTTGCTTGTAGTTTTGATATCCCACCGCTTCCATGTTAGTGAGAGCTTTGCCTTGCAGGATTACCTGAGCTCCAGTATCCGAATTGGGTTTAAGTAGGACTGGATTCATATGTACTGAAGTTTCAACATTCGCGGCACTGGCTTGTACTGCTTGAGCACGACCAATTTCACCGCCATCTGATGTGACCGCACTGTTGAGCGCCATATTTTGGGGCTTGAAAGGTGCAACTCTGACTCCTTTTCTGGCCAATACACGGCATAAAGCTGCCACTAATACACTTTTTCCGGCATCGGATGTCGTGCCCTGAACCATCAATGCTTGTAATGCTGGTTGCATAATCTATTAATTTTTCGAGTCTTTTTACTGAGTATTGTCTAATCATAGCCTCTTTAGGTTTGTTGACTCAATAAATGAATCGAATATGAATACTCTCCTCAGAGGTTATTCAAAATAGCTATGGCTTAATAGCACCATCAACAACGAAACCTGTCTAAAAAGGAAACATCATGAAAAAAGTTATTTTGGCTACCGCTGCTGCTCTAGTACTTTCACCTACTCTAGTATTCGCAAAAGAAGGCCAATCGGCGTCAGGCATCCAGTTTAATGGCCCCGTTGACCTGACAACAGTCGATTCCCTAATTGCTGAGAGCAACATGTTTACTGAGAAGAATGTTGTTATAGATGGCAACATCGTACGCCAAATTAAAGGAGACACCTTTGTGTTTTCTGATGGTAAGAGCGAAATTCAAATCGAAATTGACGATGACATCCACCTGAACCAAGCCATAGATGCAACAACAAACCTGCGTATCTTCGGTGAGTTTGAAGGCGGAAATACTCCAGAAATTGAAGTTGATCGTATTCAACTACTTTAAAGACAAAGTAATTTAACTCCCACTGCGTTAATATTTGGCTTGCTTATTGCAAGCCTTTTTTATAGTCAAAAACTTGATGCTAGTCGGAGTACTACCCTTGAAAAAGATCATCCTAACCAGTGCGCTAATTTGTGCTGGTTTCGCTGGCGCGGCAAATGCGAACAACTTTAATTATAATTTCTTTGAAGTGCGTACAGCGGTGAACCCTGAAATGAGCGGCGTTGAATTCAGCACACTCTTCACTGATAACTCTCACTTTATTCTGAGAGCAGACACGCAGTTCGACAACGACTACGATTTGGCAGGTGGTATCGGCTTTAATGGACCAATTAGTCAGTTTGCTGACGTTTATGGTCAATTACTTGTACATCAGACGAAATTTACTGAAGAAGCAGGCGGTGAAACAGATACTGTGGCAGAAGTAAACATTGGTTTCCGCATGTGGCTTGCCGATCAGATTGAGGCAACAGGTAGAATTGGCCGCAATGATGACAGCTCTGTGTTCCATGCAGGCGTACGCTTCCACTCAACGGAGCAACTGTCACTATCTGCTGAAACACGTAACAATGGCCTATATGGGCCTCAGATTACCATGTCAGTACGCTTCCAATACTAACCACGACTTTTAATTCCAAAAGCCCGGCTACTCGCCGGGCTTTTTTATTGCCTCACAATAATCTTTCTAGGCACAAGCTCAACACCTGGTTGATAACGCTTAGCTGTTGCATTTAATGCCAGTGCAAGAGCGCTATCGGCTATTAGCTCAAATTGTTGAGGTAATGAGTTGATTTTGACTGGTAAGAAGTCCAGCAGGCGATTGTCACCAAAGGTGGATAACTTGACTTGATCCATTACTTCAGGCTTATCCAATAAAACGTCAAGTACACCTTCTAACAAGGTGTATGATGTCGTAATGATTGCTTGAGGAAGATTTCCTTCAGCGATCCAGCCTTCCAACACTTTGCGGCCATCTTCTCTATTGAAGTGTTCGCCATAACCCACTACCGTTTCTAAGTCACCTTTCTGAGCAACTGAACGAAAGCCAAGCTCACGCTCCCGGGAAATGTTTAGTTCAGGCAAAGCACCGATTAGACCTACTTTAGTTACGCCGTCACTAATTATTGAGGACGTAAGTTCAAATGCCGCGCCAAAATCTTCACTGATGACACAAGAAAAGTGTTCATCATCCAACGGACGGTCAATTGCGATAACGGGTGTGCCTTTCTCTTGTAAATCTCGATAAAAGTCACTGGCTTCAGGAATGGCACTCGCAACAAAAAGCGCATCAACTTTGCGGCTTACTAAAGCTTGAACAACGCTTTTTTCTGTTGAGGGCTCATCATCCGAGCATGCAATCAATATTTGGTATCCGGCTGCGCGGGAGTTCTGTTCTAGCAGTTTGGCTAACCTAGCATAACTGGTGTTTTCTAAGTCAGGAATAATTAATCCAAACGAACGACTCTGCCCTGCTCTCAAGGTACTTGCAGCAAGGTCAGGACGGTAATTGTGTTCATCCACAACTGCCATTACCTTCTTCTGTGTTTTCTCACTGATTCTGTACTTTTGAGCCTTGCCGTTGATGACATAACTGGCGGTCGTTTTGGATACTCCAGCCAGTTTGGCTATTTCATCTAGTGTCATATGAACCTACATATTCTGTGCATTGGATCAAAAATCCTTAATGATGATCCTGACAATATTTGCATTATAAACTGAAACGATTCAGCATAAAAGCTGAAAGGATTCAGCAAAATTGAAAATTTGATAACGATTCGAATTTTGAATAACACAGCAAATGAAAATCTATTGTTTTTGGTTTGCTGAATTTTTTTAATAATTTGCTGAAACGATTCAGCCATGCATTAACTGCTACTGAATTGGACAAATAAACAAATTGAGGCGCTTATGCTCAAGCTAACAACAAAAGATATTTCGCTGCAGCAATCTTTCTCTGATAAGAAAAGTGCAATCGCATTTCTTGCTGAAGCCCTGACGCGTAAAGGTTTAGTTGAGAATGGCTACGTCGAAGGCATGCTGAACCGAGAAAATCAGAATTCTACTTTCTTAGGTAACGGTATTGCTATTCCTCACGGCACTACCGATACCCGCGAATTGGTTAAAACAACGGGTGTATCTATCGCACACTTTCCTGAAGGCGTTGAGTGGGGTGACGGCAATACTGCTTATGTGGCTATAGGCATCGCCGCCAAGTCTGATGAGCACTTGGGGATATTGAAGCAACTCACAAAAGTGCTATCTGCAGATGGCATTGAAGCCAAGCTTAAACACGCAAAAACTGAAGATGAAATTATTTCGCTTCTGAATGGAGAAACGCAATTGGAGATCGATTTTGATCCGTCTCTCATTCAACTCAACTTCCCTGCCAGCGATATGGTTCAGATGTCTGCAGTTGCGGGTGGATTGCTCAAAAATACTGGTTGTGCAAGTAGCGAATTTGTGGCCAGCCTAGTCACTACTGCCCCAACCCATCTTGGCCGTGGAGTTTGGCTTGCAAGTTCAGATAAAGCCGTTACGCGCACTGGAATGGCTTTTGTTTCAACAGCCAACCATTGTGAGTATGAAGGCAAAGAAGTCAAAGCACTGATCGCGTTTGCTGCGTGTAACGATAGTCATAAATCCCAGTTGGATACTCTTAGCCAAATTGTTTTCGAAGGTAAACAAAACGTACTCACCGACGCGACGACAGATCAATTGCTCAACTTATTTAAGTCCAATGAAACCGAGCTCCCTTCCAGTGAAGGGAGCGATAACAGCGCTGTCTTTGTTATTCGAAATGCCCATGGCTTGCATGCAAGACCTGGTGCAATGCTTGTCGCTGAAGCCAAAAAATTCGAATCGACCATCAAAGTTGCCAACCTTGATGGTGATGGCTCTACGGTTAACGCTAAGAGCTTGATGAAGGTGATCGCTTTAGGTGTCAAAAAGGGTCATCAACTTCAGTTTACTGCGGATGGCGCGGATGCACAGCAAGCTCTTGCGTCTATTGGTGCAGCCATCGAAGCTGGTCTGGGTGAGAGCTAAGGAATCATTATGACGAACAAAGTCGTTACCATCACGCTGAATCCGGCCCTTGACCTTACAGGCAGTTTATCAACTCTTAAGCAGGGTTCCGTTAGCTTAGTTAATCAGAGTTCACTCCACGCCGCAGGCAAAGGTGTAAACGTTGCTAGAGTGCTATCCGATTTAGGTGCAGAAGTTACAGTGACTGGCTTTCTTGGCAAAGACAATCAGGAAATGTTCTCTCAGCTGTTTGAAGAGATGGGCGCTGATGACCAGTTCATTCGGGTCAGTGGTGCTACACGTATCAACGTCAAACTTGTCGAAGAGAATGGCAGCGTAAGTGACATCAATTTTCCAGGTATCAGCATCGACGAAGCGGCACTGAGTCAATTTGAAGACAAACTAGAAGAACTTGCTGAGAACCACAACTACTTTGTGCTGGCTGGGAGTTTGCCAAAAGGTGTTACTCCTCAGCGTTGCGCTTCATGGGTTTCCTTCCTTGAGCAAAAAGGCAAAAAAGTCTTGTTTGATTCAAGCCGAGAGGCACTAAAAGCTGGTATCGAATCCGCCCCTTGGTTGATTAAGCCTAATGATGAAGAACTGTCTGACTATGCTGGAAAAACATTAACTTCTGCCTATGAGTGTCAGGAAGTTGCTGAAAACCTAAGCCAGCGTGGAATAGAAAACGTGGTCGTTTCCATGGGCGCTGAAGGCGTAATGTGGTTAAACCAGAATCAATGGATTCAAGCTCAGCCGCCTAGAATGGACGTAGTCAGTACCGTGGGTGCGGGCGATACGCTGGTTGCAGGTTTGTGCTGGGGCCACATGAAATCGATGACGAAAACTGAACTCTTGTCTTTCGCTACCGCACTGTCAGCCTTGGCTGTTAGCCAAGTCGGCGTTGGCGTCCCAGATATTAAACAAGTACATACCCTACAAGAACAAATCAAAATCAACCTGCTCTCTGATCAGAAAGCTTAAGGACAAAGGTCGAGATTATGAATATTGCGATTATTACAGCTTGCCCTAGCGGGGTTGCAAACAGCATCATCGCTGCCGGGCTTTTAGAAAAAGCCGCTAATCAACTCAAGTTCAGCGCCAAAATAGAATGCCATTCCAGCGTATTAGCTGGTTACACACTATCCGCGGAAGATATTGCTAAAGCAGATGTAGTGGTCATTGCAACCAATA
Organism: Vibrio sp. St2; assembly: GCF_947311885.1. Classification (NCBI taxonomy): domain Bacteria; kingdom Pseudomonadati; phylum Pseudomonadota; class Gammaproteobacteria; order Vibrionales; family Vibrionaceae; genus Vibrio; species Vibrio sp. St2. The sequence continues at coordinate 100,171 of NZ_CAMZNA010000009.1, read as the reverse complement.
CTCCTGTCGACACGTCGCGTTTTGTTGGTAAAAAGGTGTATCAAGCCTCTATCAATGAAGTCACCGAAAACCCGGCGGATTTTCTTCAACACGCGGTTAGCAATGCAACCGAGTTAAATGTTGAAAGTGTTCAGTCTGTAGCATCGTCTACAAACGTTTCCGCTAAGAAGATTGTCGCTATTACTGCCTGCCCTACAGGCGTGGCTCACACCTTCATGGCTGCCGAAGCACTAGAAGATGAAGCTAAACGTCAGGGCCACCAAATCAAAGTCGAAACTCGCGGCTCAGTAGGTGCAAAAAACCAACTGACTGAGGCTGACATTTCTGACGCTGATCTGGTTATCATCGCTGCGGATATTGAAGTGCCACTTGAACGCTTCAATGGCAAACCTATGTACCGCACTAAGACGGGGCCAGCACTTAAAAAGACTGAGCAAGAGCTAAATAAAGCCTTCTCTGAAGCCACTACTTACCAGCATACAGGTTCTGGCGAGTCTGCGACTGTTGAAGAGAAAAAAGGTGTCTATAAGCATCTGATGACCGGTGTTTCGCATATGTTGCCTGTCGTTGTTGCTGGCGGTTTGATCATCGCGCTTTCATTCGTATTTGGTATTGAAGCATTTAAAGAAGAAGGTACGCTTGCCGCGGCGCTCATGACCATTGGTGGAGGTTCTGCCTTTGCTCTGATGATTCCAGTGCTTGCTGGTTTTATTGCATTCTCAATTGCCGATCGCCCAGGTCTTGCACCAGGCTTAATTGGTGGCATGCTTGCCAGTTCAACGGGTGCCGGCTTCCTTGGTGGGATCGCAGCAGGTTTTATTGCTGGTTACTCAGCGAAACTCATCGCCGACAAAGTCCAACTTCCTCAATCGATGGAAGCACTGAAGCCGATTCTGATCATTCCTTTTGTTGCAAGTTTGTTCACTGGCCTAGTAATGATCTACATCGTTGGTGGTCCGGTTTCTGGCATCATGGCTGCGATGACAGAGTTCTTGAATAACATGGGTTCTGCTAACGCGGTACTACTTGGCGTTATCTTAGGTGCAATGATGTGTTTTGACCTTGGTGGTCCGATAAACAAAGCCGCGTACACGTTTGGTGTTGGCTTGCTGGCATCTCAAACTTACGCTCCTATGGCAGCGATCATGGCGGCTGGTATGGTACCTGCCTTAGGTATGGGGCTGGCCACATTCTTAGCGCGCGATAAGTTTGAACCGAGTGAACGTGAAGCAGGTAAAGCTTCCTTCGTATTAGGGCTTTGCTTTATCTCTGAAGGCGCTATTCCTTTTGCAGCGAAAGATCCGATGCGTGTTATCCCAGCCTGTATGGCAGGTGGCGCATTAACAGGTGCCCTTTCAATGTTGTTTGGCGCAAAACTGATGGCTCCTCATGGTGGTTTGTTTGTATTGCTTATTCCTAACGCTATAACTCCTGTTCTGATGTATCTAGTTGCTATTGCGGCAGGTACTGCACTCACTGGCTTTGGTTATGCATTTTTGAAGAATCGTTCAAATCAAGGTAAAGCAGAAACAGCTGCCGCTTAAACTTTAAGCCAGTCTCCCCCCATCGACTTGGCACAAGCCCTACTCATTGAGTAGGGCTTTTTTATTCCCGAATTTTTAAACACTTACCATTAATCAATGCATCATATTGCCCAGCATCTGAATCAATATCGTGGGATATTCCACACTGCTCACAGTAAAATCAATAAAAGCTCATATAATTATTCACAGTATTATTAAGTAAATTTGTGGCGTCATTGGGGCGAAATGTTCAAGATAAATTCCCGCATTCTCCTGCAGTTCATGCTTGTATTCATCACCCTAGCCTTCGTGCCAACACTTTATTTTGCGAACGAGCTTTCTAAGGTCGAAGAAGATGCTCGTCAACAAGTTGATCGCCTGACACAAACAAAACTAGAATATGCGCGCTCTGAATTAAAATCGCACTCTTCTAAAATTCTTAAATCCGTAAAATTCCTTTCGAATAATGGCATCTTCCATCGCGCAGTATTGGAACCAAACGATATGAATCGCGGGGCATTACAGGACTTTTGGCTGTTAGTAGCCCGTACTCAAGGCTACTTCGCTCAGCTTCGCTATTTGGATATCCATGGCCAAGAGCTGGTACGCATTAATCATGGTCAACGAGCGAGTGTGGTTGTTCCTGAAGAGTTCCTGCAAAACAAATTCCATCGAGATTATTTCAAGTTCGCTCAAAACCTACCTGCAAATACGGTCGGAACTTTTGGTATTGATTTAGAGCGAGAAAATAATCAAATTGCCCAGCCGCTTACACCCAGTTTAAGGGTAATCGTCCCCATCGACATTCATTCAGAGCGTCGTGGCTACTTTATTGCAAATCTTGACTTTGACTATTTGTATCAACGCTTAGCGTATAACAAAGTGAATGACGATTTACCGGATGTCTTCAATTCTGATGGCTATTACGTCATGGCTAAAAACATGACAAACATAATGGGCCACATTGCGAAAGAAAACTCAGAGTTTAAATTAAGTAAACTCTACCCTAAATTGTGGCGCCAACTTCAATTCAATGAGCATGGGACCCTATTTGAACAAGGAAAATGGTTATCTTACGTTAAAGCAGAACTCAATACCCTTGATAGACCACTGCACTTTATCCTCGTCGCTGAAGTCTCTCAGTACGACGCTGCTCAGCTTTACCTTGAGCGTAAGACTGAACTCTCAATTCAAGCCGCTTCTGTGTACATGATCATTTTGCTCATCGCGTTCAGTTTTGTTACGTGGAATTACAATCACACCAAAAATAGTATGGAAAGCCAAATTGCCCGTGCTGCAATGAATGGTATGTCGGCTATGCTGATCACCGATCGTCAGAACCGAATTATTAAGACGAATGAAGAGTTTACTCGAGTCAGTGGTTATACCTTTGAAGAGGTCAAAGGAAAGCAGCCTTCTTTCTTTGCTGCTAATAAACATGAACAAGAGTTCTACATTAATATGTGGAAGATTTTAGAAAAAGAAGGCTTGTGGGAAGGCGAAGTCGTTAACAAGCGTCGCGATGGTTCTCATATTACCGAGATACTGCGTATTCAGACAGTGACCGACAACAATGGGGTAATTCAGTTTTATGTTGCCTCTTTTGTCGACATCTCTCACCGTAAAGAACTCGAAAATCGCCTGAGAGAGATGAGTGAGAAAGACTCTATGACTGGTTTATGGAATAGACGTAAGTTTGATCAAGAAATGGCGGCGCAATGTGCAAAAAGTAAGCGCTATAGCCATGCTGAACCTACTTGTTTTGCTATTGTCGACATCGACCACTTCAAGCGTGTAAATGATAAATTGGGTCACGATGAAGGCGATAAAATTATTAAATCTGTCGGAACAGTCTTAAGTGATCATCTTCGAGAAACAGACTTCATTGCACGAATCGGTGGCGAAGAGTTTGCGATCATTATGCCCCACACTCGCATTCAAGAAGCGGAAATCGTCACAAACCGCCTGCGCACATCGGTATCGCTTCAACACGACGAGCAAATTACGGTCAGTGTTGGAGTAACTGATATGGATGGATCTGTCGAAAATACCTACAAGCGTGCTGACGTGGCATTGTATGAATCTAAGTCATTGGGTCGAAATTGTGTATCCATTCTTGACTCTGAAGAGATGGGTACTGTTGCCTAACTTTGGTGCAATGCATTTTGTTGGTGCAATGGGTGGTGCATTTTTTTAATACGAATCGTTGGCAGAGCGCGAAAACTCAACAAGTTGAATATTGGCTTGAAACTTGAAGTAGTCTTTCTGAAAGCACATAAACGCACTATTTCAGGGAGAAAGGCATGCAAGATACACTAGCGGTAGTCCTAGCAGGTGGGATGGGTTCGAGATTGAGCCCTTTGACTGACGATAGAGCAAAGCCAGCCGTTCCATTTGGAGGCAAGTATCGAATCATAGATTTTACACTCACCAATTGCCTACACTCCGGCCTTAGAAAAATTCTCGTTCTTACCCAATACAAATCCCACTCACTTCAAAAGCATTTACGTGATGGTTGGTCGATATTCAATCCGGAGCTTGGCGAGTTCATTTCTGTAGTTCCGCCGCAAATGAGAGGAGGCGGTAAATGGTATGAAGGTACTGCCGATGCCATCTACCACAATTTATGGCTACTTTCCCGCAGTGATGCAAAGTATGTTGTTGTTTTGTCTGGCGATCACATCTATCGAATGGATTACGCTTCAATGCTCGAAGAACATAAGCAAAATAGTGCCAAGCTCACCATCGCTTGCATGGATGTAAGCCGTGATGAAGCCACTCAATTTGGTGTCATGGATACTGATGACAACGGCCTAATTACTTCATTTGTTGAAAAGCCTCTCGACCCACCATCGATTCCTGGCAAACCTGATCGCAGCTTGGCATCCATGGGAATCTACATCTTTGATATGGATGTATTAAGAGCCGCACTTGATGACGATGCTGAATGTCCAGACTCAAGTCATGACTTTGGTAAAGACATTATTCCTAAACTTATCAAGACAAAGTCGGTATACGCTTACGATTTTTGCAATGATAAAGGTCGAGTAGCGAAAGATTGCTACTGGCGAGACGTTGGAACACTAGATTCGTTTTATGAAGCCAATATGGATTTGCTTGAGCCGGTTCCGCCCATGAACCTTTATCAGCCTGATTGGGCAGTAAGAACTTATGAAGCGCAATGCCCTCCTGCCCGCACTGTTTCTTCTGCAACTGGAAATGAAGGGATTTTTATTAATTCAATCATTGCGAATGGCGTAATTAATTCGGGTGGGTCTGTTCAGCACTCCGTGGTATCACCCAATGTTCGAATTAACGACAGCGCTACTGTGGTCGACAGTATTCTTTTTGATGATGTTGAAGTTGGAGAAGGAAGCCAGTTAGTCAACTGTATTATTGATAAACACGTTAAGGTTCCACCATACACTCAAATTGGAATTAACAAAATTGAAGACGCCAAACGGTTCCATGTTTCGGAAAAAGGTGTTGTCGTTGTTCCTGAGAACTATCAATTTTCTTACGTTAAAAAATAGCCCTCTTAATCTCATCGAGTTTAAGAGGGCTAATGTAAGAGACTGACTAGATCTCCTATAGGGGTATGTAAATCAAAAACTTGTATGTTGTTTTGTTTACACGATGAATTATGCTGTTACTGGTTTGATAAAAAAACAGTAATTATTTAACTGTCCCTTTCCTCTTTTGTGTTTTCAACCAACCAGCTTTAATCCTGTCGGTGTTTCATTAAAGTGTCTTTTGTACTCACGCGAGAATTGAGAAACACTGTTGTAACCAACTAGTCTTGCTGCATCATTCACTTTCTTACCTTCTAGCTGGATGAGTTCTTTCGCTTTGTTTAAACGCACCTTTTTAATGTACTGAATAGGTGATTCAAGTGTGATCTGACGAAAAGCGCTGTGGAAGGCAGACATACTCATGTTGGCCTCTTCAGCGAGGTGTTGTACAGAGAGTGTTTCGCTATAGCTTCTATGGACTTTATCCAAAGCTTTGGCGACGCGAGCATATTGACCTTCATGGTGGGCTAAATCAAACAACACATGCCCTTCACTACTAGTCAAGGCACGATAGGCCAACTCTTCTTTAAGAGATTCACCTAACAGTGATAGCTCAATTGGATTACACAGCGCGCGCATGATTCGTTTGCAGGTATCCAGCATAGAATCTTCCATACTGACAGAACGCAAACCACAGGTGTAATGTGGTTGCTCTTTGTGTGGAGCGTATCCAAGTGATTCAAGCTTATTAACGTGACGATGTAACATCTGAGGGTCAATATCGACAGTTAACCCAAGAAGTGGCTCGCCATTTGTTGGGAACGCCTCACACTCTAAAGGCATAGGCACACCAACGACTAAGTAGTCATTTGGCCCATACTTTACCGGCTCACTGCCAATATGAATAATCTTGTTTCCTTGCCCCAACACAATCACACCAGACTGATAAATAAAAGGCTGGCGAGTGTTTCCAGTGCTACTGCGATAAAACCAAACTCCGTCAAGGCCGGTCTTTCTTACCCCTTCGAGGTCATTCAGATTATGGGTATCAACATACTGCTGCATTAATTGGGCGAGTGTCATATCACCTCCTGTCAATTTTCAATAAGAATATACAAAAAGTAGGAATAGGCAACATAAACAGAGGATTCGATATTTTTAAAACGACTTTTCAGTACTATTATGCATTCAAACAATGAAGTGTTTCCAAGCTCGGAACATAAAATCAGTCTGCCCTATCAGGCGTCAACTGAAGCAAGAGGAATGACAATGCAATTTACTTACGCTAACCCTACCAAGATTCTGTTTGGTCAAGGTCAAATCAGTGCCATTCAATCATCGATTCAACCGCAAGATAAAGTTCTCGTCATTTATGGCGGAGGTTCTATTAAACGTAACGGCGTTTATGATCAGGTTTCTGAGGCACTGAACGGTCATCAATGGGTTGAGTTTTCAGGCGTTGAACCAAACCCAACAAAAGAAACACTTGATAAAGCGGTCGCGATTGTTAAAGAGCAAGGCATTAAGTTCATCCTTGCTGTTGGTGGCGGTTCTGTTATTGATGGCTCTAAATACGTTGCGGCGGCTGCCAAGTATGATGGTGACGGCTGGGATATCCTAACGGGCAAGCATCAAGTTTCTGAAGCAACACCACTTGGCGCAGTATTAACACTTCCAGCAACTGGCTCCGAATCCAATATGGGTGCTGTGATTACAAAAGCTGAAACGCAGGATAAGCTCGCGTTCCTTAGCCCATTTGTACAGCCAAAATTTGCGGTTATGGACCCGGATGTGATGAAGACTCTGCCTGAAAAGCAACTAATCAACGGTATTGTTGATGCTTGGGTACACGTATGTGAGCAATACCTGACTACAAAACATGGCGCAATGGTTCAAGATGGCTATGCAGAGACTCTACTTCGCACTCTTAAGAAGCTCGGCGAAGACTTTGACAATCGTGACGATGACGCATGGCGTGCAAATCTCATGTGGTCAGCAAACCAGGCTCTGAATGGTCTCATCGGCAGCGGGGTACCGCAAGACTGGGCGACTCACATGATCGGCCACGAGCTGACAGCACTTTGGGGTGTTGACCACGCTCGCTCTCTGGCCATCGTACAGCCTTCTCTTCTTCGCAACCAATTGGTTCACAAACGTGCCAAACTGGAACAAATGGGCGTGAATGTATTTGGTCTAGAACTGGGTAATGACCTAGCTGAGCGTACCATTGATGCAATAGAAAGTTTCTATCAGACAATGACAGTCTCAACACAGTTAACTGAGCATGGTAGTGATAAACAAAGCGCGATCGACTCGGTAGTGAGTCAGTTAGAACATCATGGCATGAAAGCATTAGGTGAAAATCAAGCGATCACTCTAAAGGAAAGCCGCGAAATATTGACTCAGGCTATTGCTTAGTTAACACCCTGTTAGTACGCTAAAAAGCAGCAATATTGCTGCTTTTTTTATATGGGTGAAAAGAGAAATGTGGCTGCTGATCCTAGCGCTGTGTGCTGTACATGTCTGGAGTATTGAGCGTGGCCCTCGGTGGCTGTTTTATGCCACCAAAACTTTACCAATTTTACTCATGGCTATTGTGTCAATCTCACTGTTTGAGGTGGTTGGTCAATACGCTTTATGGATGGCAGTAGGATTACTTGTTTCTGTTGTTGGCGACCTGCTACTCATGCACCCGAAAGATAGATTTGTCCAAGGGTTAACGGTTTTCCTACTGGTACATTTTATCTACTCTTTCGCTTTTTATACTCAACTCGATGGATTGATAAATTGGTGGCTACCACTACTACTTTTATCGATTGGTATTATTGTTTTCTTACTACTGCTCCCCACTCTCGGAAATATGAAGCTTCCTGTAGCCTTCTATTCATTAGGTATTCTCGGAATGGCTTGGGCTGCGATTGAGTATTGGCGAGTGGATCATGCACAGTCAGCGGCGTTTGCTGTCATGGGCGCGTTGATTTTTATAACCTCAGACATTGTGTTAGCCGTAGACCGATTCCGATCTAGTTCAGCTTTCTCGCGTCATGTGATTATGATTACCTACTACACCGCACAATTGTTGCTGACATTATCTGTGGTTGCCTACAGAGCTTAAGAATTATAAGTGGAAACGATAAATCAAATCATCATAGAGTTTGCCACCAATCCGATACGCGTTTTCTTCCCTTTCTACTAACTCAAATCCTGCCTTTTCAAGCACTTTGCACGAAGCTACGTTACCATCAGTCACGATAGCGTTAATATTCTTTACCGCAGGTAGAGAGCTCTTTACGTGAGCGATTAATGCCAGTAAAGACTCTGTCCCTATACCTTTTCCATGAAACTCTGGAAGCAGTAAATAGCCTATTTCGACAGAATCATCAGATTCATCTTCAATGCACAAACCTGTTACGCCTATGGGCTGATTGTTTTGGCTATCTCTAATGACAAGGCATAGCCAATGTCCGCTTCCCCACTCCCACACAGGTAATCTCGATTCAAATCGTTGGCGAATGTCATCCAGTTCAGGTTGGTCAAACGCGTAACGAATCACTTCTTCTTCTTGGTGTAAGCGTAAGAAAAGTGGCCAATCTGTTTCTGTAATCTGACGCATCGAAAGTCGAGGAGATGCAATTTCTATCATAGTTCTACCTAGTCAACCAATTGATTTAACGCTTGTTTTGAGCTTTCTATCAGCGATAAAAGCTGATCTTTATCTGCCAAATAATCACTAACTGGCTGCTGAGATTTCTCTATACCCAAACAAGCGTCAAACAATGCTAGCAGACCCAAGCTTCCTGCTGAACCTTTCAACTTGTGTGCGAGTTGTTTTATTTGATTCGGGTCATCTTGCTCAGCGGCTGTTTGCATAAGATTCAATGTTTCGTCTGCACTCTTATCAAACAGGGTGATGATTTCTTTCATTTTTTCGTTCCCAAGAATGAGAGAATCTTTACTGACAACGCTTATATCGATGATGTGTGAGCTCACTGGCTGGTAACTTGGCTCAAGATCCGATTGCTCAAGTAACAGCGAGTGACCTTGCAGACTGGAGTTAATCATATGACAAAGTACATCTTTATCTAAAGGTTTAGGCAGGTAGCCATCGAATCCTGCAGCAAGGTAGCTTTGCACTTCTTCATCGTAAACGTGAGCTGAAATTGCAATCATTGGAGTGACATTGTCACTTTTAATTCGTTTCAATTTATCTAACAGCTCTACGCCATTGCAGTCAGGGAGGTTGATATCAAGCAAAGCGATATCAAAATCATGCTGAGAATAAATCTCCTCAGCGGAATAGCCATCATTCGCCGTCGTTACTTCGTGACCTAGACTTTCTAAAAAGCCTTCCGCTACTAGGCAATTAACTGGGTTATCTTCCACCAGCAGTACTTTCGCTTTTAGCGTTGAACCAACATTAAGATCTTTAGATTGAACCTTGCTGCCTTGGGACAGAGGAACACTAAAACTGAATCGGCTCCCCTGTCCTACTTCAGATTCGAGCTGTATGGATCCTCCCATGGCTTCGACAATACGTTTGCTAATAGCGAGACCAAGGCCCGTGCCACCTTTGCTACTCAAACCACCAGAAGCCTGAGTAAACGCGTCGAACAAAGTCTCTTTCTCTTCCTGACTGATACCTATGCCAGTATCAGAAACTTCGAACAACACCTGACCGTCTTGGTCAGGATCATAGGTTACGTAAATATCAACGTGGCCTTGCTCTGTAAATTTAACAGCATTGCCGACTAGATTGGTTAACACTTGGCTAATACGAGTTACGTCACCATGCAAAAACTGGCTTACATCGCTTTCGATCAAGGTACTGATTTCGATGTCTTTTTCTTTAGCTCTGCCATCAAGCAACTGCTGAACGTCTTCCACCATGTCAAAAAGATTGAAGTCCACTGGCCGTATTTCTAGGTGGCCCGCTTCAATCTTCGAGTAATCAAGCACATCATTCAGGATCGCAAGTAATGTGGTACCACTACGATTGATCACATCCACAAAATGGCCTTGTTTCGAGTTCAACCCAGTTTCTTTAAGCAATCTAGCTGTACCAAGCACCCCGTTCATTGGTGTGCGAATTTCATGACTCATCGTGGCTAAGAACGCCGTTTTTGCTCGGCTCGCTTGCTCAGCTTGTCGGCGCGCTTTAGCATGGTTGAGTACTTCGTGATTTAGGCGTTTGTTAGTATCTTGCAATTGGTGAGTACGCTCTGTAACAAGCTCTTCAAGATGTTCTTTATGCTCTTGCAACTCTCGCTTCGCTTTTGCTTCACTTTCTGCGACTACTTTTAATGATTGAGCCGTATTTCTTGCTGTAATGATAGCTTGGCCCATATGGGCTAATTCATCATTGCCTTTCACTATGATATCGACGTTCAATTGCCCCTGCGCAATAGACGACAAAGCCGACGAATATTCTGCTAAGCGTTTAAGTACAGATACATAAACCACTTTCCAAACGATCAAAATGACGATCAACATACCCAATACCGTAATGATCGTCAGACTGAGTTGAGCATAATTTAATGTCGTTTTGAGCTTGTCCACTGCTCGTGTCGTAGCTTGGTTTGAATCATCGACCAATTTGTTTACGGTCGTATTCAAAGCTGAAAATTGTATCAGTGTGTCCTGCATTAGCTGTTGTGATGCTCGTTCGTTTTGGTAGCGTTGATGCAAAACGTCAAAGACGACCTCACCTTTTTCCAATTGCGTTAATAGTTCAGCCATTTGTATCGAACGTGTTGGATCTTCTACCGCTCGCACTCGGCGTTTCATGATCTCAAGGTTACTGACAAACTCTTCTCTAACCGTATGGATACGATCGATATCCGAAATTGTGCGCGCTTCTTCAATGTGGTTAAGCATTTTAAATGCAAGTAAGTGTAATTCGTGCAGCCTTTCTGCTAGATCTAAATCCACTTCAACGAGCGTGTCTAAAGCTTGGTATGCTTGGGACGTTTGGGCATTTTCTATCAAATCGTAAATATGGGTGACATTCGCAATGGCAATAGTACTGGTATTGGAAACCTGCGTACGCGTCAATTGTTCCAATTCAGAAGCCTGCTCTCGGAGTTCCCCTGTCCGCGTGCTTAATTTTTTTTCAAGAACCAGTTTCTTCTCTACAACGATACCCAGCTCGACCAAAGTATCGATTACGGTTTGAACGTCAGCTTCCAGTGTGCTTAATAATTTGGAATCAAAAGAGTCTGAACCGAGCTGTTTGATATGTTGAAGTAAACTTTCCAGCTGAGAAAACAACTCTTTACCCGCCTTTTGGCGCTGAAGTTCGGATTTAGAATTTGAGAGAGTTTGCACAGAAGCTATGATTCGTGAACTCAGTTCAGATACTTGTCTAGCTTCAATCATTGAAGGGATTGCGGAATTCACAACATTCCTTTCGGTCTTGGCGACCGAGGAGAAGCCGAACACACCAATCAACGCGGAAATGAGTACTAACAGCGCCATTGCGAGAAAAGCAAACAACAACTTCCGACCAATACTGGCTTTAGCAAGTAACATTAAGTAAATACACTTCTTTGCACTGTGGGAATACGCTATATTTTGCAGTGTTTATGTAACGAATACCAACGATATACATCATGCTTCCAGCTTTCTCCCTAAAACGACTGTTTGTAATGGCCATTGCGGTATACTCCTTCTTACCGACTTCTTTGTCTGCCGCTGAAGCACCTCTAAGACTGTGCGCGCTTTACCCCCACCTTAAAGACTCTTATTGGCTTTCTGTTAACTATGGAATGGTAGACGAGGCTGAAAAGCTTGGGGTTGATTTAAAAGTGTTTGAAGCCGGCGGATACCCAAATCAGACTAAACAAAAAGAACAACTTCAGAACTGCCAGCGATGGAAAGCGGACGCCATTATCTTGGGCACAGTCGCCCCTGATCTATACATGAACAGTTTGCGCCAATTCGCAGTTGATATTCCTGTTTTTGCGAGTGTTAATGAACTGATTTTGGGTAGCCATTCAAGAGAACAGCTCAAAGGCGAAGTTGGCGTCGATTGGTATTGGATGGGTTATTACACGGGGCAGTATTTGAAGGATAAACACCCCCGAGGTTCTGGGACTAAAAATATTGTTTTACTCCCAGGTCCGGATTCTAGTGGTGGAACTAAGCCTGTTATCCGTGGCTTTCTCAGTGCTATTGAAGACAGTGATATTCAGATTGTGGAAACCTACTGGGCCGATAATGACAAAGAGCTTCAGCGGAACCTTGTTCAGCAATCAATCGAGCGCGAAGACCTAGATTATATAGTTGGCAGTGCTGTAGCGATTGAAGCAGCGATCAGCGAATTAAGGACAGCAGGAAAAACAGATCAGATAGGACTAATTTCAACTTACCTCAGTCACGGCGTTTACCGCGGCCTGCTGAGAAATCGCGTAGAATTTGCGCCTACTGACAAAATGGTTAAACAAGGTCGATTATCTGTAAAACAAGCGGTAAGCTATCTGAAAGGTCAACCTTACGAGAAAAATGAAGCTCCGATCATTGAGGCACTGACACCTGAAAACTTAAAACCTCAGGTGATATCGGATTCTTTGTCTCCATCAGAGTATCGACCAACATTTTACGTAAATAATTAGAAATATTAGGGAACAATCTAGAATGCAGAAAACAACTCGCACTATGCCTGCACACAAACATGTTGCTCTTGTTGCGCATGACAACTGTAAACCAGAGCTACTTCGCTGGGTTACTGAGCACAAAGAGAAGCTTCAGCGCCACTTTCTGTACGCTACCGGCACAACAGGCTCCATGCTGAGTAAAGAAACAGGCCTAGCGATAAAAAGCATGATTTCTGGACCGATGGGCGGTGACCAACAACTTGGCGCTCTAATTTCGGAAGGAAAAATCGATATGCTTATCTTCTTCTGGGATCCACTCAATGCCGTACCGCATGATCCTGATGTGAAAGCCCTACTCCGTATCGCCAGTGTATGGAACATCCCTGTCGCCACTAACCGCGCAACGGCAAACTTCCTAATCGAGTCTGACTTAATCGAATCCGAAGTCGACATAGAAATCCCAGATTACGAAGCTTATCTTGCAGATCGAACATAAAGTTTTCTTAGGAGGGCTTTATGTGACTAAGTCCTCCCACTCAAATAAAACCTTGCACAGTTGTGTTAAAATTTACAGTATTCGTTGGCTTCATATTCCGGAAATGTAATCGATGAAGAAATATGAATTTGTCGTTCAAGATATTATTAGTAAAATCTCTCAAAAATTAATATCCGAGAAATTGCCTACTGAAAGAGAATTATCTGAATCCTATAACGTATCTAGATTTACCATTAGAAAGGCTTTAGAAAAGCTTCAATCAATTGGTATTATATATATAAAGTCTGGTTCAGGAATTTACATATACAAAAACTTGGATAGTAGCCCGCTAATATATAACTCTATTACTGAAAAACGTTTCAATGAAATCTCTTATAAGAAAATAAAGATAAACAAAAGATTAACCGACAGCCAAGAAAAACAAGCATTTTTACTTGATGACAATGATTATATATGGAATTTGAAAAGGCTTAGGTTAATTGATGGTAAAGTCACTCAGATAGAAGAAACAAAAATACCTGTGAAAATGTTTCCCAAAATGAGTGATGAGATTGTTGAACATTCTCTACAAAAGCATGCCATAGAGCTTGGGCTAAAGATTGAGAAGTATCTCACCACTTATCGCGCGATAAACATCTCTGCTGAGGACGCCAAACTATTTGGCTGTAAACGATCCACTGCTGCAATGAACATTACCAATCGCGGTTTTTTAAAGTCCGGTGAGGTGTTTATTGTCAGCAATGTTATTGATATCGATTACCAATGTACTTACCATACCCCTTTCAATACTGAAGACATTGAATTTAGAGAAAAAAATAGCCGCTAAAGCGGCTATTTTTTAAGGCGTGTGGATAGTACCATCTGGTAGACGGCTCTGCGTCCAGTCATGGGGCCTGTAAGTCACTGGGAAATCGGCAGCAACTTCTGTATCGATTTCAACACCTATACCGTTCAACTCAGACGCATAAAGATAGCCATTTTTAGGTTCACTCGCACCAGGGAAAACTTTGCGCGTATTGTCTTTATATTCGACATGTTCCTGAATAGCAGCATTGTGTAGATGAACGTTTAGATGCGTATTGACTGCAGCACCTATAGGTGTCATGTCCGGCGGGCAGTGCCACGCAATCCTTACTCCAAATGTCTGACATAGGTGGCCAAGTTTCAACGCTGGAGTAATACCACCAATTTGAGATACGTGGCAGCGAATAAAGTCTATCCGACGATTAATAATTAGAGATTTCCACTCTTCAGGATTGTTAAATAACTCACCTAGGCCAAGAGAAACTGATGTTTGGCTACGGATATTATCCAGCCATTCGGTTTGATTAGGTGGAAGGATATCTTCTATAAAATAGGGTTTGTATTTTTCTACGTCTTTAGCAAACTGAACCGCTTGGTTGGGAAATAATCGTTCGTGAACATCATGAAGAATATGGAATTGGTTTCCATATTTTTCACGAAGTAATTTAAACATGGTGATAGTGTTCTCTGCGTATTGGTCTTGATCATAGTATGAACCAACAGTAGGGTTTTGTGTGGTATGTAATGCCTCAGGAACACCGCCATAAAAGCCTAGCTGGCAACGTATGTGTCGATAACCCTGTTTCAAATAGTTATCGATCGACTCGTATAAACCTTCCATAGAGTCACTGGTTGCATGTGTGTACACCGCAATCGCATCACGTGATTTTCCACCGAACAATTGGTGAAGTGGCATTTTTGCTTGCTTGGCTTTAATGTCCCATAAAGCCATATCAACTCCTGATACCGCATTATTAATCACAGGGCCATTCCGCCAGTATGCATTTACCATCATCATCTGCCACAAGTCTTCAATATTGTTAGCATCTTTACCTATAAGTAATGGTTTTAAATATTCATCAACCATAGTCTTAACAGCTAAAGGACGTTGCTGGAATGTTGCACACCCATAACCTACTGTACCATTATTAGTGTGAACTATAACGGTAATTAAATTATGTCTATCTGGTTTTGTAATGATGCATTCTACATCAGTGATAATTGTTGTGTTCACGATTAAACGACTCTTACTCAGAATTTTCCTTATATAACAATTTAAATTTTTCGTTTTCAAGCCCTAATATTATTAAAAAAATAATTGGTTCGTTAATTGTTATAGTTTTCAATGAAAAACAGACCAATTGGAAAAAATAATTAGAATTTGATTCAACTTGACTTTAATTGTGACAAAACTCTCAGTTTCAGCCATTTGGAAGACAGACTAATATCTATAGTATGAGTCCCAATCAAGTAGATTAATTAATAGCGGTAGTCGTATATGAAGATAGATGAATCTGTAGGTGCATTAGACCCAAGCAATATTGGCCCTAATAAAACGAGTAGTATCAAAGAGAAAGTACAGTATCTGATTGAATCCCTTGGTGGAACAACCAACATAACTGATTCTACACACTGTATGACTCGCCTGCGTTTTAAGCTAAAAGACGAGTCTCTAGTGAAGGAAAACACACTGAAGTCGCTGCAAGGCGTCAAAGGCGTAGTAATTAAGCAAGGCCAAGTTCAGGTTATTATTGGCGTAGACGTTGAGAAATGGTTTAAAGCCCTTCCCACAAGCCAATCTAGTTCGGACTCTAATAGCGCTGATTCTACTAAAGAAGATGGCAAACTTTTCCAAGGCGCAATGCGTATAGTCGCAGGCATCTTTGGTCCGATTGTTCCTGCAATTGCGGGGGCTGGTATGCTTATGGGTTTGCTTTCAGGCCTTATAGCGACTGAGGTGATCTCAGAAAACTCCGACACCGTTTTCTTCTTTCGCTCTATTTCTGTAGCCGTCTTCTTCTTTTTACCTATTTTGGTCTCTTTCTCGGCCGCGAAAATGTTTCGTGTTAACGAATACATCGCGGTAGCGGTTGCAGCTGCAATGCTATCACCGAAGCTAATAGAAAAAGCCGCTGCGTTAAAAGAAGCGAACATACCAGCTGAATTAACGGTTTTAGGGGCTGTGCCTATTGAATTGCTAAACTATGGCGGAGCGATAGTTCCTGTGATCTTGGCAGTATGGTTGCTTTCAAAAGTTACACCACTTGTTGACAGTATTGTTCCGTCAGCAGCTAAGCCTGTTATCACCCCTCTATTAGCGTTTGCTATCACATCAACACTCACACTCTCTTTTGTTGGCCCTCTAGGTATTTGGTTGAGCAATGGAGCTGGGTGGATCGTGAGTTCATTACTAGAAATTTCACCGACTTTAACTGGCTTTGTTTTTGGGATTACGCGTCCAATTACCATAGTATTTGGTATCCACCATAGCATGACGCCAATCAGCTTAAACAACTTCGCACTTTATGGTAAAGACCTGCTTATGCCGATCATGTGTCTTGGTAACCTTGCTATTGCAGGTGCTACGTTTGCAGTGTGGTACAAGCAGCGTAAGTTCGTTTCTAAAGAAAACTCTTCAATTACAGCTAGTTCCGGTGTAACCGCTATCCTTGGTATCACTGAGCCAGCCCTGTTTGGTGTATTGACGAATTATACTAAGGCCCTGTTTATGGCAAGCTTAGCTGCTGGTATCTTTGGTGCAATATCAGTAACTCTTGATACCCACCTAACTAGCTATATCTTGTCGTCTGTTTTCAGTCTTCCGGCATACTTGTCTGGCGGAACACAGAACTTCATCCAAGCCATTCTTGGTGTATGCGGCGTGTTTATTCTGTCTTTTGCGTTAACGATGGCATTCGTGAAAATAGAAGCTAAATAAGCTTTATCTCCTGAAAACAAGCCGCTTGTCCCCCACTTGCGGCTTTCTTTATCTCAATATGAGGACTCCTACATGAAACATATCGCCATTATCGGGGAATGTATGATTGAGCTTAACGGATCACCATTTGGAAACATGCAACAAGCCTATGGTGGAGATACGCTTAACACAGCTATCTATCTAAATCGCGCTCAGAGAGCTTTTGCATCAGACGAATCGGCGAAAGTATCTTACGTTACCGCTGTAGGTACCGACTCCATCAGTCAAGGTATGGTAGACGCATGGAAAAAAGAAGGGATTAATACTGAGTATGTGTTGACCTGTGAAAACAAAACACCCGGCCTTTACTTGATCCAACTAGACGAACAAGGCGAACGTACATTTATGTATTGGCGTAATGACTCTGCGGCACGTTGGCTGATTCAGCACCCTAACTTTGAATCTATCGCGTCGCAGCTTGTTGATGTCGACATGGTATATATCAGTGGTATAACACTCGCAATACTACCGGAGCAAGACAGGAATAAATTACTTAGCTTACTCAAGGAGTTAAAAGTAAAGGGCGTTGAATTATGTTTTGACAGTAATTTCCGCCCTGCACTTTGGCCAAATGACGAAAACCAATCAGTAATGTCAGCTTATAACGCGATGTATTCTATTACCGATACGGCGATTGTTACTTATGAAGATGAACAAGCTCTGTGGTGCGACAAAAACTCTGAAGAAACAATGATGCGATTAAAAGATCAAGGCATTAAAAACGTAGTCGTAAAACTTGGGAGCGAAGGCTGTATTTTGTCTCAAAACGGTAAGAAAACCCAGAGTATCACCACTACACCAGTTAAGAATGTTGTTGATACAACGTCAGCAGGCGACTCATTCAATGGCGCGTTCTTAGCGGCTTATTTAAATGGTTCAAAATTAGAACAAGCATGTAAAATGGGTAACAAATTGGCGAGCATTGTTATCCAGCATCGGGGAGCTATTATTGACCCTAAGCACACCCAGCTCGCACTCATTTAATAAGGTAAAACAATGTCACTTATCAACGAACAATTAAAAAAACTCAAAGTCATTCCAGTAATCGCTATTGAAGATGCAAAAGATATTGTCCCTCTAGGAAAAGTACTGGCAGACAACGGGTTACCAGCAGCTGAAATTACGTTTCGATCAGACGCCGCTATTGAAGCAATACGTTTACTAAGAGAATCTCAACCCGAGATGCTGATCGGCGCAGGCACCGTATTAAATAGAGAACAGGCTATTGCCGCTAAGGAAGCAGGTGCAACTTTTATTGTCTCACCAGGATTTAATCCTAATACCGTAAAGGCCTGCCAGGAAATTGGAATCGATATTATACCGGGTGTAAATAACCCAAGTACCATTGAAGCGGCTCTAGAAATGGGCCTTACGACACTGAAGTTTTTCCCAGCGGAAGCTTCAGGTGGCGTGAACATGGTGAAAGCTTTGCTTGCTCCGTATTCTGATGTAAGCCTTATGCCTACAGGTGGTATTAATACTAACAATATCCAAGACTATCTTTCGATTCCAAGGGTCTTAGCTTGTGGTGGTACATGGATGGTCGACAAAAAGCTTGTTGAAGAGAAAAACTGGGATGAGCTCGCCAGACTTACACGTGAGGCAGTTCAACTAGTTAAATAGAGAATCGATACTCATTTGCACGCTCCAATTAGGAGCGTGTCATTTCCAAATACCGATAGCTTCACCCCTGTTCTACCCATATTCGCTGACCAATGCGGTCAATTTTATGAATTCACTCTCATAGTTAATGAAAATCTCTTAAACCGAGCTTATTCAAGAGATTGTTCAACTAGAATAGCATTGCATACAGATAATCTAGCTATTAAGCTGATTAACAATAACTAAAAAGACTTAATAGGGCTCAGAATTTTGGTCCTTTTTGCTGCGGGAGCATTCATGGAATCAAACCAAGACCAAGACGAACAAGTACTGTGTTGCCCCCTATGTGGCAGTGAGGAATACCTTCTGTCAGAAACAGACAGTATGTTATGTGCTCAATGTGGTACATTTTTCGAAGATATTAAGCAGGTAGTAGTCACACAGCCCATTGTGACTCCAAAATTGACCAAACACATCAGTGTTAATCAATATGCAATTTAACGGTTAGATTAGAGCTTCTAGATCTCTCAGACCTTTAATCCTCACAACTTTTTCCGAGTGTATTTTATCGTTAAGGCCAACTAAGTGGACGGTCTTAACACCAGCGCGAACTCCCGCTTCGAGACCTTTTGGTGTATCGTCTACATAGATGCATTCGTTAAGTGTAAATCCCATATTCATTGCGCTGTACTGCACTAAATCAGGTTCAGGTTTCCAACTATTGGTATCAAATGCTGAGAAAATTTTGCCTTTGAAGTAAGGCAGTAATCCGGTGATTCGTAATGTTTTTTCTATTTTGTTTTTTGGGCCATTAGACGCAACGCAATACTCGATGCCCCTTGCTTCAAGGTATTTAATGACATCAAACACGCCGTCCATTGGCTTCAAGTGAGCTTCAAACAGTTGCTCGAGCACCTCGCGGTAAACTGGCTCAAGTTCATCAAGAGAAACTGAAAGACCAAGCCGGTCTCGCATATCGGTAAGAATATCGGCAAGCTTACCTCCCTCAAAGTGCTCTATCGCCATATCTAACGACAGATGGACATCATAACGATTAAAGACATCGCATAAAGCCTGACAGCATAACCGTTCGCTATCGACTAGAGTACCGTCGCAATCGAATATCACACACTGAGTTTGAGGTTTACCCATTCCGCCTTCCTTTCTTAACGTACTAAGTAAAATACTATTCCACGCTATAGAGATTGAAATGATGGGGTTAACACTTCAAATAAATGTAACTTAATTCATGGTAAAAACACCGAGCTTGTCACTAATTTATGCCCTAATTACATGAATTTAATACTAATGACATAAATAGCTTCAGGAGAGATGGCGCAACACTGATTAGCTATCATAGATTTTTAGAAAACACTAGAGGCTACAGGAAAGTGAAGTTAAGACTCAATGTATATCGCTTCGCAATTTGTTGCTTCTAACGTTGAATGCGTTAATAAGGAGGCGACAAACTCATCGTTGTTACCAGATAAGTTGACAACGTCAGAAACTAAAAGTTCTTTGCCATTTTTAGTAATGATTGCAGCGGCGGACGGTTCTCCATTTTGAAAACCGACATAAAGATCACAAGGTTCAGAGAAGATTATCTGACTTAAAAACTCAACGATTAACTCTTGCTCATTCTGTTCTTTCCACCTTTTAGACTGAAGCAGAGAGAACATGACGGTGAGGCGATGAAAATCGACTTTAAAGATGTCTTGCTCTGAAAATATTGTACTAGGCTCAGGAAGGCCTACCAATTTTTCAAACTGACTATCTTGGCTTTTCGCTAAATATAGCTGTCGACCCGCTAAGCTTTCTTTAGTTGGAAACTCAACATCAATATGCTGGCTTAGCCATTGGTTTTTAGTTTCAACAATCGAAATCGCACTATTGCTCATATCAGTAAACGCTGCTTTCTAACGGGATTACCGTGAAGCTTAGCGATAACGATCTGATGTCTCAAGTATTTTAAGGATATCTGGCGATTTCTGTGTCAAACTAGCTCAATTGACTAACGGATTTTCATCATTGGGACAAATAACACCATGTTAAGGAAAGTTGCGACCGTATCTCTTTTAGCGCTCGGGTTGACCGCCTGTGACAATAACGAAGTTGGCGATGTCAGCCTGGGTTTATTCACCATGAAAGACATCAAGCTCAATCATCTCAAAGATCCTGTTGTTACAGGGGTTACATGCCATATCGCTTCCATTGAGGCTGACTTCAGCTTGGCAGACCCAAGTGATAGCTCTATTTCTTGTCGTCAAACGGGTGAAATCACACCGGAAATGATCGCGGCAATTGATAAGTCAAAAAATGGCGAAGTTGTATTTAAAAAGTCTAAAAGTATTTTCTTTAAAAGTATGAAAGTTCGTCGGATTTTCGACTCGGAAAACCAAACTCTGATGTACCTGTCTTATTCTACTAAAGAGACATCGGGTAGCTTCAAACACAGCCTTTCGACGGTGCCACTATGGGGTACTAAAGCCTATGGCATCCATACCGCTGAAAAGTAGTTGAAAAAAGAGCCAAACGTACCAGTTTGGCTCTTTTTTATGTAATAAAAATGAAAGCAATCTTACATTGATGTGATATGATGCGCGAAAATTTCCAACCCCATTCTAAAAATGAAGTTTCCTGGACAGCGCAAATCTAAGCACTACTTCCCTACTCACGCTCGTGATCCACTTGTCAACCAAATGAAGCAAACTCCAAAGCTTTACCGACCTATCATTGTCGGCGTTGGCCAAACAATTGTTGATATCGAAGCTCGCGTAGACGATGACTTCTTAGCTAAGTACGACTTGAGTAAAGGACATTCTCTGGTCTTAGAAGAGAGCAAAGCGGACGCATTGTATGAAGAACTGGTAAAGCGTGAACTCATTACTCACCAATACCCTGGTGATACGATTGGTAACACACTTCACAACTACTCAGTATTAGCTGACAGCAAATCTGTGTTGCTGGGCGTAATGTCTAAGAATATTGAAGTAGGCTCTTTTGCATACCGCTATCTATGCCGTACTTCTTCTCGTATGAACCTAAACCATCTCCAAATGGTAGAAGGCTCTATCGGTCGCTGTTACACACTAATATCAGAAAATGGCGAGCGCACGTTTGCTATTAATGAAGGTCACATGAACAAACTGCGTCCGGATAGTATTCCTGAAGACGTATTTGATAAAGCATCCGCTTTAGTTGTGTCTTCATACCTGATGCGTGGTAACCCAGAAGATCCAATGCCGCAAGCCGTTGCGCGAGCGATCGAAATTGCTAAATCTAAAAACGTACCTGTTGTACTGACTCTTGGTACAAAGTGGGTCATTGAAGGCAATGCGGAATGGTGGCAAAACTACATTAAAGAAAACATTTCTATCGTTGCAATGAACGAAGAAGAAGGTGAAGCCCTCACCGGTGAAAAAGATCCTCTGCTTGCAGCAGATAAAGCACTGGAATGGGTTGATCTTGTATTGTGTACGTCTGGCCCAGTAGGTTTATATATGGCGGGCTATACAGAAGATTCCGTCAAGCGTACCACTGAGCTCCCTCTACTACCAGGTAACATTCCAGAGTTCAATAAATACGAATTTAGCCGAGCGATGCGTAAAAGCGACTGTGCGAAACCTGTAAAAGTATATTCTCATATTGGCCCATACCTAGGTGGACCACTAGAAATCAAGAATACCAACGGCGCTGGAGACGCGGCACTGTCGGCACTTTTACATGATATGGCGGCTAATAGCCACCACCAAGTAAACGTGCCAAACTCATCGAAGCATGATCAGCCTTATCTGACATATTCTTCTTTGTCTCAGATCTGTAAGTACGCGAACCGCGTAAGCTACGAAGTGTTGACCCAGCATTCACCTCGTTTAACACGTGCACTGCCTGAACGTGAAGACAGCCTCGAAGAAACGTATTGGGACAGATAACAAACGAAGAAGAGCCGCATTTATGCGGCTCTTTCCTTATTCTTGTGGGCACGGATAGAAAACCAACCCACTGCTTTCTACCATGACGCAGTCCATTTTCGCTGCGTGTGCGGCTTGTTTACCTAACTCTGTATCTTCAAAAACCACACATTCACTTGGCAACAAGTTAAGCTCTTGAGCTGCAATCAAAAACGTATCTGGATTCGGTTTGTGGTGTTTAACATCTGTCGCCGTCACGACAGTATCCAGCTTATCGAGGATTTGGCTTTCTGACAGTAGCCGCATTGCGCTTTCGCGTTGGCTCCCCGTCCCTACCGCGATTTTCTTTTTACCATAAAAATGCTCGAGAACTTCGTTAGTAGACTCAATAGGTAATCCAAAATTCTCCAGCTCACTGAACGCCTTCATCTTGAAAGCAGAAACAGCCATAGGGTCCAGTGCTAAACCATGCTTCTTATTGACTTCCGCCGCTATTTTATAGCTTGGCATACCACCTAAGCTATGAAGCCATTCTTGTGTAAAAGGAAATCCAAATTCAGTGGCCGTTATCTCCCATGCTTTTAGGTGTGACGGCATGGTATCTATTAAGGTTCCGTCCATATCAAAGATTAAACCTTGATATCGCTCCAATTGTTTCAACATTCTGATATTTCCCACCTTTAACATTGTTAGTATCCATATTTTTCTGGCCAGACCAGATCAATTGATATATCTATAAATAGCAACTACTCTTCAAAAAGAAGTAAATAAAACTAACCGCTCAATTAACTCAGGTAGTCTCATGAATATCAAGAATAAACTGTATTCATTAGGTGCAGTCGCCATTTTAGGGGTTGTATCATTACTCTTAACAACCTCTCATTTCGCCCAAACCACCAATCAACTTAATAACGCTAATCTACTTGTAGCGAAGCTGGAAATTCGCCTTCTTAATCTAAGGAGAAATGAAAAGGATTTCCTTCTTAGGAAGGACATGAAGTACCTTGATAAGTTCAACAAGAATATGGATATCTTTCTTGATCTCGAGTCTGAACTAGCTCCTGTTTTGGATGATAATGATCTGCCTTCAAGCTCCCAGGTCAGGCAGGATATCTTGAAGTATCAAAGTGGGTTTACCAACCTCGTTAATGCTTTTGATGCACTTGGACTAAAACCAGAAGAGAAGCTCCTTGGAAAATACAACACAGAATTGAAAGAACTCAAACCTTCACTATCCAGCGAACAATTAGTTAACCTGTTCGAATTCGACAAAAACGTTGCTAAGGGTGAAGTCCAAGCCCAATTA
This sequence comes from Vibrio sp. St2, assembly GCF_947311885.1. Taxonomy (NCBI): domain Bacteria; kingdom Pseudomonadati; phylum Pseudomonadota; class Gammaproteobacteria; order Vibrionales; family Vibrionaceae; genus Vibrio; species Vibrio sp. St2. The sequence continues at coordinate 76,448 of NZ_CAMZNA010000009.1, read as the reverse complement.
TTACCGGGCAATGCGAGCCAGTTAATCGCTGCAGCTAATCAAGTTGTTGCTCAGAAGAAAACTATCGGTCTCAAATATAACGAAGGTTTACTCGGAGATGCTCGCGGGTTGTCCCATGCAGTAGAAACACAGTTTAAAACATTCGCAGCAGCACTCGATGAACAAAGTGAAATTACCAGAAAAGAGCTAACGTTAATCAAACAAGGCGTCAGTATTGCTGTCGTGGTGTTTATTCTCGGCTTTATCTTCCAAATTTCTCGTTCGATTAACCTACAAGTCGCAGCCCTACTTTCCATAATTCAGGAAATCGCTCGCTCAAATAATGTTGCCCTTCGCTCTCAACTTTCAGGGAAAAACGAACTCGTATCCATTGGTAATTACTTCAACCGATTACTGGACAAACTAGAAGCACTTATTTCTGGTACGCAATCCAAGTCTTCTGAACTGTCACAAAGTACTCAAAGTATGCATAACGAGCTACAGAGTGTTATTGAGCAGTTCCACGTACAAGCAGATCACACATCGACAATGGCGACTTCTGTACAAGAAATGGTATCAACCATTAATGAAATTTCAGAAAGCACTGCAGTGGCGGTTGAAGGGGTTCAACAGGCTTCTGTCAACGCTCAGCATGGCCGTGAAGTTGTAGAAGAAACGGTGAAAAACATCGGCCAATTATCGTCGATTCTGTCTGATAGCCAGGGTTCGATCAGCTCCTTAAACGATCATGTAGATAAAATTGGTGATGCGGTTAATATCATCCAAGGTATTGCAGAGCAAACCAACTTATTAGCGCTTAATGCTGCTATCGAGGCGGCGCGTGCTGGTGAACAAGGACGAGGCTTTGCGGTTGTTGCCGACGAGGTTCGCGCGCTTGCAAGTAGAACACATCAATCTACTGAAGAAATTACAAAAGTCGTCACCGCTATCCAGACCCAAATGGCAACAGTTGTGACCAATATAGATCAATGTAATGAGCAAGGACAACAAACACTAGGAGCTTCAGAAACATTGGATGAAAGCTTAGGTCAGATCATTACTGACATGACCAATATTCAGGCTAACTCGGAACGAATAGCTTCTGCGATTGAAGAGCAAGGCATCGTTATGAACCAAGTAAGTGAGTCGATTACAGAGCTTAATAGCATCTCCGAAGGGAACATGCACTCTGCTCAAAACTGCCTGAATGAAGTCGACAAAGTTTCTTTGCAAGCGAGTGAGATGGACCAAGCCGTAGCAGAGTTCCAAACATCAAAATAGAATTAGACAACAGGTAAAAAGCGCTTTTAAACAAAGCGCTTTTTTATTTGCATATTTGTAGCTGACGGGAGATCCAATCCGCAAAACACTTCTGCTTGGCAGATAGCGTTCTTTGCACTCCAATAAGGTAATAATAATGCCCTGATTTAATCAATCGGTTAGGAAAAGGCATCACAAGGTCTCCTCGTTCTATGTCTTCCTTCACCAAACTCCATCTCCCCATCGCAATCCCTGCCCCATGTTTTGCTGCACTTACTGCAAGAGTCGACTGATCAAATCCGATTGACCGACAATTTTGTATATCAAACTCAGCGTAATGTTCATGCCAATATTTCCATTCATCGAACTGAGAATGAATGTGCCAAGCCTGATTATCGTGCAAGAGCGTGCAATGTGAGAGATCACGAGTCTCATTGCTTAAAGCATGCTGCGTTAAATAATATGGTGAGCAAACTGGGACCACATGTTCTTCATTTAGCTTTAAGCTCCAATTGGCGTCAGGGGTAACATTGCTATAGTAGATGGCGAGGTCAATACCATGCCGATTTAAATCAAGCGTGTCGTTGCCCGTGATCAGCTTGATGTCGATTGACGGATACTGTTTACAGAAGTCATGCAATCTTGGAGCCAGCCAATCATGAGCAAAGGAAGGCCTAGAATAAACCGTCAAACCACCCGAGACATGACCACTTCTTACCTGTTCAATACTGTTATTAAGTTGAGACAAAGCTAACGTCACAGATGCAAATAATTGCTCGCCATCAGAAGTGAGCGTGACCTTACGATGCTGACGTTCAAACAACTGAAGCTTTAGCTCATTCTCCAATTTGTTTATTTGATGAGAGACCGCACTGGGTGTTAAACAAAGCTCATGCGCAGCCAAAGCGAAAGAGCCCAAACGCGCGGCGACTTCGAATGTATAAAGCTTAGAAAGCTGAATTCCGTTCAATTGGGTATTGATGCGAGTGCTTGTATCAATTTTCATTTCTTAATGCTGGCGTCGCTTAAAGTGAATAAATTTATCTTATACGAACTAAATCTATAACTCCCTCTTAATTTGAGTGAATTTAATTCATCCACGAGTGAGTAATGATCATTTGCTAGTCTCGCCGAACACGGGTTTAATCAGACCATGACTCTTAAGCCAATGACTGATTATGCGCGACCTTATCGAGCAATACCCACTAATTGATACCCTTGTTCAACTGAAAGAAACGAGCTGGTTCAACCCATCCGTTACCACCACTGAAATTGCACTTCCTTACGTAGGATTGGACAAAGCGGATGCCGATGATGCCTCTTCACGTTTGCAACGTTTTGCGCCGTTTTTGGCTCACGTCTTCCCTCAAACCCAAGCCAGTAATGGCATCATTGAATCGCCAATTCGTGAGATTTCTACAATGAAATCAGCGTTAGAAGCTGAGTACAAAACCAAAATTGCCGCCCAGTTGTTACTTAAGATGGATAGTCACCTACCTATTTCCGGTTCTATTAAAGCACGGGGTGGGATTTATGAAGTTCTGACCCACGCGGAAAATTTAGCGTTTGAACATGGGCTGCTAAACATAGACGACAACTATCAAAAACTCGGTACTCCTGAACTAAAAACGTTCTTTTCGCAATTCAGCATCGCTGTTGGGTCAACAGGTAACCTTGGTTTATCCATTGGCATTATGAGCGCAAAACTTGGGTTCAACGTCACTGTCCATATGTCATCTGACGCTAGGGAGTGGAAAAAGGCAAAACTCCGCGATCACGGTGTCACCGTTCGAGAATATGATAGCGACTATGGTGTTGCCGTTGAGCAAGGTCGCCTTGAAGCAGAACAAGACCCGAACTGCTTTTTTATTGACGATGAAAACTCAAAAACACTTTTTCTCGGCTACTCGGTTGCAGGAGAGAGACTCAAAGCACAGTTTGAAGAAATGAACATCCAGGTTGATGAAGACCACCCTCTGTTTGTTTACCTACCTTGTGGCGTAGGAGGAGGTCCGGGAGGTGTTGCTTTTGGACTGAAACTAGCGTTTGGGGATCACGTACATTGTCTTTTTGCCGAGCCCACACACTCACCTTGCATGATGTTAGGTGTCCATACCGGCTTGCATGATGAAATTTCAGTTCAGGATATCGGGCTAGATAACGTCACAGCAGCGGACGGCTTGGCAGTTGGTAGAGCCTCTGGCTTTGTCGGTAGAGCGATGGAGCGCATGATAGACGGCTACTACACGGTTTCAGATCAAACCTTGTTCACTCACCTTAAAAGGCTCCATCAGACAGAAAACATTAAGCTTGAACCCTCTGCATTGGCCGGAATGAAAGGGCCGGTTATCGTTTCAGAAGATAAAGAATATTTAGCTCGGCTTGGCCTTTCCGACACACAGCTTCAAAACGCGACTCATCTGGTCTGGGCAACGGGAGGCGGAATGGTGCCGAGTGAGGAAATGGACAAATATCTGGCTAAATAAACTACCCATAAAAAGCTCTGTTAGACAGAGCTTTTTACTTGAGCCGAATCACTTTGGTCTGGGTAGCGGTTGCATGTTCATGGTACATGTCATCAAGAAACGTGAGCAGCTCATTCTCAGCAAGCTCTGAAGGAATATAAACGTCGTATATTTTTACTCGCATTCCTGTTTCAGATTCTCGATACAGAATCCACTCATCATCACGACGTTCAACGGACATCTTGGTTCCAAAAACGTCAAATAGAATTCGCATTACCTCTCCCTACTTCTTCAGTTGAAGAAGATCCCATTTGTTTCCATATAGATCTTTAAACACAACGACAGTGCCGTATTCTTCTACTCGTGGCTCCTCGCAAAACTCTATGCCATTTTTCTGCATATCCTTGTAGTCGCGCCAGAAGTCATCGGTATGAAGAAATAGGAAAACTCGCCCACCCGTTTGATTGCCAACCCTAGAAAGTTGCTCTTCATTGCTTGCTTTAGCCAGCAGCAAACAGCTACCGTCGGCACCAGGTGGAGAAACCAAGACCCACCGCTTACCTGCGCCTAGATTTGTGTCTTCAACTAACTCAAAACCTAGCCTTTTAGTATAAAACTCGATGGCTTCATCATACTCATCCACCACCAACGCCATGTAACCAATTTTCTGATTTTTCATAACCGTCCTAGAAAAAATCCCCTAGCTTAAAGGGCTGAGGGGATTATCGCATTAAGTTGGATTAGTCGTCATCTAGTGGTACCAATTTAGTACTACCGCCATGAATTTTCTCTCGTTGACGCTGCACCAATGCATAGAAGCCAGGAATCAGGAATGTTCCTGCAAGCAGCACACACAGTAGGCCGCCGATCAGTGAAATACCCAATGAGTTCTGGCTTACGTGCCCTGCTCCCGCAGCAAATATCAGCGGGAAAATGCCCAAGATAAACGACCAAGACGTCATGTTAACAGCGCGGAAACGAAGCTTACCCCCTTTTACAGCGGCATCATCAATCGCTGCATCTTTATCCTCACGCTCAACTTTCGCAAACTCGACAATAAGGATCGCGTTCTTGGCCGCGAGCGCTATTAAGAGCACCAAACCAATCTGTGCGTACAAGTTGAGTGGCGTTCCTGTTAGGTTCAAGGCTAAGAATGAGCCCAATGTTGCTATCGGAACCACAAGAATGATCGCCAGCGGAATACTCCAGCTTTCATACTGCGCCACCATGAACAGATAGATAAATATTAATGCTAAAGCAAAGGCGAAAATCGCTTGGTTGCCTGCAAGTACTTCCTGATATGCCATACCAGTCCATTCGTACTGATAACCTTGAGGCAATATTTCTGCCGCGACACGTTCCATTGCTTCAATCGCATCACCACTTGAATAGCCAGGTGCAGGCTGCCCCTGAATAATCGCACTGCGGTACATATTGTATCGCCACGCAACGTCTGGCTCGAAGATCTGTTCGTAACTAACTAGCGTGCTAAGTGGGATCATTTCTCCTGCCGATGAACGAACATGGAAACGCTCGAGATCTTCCATACCAGTACGATGTTCAGCATCAGCCTGCATCGTTACACGGAAGTTCTTACCAAACATGGTAAAGTCGTTAACGTACAAGGAGCCTAAGTTACCCTGTAGCGTTTGGAAGATGCTAGATAGTGGAATGCCTAGCTGCTGCGCTTTCTCACGATCAATATCGACATAGTAGTGAGGCACGTTCGCTCGGAACGTACTAAAGCTACGGGCAATTTCCGGTTGCTTGTTCGCTTCTTCGATGACTTGATTCATCACCACGGCTAAATCGCTACGGCTTCGACCCAATGTATCTTCCAACACAAATTCGAAACCCGATGCAGCGCCCATGCCTGGAACAGCTGGAGGCCCCATCGCGAATACGACAGCTTGAGGAAGTTGCATCATTGACCGACCGTTGATTCGGTTGGCAATCGCCGATGCCGAATGCTCGCCTTCAAATCCGTTTCGGGTTTCCCAATCATGGAGTTTGATAAACAGAGTCGCACCATTCGATGAAGCCGCACCGGTCAAAAGCGAGTAGCCATTTGCGACTGTGATGCCATCAATGCCCGGCTCTTGTTCGATCATCTTAGCCAGCTCAGCTGTCGTTGCTTCTGTACGTGATAAAGACGCAGAGTCAGGTAGCTGAACGTTAACCAGTAAAATACCTTTATCTTCCTGAGGTACAAATGCCGTAGACGTTGTTTTAGCGAAAAAGCTCACTGCCGCCACAGCGATCACGAAGAATACGACTAGCAGCAGGGATTTCTTAACCAAATATCCCGCGACTTGGCCATAGCGATTCGTGACGCGCTCAAGCCCGCCGTTAAACGCCTTGAACCAACGAGCGGTGTTTCCACCTCCTTGCTTCAGCACTAACGAACAAAGTGCAGGTGAAAGCGTTAAGGCGTTGATAGACGAGATAACCACTGAAATACAGATCGTCAATGCAAACTGACGATACATGATGCCAGTTATCCCCGGTAACATAGCAACGGGCAAGAACACCGCAAGTAACACCAGCGTCGAGGTAATGATAGGCCCCGTCACCTCTTTCATTGCAATCAGAGTGGCTTTGCGTGGACTTATCGAAGGATCTTTGGCCATTGTCGTATCGACGTTTTCGATAACGAGAATAGCGTCATCCACCACGATACCAATTGCCAGTATCAAACCAAACAGCGTTACTGTATTTATCGTAAAACCGGTCAGCTGCATGAAAGCGAATGTACCGATCAAAGATACCGGGATAGCGATAACAGGAATCAGCGTCGCACGGGCACTACCTAGGAAAAGATAGGTAACCGCAATAACCAGCAATATCGCTTCTACCAGTGTTTTAACAACACCCTTAATGGATTCAGCGACAAAGACCGTTGTGTCATAGCTGGTCTCATAAGCCAGACCTTCAGGGAAATTCACACTGAGGTCTTCAAGCAGTTCCATCACTTCTTTGCCACTTTCCAACGCATTGGCGCCAGACTGAAGTGACAATGTCACGATAGAGGCATCTTGACCTCTGAATTTACCCGTTCCGTCGTAAAACTTCTTACCCAGTTCAACACGAGCAACATCTTTAAGGTAAATGGTCGAGCCATCGCTATTGGCGCGAAGCACAACGTTTTCAAACTCATCGACACTTTCTAACCTGCCTTTGGTAACAAGGTTAAACTGAACCTCCTGAGCACTACTATATGGTGCTGAGCCCACACGCCCCGCCGCTACCTGAACGTTCTGCTCTGCGAGCGCGGAATGAACATCGCTGGTTGTCAGGTTTAGGTTCGCCATCTTTTCCGGATCGAGCCAGACGCGCATCGCGAACTCACCGCCACCCAATACGTTTACTTCACTGATACCCTTAACACGCGCAAGCTGGTCTTTCAGATTCAGGTTTACGTAGTTGATGAGGAACTGGTCGTTATACTTCCCGTTTGGTGAATAGAAGTTCAGAACCATCAATAGGTCCGGAGAACGTTTTTTCACCGTGACACCCACCATTCGAACTTCTTGCGGAAGTTTAGACTCAATCTGAGCCACTCGGTTTTGCACGTTGACCTGAGCCATATCAGGATCAGTACCAACATCAAATGTCACATTTAGGTTGTAAGACCCATCATTGGCACTTTTCGAAGACATGTAGATCATATCTTCGACACCGTTGACGGATGTTTCTATTGGGTCAGCAATGGCCTGTTCGACCGCTTCTGCACTCGCACCTGTATAAAAAGCGGAAACACTGACAGAAGGAGGACTGATTCTTGGATACTCTGCCACAGGTAAAACGGCAAGCGAAATTGCCCCTGCAAGCGTTAATATAATAGAAATGACCAGCGCAAATTTAGGACGCTGGATAAAGAAACGACTTAACATTTAGGCTCCTTTACTCAACGTCTGATTTTTCGTTGAAACGTACTGGAACACCATTTCGCACTCGTTGCAGTCCCTGCGTGATTACTTGTTCGTCAGAGTTCACACCACGACTTATAATGATGCCCTCTTCAATCTGACGCCCTAATTCGACATTGCGGCGCTCTGCGATATTGCCTTCGGCGACAACCATAACAAAGTTACCTTCTAGGTCGGTTTGAACGGCACGACGAGGAATGACGACAACGTCAGTAGACTGTTTCTCTCTCAGCTCAACACGGATATGCTGGCCTGGAAGCAGACGGTACTCTGGGTTAGGCACTTCAGCGCGCATCGCGATGGTACCTGTATTCAAATCTATGCGGTTACCAAGAAAATCAAGGCGACCCAGATGCTCAAAGGGTTGACCGTTTTCCAAAACCACCTGTACTTCTACGGAATCGGCTGAACCATCGCCCTTAATTCTATCGATGCCCATTTCTAGTCGCTCTCGCTCACTGACGCTGAAACTGGTGTGTACAGGGTCTAAGCTCACTAAAGTAGTAAGAACACCGGATTGAGGAGAGACGAGATCACCCGTGCTCAGCTTACTTTCACTGATTCTGCCCGCAAATGGCGCGCGAATTTGGGTATAAGATAAGTTAACTTCCGCTAGGTTAAGTTGAGCGTTACCCGCTTCAACCTGTGCTTGAGCACCAAGTAATGCAGCGTTGAGATTGTCGAATTCAGATTGAGAAATGCTGCCTTTAGGAAGTAAGTTTTTGCCACGTTCGAAATCGAGCTCTGCTTTCTTAAGCTCGGCTTTCGCTTGCGCTAACGCTGCTTTAGCACTGGCAACTTGAGCTTCAAAAGATGAAGGCTCAATAGTGAAAAGGAGCTGGCCTTTTTCGACCATCTGCCCTTCTTCAAAATGTCGGGATTTGAGATAACCTGTGACCTGAGCGGTGATGTTCGTGTCTTCAACGGCTTCAACACGGCCAATATAAGATTTGCTTTGTTGATGAGGAATAACGATAGCTTGTTCAGCGACAACGAGTGACGCTGGCATTTTCTTCTGTCCCTGATTTTGCTCTCCACATCCTGAAAGAAATATCGCGCCAGATAACGCGGTGAATAGTAACGTTTTTTTCATTGAATAGACCGTTAGGTAAATTGAGAAAGAGGCTGACGCCAAACTACCTAACGATCTTGTGGATATTGTCCGAGAATTATCAGGAGAACGGACTTAAGTGTATCAATCTGTTACGACTTCTGTCTGAGTATGAATGCTAATACGTTCGAGCAGATCAGCGCCAGATTTCCAAGCGTACACCAGTTCAGGAACCTGGCTGCCACAAGGTGCTTTCCACATCCGCTCTTGTACAAGCTGACCACCGATGTGATCGTAGAACTTCACAGCTTGTTGATTATCCTTAATTACTTCCAAATATACGCCATTGTCAGGGAAGTGTTGTGCAATCCATTTTGCCATCTCAGCAATCAGTTTAACGCCCAACCCTCTTCCACGATAAGCCTCGTCAATGTGTAAAGCATCAATGATGGTGCCTTTTTCGAAGTCATGGTTGCCAAAAGCGCAGATAAAGCCACACAACAGACCACCTTCTTCGAGCAAAAGAACGTGCTGGTTAAAAGGAGGGTTGATCAATCGCGTTTGCCAAATGGCTAGTCGTTCATCCTGAACATCGTGCTTAAGATAGTCAGCGGCAAGTAGGCCTTGATAGAATTTCTTCCAGCTTTGGGTGTGTAGAGAGGCTATACGTTCGTAGTCGCTATATTCAGCTACTTTTAATTCCATTTATAGTTCCTTATTACTTCCTGTAAGGATTGTTTATCTCTTCATACTATAAAACATTTAACTAAAAGCCAATCATACTAGAGAAAATCCAACATTATTTGCCACGGCTACTTCGATTTCCTCGCAATGATTCTTATTGAGCATTCGGTTTATAAGTTCTAACAAATTAATCCTTCATTGAGCTCACACGACACTTAACTTTCATTTGACTTACACATGTACGCTGATATTCTGGCGCACAACTGTTAGCTGAATGGATAATTGAAATGTCTGTAAAGGAAAAGCCACCGCTAATATGGCTAAATGTTACGCTTTTTCTCTCTAGTTTTATCGTGGCTGTTGTCGTTGCTCCTTGGTATGGCTTTGAATTCGGATACGAGGCAGAGCATTGGCTTTGGCTGCTGATCACCTTTTCTTTTTGTAACCTTTCAATCACAGCGGGCTATCACCGCCTGTGGTCTCACAAAACATACGATGCTCATTGGTCTTTAAGATTACTTTTTGCTCTTGGCGGTGCATTCGCTCTGCAAAATAGTGCGTTGCACTGGAGCTCTGATCACCGTGTTCATCACAAGCACGTAGATAACAATGATAAGGACCCTTATTCTGCGAAGCGTGGATTCTGGTTTTCCCACATTGGTTGGATGCTAAGACACTACAACCCTGCGACTTATTCAGATTACGGCAACTGCCGCGATCTGCAGAAAGACAAAATTGTTATGTGGCAACATAAGCACTACTTGCTACTAGCCATTTTAATGAACATTGGCGTACCACTACTGCTTGGTGTGATTTACCAAGATATCTGGGGAATGCTACTTATGGTGTGTGTGGTTCGCTTAGTATTGAGTCACCATTCGACATTTTTTATCAACTCGCTTGCTCATATCTGGGGTTCGCAACCTTACACCGATAAAAATACAGCGCGTGACAATGCCGTCCTAGCAGTATTCACTTTTGGTGAGGGTTACCACAACTATCATCATATCTTTGAGAACGATTACCGTAACGGTATTCACTGGTGGCAATACGATCCAACTAAGTGGTTGATCAAATCTTGTTCGTGGCTTGGGCTAACGAAAAAACTACGTGTTACTCCAAAGATGAAGATTGAAAAAGCGATGGCAAAGCAAGCCTTAGCGAAAGCCTCTCAGAATGTCAGTAAGCTTCCAAATGCATCACTGCTTAATGAAACATTAAACAAGGAGTTCGATGTGCTGATGAGTAAGATGTCAGACTATTACGAACTGAAGAAAGAAGTCCTTGAGAGCAAGAAAAGTGATTTAGCGAAGAAGTATGAGCATTCCGTTCTAAAAGTCCGTTACCAGCAGATGAAGCAAGACTTCAAAGCGCAACGACGGAGCTGGGAATTACTCGTCGCCCGCTACGCATAAACATCGAAGCCACCTAATTAGGTGGCTTTTTCATTTGTAACACCGAAAATCAACAGTATTCCACTCGGGAGCCTTATTTGTCGAAAGCTGTTCTACGCTTGGCTAGCGAGCTGATAAACACACCACCATAAAATACTACTGCAAATAGACAGAACCACTGTCGTTACCAACAAATGCTTAGCGCTCATATTTTACACACTATAAATAACGCTTTTGCCCAGCGCTTTTATTCATCAATTATAAATAGTTGATGAGCATTATAAACGGCGTGTCTTAAAAATGGGATAGATTGTAGTAATAAATCACTCGTTTTGAGAAGAAATATCACTGTGCGCTTTCACCTCTCCTCGTCGCATATATCATTGATATTTATTGAACTTTACTTATACAACAAGCACAGCTTATGTCATTTTTGTTAGCGAAATGAGATTTACTGAATATTACAAGGTGACACGCATTTAATAAATCAATGCATTATCTCTCTTTCTGAATATACCTAAATGATTATTTGTTTCTCAAGCGGTCAAAATACATACAATAGATTTTATCGGAAAAGAAAAACGGAAGCTTGTTGCTTCCGTTTTTTTATTATGTCAATAGTCACTTATTTAATAAAGTCGTTCACTATCTGATCAACTTCTCCGCTCTCTTTCATTTCAGACAAAATTTTATGATATTGCGCTTTAAAATCATCTTTAAATGGGAATTTTCCGCCATTGGTCGCAAAGCCTAAGAAACCCTGCTCTGAACTGATGGTGGCACCCTCTACAACGCTTTGACCATCGTACTTGCCTTCATTTTGAAGCTTTTTAAGCTCCCATTGAATGGAAAGAGCATCATTCATGTAACAGTCAACACGCCCAGCGATCAATTTGAGCAGATTTTTAGGTGTGCCTTTCGTTTCATTCAGTTTGATCTTTCCGGCTTTGACTGCCGCTCTGAACTCATCTCCACCTGCAGAAAACCCAGCATTGTTACCTATCGTTAAGCCCATGTAGTCACCAGGCCAATTAGGTTTTGGGCTACTTAATACTGACTTCTGACAAACCACAACCAGTTTTTCATCGAGTATTGGCATGTCGTATTCCATGTAAGGACGTTGATCAGGGCGTTTATACGGTGGATAAAGGGCAAAAATTTTACCGCCTTCTACTTCGGACAAGCCTCGTTTCCAAGGTACTCCTTTGATGGTCACACTGTAGTCTGGCATTTTAGAAAAAATACGTTCCAAGATAACGGTGTAAATCCCCGTTACCCTACCGCTTTCAACGTAGGAATAAGGAGGGTATGAATCGTCACCGTAAACAGTGACATCGCTTGCTGCAAAGACCGAAGTCGAGGCCATAACCGCACAAAGCAAAGTTAAGGTTTTTTTCATAGTGATAACTCCAAATACTGTTCCATCAGCATTACGTGGTGCTATCGGTAAGTAATAGTGCATGAAATGGCTAAGTCAAGGTCGTTGAGGCTAGGCAGAACAGGCTTTCAGTATAAAAACACACACCAACCCTTTGCTTTTTAATAACTTTATCATCAAACATAAAAAGCCAAGTGTTTCGCAACAAAAAAGGAGCCTACAGGCTCCTTTTCTTAAGGTTGCTTATCAAAGCATGGGATGTCTTTTGGTATTTCGACCCAGCTTTGCTTCTCACTCAACCAAACGTGCATTTCGGGCTCAAAGAGTGCGCTATGCTCTACCCCAGCCGGTTTGAGCTTAAGCTTAATGGTAGCCTTGTCATCTGGATTGTAGTGATAAACGCGATTACCGCATTCCCCACAAAATTTGGCGAAATTTTTGTTACCACTTTCCGCTACACGCTGCCACTCATTCAACTCTCCCTGAAATTCAATATCTTCAGCCTTAACAATAGCCGTTACGCTATATGGGCTGGTCGATAATTTCTGGCATTCTTGGCAGTGGCATGCGATGACTTTTAAAGGTGCAGCTTTGAGTTGATAGGAAAGCTGCCCACACTGGCAAGACGCTTGGATTGGAAACTCCATGATAACTCCTTACTTAGATTCAACGATCCGCTGGATGATTTACTCCATCATTAGTGACAACGTCACCTAAATCAAAAGGATTTACTCCCTCTAAACACCCGACGTTGTAGCCATACTCCGTCGGGTCTGAGCGTCGTTGGTGATGCGTGTAGATACCGCATTCAGAGCAAAAGTAGTGCTTAGCCGTTCCTGTATTAAATTGGTAAAGCTTTAGCAACTCTTGGCCTCTAAGTATCCGAATTCCATCCAGTTTTACTGAAGCGACAATAGCACCTTTTCTACGGCAAATCGAACAGTCGCACCGCCTGGGTTTATCGATCCCTTTTGGAAGGTGCAACTCCAATTCAACGCTTCCGCAGTGGCAAGTTGCTTTATGGTATTCTTCGATTTGTGTTGTACCTACTTGCTTAATCATCCATTGCTCCTCAATTGATTCGTAACTGATACTCAATACAGTCAATCGGCTTTCCGTGCATTTCTGCGTAATTGTTTACGACCTTTATGGGTCGAAACCCGTTAGCAATTAATACCTTCTGTGACGCCAAGTTCTCGGTAGATGCGTAAGCCACCAACTTTTCAACGCCCATTTTCTCAACAACTCGAATAATGTTTGAGACGGCAAACTTCGCGACACCACGGTTGGTAAAGGATTTCCCGACCCGATAACCAATATGGGCAATCTTCCTGCGACGGCTAATGTTAGAGACATTTACGCGGCCAAGAATGGCTCCACTCTCATCAACAATCAACATTGGAACCAAAGTTTTCGCTGCAAACTCCAGCAAGAACACCTGAATGTGTTCTTTGACGCCTTTAGGTGAATAGAAATCTGTCTCACGAGGGGGGATATTGGCTTCAAACCATTCTCTGTTTTGAAGCTCGAACTCAAGAAGTTTCTCAACATCACCTTCTTTGAGTAGCTCAAGCTGCATATCAAGTCCTTTATGAATAATGCCCGCGACCAATATATCGCTCAAATACAGTTAATCCTATGTTTATATTGATGATTTGTTAATCTCGCATAAAAAAAGCCGCATCTCTGCGGCTCTTAATAATTTGGCTAACTACTTCTTCTTGCCTCTGTTCGCATGAATCTTGAGCTTCGCTTTCATCTTTCGTTTTTCCGAAGAGCGGCTTTTTCGTCTTCCACCACGCTCGCGTTCATTTTCCGTTGGCTCTTCAATACTCGGTTCAAAGCCCTGTAGCCACTCTTGTGGTAAACGCGCGTCAAGAAGACGTTCTATCGCTTCGAGCAAGTATTCTTCGTCTTTACTCATCAGCGATACCGCCAGACCTTCCTGACCAGCTCGGCCAGTACGACCAATACGATGAACATAGTCTTCGGCTTTGTAAGGCATATCAAAGTTAACCACTTGCTCTAGCTGATTAATATCCAACCCTCTAGCCGCTACATCGGTTGCAATCAATGCTCTAATTGTACCCGATTTAAAATCGTCTAACGCTTTCTGACGTGCACCTTGACTTTTATCACCATTGATCGACGCAGCTTTGATTCCGTCAAGTTTAAGCTCCTTCGCAAGCGCATCGCTGCCCTGCTTGGTCTTCGTAAACACGAGTACCTGCTGCCAGTTTCGTGAACCAATTAAATAGGCAAGAAGTTCAGCTTTACGCTTTTTGTCGACAGGATAAACCATCTGTTTAACCGTCTCAGCCGTACTATTGGATGGCGTTACCTGAACCTCGACTGGCTCATTCATCAATTTATGAGCAATAGTCTTAATACGCTTATCAAATGTCGCCGAGAAAAACAGAGTCTGACGCTCAGGGTTGAGCTTTTTCAATATGCGTTGGATATCTGGCATGAATCCCATATCTAACATGCGATCGGCTTCATCCAGTACTAAATAGCTGGTTTTTCTAAGATTGATGTTTTTGCAGTAGAGGTGATCCAGTAAACGTCCTGGTGTCGCGATCAATACGTCACAACCCTGCCTCAGATTTTGTGTCTGAACATTCATACTGGTACCGCCATAAGCAGTCACAATTTTAATCTCAGTCGCACTCGCATAAGCCGTTAAGCTGTCAAACACTTGCTGAGCCAACTCACGTGTAGGAACAACCACCAAGGCTAAGACATCATTTGATTGAGGATCTCTCGACGCTTCCTGATCAAGTAGCTTGTTGAGTAGTGGCAAGCCAAAGGCAGCAGTTTTCCCTGTTCCTGTCTGAGCTCCCGCCAGCACATCTTTTCCTTCAAGTACGTGAGGAATGGCTTGCTCCTGAATAGGCGTTGGCGTGTCAAAACCTAATTTTTCTACAGTAGATGCAAGTGCTTGAGACAGGCCCAGATGTTGAAATGAAGACATGGTAACTTTCCGAATGAAACAGGGTCGCCGATTCTATCAGAATCTTTTCGCAGCGTTTAGTATCTCTGGGTACAAGGTATGGAATATTTCTTTCAATGGTTGATAACGCTGCTCTAACGTATAAAAACAACGCGATAGCTCCCCCATTCTTGGCGA
The DNA here is from genome assembly GCF_947311885.1 of Vibrio sp. St2. Taxonomy (NCBI): domain Bacteria; kingdom Pseudomonadati; phylum Pseudomonadota; class Gammaproteobacteria; order Vibrionales; family Vibrionaceae; genus Vibrio; species Vibrio sp. St2. The sequence goes on along the minus strand of NZ_CAMZNA010000009.1, from coordinate 61,178 downwards.
ACGAGTCGACATTCTTTGCAGCGCGTACTCGATATTCTCAATTTCCTTATAAGATTCCAGCCACCGACCTTTCCACATCGCCCCGCTGACAGCCGTAAAACGCTCGGGAAGTGTTTCTGGGTATTCAGCAAGGACTTTACTTTCGGCATCAAGACAAAAATCTCGCAAGCTAGTGGCATGGTACTTTCGCCACTCAGACGCCAGACAGTGATCCCAGAACATATCCAATGCTATTCCTGAAAAACGCCGACTCTTTCCGGGAAAGTATTCTCTGGCTTGTAACATAAGTGCATGGCTGTCGATCGTACTGTCGACAAACCGATGCAGCTTTATTCCTTGGACAATATCGGCTGAATATTGGTGTTCAGGGTTACCTTTTACAAAGTCCCCGAGTAAATTTCCCAACATGCTCGATTCGCAGTGTTGTGCTATGTGAAGGTGGGCGAGGTAATTCATAGTGCTTACTAGTACAAAACATTAGTTTCATAAAAGCACAAAGCCAGCGCATTTGCACTGGCTCTTTCTGGTATCAACATGAATGTTGATTTCAACGAACGATTATTTATTGAAGATTTCTTCTGCTAGCTCTTCGATTGACTGTTCATAATCTGACAGTTCAAAACCAATCTCCATAGCATCTAGCAATTCAAGGCATTCTTCGTTCAATGTTTGGTCACTCATTCTGACCTCCTTAATTACAAACAACTTTATAGACCTGTTTTCAAGTCTCAACATGAATATAAGGTCTATTGCTCCTTTTTAAACCACTTATATGACAGTTTTTTGAAAGAACAAAGTAAATAATCAATGCGATATGATTTTTATCGCAAGTAAACGTTTGCATTACTGAATCTCATCTAAAACCAGGTTAACCGTATATTTATATTTACATCAATGGTTATTTATATGTACATTTAGCTTGTAATTATCATTTTAATTCCACAAAATGCTTAAAAAATAGATTTTGTTTATTGGAATATACATTTATTCCAGTTTTAAAATCCAAACCAAACAAAAACGTAAAGAAATATATACATGACTAAATCAAAGGTTCTGGGTAGTACTTTGATCATTGCCGGCACTACTATCGGTGCAGGTATGCTCGCTCTACCTCTTGCTTCTGCCGGAATTGGCTTCACTACTTCACTCATCATCATGGTCGCGCTTTGGGCACTAATGGCGTATACCGCTCTACTGATGGTTGAACTCCACCAACACGCAGACGCGAGTGCAACTTTGCATACTCTCGCCAAGCAATTTCTAGGGAAAAAAGGCAAATGGGTTGCCAGCTTTTCTATGTTGTTTTTGTTCTACTCACTTTGTGCTGCGTACATCGCCGGCGGTGGTGCACAGTTCGGTGAGCGCATTTCGCAATTTACTGGTGTCGAAATCTCGGGAATGACCTCAACAGTCATCTTTACGATAGTTGTAGCCGCTGTGGTGACCATCGGCACTGGTACGGTCGACAAAGTGAATCGTGTACTATTCACTATCAAACTTATCGCGATGGCGATGGTTCTAACGTTCCTTGCACCGAATGTGACTGAGTCGTACCTGCTAAGCATGCCTGTTGAACAAGGCCTTGTCGTCGCAGCTATTCCGGTCATCTTTACGTCTTTCGGATTCCACGGCAGTATCCCTGCTATCGTGAACTACCTAGATGGCAACACACCTTCGCTGCGTAAAGCCATTATTGTGGGCTCTTCTATTCCTTTGATGATTTACGTTTTCTGGCAAATTGTAACCCTTGGTGTGGTAAGCCAAGATGCGTTGGTCGATAACCAAGGTCTAAGTGGGCTGATTTCAACATTGTCGACCAAAGTTCACCAGTCAGGACTTGGCCAGACAATCGGTGTTTTTGCTGACTTAGCACTGCTGACTTCTTTCTTAGGCGTGAGTTTGGGGTTGTTTGAATTCCTAGGCGATAGCTTCAACAAGAAGAAAGCCGCTTCCAGCCGCATCGTCGTTGGTGCTATTACCTTTGTCCCGCCAATGGGTTTCGCACTGTTCTACCCACAAGGCTTTATTATGGCTCTTGGATACGCAGCGATTGCACTAGCGATTCTAGCCATATTCCTGCCTATTATGATGGTGAAGAAAGCGCGTGTTTCTGAGGATACTCAAGGTGGCTATCAAGTGTTTGGTGGTACAGCAGGCTTGATGATCAGCGGTACAGTTGGCTTTGTAATCATCGCGGCCCAGCTGCTCATCACTATGGGCGTTTTGCCGTCACTAGGCTAATTTCACTTCTTCACTTAAAGGGCAGCTTGAAAGCTGCCCTTTTTACTTTCTAAACCAAAAATCTCTAGAAAAATGAGATCTAATGCAATTTTTCCTACGACTTGCCTTTCTTATTAATCAAAGACAAAGCAATCGAAGAGGTTGATATGAAAGTGAAGTCGAAGATAGTGTTTTCCGCTATTGCCCTAACAGCTGTACTAGCGTCGTTTTTTGGCACAGCAAATAGCGACGTAACAAGAAGCTCGGCTTACGGCGACTACCAGGTCGCTACATTAGCGGGTGGCTGCTTCTGGTGTACAGAATCCGATTTGGAAAAACTACATGGTGTTATCGATGTCGTTTCTGGTTATGCCGGTGGCGAGCTAGAAAACCCGACCTACAAGCAGGTCTCATCTGGTAAGTCCGGTCATATTGAAGTGATCGAAGTAAAATATGACCCAGAAGCCGTGAGTTACGAACAAGTCCTTGACCAATTCTTCCGTCATATAGACCCAACAGACAACAAAGGATCCTTTGTTGACCGTGGTCCTCAGTACCGCCCTGCAATTTTCTACCATAACGATGAGCAAAAGCAGATCGCAGAAAACTTTATGGCTGAGATCGAAGCGCTTGGTATTTTCAAAAAGCCGCTTAAAACAGAGCTGATTCAGTTTACTAAGTTCTGGCCAGCAGAGAACTATCATCAGGATTACTACAAACGTAATAAGATCCGTTACAACTACTATCGTTACGCATCAGGCCGCGATCAGTATCTGGATGACATTTTTGGTGATGATCGAGAAAAAAAACCTAAGACACTGCGCCAGCTGATTGATGATCACAAGGCCGTTTCAAACGTAAAACCTTACAGCAAGCCTTCTGAAAAACAGATTAAAGCTAAGTTAACGGATCTCCAGTATTACGTTACTCAGGAAGAAGGAACCGAGCGAGCTTTCAGCAACGAGTATTGGGATAACAAACAACACGGCATTTACGTAGACATCGTGTCGGGTGAGCCTCTGTTTTCTTCTACTGATAAGTACAAGTCGGGGACAGGATGGCCTAGTTTTACCAAACCTATTAATGAGGCGTACATCGTTACTAAAACGGATTTCCATTTGGTCTACCCAAGAACAGAAGTTAGAAGTCGATTTGCTGACTCTCACTTGGGCCACGTTTTTAAAGATGGTCCCGCACCAACGGGCCTGCGCTATTGCATGAATTCAGCTGCCATGAAGTTTATTCCGGTCGAGGAACTGGAAGAACAAGGCTACGGTGAGTACATCTATCTATTCGACAGTTAATCCATCCAAACAGTCGAGACCAAAGCCAACCTAAACAAAGGGTTGGCTTTTCTTTCTTATATCGTCACTAAATGCATATCTTATGCGCTTTTTCTCTAATCGTTGCTGCAACGCAATCATCAAAAGTTCGTTCTTCTTTTGAGTGGATAAGGAGAACCTTTATGAACTTACAGCAAACGACCACCCTACTTGCCGCATGTGCAGCATTAACCGCTTTTAGCGCGACAGCCCAAGAACAATATTATGATTTCGGCTTTATCGGCGCGAGTGGCGCCTATGGCCAGTCGGTGTACTCTGACAATAGTGGTGGCTCACTTTCCCTTGAACCCAACCTTTTTTACAACGGCGAGTACGGATTCGTTGATGGTAGCCTAGTGAACATCTCTGTTCTCCCGTATGTAGGGCTTTCAGGTCAGTGGAGATTCGCTGAAGTTTCGGATGATTTTGATGATATTCCCAACGGGATAAACGAACGCGATGGTAACGGTGACCTAGGTATAACCATAGGTACCGTCGGCGCGCGGCTCACTTACTTACATGATGTAACTAACGAACATGATGGATACGAAATTCAACTGCATTTAGGGCGAACCCTTGATCTCCCTTTTGAGCAATTTACGCTAACGCCTTACGTTGAAGTCGATTTTCGCGATAAAAAGCTCTCGCAGCATCTCTATGATATCTCAGCTCAAGAATCCGCTGCATCAGGTCTAAACACATACAGTTCTGGTAGTAGTTGGGTTTATCAAACAGGTCTGATTGGCATCTACACCATTACCTCGGACTGGTTAACGCTCGCAAAGTTTGAATTGGAACATCATGACTCGGACAGCCCATTAATTCAAAGAGATCTCGGCTGGTCTGTAAGCCTTGGGGTTACTTACAAATTTACAGAGTAGCAAATGAAAAAAGCCTCCGGTGCGGAGGCTTTAAAAAGATTTAGTGAAAACGTTACTTCATCACACGAGCTTTAAAGTTACGCCCTTTCATTTTACCGTTTTGAAGCTGCTTCAATGCTGGCTTTACAATCTCGTGTTCAACAGCCACATACGAAACCATTGGAAGAATGTTGATCTTGCCGATTTTCTTACCATCCAGCCCAGCCTGTTTCGTTAGAGCACCTAATATGTCTCCAGCACGAACTTTCTGCTTCTTACCGCCAAGGATTTGAATCGTCTGCATCTTAGGGTAGAAAGGTCTCTCAACTGGTTTTTCTGGTAGTACAGCTGGAGAGATAGCGATATCCATGTATTCATCAATACGTGCGACACGATATTCTTCTTTCTCACTGTAGAAGCTGAACGCAACACCTTTAGAACCTGCACGACCAGTACGGCCAATTCGATGGACGTGCACTTCAGGGTCGCGTGACAATTCAAAATTGAACACCGCATCTAGGTTATCTACATCAAGGCCACGTGCAGCAACGTCGGTCGCTACAAGAATTGAGACACTTTTGTTAGCAAACATGGTCAATGCCTGTTCGCGTTCACGCTGCTCCATATCACCATGAAGCTCAACAACGCTGAACCCACGGTGGCTTAGCTCATCGGTCACCTTCTGGACTTCTTTCTTGGTATTACAGAACACAACTGACGACTCAGGTTTGTGTGTCAATAATAGCGCTTCCAGAGCATCATCACGCTCTTCTGTTGTGTTTAACTTGTAGAATCGCTGCTCGATGGTGGTTGTCTGATGCGTTGATTCCACTTTGATCATTTGAGGATCACGCATCACTTTAGATGCTAATGACTCAATGTTTTTCGGGAACGTCGCACTAAACAATAAGGTTTGTCTGTCTTGAGGTGCTTCGTCAATGATGGCGTCAATAGCCTCTTCAAAGCCCATTTCCAACATTCGATCAGCTTCATCCAGAACCAAAGTGTTCATCTCAGCTAGATTGATACGACCTTTAGAAAGGTGATCTAGAATACGCCCAGGCGTACCCACCAAGATATGCGCGCCATGCTCTAGTGAGCCAATTTGAGGCCCCATCGGCATGCCACCACACAGCGTGAGAACTTTGATGTTGTGAATACCACGTGCCAGTGTACGAACTTCTTTCGCTACCTGATCGGCGAGCTCGCGAGTTGGGCAAAGCACCAAAGTCTGAACACGGAAGCGTTTAACGTTCAAATTACTCAGTAATCCAAGTGTAAACGTCGCTGTTTTACCCGAGCCCGTCTTACCCTGCCCAATCACGTCTTTACCTTCAAGAACAATCGGCAACGCCTGTTGTTGTATCGGCGTCATTTCCGTGTAGTTAAGGCTGTTCAGTGTCTCTATCAGTTCACTTCTAAGATTCAGGCTCTTAAATGAGGTTGTCACAAGTGTATCCTTCAAGGATGGCTAACGAATGTGGATCCGTAAGCAGTTAAAATGTAAAAACCGCTTCAACAAGGAAGCGGTTTTGAATAATCCGTAAAGCGTATCGGTCGCCCTAACGAATTCCGTGTAAGAACTCGTGGCGTGTAGCCGGATTGCTCTTAAAAATACCACCTAACGCGGTGGTGGTAGTTTCGCTTGTTGCATCCATCACACCACGTGATTTCACGCAGTAGTGTGTGGCATCAATGGTTACTGCAACATCATCAGACTCTAAGAGAGTTTGTAGCGCGACTAGAATTTGTTGAGTCATGCGCTCTTGCACTTGAGGGCGCTGCGCGAAGAAACGGACGATGCGGTTAATCTTAGACAAACCAATGATTTTTCCGCGAGGAATATACGCCACAGTCGCACAGCCATCAATCGTTACTAGGTGATGCTCACAAGTGCTTGTCAGTGTGATGCCTTTTACGCGCACCATTTCACTCACATCCATCTTGTTTTCAATCACCGTGATTTTTGGGAAGTTAGCGTAATCAAGGCCAGAGAAAATCTCGTCAACGTACATCTTCGCAATGCGATGCGGCGTTTCTTCAAGACTGTCATCGGTAAGGTCCAGCTCAAGCAGAGAAAGAATTTCACGCATGTGATGCTGAATCTTTTCTTTTTTCTCTTCTCGACTGATTTGGTTCGGTGACATTGGCGTCTCCAAACCGCGGCTTTCTAGCGCATCTTTTACCAACTTCGCGGATTCGCTAAGACCTGACATTCCACTTCCTCTTACATAACCTTGCCATTTAAACTTCAACCACTTGATTTGATTGAGGCGACAGACAAACTCTTGGCTCACCACTGAGCAACTTAACATACCCGTAAATAAAGGGATTTACCCCTTTCGGATGGCTGACAAGGATACTCGGATTTTTGAATAATTACACCCATATTTTATCCGTGGTCATTATTCTGGCTACGATTTCTGTGATAAAGTGATTTTTATTAAAAGCTAATATAATAACGATTTAGGACACTATTATGGGTTGCTGTGATGCTCCTGGCTTGATGCCAATCGAAGAAGCGATGGAACAAATGCTGTCGCCAATTAAACCAATCCAAACCACCTTACAACTGCCTCTTGCCGAAGCCATTGGCTATGTTCTTGCTGAAGATATACTTTCCCCTATTTTCGTTCCGCCTTTTGATAACTCAGCAATGGACGGATACGCTATTCGTATTGCCGACTTAAACAAAAGTAATGTTCTGCCTTCGGCGGGTAAATCTTTTGCAGGCCAACCTTTTGAGGGCGAATGGCCCAAAGGCACTTGCGTTCGAATTATGACTGGCGCTCAAATTCCTGAAGGCTGCGATGCCGTCATCATGCAGGAAAACACTGAGCAGACAGAGCAAGGCGTAAAGTTCAATCAGACCGATGTGAAGCCGCAGAATAACATTCGCCCTACAGGTGATGACATTCGCAAAGATGATGTCGTGCTGCCCAAAGGTGCACGCCTTACCGCTCGAGATATCCCGATGATTGCCACTTTGGGCATCAGTCATGTCACTGTCGTTCGTAAGCCTCGCGTTGCCTTCTTCTCAACAGGTGATGAGCTGAAGCCTCTTGGTGAGCCTCTCGAAGCTGGCCAGATATACGACAGTAATCGTTACGGCATAAAACCTCTGATTGAAAACTTCGGCTGCGAACCTGTCGATCTCGGTATTATTCCTGATTGCCCGGAAGAACTAAAAGCAACGTTTGAAAAAGCGCAGACTTTAGCTGACGTCGTTGTGACATCGGGTGGTGTGAGTGTCGGTGAAGCTGACTACACCAAAGATATATTGGAAGAACTCGGCCAAATCGGCTTCTGGAAGCTTGCCATCAAGCCGGGTAAACCATTTGCATTTGGTAAGTTATCGACCGCTTGGTTCTGTGGACTTCCAGGTAACCCTGTTTCAGCAGTACTTACAATGTACGTTTTGGTTCAGCCAATGTTAGCGAAACTCGCCGGACATACTGATTGGAAAGCGCCTGAATCTATTCCAGCCACAACTCGAACTGCATTTAAGAAAGCGCCAGGACGTACAGATTACCAACGCGGCGTTTACACCATTGAAGATGGCAAGTTTGTTGTAGAAACGACAGGAAACCAAAGTTCTGGGGCTTTCCGCTCTATGAGTTTGGCAAATTGTTTTGTCGTTTTGGAACGTGAGCGAGGCCGTGTTGAAGTCGGTGAAACCGTGAATATCCAGTTGTTCAATTCAACCCTTTATTAGGAGTGAGCACATTGGAGATCCTTTCCGATCAAGAGATGCTTCGCTACAACCGTCAAATCATACTGAAGCAATTTGATTTTGATGGCCAAGAAGCACTCAAGCAAAGCTCTATTTTGATTCTTGGTGCTGGTGGCCTTGGCTGTGCGTCAAGCCAATACCTTGCAACAGCGGGGGTCGGCTCTCTGACCTTAATTGATGATGACGTTGTCGAACTGTCTAATCTGCAACGCCAAGTACTTCATTATGATGCTGACGTTGGTAAGAAGAAAGTCCTCTCTGCGTCTGAATCTCTGCAACAACTGAACCCTCACCTAGAAGTGCGAACGATAGATCAACGTTTGAGTGATGAGGATTTAAAGACAGAAATCGAGCAGCATACGCTAGTACTCGACGCATCGGATAACGTAGAGACTCGAAATCAGCTTAACCGCCTCTGCTATGAGTTAAAAACACCGCTTGTTTCTGGTGCAGCGATTAGAATGGAAGGCCAAGTCAGTGTCTTCACTTATCAGGATCAAGCACAACCTTGCTACCAGTGTTTAAGCGCACTGTTTGGCTCCGCAGCATTAAGCTGTGTTGAAGCTGGAGTCATGGCGCCAGTTGTCGGCATCATCGGTGCGGTACAAGCCATGGAAGCCATCAAAGTTATCGCCAATTATGGACAGGCGAAACAAGGTAAGATTCTGATTCTCGATGCGATGACCATGTCATGGCGAGAAATGAACTTGATGAAAATGCCGAATTGCCCCGTTTGTAGCTAAACTCACCATAAACGGTCAGGAGTACAAAGGTTATTAGGATCTGTTGACCTTTTGAGCTGATTTTTGCAGCAGTTTGTGGGTTCTTTATACAAGGCAGAGGGTTTGAAATGTAGTTGCCCTACCTGATAAGCCGATAACGCAGTAGAAAGGAACCACAAACGCTGCCCAGAGGGTTCGGCTAAAAGCGTTTTACTCTTTGTTGAGAGGTGTTTTGCTTAGGTCACTAGGCGACAAACCTCTCGCCGCGACTAAAACGCTTTTATCTCGAACAAAATTTAACCGCAAAAGGTCAACAGACCCTATGAACAACCCCAAAATATTTCTGGCCGCCCTGCTCCTCTTATCACTAGTCTTGCTTGGACTGATAGCGCTCAATAAGCCAAAGCAAACCACTAGGGTTCAAGCGCTTGTCTTAACTCAAACTCTCACTCAGTCACTTGATGGAAACAGACGCTTTCTGAATATTGAATTTAGCGATGGTGACCAAACTATGATTAGCATCCCGCCTCAAACTGAATGCCCTGCCAATTCCATCGTGGAACTTGACAAGAAATCCTCACTCTTTTCTGACGCTATCAGCTATCGCTATATACAGTGCAACACCTATACAAATAAACATTAACTGTCTCTGTTGTGACCTCTACAGCCCTGTTGTAAATTAGTTGCATAAAATTCATAAACTTATATAAGGAAGTATTATGTCACCGTTGATCACTCCAAAAGAGCTCACTGAACTACAACAAACGGGAAAGTTGGTTGTACTAGATACAAGCATTGAATTTCAGATCCCATCAGAGCCGGAAAAAGACAATGAGAACTTAATTCCAAATACTATTCGCTTTGATTACGACTCTGTATTTTGCGATCCTGACGCTTCGCTTCCGCATATGATGCCTTCAGAAGAACGCTTCAACCAGCTAGCAAAAAGCATTGGACTCAATCAAGATTCTATCATTGTGGTCTACGACAACAGCGGAACTTTTGCCTCTCCGCGTGCATGGTGGATGCTAAGAGCAATGGGACATAAAGAGGTCTATATCTTGAATGGTGGCCTGACCGAGTGGAAGCTAGCTGGATATGACACTGTCACTTCTTACAAAAAGGCCGATACTGAAGGTAACTTTAACGGCAAACTCGACCCTTCTTTCTTTGTTGATGCGCAATACGTACTTAACCAAATCGAGAATGCGTCTAATCAAACCGTTGATGCACGCTCTCATGCTCGTTTCAATGCAGAAGTCGCCGAGCCAAGAGCAGGTGTGCGAGCTGGCCACATTCCAAATTCAGTATGTCAGCCATTCGCTGAGTTGATGGAAGGCCACAAACTCAAACCTATTAGCGATCTAAAGTCTATTTTGGAAAGCTCAATGGATAGCAATAAATCTCAACACATTTTCAGCTGTGGTTCAGGGGTGACGGCGGCTATTGTTCTTCTCGCTGCACAACTTTCCGGATATCAAAACTTGTCAGTGTATGACGGTTCTTGGACCGAATGGGGCGCAGACGACAGTTTACCGATCAGCTAAAGGTTGTTTCACACAAAGGCAGCCAATAACGGCTGCCTTTTCTTTTTTCTACTGAATATATAATCAAAAATGCCTAAGTATGTCGCTGCCTTGAAAACGTTTGGCCGCTTCAGCTTCTATCTCTACTTTCCAATTTTTGTCAAACAGGCCATTTACGAATAAAAACGTCGTAGGTAAAGAGCCGACATCAAATGGAATGCGCTCCTTAGCTCTCTGATAACCTTCAAGATCTTCACGATTTACCATGTAAATCCGAACGCTAATCAGGTCCTGTATGTCCATTCTATTGGCTTGCAACACTCCACGCACATTTTGCCAAGCCAGTACAATCTGATCCTCAGCACTCTCCGGCACTTCGCTAAGCTCATTGATACCCAATTGCCCCGCGATATGAAGTCGTGTCGATCCTGATGGAATCATCGCACATTGGTGATAGTTAGCCGCTGGCGGTGGAACCGTTGCAGGGCTCCAAATAATATTCATTAGACTTCCTTAGATAACATCACAATGTTAGGCGCTTCCGATAACATCGTACCAAGCTGATCAAAGTCCCCTATTTCTTTGCGCCACGCGATGTACTTATCGAAATGCTGAGGAGTTTGCCACTCTTCAAGCAACACTAACTCGTGCTGTCCTTGCACTTTCTCAAACAGGTGGGCAGATATATTCCCTTCAAAAGTCCTTGTGTCTGGCAAAATCTCAGTAAAAAAGTCTTTGATTACCTGAGTATTTTCCGATGAGTTGCTTAGTTTAAATTGAACCAGAATGCTCATTGTTCCTCTCCTTTGGTCTCGTTTTTTGAGTTCGTGAGAGAGTTTAATTGTTTATAATTTATGATAAATAAGGTACAGTTTCACAAATAGTTAGATTTAATAGAACAATAAAATTTTATGAAATCAGACCTACACCGCATGCAGGTATTCGCCCAAATTGTTGAATCTGGTTCGATAACCAAAGCCGCCGATAAGCTGGACGTGTCTAAGTCTGTTCTAAGCCATCACCTTCAAGGTTTAGAGCAACATCTAGGCGTAAAACTGTTAACCAGAACAACGCGTCGTCAATCTCTTACTGAAGCGGGACAACGTTACTACCAACGATGCCTTGAAATGAAAAAACTGATGTCCTTGGCGGAAGAAGAAGTACGTGATTCCAATACCGGACTTGCAGGCACAGTGACTGTCACCTCACCTCATACGCTGATGACTCATTTGATTGGGCCTTCGATGTGTGAGTTTGTAAAGAACCATTCTGGTATTGAGCCACGATTATTAGCCAATGATATGCGGCTCAACTTGATTGATAAATACATCGACCTTTCAATAACAGTGGGTGAGTTACCCGACTCCAGTTCACGAGCCACCAAGATAGGCGAACTAGAGCAAGTGCTGTGCAGCTCTCCTGAATATCTCACGAAGAACAATATTACCCTTCCAGTGACTTCGACCGAGCTCATCGACTACGACTATATTGCTAATCAGTGGGAGGGTATAAACGTTGAACGCAAATTCTCCGTGGGGAAGCAAAGCATCACTTATCGATTCCACTCCACTCGTCTTGGAGATAGCGTACCCACAATCCGTATGATGACACTCTCAGGCTTAGGAATTGCGTGCTTACCTATTCTCGCCGTTGAAGATGACTTGAAGGAAGGCAGGTTGATCCGATTAACAGCGGATGGGATGAGCCTTAAGGCGTCAGTCTGGGCTGTACACAACTACGGCTTGCAGATGCCCGCAAGAATTCGGGCATTTATCGATTTCGTAAAAGAGAAAGCAAAGGACAAACTATAAGAGAAGCACGAGGACATGACTCGTGCTTTTTAGCGAGCAATCTCTCGGGGTTATTTCATTTGTTCATCCAAGTTAAGTACAGTGAGTGCGTTACTTACGCTGGTAGCAATAACATCAATCACTCCTGTTCTAAGCGCCCCGAGCATCGCCAATGGCTTACTGTTTTCCGCCGCAATCGCAATGACCTCTGAAATGGGTCGAAACTCTTCAATGCTTAAACCTATAACGCGATCACTCATGACTGTTTTGGCAGACTGCCCCTGAATATCGAAGAAATCATAGCCTGCAAAATCACCGACCACCCCTTGAAGCATTCGTGATTGAACCACTTCATCTGCTGTAAACCAACCTAAGTCGACCATATAACTGTTCTCACTCATATCGCCAATACCGACCAAGGCGACATCTGCCTTACGAGCGAGATCCAGAGTTTGCTTTACTGTCGCATTCTGCATAAATGCGTGTTTCTGTTCTGGGTTTTCTGCGTATGCAGGGGCGTACAGCGTTTCTGATGTACCACCATAGCTTTTCGCAAATTGTCGGCAGATATGATCAGCGTTAAACATACCTCCTCTTGGGTGAATACCGCCAATGCCACACACAAACTTCACATCTCGTTGAGGGATAACGCCAATATGATGGGCAACCGCTGAGACATTCCTTCCCTGACCGACTGTCACAACTGATCCATTTTGAATAGAGCTGGCCATGTATTTGGATACTAACCCTGCCACTTGCAAACGTTGCTGTTCTTCGCTCGGCTGATCAAGCGCAACCAAAGCACGCTTAACACCAAACCTTTCAATTAGCCTTTGCTCAATCTTGGCACTGAATACGGGGTGATATTTAACGGTAATCTCTACGATCCCTTCATCACGGGCCTGCTTTAGCATTCGCCCTACTTTCGCTCGCGACACGGAAAACTTCTTGGATATTTCTTCCTGGGTTGCCCCGTCCTGATAGTAGGCAACGGAGATTTCGGTAAGTAGATCAGCGCTGTCATCAGACATATCTTGTTGTGACTTGCTCATTTGGCTTGGCTCCTATAGGGGAAAATACCTATGACATGTGCTCAGAGCTGTAGCATATGTCATCGCTATAGATAATTGCAACATTTGCTCATCGCCATGACAAATTCTCAGGCTATTTATTATGCGCTACTTATTCTCCTCAACCCTTGTCATGCCTTGGCAAACGTTTAATTCGAATTGCCTGCGGAGGCAATTGGAGAAATACTTGATGAACATCACCATAAGCTTTAATTAGCGATTGACATTCTGTGTGGATGAGATAAATATGAACCCATCATTTACTCATCGAGAGAGCAAATGTTCACAACAAATGATCTCTCGCTGAAATTTATTCCGGTTAGTTGATTTAATGAACTCGGAAAGGGTTAAAAACGATTAGCTAACTCGCTTGCAATTGCACCACTCACATTAACTGTTTTGATGTGAACGCCCATTAAATAGGATGATCGAAATGAGCAACAAATTAGAGCAACTTCGTAAACTAACGACAGTCGTAGCAGACACTGGTGAAATCGATGCGATTAAAAAATACCAGCCAGAAGACGCAACTACTAACCCTTCTCTGATTCTTAAAGCCGCTCAAATCGAAGAATATGCGCCACTTATCGACGCTTCTATCGAATACGCAAAATCTCAAAGCAGCGACAAAGCTCAGCAAGTACAAGACACTTGCGACATGCTTGCTGTAAACATCGGTAAAGAAATCCTTAAGACTATCCCAGGTCGTATTTCTACAGAAGTTGACGCTCGTCTTTCTTACGATATGGAAGGCAGCGTAGCGAAAGCTCGCCAACTTGTGAAAATGTACAACGATGCAGGCATCACTAACGACCGCATCCTAATCAAGCTTGCTTCTACTTGGGAAGGTATCCGCGCAGCTGAGATCCTAGAAAAAGAAGGCATCAACTGTAACCTAACCCTTCTATTCTCATTTGCTCAGGCTCGTGCTTGTGCTGAAGCTGGCGTGTTCCTAATTTCTCCATTCGTTGGTCGTATCATGGACTGGTACAAAGCGAAAGAAGGCCGTGACTTCGAAGCTTCAGAAGATCCAGGCGTACTATCAGTATCTAAGATCTACAACTACTACAAAGAATACGGCTACAACACAGTGGTTATGGGTGCAAGCTTCCGTAACATCGGCGAGATCCTAGAACTTGCTGGCTGTGACCGTCTAACTATCGCTCCTGCTCTTCTTGCTGAACTAGAAGCAGCGGAAGGTGAAGTAGTAGAGAAGCTAGTTGACTCTAAAGGTGCAGCCGAGCGTCCAGCAGCGATGACTCACGCTGAGTTCCTATGGGATCACAACCAAGATGCAATGGCAGTTGAGAAACTGGCTGAAGGTATCCGCAACTTCGCTGTTGACCAAGGCAAACTTGAAGCGATGATTGAAGCTAAGCTTTAATCTCAAATTATTTTAATAAGGGGAACGTTTGCGTTCCCCTCTTAATTTTCCTTTCTAGAATTTAATAATATTCGGTATTTATTATGGATCGTAAACATTTAGCTAATGCTATCCGTGCTCTTAGCATGGACGGCGTACAACAAGCCAACTCTGGTCACCCAGGCGCACCTATGGGTATGGCTGACATCGCTGAAGTTCTCTGGCGCTCTCACCTAAACCACAACCCAGCAAACCCAGAATGGGCTGACCGCGACCGTTTCGTACTATCAAACGGCCACGGCTCTATGCTGATTTACTCTCTGCTTCACCTTGCGGGTTACGAGCTGTCTATCGATGACCTGAAAAACTTCCGTCAACTGCACTCTAAGACGCCAGGTCACCCAGAGTACGGTTACGCACCGGGTATCGAAACGACGACTGGCCCATTAGGCCAAGGTATCACTAACGCGGTAGGTATGGCGCTGGCTGAGAAAACTCTAGCAGCACAATTCAACAAAGAAGGCCACGACATCGTTGACCACTTCACTTATGCATTCATGGGTGACGGCTGTCTGATGGAAGGTATCTCTCATGAAGCGTGTTCTCTAGCAGGTACGCTAGGTCTTGGTAAGCTAATCGCATTCTGGGATGACAACGGTATCTCTATTGATGGTGAAGTGGAAGGTTGGTTCTCTGACGATACGCCTAAGCGTTTCGAAGCGTACGGCTGGCACGTCATCCCAGCAGTAGACGGTCACGATCCAGAAGCGATCAATGCAGCGATTATCGCTGCGAAAGCGGACCCACGTCCTACGCTAATCTGTACTAAGACTATCATCGGTTTTGGTTCTCCAAACAAATCTGGTTCACACGACTGTCACGGTGCACCACTAGGCGCTGACGAAATTGCAGCAACTCGTAAAGCGCTAGGTTGGGAACACGGTCCTTTTGAAATCCCAGCAGACGTTTACGCAGAGTGGGATGCAAAAGAAGCAGGCGCAGCGAAAGAAGCAGCGTGGAATGCGAAGTTTGACGCGTACGCAGCAGCGTATCCTGCAGAAGCAGCAGAGCTTAAGCGTCGTCTGAACGGTGAATTGCCAGCTGAGTGGGAAGAGAAAGCAACACAAATCATTGCCGACCTTCAAGCAAACCCTGCAAACATCGCATCACGTAAAGCGTCTCAAAACGCACTAGAAGCGTTTGGTCAAATGCTACCTGAATTCCTAGGCGGCTCTGCTGACCTTGCCCCTTCTAACCTAACTATGTGGTCTGGTTCTAAGTCGGTATCGGCTGAAGATGCGTCTGGTAACTACATCCACTACGGTGTTCGTGAGTTCGGTATGACGGCTATCATGAACGGTATCGCACTACACGGTGGTTTCGTACCATACGGTGCAACTTTCCTAATGTTCATGGAATACGCGCGTAACGCTATGCGTATGGCGGCTCTGATGAAAGTGCAGAACATCCAAGTTTACACGCACGACTCTATCGGCCTTGGCGAAGATGGCCCAACTCACCAACCGGTTGAGCAAATGGCTTCTCTACGTCTGACGCCAAACATGAGCACATGGCGCCCATGTGACCAAGTTGAGTCTGCAGTGGCTTGGAAACTGGCTATCGAACGTAAAGATGCACCGACTTCACTTATCTTCTCTCGTCAGAACCTTGCACAGCAAGAGCGTGACGCAGAGCAAGTAGCGAACATTGCTAAGGGTGGTTACATCCTGAAAGATTGCGCAGGCAAGCCAGAGCTTATCCTAATCGCAACCGGCTCTGAAGTTGAGCTAGCAGTAAACGCTGCGGCTGAACTAGCTGCTGAAGGCAAGCAAGTACGTGTTGTTTCAATGCCATCAACGGATGCATTCGACAAGCAAGACGCAGCTTACCGCGAAGCGGTTCTACCATCTGACGTGACGGCACGTATCGCAGTTGAAGCGGGTATTGCTGACTTCTGGTACAAGTACGTTGGTTTCGACGGCCGTATCATCGGTATGACCACCTTCGGTGAATCTGCACCAGCAGGTGAGCTATTCAAGATGTTTGGTTTCACAACTGAAAACGTTGTGAACACAGCGAAAGAGCTTTTAGCTTAATCACTGAACCTTGACATGAAAACGCCCCGCTACACTAGCGGGGCGTTTTTTATTGAATCTCTTCTACATTCACTTCAGTACTGAACTTTACTGTGCGAGTAGAAACCGAAGTCTGAAATTTACGAATGTTCTTATCTTGATGCAATACGCGTTCAATAAACTTTTCATACGCTTTGATATCTGGAACGCTTACCACCAGCATGAAATCGTAGCCTCCCGTGATCTGATAACATTGAGTGACTTCAGGCGCTTTTGTTATTGATTGGCGAAACACGCTGTATATATCAGGTCTATCCCGCTCCATTTCGACTGAAACAATCAAGTTCATCTTATTACCGGCCAGCTCGGGATTGATGATAGAGACGTCACCTGTTATCACGTTGTCTTCCCTAAGCCGTTTTACCCTCTTCAAACAAGCTGGTGGCGATAACCCCACTTCTTCCGCCAACTCTACATTCGGAATACGATTATTCTTTTGCAGTATCGACAAAATCTTCCTGTCTAAGCGGTCAATTTCCATAATTTCTCCAGAGTGCACTT
Source organism: Vibrio sp. St2 (assembly GCF_947311885.1). NCBI lineage: Bacteria > Pseudomonadati > Pseudomonadota > Gammaproteobacteria > Vibrionales > Vibrionaceae > Vibrio > Vibrio sp. St2. The sequence goes on along the minus strand of NZ_CAMZNA010000009.1, from coordinate 43,936 downwards.
TTAAGAAACTTTAACACAACATTAAATCAATAAAGAAATATGAGGCACAGAAAGCATGAAAATCACACATCCATATTTCTCATGCTTTTATTAATATTCTTGCTATCGAATCATTCAGTGTGGATTTCAACATGGAAAAGTTACAAAGTTTCTTTCATGACCTTTTTAAAGAAATAATCGATGTCACCTGGACTCTGTATAAAGTGATGATTCCTATCATCATCGTCATTAAAGTTGTTGAAGAGCTAGGAGGCGTTGCATTGCTTAGCGAATGGCTGAGTCCTTTGATGAATTTTGTCGGTTTACCCGATGAAATGGGCTTAGTTTGGGCGACAACTCTGCTTACTAATATGTACGCAGGTCTATTGATCTTTATGAGCACCAACAGCGAACTCACCGTTGCTCAGGTATCAATTTTGGGTTCATTAATGCTCATCGCACACTCTATCCCGATTGAAGCAGCTATTGCGAAGCGTGCTGGCGTGAGTATTGCTATGACAACGTTAGTCAGAGTTGGGGGTGGACTATTGTTTGCGTGGGTTCTCCACCAGATTTATCAGTTCGGCGATTTGCTGAATACACCTGCCCAGATCGTTTGGAATCCGGAAATACCTCCAGAGCAAACTTATCTTCAATGGGCGTGGTCGCAAGTCGAAAACTTGATAGCGATACTTGTCATCATTGCAGTCTTACTATTTACGTTAAAGATGCTAAAACTGCTAGGTGTGGAGAAGTTAATGGCGATGACACTCAAGCCTGTTCTTTCTGTGCTGGGTATCAGCAGAGAGGCGACTAACCTAACCATCGTCGGTATTACGTTAGGCATTTCTTTCGGTGGCGGCCTGCTGATCAACGAAGCCAAGCGAGGCCACATACCAGCACGAGATGTGTTTACCGCCGTCATGCTGCTTAACTTAGCTCACAGCATGATTGAAGACACCATTCTCGTATTGTTGATTGGTGCCGACTTCGTGACGATATTTTGGGGAAGGCTGGTATTTGCTTTTATCATCATCGCTGTTATGTCACAGATCCTTAAACGCATAAGCGAGCCCACCTGTCAGAGATATTTGTATAAAAGCGTTCAACAATAACAAAGCCCTGCGTTTGCAGGGCTTCGTTTATTTTTCTTCAAATCGCTGAGCTAACTGATAAAACTCGTTGACCTGATTGCGTAACTCTTGCGAGTGCTGATTAACGGAATGGGTCGCCGCAAGGTTTTGCTCAGCGGCTGACGCAATTGACTGAATGTGCAGGTTCACATCGCCGGAAAGCTGGCGCTGTTTAGTTGCCGCATCTTCAACCGTAGTCATCAAATCGTTCATCGATTGCATCATGGTTTCGACTTCCGATAAACGTTTCGCGCTTTCTTCAGCCACTTCACCACATGCGTCGGTTTGCTCACGGTTGGCAATGATGTCGCGTTGCCAGCCTTCAATCGTCGTTAACATGGTTTCAATACTGTCTTTAATTTGTACTGTTGCATTCGACGTTCTGCCCGACAATGCACGAACCTCGTCCGCAACAACAGCAAAACCACGGCCCTGTTCGCCAGCACGAGCAGCCTCAATCGCGGCGTTTAAAGCAAGCAAGTTGGTTTGTTCTGCGATCCCACCGATTTCTTCCATCATCTGACTGACGTTTTGCGCCTGTTCACTCAGTTGGTAAGTGGTATTAGTCGCTTTCTCAGCCTGAACGCTGAGTTGCTCCAAATTCACATGAGTTTGATCGATGGTATCTTTCGCAAGCAGACAGGTTTTGAGCGTCACATCAATCAATTCATGCGCTTCATGCGTACTGGTGGACACTTCGTTAGCGGATGCTTCCACTTCTTCGGTAGCTTCACGAACTTGGCGAATATCTTTGGTTTGCTGCTCAAGGGCTTGAGTTACCTGCAAGGTCGTTGCACTTAGACCATCAGACAGATCTTGAAGCGGCTTAGCTGAATCCGTCATACGGCCCAAGACTGTGCGAATACGCGCTGAAAGAAGCTTGATATGAAAATCCGCCACGGAGAATTTACTATTGCCAGAATAGATTAGGCGACTGACACTGTCGTACTTAGATTGCAGCTTCTTAAGTTGCTTTGGTGTATCAATCAATTCTTGTCTGAACAGAAGAGCGACAACAGACAGTGGTAACAAACTTGAGATCCAACTTGCTGCTCCTTCCAAATCCATCATGTTAGCCAGCACTGGCGCTGACAAGGAACCTAGCAAAATCGCATAACGAAGTGAATCACTGATCTGTAGTGACCAGGTCCGGCCAGATTTTTCAGCTTTAAGCAACGATTTGTAAGCTGCATCAGCAACGGTAACCCATTCACGTTTTGGCTTAACACGAACAGATTGATAGCCCGTCATTTCTCCACGTTCATAAATCGGCGTTACATACGCATCTACCCAATAATAACCGCCCGACTTCGTTCGGTTTTTCACAATTCCACGCCAAGCTTTACCTTGCTTCAGGTTCGCCCACATGTCTGCAAATGCCGCCTTTGGCATTCCGTTATGGCGAACAATATTGTGGTTCTGTCCCAGAAGTTCTTCCTGAGTGAATTCAGCAATACGGCAAAAGGCATCGTTACTGTAGGTAATGACACCTTTTAAGTCTGTAGTTGATACTAACTGTTCGTTGGTATCAAGTAGGGTTTCACGTTCCGACGAAATTTGGCTAGCAGTCATGTGGATAAACTTTTGTAGTAATTATGTGGCACGGAAATATAAACAATAATTTAAATTATGACAAAATATTAAAGCCGTCCCATGTAACACTTTTGGATTATTTGAGGTTTTTTTTGCTTTAAACACAAGATCTTCCTCCATATGGCGACGATCTAGCACGTTAATTGCTGGCTCCGGCTGAAAATGATCTCTACAATAGCGATGCAATTTTGCTCAGTTACTCATTGTTCAGGTAGTCCGTTATTAGTGTATAAGTTAAAACACTTCAGTCTCAAACAGCTCACCATTCTGGTTTCTTTCTCTGTCGTTCTCCTGTTTCTAATGTTTTACTTTTCGTTTAAAGCGTTATGGAGCCATGAGCTGGCGATTGAGGCGTCTAAGAAGAGACAACAGTTTGAAATAGAGCGCGTACAAACTGTCCTGAAAATGGAAGAGCTTGAACTGAGAGCATCTTTAGAAGATTACGCTGCTTGGACAACGCTGACGAAATTCGTTCAGCACCCCACGGAAGCGTTCATCAGGGACAGTATTGGACCACACGCATTCGAGTCCAAGCTTGTCGACGGCATGATCATTTTTGATAAACAGCTACAAGTAAAATGGAGCGCTTTATATAAGGATGGCCAAGTCCACTCTGCACAGTTCATTGCTCTGAATGACCCAGCTGTCGTGAACAAACTTCTTGAACAATCGATCAATGCTTCGAGCGCTAAGGTATCTTCACACATCAAATATGCGGTTTATCAAAGTGAGCCTTATATGGTTGCATCCGCCAGAATTTGCTTGAGTGATGGCAAATCCTGCGATTTCGGTTACATCGTATTTATTCGTAAAATTCGCAAAGACTTTATCTCTGAAATTGAAGCTGCAACAGGTGTAGAGATCAACGTCCACCCATACAGTGAACATGACTCCCTACATGGAGCTTTGCCGATTGATGTCTCCGTCATTTACCGTGATGATTTCCTTGATGGCGATAACATTGCAATTGAAATTACTCATAACGAAAAGCTACCAGATTTCCTAACTTTTTCAGAAGCAAGCGTACTGGCTTGTTTTTCTCTGGTAATGTTTGTTCTTAACTTGTCTGTTGTGTCTAAGCTGATAAAGCCATTGGGGCAGGCTCAAAAAGCCTTGCGCCAGTTTCAGAAGTCCGGTGACAAACTGCCAAATGAAGCCACATTTATCTCAAAAGAAATGAAAAGCTTTGCCCGCGACATCAACAATTTAATCACCGAACTGGATGAAAAGCGCGAAATTCTCAAAAAACAATCTATTGTTGACCCACTTACCGGTATTGCTAATCGTAGGCATCTATATGAAACAGCCCGTCATTTCATTGAGGAGCTGGGTTACAACCATATAGGTGTCATTCTGGTCGATGTCGATCACTTTAAGCAATACAACGATAACTATGGTCATGTGGCTGGAGATCAAGCCTTGAGGCGTGTCGCTGAGGCATTGCGTGAGGTCGAATCGCCATATGAACACTTAGTATGCCGTTATGGGGGGGAAGAGTTTTGCGTCATCCTCGCCAGCGACATAGAGCTCAATTTAGATGCTTACCTACAAATGCTGGTTGGAGCAATCAGCGAAATGGCACTTGAACACGCATATTCACCAACTCATCCGTTCATAACAGTGAGTGCTGGAGCAACATCAAAACGCATTACTTCATATGAACATCTAACAAGCTTGTTCCAGTTCGCGGACCAAGCACTTTATATGGTCAAACAAGATGGCAGAAACGGCTACCAAATCATTCTTGCCAATTAAGTTTCCTCAATAGGAAAAGTGGTTTTCCATATTCCACCAAACAGCCACACCAATGCGCTCGAGGTTTACCATCTCCCTTAGATAGACTATACCAGTGATATGTCTTGTGGAGAGTGGCCTCAATAATGCACATCCAAACTGCCAGAATCTTCTGGCTAGTTTTGTTCATCTATTCTATTCGGTCGGCCGTTGCCGAACCTGCTGTTATTGCTATAGGCGAAATTTATCAAAACCCTGAATTAAACAAGCTCGCTGGCTTTACTTTGAGAGAAGATCTTGAATTCATATACCAAAAATCGGGTATTGAGGTCGATTTTGTTTATTTGCCTAATGCGAGGGCAATTCGTGCAGTTAGCCAAGGCCGTTACCAAGGATTAGATTTAAGAATATCTAGGCTTGCGAATGATGAGAACATGATCAAAGTCGATGTTCCTCTCTATTACGTCAGTATTTTTATGTATGGCTTTGAAGGGCAATTTTACGAAGAGCTCAGTGAAGTGTCAGAAAAAGTACTCGTTTCACAATTGGGGATGAAGTTTACAGATAAAATCTCACACTACAAACAGCTCTACCTGGTTGAGAAATCAGAACAGGCGGCATTAATGGTCAGTAAAGGGCGCGCTGATCTATGGCTCGCTCCTAAGGTGGTTTATGAAATTTTGAAGGGTCAGTTCCCTAATATCAAACCCGTTAGCAAGGCGATATTGCATGAGCCTCTTTATCATTATATTCACGTTTCCAATAAACATTTACTGCCACAATTGGAACAAGCCGTTAGAGAGCTCGTCGCCAGCCGCCCTAATCAAGAAATATCTCTCAGGTAAGCTAACCTACTGCTCGACCATCTAACTAAATTGACCATCGGTAAGATGTGGTTTCACGATGTAAGCGTGGCAATTGCAAATTTATCAACACCTAACCCCATGCAGCTATCAATACTTCTATAATTAAAGCTAAGCTTGGAGTCTATCTCTTGTTGATAAGAAGAAAATTGAAGTAAGGAGTCTGAAACTCAATGTCTGGTTATAAATACGGCTCATGCTATTACGGAAAAATTGAGGATGTTGACTGGGAGCGATGGCAGAAATTAGTGGATATGATTGCCCTATTATTTGACGCCCCCGCCGCATTTGTTACCCAGGCGACAACCAATGGCATTGAGGTATTAGTTGCTTCAGAGCAGGCCCCTTCGCAATATTGTCCAGGTGCTTATTCTGATAAAAATACCAATGTTTACTGTCATCAAGTCGTTCAGAGCAACCAGATGATGTATGTAGCGGATGCCAGTGAAGATGAAAAATGGTCTGATAACCCTGAGTATACAGAAGACCAATTTTCAAGCTATCTTGGATACCCCATTCAGTGGCCGGATGGGAATAGCTTTGGCACATTGTGCGTGATGGACCAACGGCCAACGGATTATTCCGACAAACTCATGACCGTACTTAGTTTTCTTAGAGACACCATCAACAGTGATTTGGCCTACCTGTATAAAGCTAATCAACTCAAAGTAGAAAGTCGTTTTGATGAACTGACAAAAGCGCTAAACCGCCGAGGCTTTACGGAGTCTTTCGAGCGTCATATCACCCTTTCAAACTCATTCAACCGTTCGAGCATGTTAATGTATCTCGATATTGACGGGTTCAAAGCCATTAACGACCAATGGGGCCACTCTGTTGGAGACCAAATACTTAAAGATTTTGCTACCGCCCTTCTCAAGAGTGTCAGAAAGAGCGATTTAGTCGCCCGCTGGGGTGGTGATGAATTTGTCGTCTTACTCGATAGTGAACAAGAGGTGGATAAATCCCGCTTTGTTGAAAGGCTGGATGAAAGCCTTAAAACTTCATGTCAGGAGCATATCCCTCAGTACTCTATCGGTAGCGTAGAATTGGCTAGTGATACAGATCCAAGCAAGTTGACAGACTTTCTCTGTAAAGCAGATGCCGCTATGTATGACAACAAGTCACTCAATAAAACGAAGCGTTAATCTTTGCTCCTAATGCATAAAACCCCAAAAAACTTATGCCTCTGGAGCTTTCATTAACAACTTACAAAGCCACTGCTTAAATTGTGCAACTAATTAGTGTTGTTTCGAAAGTAATTGAGTCTGATCCTGAGATGTAATACTTCTCTGATATTCAGGCCTGAGAAGATGAATCAGCAGTTAGAACTACATTGCAAACGAAAACAAGCAGCTTAGTTTGCTGCTTGTTTGTCAATTATAACGCCTACTACATATAGGCTATTGGCTGGTTGTAGCCTTTGATAAGCCACTCAATACATTAGTTACCTTGGTGATTACTTCGTCGCAGCCTTTAACATCGTGTCGCTGCTTAATGTAATTGGGATCATTGTAAGACAGCCAGACTTTCTGCTCTTCATCTTGAGTCACCAAAACCTTCTGCGGTAGGTCAATCGCAACACTCTGTGCGCACTGCATAAGTGGCGTGCCTACTTTCGGATTACCAAAAATGATCAGTTCAGTTGGTCTGAGCTCTAGGCCCACACCTTCAGCATTAGCTTGATGATCAACTCGGGCAAAAATATTAAGTCCTTTCTTCTTAGCAATCGCTTCAAATCGATCTGCTGTTTCTTTTACAGAATACGGGCTCTCATGCATGACAACACCCTGTGCAGCAATAACTGACATAGATGCAGACAGCAGAATGGCACCTAAAGAGGCAAACTTTAACATGTAGAATCTCCTGAAATGTTAATAGAGCCATCCCTTGAAGTCAGAAATTAGCTCACATCAAACGTTCATTCTGCCGTAGGCAGACAAAATACAACAAATTAAAAATGTTGTATGCTGAATCAACATCTTAAGTACACCGTCCCATTTACATTATGTTCTCAAATTGGTTACTTACTTAAGACTTGTTCGATGAATTCAGACTTAATCCTGCGGTAGTCTTCAGGTGAATAACCTTCGCAAGACTGTTTAAGTTTATTGTAACGATTAACTAAGTCAGGGCTTGAACGTAGTTGCTCCCTAAATTTAAGAAAACACTCATATTGCGAACCATTTGCAACGACTTGAAATGCGACATCTTCTGTCTTTGATTCGAGCATACATAATTCAGGGGTCCGCAAGGTATTTTGCTTTACCGAAAACTCTAACTTGTACAACTGTTGAACCGCCCCTTCCAATTCTCGTGGCTCAACTCCGACATAGATGTCCAGATCACCTTTTGATATGGCACCAGGGATTGCCGAAGAGCCAACATGCTCGACAACCGCATCAGGGAGCAACAAACTTATTCTTCTCTTATAAGTTTGAAATTGTGTATAACACAAATCCTGATACTCTTCTGGTAAATAAAACTTCATACTATCCTCAAGCAAATCAGTGAGCCGAGACTAAACAATAAAGGTATCTTCTTTGCTCATTTATTCAAACATCATTGATTCTTTACCCACAGTGAACCTCTATTGCCTACAAATAAATGAGCCAATTTGTAAGCTACGTTAGTACACTTAAAAGCCATCAAGCAAAGTAATTACTTAACATATATCCATTCACAAAACGAATCTTAATCAATTATACAATTACCAGTAAGCATAATAAATCAAAAACCAATAGCCATAAAAAATGAAACTAAATGTCATGCTAACGTCATCATCTCAGTTATAAAGACATGATATATACAGTAACTTTATTTATTGAATCGGATTCACATATTAAAAAACTTTTGCATTACGTTGTTTGAAATCTAAAACAAGTCAATAAATAACTGTTAATTATCAGAAGTTTAGGTTAAATAGCAAAAATTAAGACAGATTTGTAAGAAGTTCGACAATTGCGATCTTAATTCATATAACGAATATTAAAACTTTCATAAAAATAATCTTGGCTTATCTTTCAACCGTTTCTAATAGAAATAAAAATAATAGAAAAACTCCAGTCAATAAACCAAAACTATTGATTGGGTATATTAATTATAAAACGGAATAGAGTAAGAAAATGACAGCGAATAAACACATTTTAAAACTGGCGGTAGGTAGCGCTTTGCTATCTGCCCTACCAGCCGATGTCTACGCACATGGTTGGTCTGAATATCCAAATGCTCGACAAAACATTTGTTACGAACAAGGCGGTATCTGGTCTGGCAGTCCACCCAACGCCGCTTGTTCAAATGCCAAAGACATTTCGGGATCTTACCCGTTCGTACAGCGAAACGAATACGCAAAGAACATTACCGACTTTAACAACCAGAGTGCAGTAAGAGCCGCTATTCCAGATGGCACATTATGCTACGCAAACGATCCTCAGAAACGTGGGATGGGAGCCCCGCATACGGCCTGGACTCGTACAGAAATGAACACGGGTACATTCGAATATGTGTTTAATGCCACGGCACCGCACAATCCTTCTTTCTGGGAATTTTACTTAACCAAACCAAATGCTGACCTGTCTAAAGGCCTAGCTTGGGGCGATCTAGATTTGATTCAAGAAACGGGCAATGTACCTGTAGAGAACGGAAAATACCGAATCAACGTAACTATCCCATCTGATAGATCTGGAGACGCCATTCTCTTTGTGCGTTGGCAACGAGATGATGCCGCGGGTGAAGGCTTCTACAACTGTTCTGATATTACGATTAAGAATGGTAACACTCCACCTCCTGAGCCAGCACCAGAACCAGATTTACATCGTGGAGCGTCCTTTATCCCTAGTGGATTGGAAGCACCTGAAATTGGCGATGTAGTAAAATATGACATCATCAACAAGGATGGCGCGGTTGCACGTAGCTTTGATATCAGAGTAGATTCAAACAACGTTGGTGACTGGGATCGTCTCCTTGCTTCTGAGATTAATGGTTGGCACGCAGAATTCAAAGATGGTGCTGTCTTTATCGGTGATTGGCACGAAGAAATGCAGCACTACATGTATTTCCAGAATGATCCGTCACGCAATTTCTTTAACTCTAAGGACAGCCGTGCTTCAGGGCTAATGACCGTTTCCCGGGACGACAATGGCAATGTTGATCCGTTAGCAGGACAACTCTATGAGCTATCCCTAAGTGATAATGTCGTAAACGCGGGTGATAAAGTCGTCATCGTAACAGAAGAAAATGCAACGTTGACTCAAACTCAGGGCACACCTGTACAGATTCAGAATAACGGTTCTTCTTCGATCATTATCGACACCCAGTCTATTACTCAGAATGAAACGTTAATCTTCTCAGCGAGCGCGACCAACAGCGATCGAACTGAGACCTTTACGTTTGAGGTGGTTGTTGATGATGGCGGTGTCACTCCTCCACCAACTCCAGAACCGGACCCAGATACAGGGAATGCTTGGAGCTCATCAACGACTTACGTCGGCGGTGAAGTTGTGTCATATGCCGGTAAGGAGTGGAAAGCACAGTGGTGGACACAAGGCGGTGATGATCCTGAAACGACATACAGTAAGGACAAATGGGGTGTTTGGCGACCAGCCAACTAATTCTCGTAGTGTTCATCCCATCATCTAAATGAGTTGATGGATTTCTATGAAATAGCCATCGCGTCTTTACAACGCGTTGGCTATTTTTTTGCTTAGCGTCAAATGATCACCCCTTTGAGCTTTTGAAGCCGATACACGCAGCGATAACGTCAGCCAAACCAATAGAGCTCACGCAAAGATAGAAGTTCGACTCTTACCGGACATCACTAACTGGCTACAACGTAAACGATTGATGTGATTAGTCGCTTTTCTCCTGCCCTTCGTTATGAGATTACTAAAGTCGGTGTTAATATTGCGCCCAAGTCAATCTGCCCTGCCTTATTGGGCTTCAAAAACTTGTGATAAGCGAACGCTTTGTTATGTTTAAAGTTGCACGGCAGATTAAACCATTAAATTAGAAGGCAATATTTTCAAATGGTTAACAATACAATTCAATGGTTTCCGGGCCACATGCACAAAGCCCGTAAAGAGATTGAAGAAGCGATCCCTCAAGTAGATGTCATTATTGAAGTATTGGATGCTCGCATTCCATTCAGTAGTGAAAACCCAATGATCTCTGAAATCCGTGGTGAGAAGCCAGTCGTTAAGGTACTGAATAAACGTGACCTTGCCGATCCAGAGTTAACTCAACTATGGATTGAACACTTCGAGCAAGAACACAATGTAAAAGCGATGGCGATTACGACTTCCAACACTCAGGAAGTTAACAAGATCCTAGAGCTGTGCCGTAAACTTGCGCCGCATCGTGAAGAGATTGGTAAGAACATTCGTACAATGATCATGGGTATTCCCAATGTGGGCAAATCAACCATTATCAATACTCTTGCAGGCCGTACTATCGCAGTTACTGGTAACCAGCCAGCCGTTACGCGTCGTCAACAACGTATCAACCTACAAAATGGTATTGTTTTGTCGGATACTCCCGGCATTTTATGGCCTAAAGTAGAAAACCCACACAGCGGATTCCGCCTCGCTGCAACCGGTGCCGTTAAAGACACTGCCATGGAATACGAAGAAGTGGCTTTCTATACAGTTGAGTACCTTGCAAAAGCGTACCCTGAGCGTTTGAAAGAGCGCTATCAGATCGAAGAAATGCCAGAAAGCGACATAGAACTAATGGAAGAGATTGGTCGTCGAAGAGGCGCGCTACGTTCTGGCGGACGAGTCGATCTGCATAAATGTTCGGAAATCTTACTTCACGAACTACGTAATGGTACCTTAGGTCAAATAACACTTGAGTTGCCAGAAATGATCACCAAAGAGTTGGTCGAAGTAGAGATCGAAGCGACACGCAAAGCTGAAGAGAAGGCCAAGAAAAAAGAAGAGCGTCGTAAACGCTACTTAAAGAATAAACGCTAATCACAACAACGGCGGTATCTACCGCCGTTTTTTATTCTAGCTTCCACGCTAACCTTTGATATAGTCAAAGCATTGTTATCGACGAGTTTTGCACAATGAAAATCCCAACCAATATCATTACTGGTTTTCTGGGTACCGGAAAAACCACGACAATCCTAAACCTACTGAAAGAAAAACCTGCTGACGAAAATTGGGCAGTTCTGGTCAACGAATTTGGCGAAATTGGTATTGATGGCGCAATGCTGACCGAGCAAGGTGCGATGATCAAAGAAGTGCCCGGTGGCTGCATGTGTTGTGCTGCTGGAGTCCCAACTTCCGTTGCTCTGACTGCTTTGCTTCGCACGCAACCTGATCGCCTGATTGTTGAACCTACCGGCTTGGGTCACGCCCACAAGATTCTCGCAACCTTAACCTCTGCTCAGTTTCGAGATTACATCGACCTGAGAGCCACCATAGGCTTAGTCGACCCACGTAACTTATCTAGCCCTAAGTATCTGGAGAATCAGAACTTTAACGACCAACTCAACATCGCAGATATTGTGATTGGTAATAAAGTAGACGAATGTCATGTCAGTGACGTCGATGCGTTTAACGACTGGGTTTCTGACCAAAATCCACCCAAGATTTACAGTCAACTCGTCAAGCAAGGGCGTTTCCCTATCGAACTTCTGGACAACCAGAGGAGGGATCCATCGGTTTCAACGGACATTGCACAACACCATCATGAACATGCTGAGGCAGAACCTCAATTTGCTCTAGCGCCAGATCAAATAATGGTTCGCAAAGAAAACAAAGGCCAAGGTTACTTTAGTTGCGGTTGGTTATTTGGTGCAGAAGTCACGTTCAATTTTGATGACCTATTTTCTATGTTATCTGACTTAACTGCCGAACGCGTCAAAGGTGTGATGAACACCGACAGAGGCTGCTATGCGTTCAATGTAAGCCACGGTGTTGTCTCTGTTAATGAGATGTCATTAGAAGGCTTTGAAAGCCGTATGGAAGTCATCGATAGCCAACTTCTACCATGGGATCAATTGGAAAAGGTACTTAAGCAAATTGCTTCAATTGACTAGCACCCTATAAAAGACAAAAGGCGCACCATACAGTGCGCCCTATCCCTCGTTACTCAATCGTGAGTCTGCGAATCAGAACCGTCTGTTGATGCGTCCTGATCTTAATACGAGGATCTCGAAATGACTTGTTGAATCCATCCAAATTGTAGGTAAGGCAGAAAATCCTCCATGCGGGTCGGTTCAGATTGCCTTACCATTTAAATATGGTTCAAAACTCCCAAAGTGCAAGCGAATAAACGTGATCTCTTGCCAATTCTCAGGCTATTTGTCGATATCTCTGAATCTCCATATTTGAAAATCAATATTTCAATCTTGACGCTATAGTTAAGCCTATACCAGCGTATAATTCTTGCTAGAGACATCACCATTTCTAATAAGAAAATAGATAAAACGAGGTTGATCTTTTTATGACCAAAAGAGAGAAAATTAAGCAGTCCCTTTTAGCCAGTATGCCAAAGGATGCTATTAACCAGTTTCTCTCTAAAGATAAAACGTCCGTCTCTGTTCTCATCCTTTCTTTACTTGTCGGTATTCTTGCGGGCATCGTTGGAACCTTCTTCGAAATTGCGGTTCATTTTGTCTCTGAGACTCGGACTGACTGGCTCAAACAAGCGATTGGTAGCGCATTACCGCTGTGGCTCGCTGCATTTTTAATCAGTGCCGCATTGGCATTTGTTGGCTATTACCTCGTTCACCGTTTTGCTCCTGAAGCTGCGGGATCTGGCATTCCAGAAATAGAAGGCGCGATGGATGGCATACGCCCTGTTCGTTGGTGGCGTGTTCTACCTGTAAAGTTCTTCGGTGGTATGGGTGCACTAGGCTCTGGTATGGTTCTTGGACGTGAAGGGCCAACGGTTCAAATGGGGGGAGCCATTGGCCGCATGGTGACGGATCTCTTTCAGGTAAAAAATGATGATACCAAACACTCACTGCTTGCATCGGGTGCGGCAGGAGGTTTAGCCGCAGCGTTTAACGCTCCGTTAGCCGGCATCATGTTTGTAGTTGAAGAAATGCGCCCCCAATTTCGATACTCACTCATTTCTATTCGTGCGGTTATCATTTCAGCCATCTCCGCCAACATTGTCTTTCGTTACATTAATGGTCAAGACGCCGTTATCACTATGCCACAATATCACCCGCCAGAGCTTGCCGCCTTATGGCTTTTCTTACTGTTAGGTGCGATGTTTGGCGTGTTTGGAGTCATATTTAATCGCCTAGTTACTCTGTCTCAGGACTTATTTGTCAAACTACATAAGAATGATCGCAGACGCTACCTGATCACCGGAAGCTGTATTGGCGGTTTTTTTGGTTTGATGTTGCTTTATCTACCGGAAATAACCGGCGGCGGCATTGGCTTAATCCCTACCATCACTAACGGTGGCTACGGAGCCACAGTGTTGCTGCTTTTGTTTGTTGCAAGAATTCTCACCACACTAATTTGTTTTGGCTCTGGAGCACCTGGTGGCATCTTCGCACCGATGTTGGCTTTAGGTACACTGTTTGGATATGCGTTTGGATTAATCGCCCATGGGTTGATGCCTGAACTGATGATTTCTCCGGGCATGTTCGCCATTGCAGGAATGGGGGCATTGTTCGCGGCTACCGTTCGCGCTCCAATTACGGGCATATTATTGGTGATCGAAATGACCAACAATTACTACCTGATATTGCCACTGATCATTACCTGTCTCGGCGCGGTTATTTTCGCTCAATTACTTGGGGGACAACCAATCTATAGCCAACTGTTACATCGAACATTAAAAAATGAGAAGTTGAGACAAGAAGACCTTCCTTGCGAGTCAAAATGACAATTGCACAGCAACCGATGAGCTTGATATGATCCCTTGCCCTAAATGATCGGTAGCACGGATTTGCTTACTCATTTAGTCCCCAATCATTTGTTTCAAGCTAGTCAGGATTAAGCCGTTGAACTGGAGACGCTTTACACAATTTCAGAGTGTACCACCATCACAAGCAGCATTAGCGCTAGGCATGATAGGACTTGGGCACGCATGGGCGTTATATATTCCTGACATTGGCGTTTTTATCCGCCCTTATCTTGCGGCAGGCGGTGCTATTCTGCTGCTACCAGTGCTAATAAAATACTTCAGCAGTTACTCCACGTTCATCAACGATATTCGACACCCACTGAGCGGCAGCTTAATGGCTCCCATGAGCATGGCATTGTTGATTTTGTGTGATTACCTCGCCGTGATCTCGCCCTTGATCGCCTACCCATTATGGTTTGCAGCGCTTTTGCTCCACATCACTATGATGGTGCTGTTTTTCTTCTTTCAGATCACACGTTTCAAAGTGTCGAATATTGTCCCTAGTTGGTTCTTGTATCCGGTGGGATTAATCAGTAGCTCGCTAGCAGGGACGAAGTTCGGTCATACGGTATTCTCTGAAACCTTAGTTAGCATCTGTATTACTATTTATTTCTTTATGCTGCCACTCGTGCTCTACAGGCTGATGTTTGAGGGCCGACTTCCTCGTAGGGCAAGACCGACTCTGGCCATCATGGCGGCACCGATCAACCTATCGTTGGCGACCTATCTGGTTAATTTCCAAAAGCCAGACCCTATTCTTACCGGCGCTTTGGCTGGAATTGCTATCACCATGACGTTAACGATCTACCTCTGTTATTTCCGTCTAATGCGGCTTAAATTCCAACCTTCGATTGCGGCCGTCACCTTCCCTTCCGTCATTAGTGCGATCGCGATGCACCGCCTTACGAGTTTTTTCGAGCAATATCATCCACATTGGCACTGGCTTCACAAATTTGGATTTTTTGAGCTGAGTGTTGCTACCGGACTGGTAGCTTGGGTATTCGTTGGCTATATCAAAATGTACTGGCCAGAAATCTTTATCTCTTGCAAGAAAGGGAACTCTTATAAATAACACTACGTACCGAATAAATAATGGGGAAATATAATAATTAGCTTTAGTTAGGCTCGGGTCAGCGTAGGGAAAGAATTCATATACTATTATAGTTGATATTTTTATTTGTAACAGACCACAAAATAATAAATATTAGCACTCGAACTTATATCCATTTTGGTTCATATATCATTTTGTCAGCTGGCACATGGTTTTAACAAAAAGGATATATTTATCATGAATACGCTTAACCATTACCCTCCTTTGCCAGATTTTATTAATAATAAAATAAATTTCTATCTGGATGACTTAATTAATACCAATAAGAACGGTAAGCATTTAGTTCTTGGAAAAAGGCCGCAAAGTGGCGACCTCGTTTTGCAAAGTAATGATTACCTCGATTTATCCAATAACCCCGATATCATTGATCACCATATTAGTTCTATTATGGCACGTAAAAATAGCCCATTTATGTCAGGTATATTTTTGCAGGATGAAAGCTCCAAGCCTGAAGTAGAAGAAAAACTCGCCAAGTATGTCGGGTTTCAATCTTGTTTACTTTCTCAATCTGGTTGGGCGGCCAATACTGCCTTGCTACAAACCATTTGTGACAGTGAAACAAATGTCTACATCGACTTTTTTGCTCATATGTCTTTATGGGAAGGTGCGCGTATCGCCGGAGCTAACATCCATCCCTTTATGCATAATAACGTCAAGCATTTGAATAAATTGATAAACAGACATGGCCCTGGAATCGTTCTTGTCGATTCGGTTTACAGTACCATAGGCACCATTGCCCCCTTAGTCGAGCTCGTGTTAATCGCGAAGGAATATGGCTGTGCGATATTAGTCGATGAATCACACTCCCTAGGTACACACGGTAAACATGGTGCTGGTTTGTTACAAAGCTTAAAACTAAGTCATCAAGTCGACTTTATGACCGCCAGTTTAGCAAAAACGTTTGCCTATCGAGCTGGTGCTATTTGGTGCAACAATCGCGCTAATGATTGTGTACCATTTGTGGCTTACCCCGCGATATTTAGCTCTACAATGTTACCACATGAGTTGGATAGGCTCGATAAGACACTGGATATAATAAAAGAACAAGATAAAGAAAGAGCTTACTTACAGGAGTTAAGCGAGTATTTAAAAACTAACCTAGCAAATATCGGGCTAACTATTCGAAGTCAATCGCAAATAATAGCGGTTGAAACGGGAGATGAACGTAACACCGAAAAAGTGAGAGACTTTTTTGAATCACAAGGAATATTTGGTGCGGTATTTTGTCGACCTGCAACGACACCTAATAAAAACATAATACGTTTTTCACTTAATAGCTCTACCACTAAAGAAGAAGTAAATAAAATCATTCGCGCTTGTCAGACGGCTTACGAACTTCCAGATATGTATTTTATTTAAATAAATTTCAAAGGCCCAAACATCATGGGCCTTTTTAAATCCAGTTCGATATTTTATCCAGCAGTACTTCTGTACCGGCAGGCTTAATAATATAATCATTCATCCCTGACTGATGAATCTTATCGATAGCTACAGATGTAGAGTCACCAGTATGGCCTAAAATCGGGATATTGGCGTACTCACTATCTGATGAACGAATAGCATTCGCTGCATCAAGGCCATTCAGTTGTGGCATCTCAATATCCATTAGCACTAAATCGACAAGGTTGTTCTGCAGTTTATCTAACACTTCTTGCCCGTTCTGAGCTTGAATCACCTCAAACCCCTGCTGTTCTAAAAGTATCGACGTGTAAGTACGGAGTGAATGATTGTCGTCTGCAATGACAATCGTTTTGCCCACGCGGATTTCTTTTCTTGGGAGTAAGTTTCGGTCAGGCTCAGGAGACTCAAAGAACAATTCGTCCAAAACACGCCCTGGCTCTAGCGACATTCGATGCTTCTCAACAGGATAAATGGTGAGGTGCCTTTCTATATCGTTGTGATAGCGGTTGTTCTCATCGTAGAGAAACACGATTCTCGCTTCAGTAAAGTGAAGCTTATTCTCTAATGCTGCTAGTTGATCAGGTGAGGTTATCACTGCATCTAAATCGATGAATATCAAGTCGTATTCAAATTCGTATTCTTCCCTATTGTTTGCCAGCTCAAGGTCAACGGTGTTAAGGGTAAAGCCTTTGTAGAAAGACTGTTCATTGAGGAGCCGTGCAATAACACTTGTTTCCCCAACATAGAGGGCTGATTTAGATTTCATTAGATCCAGTTTTATATAATCGACTCTCGCAGAATGATAATGAGGGAACGTCAGCGTGAATTCAGTCCATTCATTCAACTCAGACCGACAGCTGATTCTGCCACCTAAAGCTTGCATCACTTTTCGACAAAATGGTAAACCGAGGCCATAACTGCCTGACTTACCGAAGGTATAGAAATCTTTAAAAATGTTTTCAAGCACTTCAGGGGCGATACCAACTCCATTATCCCGAAATACGATGGTACTGTTTTTGTCGGAGCACTTTATTTCAACAGTGATTTGGAAGTGATCGCCATTCTGATAATAAAAGGCATTTTTGAGAAGGTTATACAAGGCATACTTGATGAGCGTATCACTACCAAAAACTTCTGCATCCTGTTCACATTTGAACTGAACAGCCTGTTTGTCCTTTGTGCTTTTGTAAGCGAAGCTGGATAGAGAATCTTCCGTCACACGTTTCAAAGAATGCTTTCTGAATGTTGACGTTGATACACGGTTTTCATCAATAGAAGTTAACAGAAGATCAATGGTCTCATTACCATTCTGAATCACTTCATCCGCATCACTGAGTACTTCTCTCGCAATGGTTAATTCCTGATGAGACATTGAGTAAAATTCAGCAGTTTTGGACTTTTCATCAGGTAACAAGGAACTTAGCACGTCAAACGATGCTTTCAGTGCACTTAGCGGGTTACGCATTTCATGAGCGATTCCTGCGCCAAAGGACTTAGCTATAGATACTTTACTCTCATGTTCAACCTGATTACGGAAGTAAAACAGGTTCCCAAACACATATGTGAAGAGAAAAATCGGCAAATATGGCCACACAATCTTCTCCATGGCCAAACTAAAGTTAAATCCGTAGACGGTAATAAAAGCAAACAACAACGAAATCGCGGCTTGCAGAAGCATAATTCGTGTTTGATGAACAAGCAGAACATGGAGAAAAACTGAAGCCATAAACGACATCGCCCATATCGTCGACCATTCGTTCATAAACATCATATAGCTAAAGAAGTACGGCAAGCAGATCGCTATCGAGATGAGATAATATTGCGGCATATAACGCTGTATGTGTTTAGGGAGCGCATGCCGAAAAGCAATTATTGCGAATAGGAATGAACAGAAGAGCCTGAGCGTCAGGCTTTCGTATGGCTGAGGGAATAAGTAGGACCAGACGTAGTAGTAAGTTGGAAAGCCAAGCAACCCCATCCAACCTACGAGCGTGAGGTTTGGTTCTGCATACTGGTATACTTTGCGAACTGATTCCAGAACTGCTGTCATGAATGATCCTGATGCCAACTAAAAGAGCTGTTTTAAAGGCCGCTCGACTTTTATAGCTTTTAACTAATAACTAGCACATTTAGCCACTTCCGACCAGAATATCGGCCCTATTAACTACTTTATGCGACATTTACTTTCAATTCGCTTCCCACTCGGCTGGACTTCACATCGATACGCAATGACATCTGTTCTTTAAGCTCACTAACATGGGAAATTAAACCGATGGTTCTACCACTTTGCTGCAGGTCAATTAGCGTCTGGATGGCGAGATCTAACGACTCTGGATCTAAGCTGCCAAAACCTTCATCGATAAACAGCGTATCCAACCTGATACCGCCGCTGTACGATTGAACAACATCGGATAAACCAAGAGCCAAAGACAGCGCTGCCATGAAAGATTCCCCCCCTGATAAGGTTGCAACGTCCCTATTTTTTCCTGTGTAACTATCTTCTACCATCAGATCCAAGCCTCGCCCTGCCGCACCTTTGAAGCCTTCGGTTTTACGCGCAAGAATATAGCGCCCCTTACTCATCAGGCTGAGTCTCTGAGATGCTTGAATTAGAACATCATCCAGCAATACGCCAAGAACAAATCGATGCAAGCTAACCCGACTTCCAGTCTTACCACTAGCGACGTCATACAGGGTTCCATATACCCTGTACTCAGCTTCCAATTCCGCATTCTTTTCGTGCAGTAAGACAATATCACGACGAACTTTCTCAAATCGTTCAAACTTCGAACGAGTAGTATCTAGTGCATTTCTCGCTTCAACGTACTCTTGGCTGCTCAATTCAACAAGTTTTCCTAGCTCAATCAAATCTGGCACTTGCTGGTCTTTGAGCGTATATCTCAAATCCTCCAACGTCTGTTTCAGTTTAACTTCTGTTTTCGCGTGGGCTTCGACCACTGCTTTCCAACGCTCTATTTGTTCATCCGTCGCCTTACTGTTGAGGTAAGCCTGCTCATCCGCAAACTGTGCTTCTTCAATTGAGACATGCCATTTCGTTTCTGCTTTATCTAAGCTGCGTTTTGCTTCCGCTAAAAGCTGTGTGTTGCTCTGTCTTTGCCCTTCAAGCTCTGCATGATGCTTAGCAAGTATCTGTTGTTGCTCATTGGCGTGCTCTAATTGCTTTTGCAAAGTATCGATTGATGCTTTGGTTTGCTTATATTCATTGTCGACAGATTCCACAGATTGATGCTGTTCAGCAATGGACTGAACGAGCATGTCTAACCGCTGTTGAAGCGCCTGAAATGTTGCATCATGAGCAGACATCTCCTCTCTCAGGCGATTAATTTCATTGTCACCTTTTTCACAGCGTTGATTGAGCGTTGCAACCTCCGACTCCATCTGCTCAAGGTTAATTGAAACCAATCCAGCTAACTTAGCCTGACATTCAGAGTGCTGGTTCTGTACGAGATCTAAAGAGAGTTCTCTATGCTCCCCCAACTCTTCCTGAAACGCTTCAATTTGAGTTTTTTGACGAGAGATAAGGGCATTCTGTTGTTCCTCAATGCGAGTTTGTTCGTTTAAAGAGTTCAGGGACTGACGCTCTTGGTTACGATAAAACTCCACTTGCTCTTTAGTCACTTCTTGACCATCAAACGAAGCAGGGTTCGGGTGCTCATCACTGCCGCACACCGGACAAGGCATACCTTGTTGAAGCTTACTAGCAAGAACCGCTGCCTGAGCATTATGCCAGCGCATTTCATATTCATCCGCTTGCTTGCTATGCTCTTGCCAATCGACCGTCAACTGTTGTACACGAGCTTGAATGGGCTGAAGACCTTGCTCTAAAGTAGCCAATTCCTTAGACAACAACTGCAGTTTATTGAGGTCGGCAGTAAGACGCTGTAAGCGTGCAAGTTCAGACTCTACCGTTGCTTTACCTGCAATGGCTAGCTTCGCATTCTCAAGTTCTTGTTGAGCTTTAGATGCTTCTTGTAATAGCTTTTCTTTATGCGCCTGATATTTGATTAAGGTCGCATTGAACTCTTGTTTCTTGGCGACAGAATCTTTCAGGCTTTTATCCAACTCCAACTTTTCGTTTAACTTAACTTTGATGCCTTCTAGTTGGTAAAGCTTATCTGTCAATGTCGGAATTGATTGGGCTTGCAGCGCAAACGTATTCAACTGCTGTTTGTGCTCTTCTATCGCAGCACTCGAAAGTTGCAACGCTTTCTCAAGAGAACTGTCTTTTTCATTCAGTTCATGGACCTGTTTTGAGAATGAAGTCCAGTTGGTATAAGGCACGTCTAGCTTGGAAGCTTGCTGAGCGATGGCCAATTTTTGTTGAATTTGAGCGTTGCTATCGCTTTTCTCACTATGCTCTGACAGCGCTTTCTCTGCGCTTTGCAGCTTTTCAAATTCACCTTGTAATTGATTAGCTTTCTGTTGTGCTTCTTTGTTTTTATTCAACTTTTCAAGGGCTACCTTTTCACTCAAGCTCACCTCTTCAAGCAGCTTGGCGACAACATCAAGTTGCTCCGTTAACTCTTGTTCAGTGCTTGCTTCTGCCACTTGCAGGGCACCCCGAATCTGGTTATCAAACTCATCCTTTGATTTGCTGATCGCGCTCGCTTGGTCTTTCAGCGCAAACTCGATTTTCTTGTAAATATCAGTCTGGAACAATTGACCGAAGATCTCTTCCCTCTCTTTGGAGCTTGCAAGCAAGAGTTCACGAAACTTGCCCTGTGGTAACACCATCACCTGACGAAACTGAGTTTCATTCAGACCAATCAGTTCTGCGACCTCAACTTTAACCTGCGCTGTCTTGCTGGTTATCAGCTGCTCTTCATTCGTAATCTCATACAAAGAGGCAGTGTGCTTCCGTGTTGTTGTGCCTTCACCTCGGGCTTTAGGCGCGAGTTGATCGGGTGATCTCGTGACTCTGTAGCGCTTATCCTTAAGTGCGAACTCGAACACCACTTCGGTCGGTAACGAAACTGCTGCCATATCACAGCGCATCTGCGTCCCTTCTCTTTCATTACCTGTTGTTTGGCCGTACAAAGCAAAACAAATGGCATCTAGAATAGAAGTCTTACCTGAACCTGTTGGGCCGTTAATCAAAAACAGCGGATTGGAACCAAGCAGTGTAAAGTCGATGTTTTCAGTGTTAGCAAAAGGACCAAATGCCTGCATTGTCAGTGATAATGGTTTCATCGCTTGCCCTTATTGCTTTACCAGTTGTTTAATGATGTCGGTTATTGCGTGGTTTTGATCTTCATTTAGCTCACTATTTTGTGCTTCAAGGAAAAAATCTTTGAACATATCCACTTCACTACGAGCAAGCTTAGCCTGAGCCATTTCCTGTTCAATGCCCACTAACATACCTGGCTTTTCGATATGCAGAACATTTGGGTAAACCGCGCGAAGCTTTTCCATGGGGTTAAGAATGGCGTGTTTATCCAGCAAACGAACCAACAAGTAATCGTGATTATTCGGATCTGTTTTACCAGCGGCGATAACTTCGTCTAACTCCCCTTCGATGATCCGCATTTGGTGAGGAGCAATGAGATCAATGTGAGTTGCAGAAACAAAACCTTGTTCATTTAACTCAACCAACGTCATTCCTTTCTTCTGGTGTTGTTCGGAGAAGCTGTATTTCATTAGTGAGCCCGAGTAACGGATGTAATCTTCACCCTTTTTTTGCGGCTGGTGCAGATGGCCCAAAGCCACATAGTCAAAATCGACAAAATGCTCATGGCTGACTCGGTCTGAGCCGCCAATCGATAAAGGACGTTCGGACTCGGACTCAATCGCACCATCAACAAAGCAGTGGCTTATCAAGACATTCTTTTGATCGGGTTTGAACTGGGATTTAATCTCTTCACTCAGCAGTCGATGAGCGTCATCGTGCGTTGATACAGACTGGCCAAAATGATGGCGAACTAATTCAGGGTCGTTGTAGGGCATGCCATAAAAAGCCACTTCTCCAACGTCCGTATTCAAGACAACAGGTTCCAGCATCTCTTCAAAGTTTGAGATAATGTGCAAACCTGCCCCTTTCATCTGTGAGGAGCCAAAGCCTAATCGCTGAGCACCATCATGATTACCGGGTATCAGAATAATGGGTAGCTTCAGTTCGTTGCATACCTGACGGACGAATTCATTCATCAGCTCAATCGCAGCCGTTGGTGGGACCGAACGGTCGTAGATATCTCCAGCAATTACAAGAGCGTCAACGGTATTAGATTGCAGATATTCTATCAATTGAGCCAAAACGGCTTTTTGATCATCCAGAAGAGAAACATTGTGGAATTGGCGTCCGAGGTGCCAGTCAGAGGTGTGAAGAAACTTCATTTAAGCCCTGCATTATTCTTATCGTCTAGGGCAGGATAATACCATTCTGAACCGTCTACTATCCAGAATGGTATTGATTTTAACTAGCTTGGCGCATGCTCTTTACAGAACTTAATCGCTTCATCAAGCAATTCAAGTGCAGATTTATCACATTCGGGTAGCGCTGCGTCACTACTACCCAAAGGCGTTACACGGTCACCCCATTTTATATGACCAGCTCCCCACGTCAGTCCAGCGCCAAATGCGGCCAGCAGCAAGTTATCGCCAGGTTTAACGAATCCTTCCTCCATGGCTTCACACAACGCCAGTGGTACAGTAGCCGCTGACGTGTTGCCATATTTGTGGATGTTCACAAACGCTTTTTCCTGACTAATACCTGACAAATCACACAATGTTTGAATGATGCGAATGTTTGCCTGATGCGGGATCACTACGTCGACATCTTTGGTAGAGAGCTGGCTACGCGCAAGCACGTTTTGAGCCGCTGAACCCATGCCTTTAACGGCACGCTTAAAGATTTCTTTTCCTACGAAGTTGAATTCCCAATAGCCGTTATCTGCTGCAAAGCGATCCATCGAAGTACCAAATTTGGGTACAGAGAGAATATCACGCCCTTTTGAATCACAACCTAACTGAGCTTGCTGTAATCCAACAGGCTTATCTGTTTTGCTCAGCACGACAGCACCGGCGCCATCGCCGAACAATACCGCAGTATCACGCATGGTCCAGTCGATAAAGAAAGATAGACGCTCTGCACCTATGACCAAAGCGTTGTTATAGTTACCCGCCTGAATCATACGTGTCGCTGTCTCTAGGCTATAGAGAAAACCTGTACACGCAGCATTTAGATCAAACGCCGTGGTACCAATCATGCCAAGGTTCTGAGATACCTTTGACGCGATGTTCGGAATAAGAGAGTCTGGAGAACAGGTTGCGACGATAAGTAAATCAATATCACTCGCTTCAAGACCAGCGCATGCTAGCGCATGTTTGGCAGCCACCGTCGACATATCAGACGTATTAACATGGCTGATACGGCGATTCTCAATGCCTGTACGCGTGCGAATCCATTCATCTGAAGTGTCAAGGAATGTACTTAAATCATCGTTGGAGAGCGTGGTTGGCGGCACGCATTTACCCCAACCTGTTATTTCTGCGTAGAATGTTGTCATTCGAAGCCTTTTATTCTTATTTGAGTTAGCGGCCCATTCGATCTGTTCAGTAAGACTGATAGAACTCTTGGGTAAATACTATTTTCAGAGTATAACTAGCGATTATCTGTGGTGTCACCTAATTGGTAAAATAGACGTCACACTTGCGTAGAAAAACACAAACAAGAGAAAAGTCATGTCTACATTCAACACGCGTTGCCCTTCTTGCTCTGGCGTAAATCGTGTTCCTAATGAACGAGTATCTGAAAGCCCGAAATGCGGTAAATGCCAATCGGATTTACTGGACGGTGCGCCAGTTGAAGGAACCGAACTCAACTTTGATGCTATTTTGAACAGCAGACAACCCGTCGTCGTCGACTTTTGGGCGCCATGGTGTAACCCATGTGTCGGTTTCGCACCTGTATTTTCTGATGTCGCGAAAGAGCGAGCAAATAATGTTCGATTTGTAAAAATAGACACGGAAAGCCAGCAAAACCTTGCAGCTAAGTACCAAATTAGAAGCATTCCTACTGTCATGGTATTCAAAGATGGCAAAAGAGTTGATGTTATCAACGGAGCTCTACCTAAAGGCCAATTTGATCAGTGGCTTAATGAAGCTTTAACTAAGTAGCAGAAACAAAAATTTCCGCTCTAAAAGGCCGCTAGCATTCATCGCTAGCGGCCTTTTCTTTTATCTATAGCGAAAACTCGTGTCGAAAAATGATTTTTATCGACACGACTAAAATTATTCGTTTTACCCAATATCAAAATCGCTCCATAGTCGCGCCAAAAGACGTTCCATTTTATTAACTAACTCAAGAGGCTACGACGTTGGAAAACATTCTTGCTCCTGCACCAAAAGCTCGCATCTCAGTACCTGTTATCGCGCTGGCTCTTTATGCGGTAGCATCAGGCTACTTAATGAGCTTGATCCCACTTATGCTACCGGATTACGGGCTGGACAGCTCGTTGGCCAGTTGGTTAGCCAGTGTTTTCTATGCAGGTCTTTTAGTTGGTGCAATTGCGATTGAACCGTTAGTCACTCGATTAGGTCACAAGAACGCATTTGCTCTTTGTTTAAGTCTTTTCATCGCGACAATTTTCGCGTTGCCAGTATTTACCAACTCAGCGGCATGGATGTGTGCACGCTTTTTGGCTGGCATCTCTGTCGCAGGCGTATTCGTTATTGTCGAGTCATGGTTGCTACATGGTGATGAAGCAGCCAGAGCAAAACGTCTTGGTCTCTATATGGCGGCACTTTACGGTGGCAGTGCGATTGGCCAACTGGGCATTGGTATATTGGGTGTCAGCGGTGGCGTGCCTTTTATCGCTATCCTGACTCTACTGCTTCTCGCTATCGTGGTATTGCTATTTGGAGAAACTGATCAGCCAGAATCTGCACATACTGCCAATCTATCGTTCAAGCAGATTACTAGATTAAGCCATGCCGCGATTATTGGTTGCATTGTTTCTGGCCTGATCCTTGGTGCTATTTACGGCTTAATGCCATTGGAACTCTCGCAGCAAGGTATTGATCATGACGATTTAGGTGGATTGATGGCTCTTGTCATTCTTGGTGGTATGACAGTCCAGCCGGTTGTGCCATGGATGTCGAAATACTTTGGTCGAACCTTGTTGATGGCGTTCTTCTGCTTACTTGGCGCTGCGGCTATTAGCATGATTATGCTGGACGATAACATCCGAGTTTTAGCGGTAGGAATATTCTTGCTAGGTGTTGCTGCTTTTGCGTTGTACCCCATCGCAATCAACCTAGGCTGCGATAAATTGGACTCACAGTATATTGTTTCAGCAACACAAGTCATGCTGTTCAGCTATAGTGTAGGATCCGTTTTCGGACCAATCATTGCGGACTGGTACATGTCTGGTGACCATGGATTGATGGGCTACCTGTTCGCGATACTGCTGGCAACTTGCCTATATATGCTTGTTGCTAGCATCAAGACAAAACACCAAGCTGTCGCTGGTGAATAAATCACTCACCTATTTTCCTCTTATGCCGGTTAGACGCCCCTCTAGCCGGCTTTTCGGGCACTGCTCTGCGCTCGTGAACCAAATGCCGAATCGCAAGAATAGGATGAGGTAACAACATGCGCGGCCCGGCATAGCGCATAACTTGGCGCATTTGTTCTTTAGGTTCAGGCTTATAGCAATGAATCGGACACTTATTGCAGGTGGGCTTGTCTTGACCATACGGGCAGCGATCAAGCCTCGCCTCAGCGTACTCTTTCAGCTCTAGGCACGAGTGACACAAACAACCGTCTGGCAATCCATGGTGATCGCGACAATAAATCGCAATCATCGCACTGACCGTCTTAAACTCTGTCAGTAACTTGCCTTGTAATACATCCGAATGGGTAAACTTCATTAATCTGCGAACGACAATTGATATAAAAGTAAGTCAATTTTATCGCTTATTTGGCCTTGGACTTTGACATAGGTAAAGCCGAGTCGATTTAGCAGACTTTTGCTGGCTTCATTGTCCGAAGATGTTATCGCTACTAATTCTTCAATATCGCTGCGTTGTCTTGCGTACTCTACAACCGCTTGTCCAGCTTCTAAGCCATAGCCCTGACCAAATGAATCTGGCATAAAACCATAACCAATGTCATAGGCATCCAGCTCGTCGCGCTTAATCAAACCACAAACACCGAGCTGTTTACTGTCTGATTTACTTTCAACGACAAGCAAGCAAACACTTTTCGCCTCTCTCATCGCAAGCATATTGCTACGAATATATTCGACAGCATCGCCGCGGCTTCTAATGTGTTTGTCACCCACAAAGCGAAGGAAGCCTTCCGTGTTGTAGAGTGACTGAATAAAGACTGCATCCCCCTCGGTTGGTAAGCGCAGTTTCAAACGGTCAGTTTCTAGGTTTTCCATATCAGGTACTTATATATTACTCAGGTAAATGGTGAGCTTACCACCTACACTTAACGTAGAAAGTGATTGAGGTTTAGAAGCTCAATTCTTGTTTCACGGAGGCCAACTATGCGCTGTTTGATTATCACTCTATTGCTTATTCAGAGTATTGGACTTGCGTGGAGTTACCCCGCCTACTCACCGAAATGGGCCCACAGAAGCGTAATTTACTTTGCGCCAACCAACGACGAACATGTGAAGCAGTTTTTGCTTGAGACCCTAATCAATGAATGCGAACTATCCGACCGCGACGTTATTACTTTAGTCGTCACTCAAGATGGGTTTACCATTCCATCTTGGGTTAAGAACGAGTTTAACTTGCTAAGCATGTTTAGAGTCTATGATGTTGAGCCGGGTACACATACTGCAGTATTGATTGGCAAAGACGGTTCAGAAAAGTTGCGTTGGGGCAAAGAAACGGATTGGGAAAACATCAAGCAGACCATTGACTTAATGCCGATGCGCCAATATGAAATGGAGCAGAGGCCGAGCCCCTGCTCTGCTTAGCTAAAATAAAACCACAGCTCCTTCGTCAACTTCCACCGGCCAACATTTAATCTTTACGTCTGGTTGTTCAATACATTCACCTGTTGTTAGGCTGAAATGCTGCTTATAAAGGGGAGAAGCGACACACAGCTCTCCTTTAACATCACCGACTATGCCTCGATTCATGACGTAAGCCTTACCTATCGGGTCCCAGTTTTGTATCGCAAAAACACCTTTATCAGGAATTCGGAAAAGCGCCACTTGTTCGCCATCAATTAATGCAGCCCTACCTTCGTAGGGTACTAAGTCATCCAATCGGCATATTTTTAGTTTCTGTTCGGTAATCATAGCTCCTCCTTAACTGGAATTCGCTGTCCTCTGATTCGCTGGTAAGGGAGCGCTTGGCTCGTAGAATCATCATTGATGAACGGACGGAACTTGCTGAGCTTATCCGGATTTTCCAGTGTACTCTTCCACTCACATTGGTAGGTTTCGACAATGTGCTGCATTTGGCTTTCGAGTGAGTCACACAAGCCCAATGAATCCTCGATCACCACTTGTTTCAGATACTCAAGGCCGCCTTCAAGGTTTTCCATCCACACTGAGGTTCGTTGTAATCGGTCAGCAGTACTGACATAAAACATCAGCACCCGATCAATGAGTTGTACTAACTGCTCTTTAGTCAGGTCTGAAGCCAATATATCAGCATGTCTTGGGCGCATCCCCCCATTACCACACACATAAAGGTTCCAACCTTTTTCTGTAGCGATAACGCCAATGTCTTTGCTTTGCGCCTCTGCACATTCTCGCGTACAGCCTGAAACCGCGAACTTGATCTTATGAGGCGCACGCAAGCCTTTGTAGCGATTCTCCAATTCAATCGCTAACCCTACAGAGTCATCAACTCCATAGCGACACCATGTGGAACCCACGCAAGATTTTACTGTGCGAAGTGATTTCCCATAGGCGTGACCCGTTTCAAAGCCTGCATCGATCAGTGTTTGCCAGATCTCCGGTAGCTGCTCCACTTGTGCACCAAAAAGGTCGACTCGTTGACCGCCGGTGATCTTGGTATACAAATCAAACTTCTGCGCAACTTCACCGAGCACAATGAGTTTCTCCGGTGTAATCTCGCCACCGGCAACCCTAGGAACGACCGAATATGAGCCGTCTTTCTGTAGGTTTGCCATGAATGCATCATTCGAGTCTTGGAGCGCACTGTGTTGAGGCTCCATGATGTGTTCGTTCCAAAGAGAAGCAAAGACTGATGCTGCGGTTGGTTTGCACAGATCACACCCTAACCCTTTGCCATGCTTGCTCAATAGAGTGTCAAAGTCTTTGATTTGCTCGACCTGACAAATATGAAACATCTCTTGTCGAGACATTTCAAAGTGTTCGCAGACATGGTTATTGACTTCAACACCCATCGCCATTAGCTCAGCATCCAGTACTGTCTTAACCATATTGCTACAGCCACCACAGCCTGTCCCAGCCTTGGTTTGAGTTTTCAGAGTATCTAAATCATATGCGCCAGCCTGAATGGCCGACACTAAATCGCCTTTGGAAACGTTGTGGCAGGAACATATGATCGCTGTATCGTTCATTTCTCCTTGCAGCATACTGGTATCAAACAGGAGGTTGGCAGCGTGATCGGGAAGTTCAGTTTGATTCAGATAACATTGCAGTAGTGCATCGTAGTCTGAGTTGTCACCCACCAAGATCGCCCCGAGCAAAAATTTACCCGTTTCATCGACAACTAGCTTTTTGTAAACACCGGACACCGTGTCTTGCAGGGTCATCTCCTGTGCGCCTTCCGTCGCTTTATGAGCATCACCGATCGACGCCACATCGACACCAAGCAGTTTGAGCTTGGTGCTCATGTCAGCGCCCGTAAATCCTGTCGTTTCTCGTGCTGTGAGCTTGTCTGCCACTACCCGCGCCATGGCGTATCCGGGGGCTACCAGCCCAAATATCTTTTGTTGCCACAATGCGCACTCGCCAATGGCGTAGATGCTTGCGTCGCTTGTCTGACATTCATCATCAATCACAATGCCACCTCGCTCCCCCAATGTGAGCCCGGCTTCCCGACCAAGTGCGTCTTGTGGTCGTATACCTGCGGAAAACACTATGACATCCACTTCCAATGGTTCAGCGTCTTTGAACACCAAACGATGTCGAGCGGTTTCGCCATCGCAGATCTTTTCTGTGATCATTGAGTTGTGAACGCTCAGCCCCATGGCTTCGATTTTTTCTTTTAGCACAGTGCCCGCTCCGTCATCGAGCTGGACGGGCATCAAGCGTGGCGCAAATTCCACAACGTGGGTCTTAACCCCAAGCAGTTTCAACGCATTTGCAGCTTCAAGACCTAGCAATCCACCGCCAATAACCGCACCTGTTTTCGCCCCTTGGCACGCTTGTTTGATCCGAGAAAGATCTTCCAAAGTACGATAAACAAAGATGTCTTCCCTGTCTTTGCCTTCAATCGGCGGAACAAAAGGATACGAACCTGTCGCAAGCACCAACTGGTCGTAGCCAAGAATATCTTCGCCATCCAGTACAATACGTTTAGCCTGCTTATCGATAGAAGTGACCTGACTACCCAGAACCAACTCAATCCCGTGCCTCTGATACCATTCCTCACTACTCAGCATTAGATCCTGATGAGATTTTCCCGAAAACAAAGACGACAATTGAACTCGGTCGTAGGCAATAAACCTCTCTTCACCAATCACGGTGATCTTCTTTTCCAAATCCGCCCCACGCTCGACGAGCTGTGCGACAAAGTGGTGGCCGACCATGCCATTACCGACAATCACTACATGTTCCATACTCACGTCCTTATGCTGTCTTCGCAGGTGCAGGTTTGCTGTTTACTTTTTTCTTATCTGCTGGCAACTCTTGTTTCGATTGTTTTTCGTACAAGAATTTCAAAACAGATTGGCGATAGCGCTGATAAACAGGGTTATCCGCCAGTTCCACGCGATTTCGTGGACGAGGAAGTTCAATTTCCAGAACTTCACCAATGGTTGCCGCTGGTCCGTTAGTCATCATGACTATCTTGTCTGAAAGCAGCACAGTTTCATCAACATCGTGAGTAATCATAATCACGGTATTGTTTAGCTCCGCCTGAATGTTCATTAATGAGTCCTGAAGGCGTGCGCGTGTTAGTGCATCCAACGCGCCAAACGGCTCATCCATAAGCAAGACTTTTGGCTTGAGTGCCAGTGCTCTAGCGATCCCAACACGTTGTTTCATCCCTCCAGAGATTTCATCCGGTTTTTTATCTGCGGCTTGAGTCATCTGAATCAGGTCAAGGTAGTGCTCAACTTGCTCGCGAATCCAGTGCTTACCTTTACCACCCGCCACCTGCTTTACCGCCAGCTCAACGTTTTGATATACCGTTAACCAAGGGAGTAAGGAATGATTCTGGAACACAACAGCCCTATCAGGCCCTGGCCCGCTCACTTCACGGCTATCGACAATCACGCCACCATCAGTGGGTAGGTGTAGCCCAGCGACAAGGTTGAGGACCGTTGATTTACCACATCCGGAGTGGCCAATCAGCGACACAAATTCGCCTTTATTAATTTGGAGGTTGACGTTTTTCAGCGCGATAAACTCACCATTGGGTGTCGGGAATCGCATTCCAAGTTGCGTCAAATCTAATAGTGGTTTTGACATCATTAATTCCTTTTATCGCAACGCTTGCTGTTTGTTCCATGAAAGCCATTTCTGAAGCTGCAACATTCCTCTGTCGAGCATTAGTCCAATAAAGCCAATCGTAATAACAGCGACCATAATCCGCCCTAGTGATGCTGAACTGCCGTTTTGAAATTCATCCCAGACAAATTTCCCTAGCCCAGGGTTTTGCGCCAACATCTCGGCCGCAATGAGTACCATCCATGCAATACCAAGCGATAACCTGAGGCCGGTGAAGATCATAGGAATAGCTGAAGGCAGAACAATGGTTCGGATATGCTGCCACCAAGAGAGCTGCAGTACCTTGCTGACGTTAATCAGATCTTTGTCGACACTCGTAACACCTACAGCAGTATTAATTAAAGTCGGCCATAAGCTACACAAAGCAACCGTCAGTAGTGAGTTAATAAAAGACTTCGCAAACAAAGGATCGTCACTCACATAGGTCGCGCTCACTACCATGGTGACAATAGGTAACCAAGCCAATGGCGATACTGGTTTTAGTAATTGAATGATTGGGTTAAATGCTTGATAAAGCCCTTGGTTGAGCCCTAGCATTATTCCAAGTGGAATCGCAATCAGTGTCGCCAACAAAAATCCGGCTGCCACCGTAATTAGGCTGGTGATGATCTGGTCAAAGAATGTCGGCTTTCCTGTATAAGGCCTTATCTTCACTTTTGCTTCAGGATTCTTTGCCAACTTTGCTGCGTTGCGCTTTTCCTGACGTTCAATGAAAGCTTGTTCTTTGTCTCTTTCTTGCCAATGTTCGTT
Source organism: Vibrio sp. St2 (assembly GCF_947311885.1). Lineage (NCBI taxonomy): Bacteria > Pseudomonadati > Pseudomonadota > Gammaproteobacteria > Vibrionales > Vibrionaceae > Vibrio > Vibrio sp. St2. Next base: position 11,856 of record NZ_CAMZNA010000009.1, on the reverse strand, counting down.
AACCAGATTACTAAACTGATGATATGTCTGAACTGGCCCCGGCAATGTGCCGAGTGATGTTTCGACCTGACGGGCGCTTAAATGCCAAAACATAAGAAACATCAGAATGCCGATCAGAGGGAACAAAACCAGTTTACTTTTATTAGCCACCAGCTTGGGGCTGGAAACCAGCGATATGACATTGCTAGGCATACTTACTCCTTTACTTCTTAATTCCTTTTTAAAGGAGAACAGATTGCTCCCCTTCATTGCCTCTAAACCTTGTCTTTACCTTTCAAACCAATACTGAACTTCTTGAGGTAGGCATTAGGCTCTCGACCGTCGTAAACAATGTTGTCGATGAAATGGGTTTGAGGAGCTCGAAAGCCATCTTCCTTAGCGAAATCTGGGAAATCTTTCGCAGTCAGAACACCGTCCTCTATTAATGCATCGGCTGCTTGCTGGTAGATATCTGGTCGGTAGACTTTTTTCGCGATGTCCATGTACCAGTCATCCGATTTTTCCTGAGAAATTTGGCCCCAGCGGCGCATTTGCGTCAGATACCAAATGGCGTCGCTGTAGTAAGGATACGTTGCGTTGTAACGGAAAAAGACGTTGAAATCCGGCACAGCTCGCTTGTCGCCTTTTTCGTATTCAAACGTTCCTGTCATTGAATTCGCGATCACTTCTGCATCTGCACCAACGTACTCGCTTTTCGCCAGCAGTTTGACTGCTTCGTCTCGGTTCGCGTTGTTATTTTCATCCAACCAATGTGCCGCTCGAATTAAGGCTTTCACAACCCGTATGTGGGTATTTGGGTATTTCTCTGCCCATGACTTCGACACGCCGAATACTTTTTCTGGGTTGTTTTTCCAGATTTCATAATCAGTGACGACCGGCGCGCCAATCCCTTTAAACACCGCCTGTTGATTCCAGGGTTCACCTACACAGTAACCTTTGATGGTACCCGCCTCCATGGTTGCTGGCATCTGTGGTGGTGGTGTCACGCTCAGCAATACATCCGCATTGACTTGTCCGCTGTTATCACCCGTTTCAGGTGCGTAGTAGCCGGGGTGTATCCCGCCTGCAGCTAACCAGTAACGTAGTTCGTAGTTATGTGTCGATACTGGAAACACCATCCCCATGTTGAAGGGCTTACCTTCATCAAGGTAGCTTTCGACAACTGGTTTGAGTGCATCCGCTTTGATTGGATGAACAGGTTTTCCATCAGCCTGTTTGGGGATGTGTGGCTTCATCTCTTCCCAAGTATCATTAGAGACAGTGATCGCATTACCATTTAGGTCCATGCTAAACGCAGTGATAACTTCAGCCTGCGTCCCAATACCGATGGTTGCCCCCAAAGGTTGACCAGATAACATGTGCGCACCGTCAAGCTCACCGTCAATGACACGGTCAAGCAGAACCTTCCAGTTAGCTTGCGCTTCCAACGTGACATACAGACCTTCATCTTCAAAAAAGCCTTTCTCGTAAGCAACCGCAAGCGGTGCCATATCAGTGAGCTTGATAAAGCCAAACTTGAGATCTTCCAGTTCAGGTTCGCCGAGTTCAGCCCAAGCAGACGGTATAGAGACCGATAATGCTAGGGGAAGAGCCAATAGTGATTGTTTAAAAGTTGACGTCCATTTCATTCGCTTTCTCCAAATAAAAAGCGCTACTGCTCTTTCGAGCAGTAGCGCCGTTGCATTCCTTCATTACCGCCGTTGGTAACGTTGAATCGCGTGTGAACCAAATTTCTAAATTATCTATTCCAAGTTACGTGCCAATACTATTTTTCTTTGTGTTTCATAACCTTATAAACCTGAATCATTTAGTCGAAATGATTGATGCTATTAAGTTGTGCATACTGCACCATTACGGAAATTTATGCCTAACCCCAAAGAGGTAGCTCGCTATTTCAAGGTTTCTAAAGTGATCAATATGTTTTTCGCCACTTTAGCCAAGGTCTGGCTCGACTGCATTGCAGATTTTCGCATCGCTTTATAGGCAGACTCTTCATCCACATTATGCATTTTCATCAGCAACCCTTTGGCTTTTTCTATCATTTTTCGCTCTTCCAGTTTCCCTGCTAAGGATTCAATTTCAGACTCCATCGCCAGCAATGATGCCCTCGCAATAGCGGCATGTTCGAGCCAAGGTTTAAGGCTAAGATCAGAATCGGCAGGTAACAAAACGTAATCCATACGCTCTGGTAAACGATTAATATCATTGGATAAAAACTGCTTAATCACGACGAGTAATGGCCGCTGTTTCTCGCGACAAACATCAATGATTAAACGGAGTTCTGCACTGGGCTGTTTCCAACCCGCTACAACATTGGCACCCGGCTCACGTTGCAACAAGGCTTCAAATTGGCTTAGCTGACATCCAATGACATCGTCATAATCCTGAGCCAATAAGGTGGTCAGCCTTGCTTGTTCTTCCAGCGAATCGCAGCAAACAATGGTGGGAGTTTTAGAGATTTTCTTTTGCATAACATTCCTTGTTTTATCTCTTTGCTTGTAAGAGACATAACAAGGAATGTGCCAGAGTGATTAAGTCAACTTAGGAAGGGGCTCAAAAATGCTTATGAGCGAGACTCACAATGTTTTGACCATAGCTGATAAGCTTGCTCAAAGGATTTGTCTTTATCGCCCGTTTCAGCAAACAGAATGCTAGCCATTGTGGTAACAACTGTGTTCGCCATCATATTCAGCTCTACCTCTGGCGTACCTAGCGGGCACTCATCAGGCAATGGAATGTCTGTGAGCATTTGTTCCGTCCAATAGTGCGATTCCACGCCGGAAGGCGTACTCATCCAAACCGTTTGACTGACCTTAGGGTTATATTCGGACTCCCCAGATTGGCCTTTGAAGGACACAACCGCATGGCGAGTCAGCCCGATTTCACTCTCTACTTCGGCATGCAACTGCTGAAATCCGGGGTGAAAGCTGCCACGAATGCCAATCTTGGCACCACCTGGGTTTAGCGCTCTCACAACGGTGTTAATTGGGGTACGTAAACCATAGCGATTTTTCCAACCAATCATGGTTTCGGCTTGAGGCGCGAAATACTTGAGTGGTAAGTATGCAATGTTGCATTCTTGGAGCACATTCATGGCGTGCTCAGCGGACTCAACCTTTTTGACATCCAGCACACTCAGGTAATCTTCTGCATGCTCTCGCCCAGCGGGCCTATCATGATATCCGTGCAAGAGCACTTTTCTGCCACTATCAGCCAGTATTTTCGCTGCCAACAGATGCCATGGTTTACCTGCGGCTTTTCTTTTACCTGCATAACATGGCCAGTCAATATCAGCGCCAATGTTAGGTACTCGAGATTGAAATGCTTTCACGAAGCCAGCGATTTCTTGACGAGTTTCATTTTGCACACGAATCAGCATCAGCAGCATAGCCATCTGATCATCGTCGCATCGTCCATCAAGGTAATCATCCATGACGTGAAAAGCTTGATCAAACGTCAGTGGCTTACGGCCTCGTTCACCTCGACCCACTGTTCGAATACATTCCTGAATTATGCTCATGTTACCTCTTGAGAAATCACCGACTCTACGGTCGCGTTAAGTTGTTCACGAAGTGTGACGACTTCCCCTAAGATAATCAATGCCGGACTCACACCTTTCAGCGCTTCTGACAGACTTGTTAGGCGGCTTAAGCTTGATACATAGACTTTCTGCTGAGAGCTACACCCGTGTGTTACTACCGCTAAAGGAAAGTCATCTCTCATACCGTGACAGAGCAATCCATCTTGTATCTCACTGGCCTTTTCCAATCCCATATAAAACACCAACGTTTGCCCAGACGATACGAGTTGAGCCCAAGCAGGTAGCGCGCCTGATACGACTTGCCCCGTCACAAACGTCACGCTTCGGGCCAACGCTCTGTACGTCAATGGAATGTAGGACGCCGCTGCACAACCAATTGCGGCGGTGATGCCAGGTACTACTTCATAATCAATGTTGTTTTGCGCCAGCAGTAGCCCTTCTTCACCACCACGACCAAAAATAAAAGGATCGCCTCCTTTAAGCCTCACGATCATATAACCAGACTCTGCTAAATCCACCAAAATCTGACTGATTTCTTCCTGTTTTAAACTAGGCTGACCACAGCGTTTACCTACATAGATCAGTTTCTCGGCCTTTTCTGCTAGATCTAAGATCTCTCGATTGACTAAGCGGTCGTAAACCACCACATCAGCCTGCTTAATTAGTTTTAACGCTTTGACGGTCAGTAAGTCAGGGTCATTTGGACCAGCGCCAACTAGATAGACTTTTCCTTTTGTTCGATAGCGGTCAAGTTTGTGTAGCTTACAAGAATCGTTATACAGTCGACGGTGTTCGCTGAAGCTTGCACCATTCAAGTCTGAATATGAACCTTCCCTTAGATTGATATCGTATTTCATCTTATGCCCCTTTATTTCATCACTGCTGTCTTAGCACTATGCTCATTCACTAACGCTTCAACCTGAGGAATACACGAGCCGCAATTAGTTCCGCATTTGAGCTGATTTTGTAATTGGGAAACATTGTGACAACGACCGCTCTCCAAAGCAGAAGTAATCTGTTTGTCGCTAACTCGAAAACAGCTACATACCAGTTGGCTGGACTTCTCACTAGAAGCAACCGTAATTAGCTCAGCAAATGACAGTGGTTTACCAATCAAATCAATCAGTTTGGTGTAGTCAATTTCAACAGGCTTGGGGGAAACAACAAGGATAGAAGTGACAATTCGGCAACTTGAGGTCTCTTCATAATCAAAAGCCAGCCAGCCTACTGGCAGATCAAGCATGATCCTCTGTTGGTTAGATTTCTGACCATAAGACTTGGATACGCGTTTTGTATTAGCAAATCGCCAAATGCCAGACTGCTTTTCCGCCTGAAATGCACAGTAATCAAAAGACTCTTTAGAGAACTGAGCACCAATGTACAAACCGTAGCTAGCAATCTTCTCTGGCAATACTTCAACACGACTGGACTTAAAAGCTGGCTGCCCAGAATAAGGGTCGACTAAGCGGCTTACCACTGCATTAACTTGACTATTTCCAGCATAATCTCCAGCCCAATGCATCGACATATACAGCTGTTTTATCGGCAGGCTGTCTTCAATCGTGGTTTTAGCCAGTATGCTGTTGGCACCGTTCACAACTCTAATCAACTCACCCTTTTTAGCACCTAATAGATCGGCGGATAATTGGCTCATATAAACTGTAGGCTCCAATTCGCTGGCAGCCAGATGAGCAATGTGCCCTGTTCGTGTCATTGTATGCCACTGGTCTCGCTGCCTACCTGTATTGAGCCACCAGTGCGGATCTTGAGCTTCTGGCAGCTGGTCACTGACAACAAATTTTGCCTTGCCATCAGGAAAGCTAAATTTTCCATCTGAAAATGGCTGGTCTTTACCCCACTGTTGCGGCCGCCAGTCGTCATATTCTTGTTCGGAGATATCTGCATGTTCAGAGAGATCAAGCATCAGCGATGAGTCTTGATTTAATCCTGTCATGGCGGAGAACTCTCTAAATACTTGCACCTCATTGGAGAAACCAAATCCGTTTGCTATTTCCATTCGCTCACAAAGCTTCTTGCCCACTTCACAAATCGCTTGCCAGTCTGGCTTAGCACACCCAGGTGGTTGAATAAATCGACGTTGCCGAGTTATGCGTCTTTCTGAATTGGTGACCATGCCCTGCTTTTCTCCCCAGCCAGCGGCCGGTAAAAGGAGATTGGCGTATTTCGCAACATCAGAATCAGGCGTGATGTCAGAAACAACGACCATTGGACAGCGTTCCAATGCTCGACGGACGTAGTCATGATCCGGCATGGATACCACGGGATTCGTCGCCATGATCCAGATAACCTTGATATCACCACGTTCAACCGCTTCAAACATCTCTACCGCTTTCAATCCCGGTTTTGTCGCAATATCAGGTGAGCGCCAAAACGCTTTAATAACGTCAATCGATTCTTGGTCGAAGCCGCGATGAATCGCTAGCTGATTGGCCAGCCCGCCGACTTCACGCCCACCCATGGCATTGGGCTGGCCAGTAATCGAAAACGGTCCTGCGCCTTCCATACCAATAGAGCCAGTGGCTAAATGCGCATTAATGATCGCATTACCTTTGTCTGAACCAGTTTGTGACTGGTTTACACCCTGACAAAATACCGAAACCACTTTTCGCGTTTCACTGAACCAGCGATAAAATGTCAGCAGTGATTGTTTATCAATGCCAAGTGTATCGCTCAGTTGAGCGAGAGTGAATTTGGAACTTTTGAGCTTTTCCGCTAATTGGTCGAAGCCTGAAGTGTTCCGCTCAATAAATTCAGTATCCAAGCAGCCAGTGTCAATACAGTGCCTTATAAGCCCATCGAAAAGCGCGATATCAGCATCGTTGGGGATAGAAAGATGCAGATCCGCTTGTTGAGCCGTTACCGTTTTTCGAGGATCAATCACAACGAGTTTCAGCTTTGGATTTTTTTCTCTTGCTTGCTGGATACGCCTGAAGATCACTGGGTGTGTCCATGCAGTATTCGCGCCGCATATAACAATGAGTTCAGCTTTATCTAGGTCGCTATAGTTGACTGGTACCACATCTTCCCCAAACGCACGATTATGTGCCACTACAGCAGAAGACATGCAAAGCCGTGAGTTGGTATCAATGTTCGCACTGCCGACAAAGCCTTTCATCAACTTGTTTGCGACGTAATAATCTTCAGTAAGAAGCTGGCCTGATACATACATCGCTACAGAATCAGGACCTTCCGTTTTTATTGAGTTGTTCATGGCTTCTGCAATCACATCTGTCGCTTCATCCCAACTGATTTCTTTGCCATTGAACTTAGGGTAAAGCAAACGAGACGGCATATTGAGGCTCCCAGCTAGCGCTGAACCTTTAACACACAGCGCCCCTTTGTTCGCAGGATGCGCATCGTCACCTACAATCTTCCCTTTATCGACTTTCACCCCACAACCGACTCCACAATAAGGACAGGCTGTATTTATACATTCCGTTGTCATCACTCACTCCTTGAAATAAAAAAGCCTCCTCCACTGCTTTAGTGAAGGAGGCTCCATTGCCGTGACGTTGTTGTACACTCTTTTCTAACTCGCGACTTTGAACGCGAGCAAAACCAGTGCCATACTAGGATTTTAAATAATTCAATAAGTTACCATTTCAACCACTTCTCAGTCGCACCAACTCTGTGCATCGTAATACCATAGTGGTTCGCTTCATCGGTATCTTCATCAACTAAACATGCGCACTACTTTCGGAATTTGAGTACGAACGTACACAGGCTAACATTGTTAAATTATTCTCCTCTCTTCCGAAAATTAACTATTAACTCTTTTATCTAATTATTGGAGATTTATTTGGGCAATTTGTTCCAACAATGATTTATTTAAATAAATCACCACACAATTAACCACAAATATTTTACAGATATACAGTTATTTAAAACATGCGTTTGGAAAATAAATTATTAAATAATTTAGAATAACAAATCTATCACTTAAGCTTTTGTTTTTATGAGTTAATAACTATTGAGACCTTTATTTATCTGGCCTGCCATTTATTTAACTTTTACTAATTTAAATATTACTAAAAATGGTGCGAACAAACATTGATCAGAAAATTATATTTTATGTGATCAATAACGCATTCTAATCGATATCATTGCTATAGATTTAGCCAAAATGCTTGACGGAGGTAATAAAAAACAAATTTACAAAGAACCATATTAAAACAACACAGCTTGCTAGAAATATAAAACTCAACTCTTTTTACTATATAAGATGCTTTAAATGGCAGGGTCGAGTACAAATAAAAATAAGGTATTAGAATGAAACACATAAAAAAGCCACTTCTGCTATCAACACTTTGTTTAAGCTTAATCGCCGCTGGTGTACAGGCTTCTACGTCAAATCAGGCACTGACTCCAAACTCTGCTGAGCAACAAATCGGCCAGATCAGTTACGACACCATTATGGGTGAAAACGGTGCGTTTATTGACTTGGATACAGACGAGTTTGTTCTAAATCAGAAAGAATGGTTCCAGATTCAAACATACGTCGAAGGGGCTCTCTCTTTACCGATCACAGAAGCGAGCATGAAATCCGCGTTTGATATCGCTGATGATGTCCCGTTCTCAAACTTTAAAGCGTTGATGGAGCAATACGGCAAAGTCCACGCAGAGGCCTTTTACTGGAAAGAGGACCTTTATCCTGACATCGTCGATTTGGCATTGTCGCTATCCAATTACAATGACATTCAAAAGTACATGATCGATCCACTGAGCGATCAACTGACTGTCATCCTCACCAAGTCTATTTCGCCACTGCCAGCAGATGTTCAGGCTGTAGAGCAAGCACGTCAGCTTTCTATCGCGTACTTGAGCGCGCTGAAGAACTTCTCAGTGAATAATCAACAGAAGGTAGAAAAAGCCAGTGAAGACTTGCTGACTTTCGCTACCAAGATTGAAGAGCAGAAGTTACAACTGGATGTGTTGAAGAGCACTCATAGCGGCTATCTGGAAGATGATGGCAGTGCACTTCAGCAGCGAGTGAATGACCTGAACAACCGCATCAACCAACTTAATAAAGATTACGATCACTATGTGACTGTTGCTGCGACAGCTGTCACTTATGCTTGGTTCCCGGCGGTGGCGGTTCCTATCATGGGTGTCTACGGTGACAAAGCAGAGAAAGCAAGAAAGCTTCGTAATCAACTTCAGGACGAAGCAAAGGTGCTTGAGGCTCAACTGTCTACTACTCAGAAGATCTACAACTCGTACTCTCGTTCAACAGAAAGCATCAACATCATTTCAAGCAAAATCGAGAATGCGATCCCTTATGTCAACAAGCTAAAGCTGCACTGGCAGAAGATGAATACCGATTTCGACTCACTGATCGTTGCACTTGAAGCTGCTGAGTCAAATACTGAAATTCTACAATCTAATGCTGTTCTGGCCGCAGCGGGAGCGATGGCAAACACCGCAGTTGCAGAGCAAAACTGGAACAGTATCAGCGAAAAAGCCAAAACATTCGCTAACAACGCATACATACAAAAAGCCGAATAACCCAATTCCGGCATAAACCAATAACGGGATTCAGTCCCTAAATACCTTCCCCACCCGCGCTTACGCGCTGGGTGCGGGAAAGGCTACTCAAAATTTTGCTTGGGTAGCACCTCATAAGGAAATAAAAATGAAAACAATCCTTGCACTTGCTGTTACCGCAGCAGTATCGAATGGGGTTATGGCCTCTGACTGGCTGGACATCAATAACCTGCCTGCGAACACACAATACCCGGAGTGGCTTGATAGCCCATACTCAAAAACAGACCCAATCACTCGTTCAACTTCTGATCTGTACGTCAATCTTAAAGAATGGGTAACACAGCAAAATCTGTATCAAACTAAACCCACTAAAGTGTATATCTTTGCCGATACTCTTGAAGTTACCGATAACTTCAATCTGGTGATGAATAACCAGAACATTGTTATCTTTGCTCGTAAAATTGTTGGTTCTGGCGTCCCTACGTTCGTCCTGGGTCAGCAAGGCGCGGCGGCTTCCATTACCGTTATCGCAGAAGAAATGGAAACACCATTTAATGTACTCGCTTTCACCCCAGATGGAGGCGTAACTGCCGACACAATAGGAACCAGCGAAAGTACGGGTACTTCCATTATTCTCTCTGGCGAGCATTACATCAAACAACAGCTTGTCGATGACCTTGCCGCCAACTTCCAGCTTGCAAAGTCGCAATTTTCAGACATTGTGAACCGTTCATTCGATATGGCCATCAGCCTGTATGATGAACAGCCTCAGACTAGCCTAGCCTTGCTTAACTGGGTAGAGCGCAGTATGCGTAATGCAGGCACGACAGTATCTGATGATCCAATACTGACTGATCTGTACTTACAAACCGTTGCGTTCAAACAGTTTACTGATTTGAGTAGTCGTTCTGACAACTTCGTTCCTTACCTTGATCGTTCACTCTATCAGGACAAGTACAAGGCATATCTTGATGCCATGATCGCCTTTGAGCAAAAACGCGATGTCGTTGCGGACCGAAATACTCGAGTTGAAGATAAGATTGAAAACGCTCAACTCGCACTAGGCAATATCGAAGATGTTTTACAATCTCAGAACGCTGTTGTTGAGCAGTCAGAACAAAACATTGCCAAGCTGCTTGATAGTGTCACTGAGGTGGAAAGCCAGTACAAAACTCAAGAACTTACTGCTTTAAGTGCTCGCAGCGATTACCTCTATGGCGTTGAAGTATGGAAAACTCAGCAGCAGCTTAACGCGGCGTTAGCAATATTCAAAGCCATCGCAGAAATTGGTAGCGCGGTCAGCGGCGTGTTTACGGGTAACTTGTCAGGCATTAACGATGTCACTGAACAATTGGCTAAAACACCAGAAGCTCTTGATAAAGCTAAAAACCTTGTGACTAACGTAAAGAATGTGACAGGTATTATAGATAGCATTACAAAAACAGTCGCGGGTATCGCGTCTCTGACAACAGAAGTGAAATCCACTATTAAGATGCAGCGTATCTCAGAGACGATGGATTCTTTCGATTTCGCGGTGCCTTCTTTGAATGAAAGTAACTTGGCCTGGGATCTTATGATAGCAGAGGTTAGAAGTAACCTACGCTACGCGGATTCTCTTGGCATTAAAGGGGCGCGAGTCTACCTGCTTGAGTTGGAAAAACAGGTTTTGCTTGGTAAAGCAATTAACGCTTCACAACTCAACCTTGTTCAGGAACAAGCCAAGCTGGTTGATCTCCTTTTAACGCGTAAAGTGACCATTAATCAGAAAGAGCGTCTGAATCAGCTAATTGCGAATGCCTCTGATGACAGCAATGCACTAGAGAAAGTTGAGCAGGAATTGGCACGTGTTTCGCTCCACTTCAAACGACCTATGTTTGTAGCACTTTCAAACTACGTCGCAGCCTATGAATATTGGGCACTTAAAGACAGCGACATTAAACCAAGCCTGAACAAAACCTATCTTGACTATCAGTTTGACTTAGCGGCCATTGAAAACGAGTACGTCAATGCTCTGAATCGATTCCAGCCAGCACCACAGGATTTCAACATCGACAACTTCATCGTTGATGACCCTGAACAAATCGCAGCTTTGGTGAAAACGGGAGAATTTAATTTCAATGTGCCACTAGAACAATCTCAGTTCTGTGCGTTTGACCGAGTTAGACTCGATAAGATCCGTGTCTTCTTCGAGGGTGAAAATCTTCCTTATGGCAAGCAGTTCAACCTGAGCATCTCAAATGGTGGTATCTATTACGACCGATTTGAACGTGAAGACTTTAAGTTCAGCGCGAACCCGCTGACACGTGCCTTCTACTACCGTCTTGACGACGCTTTAAGCAATCAGGTCAGCATCATAACCGATGGGGCATTATCAGATAAATTCGCATACGCCTACTTCGAACCAACACCGTTCACTAACTGGAACGTCGCACTTAACAATTTTGATCATAACAATGCAGATAATAATCAGTATCTGAACTCGGTCGAGCGTTTAAGAGTTGAGTTTTCTGGTAATGGAATACCGAACGGAAGAGGTTGTTCAAACTGAGGAGAGTACAATCAAACAATAATAAACCACTATCTAAAATGATTTTTTCGATACGCAGATACAAAAAAACCAGCCAAAGCTGGTTACTGTATTCTCGTAGAGAATGGAGGCGCGTCCCGGAGTCGAACCGAGGTCCACGGATTTGCAATCCGCTGCATAGCCACTCTGCCAACGCGCCTCATTTTTTAGATGGTGCCCCGGGCCGGACTTGAACCGGCACAGCGCGAACGCCGAGGGATTTTAAATCCCTTGTGTCTACCAA